>LUPK01000031.1 GCA_001627335.1 Nocardioides sp. REDSEA-S33_B3 | reverse complement strand
GTGGAGCAGGTTGCTTGTCGGCGTACGGGGTTTCGAGGCTCGTCGCTGGCGCTCCTCGCACCTCAACCAGCGGTGGGGGCGGGGTCTCGAGACGGCGCTGGCGCGCCGCGTCGACCAGCGGTGGGGACACGACCTGGGGTGGTGAGGCCGTACGATCCAGGCGTGGAGACCCTGCGCCTGATCCTGCTGTTCGTGCACATCCTCGGCTTCGCCGCGCTCATCGGCGGCCTGATCGCCCAGGCGGGCCCGGGGGAGAAGAAGGTGAACGCGGCGATGCGTGACGGCGCGGGCACCGCGTTCCTCGCCGGGCTCGCGCTGGTCGGGGTGCTCTCGGCCGGGGACCAGGAGCCGAACAACACCAAGGTCGGCGTCAAGCTGCTCATCGGCCTGGTCGTCCTCGTGCTGGTGATGGTCAACGTGCGCAAGCCGAGCATCCCGCAGGGCCTGTGGGCCGGGCTGCTGGCGCTGTCGGTGCTCAACGTGGCGATCGCCGTCTTCTGGTCGCCCGCGCACGCCTGGGCCTGACCCGTTGGCCCTGGGGCGCCGCCCCGCCCAGGGGTAAAGAATCCCCCGGTGTGAGCCAGGGGACGTTTCAGCCTGCTCTCAGGTAGGCACGCTGCTGTCACTGGGGTGAGGCGGCCACGTGCTCGACGCCCCCGTCGGGCCCTCGCGGTCGCGCCGCCATCACCGCCACGTGGACGCCGGGTGCGGCCGTGGTCGCAGCACCCACTCGCACGGCCCGGCGTCGGACGCAGACACCGACCCGAGGAGCCGTGCATCCCCATGTCCGACCCGAGCCTCTTCATCGACGGAAAGTGGCGTGACGCCGCCGATGGCGGCACCCGCGAGATCCGCTGCCCCGCGGACGGTACGCCGGTGCGCACCGTGTCCGAGGGCGGTGCCGACGACGCGGTGGCCGCCGTCCTGTCCGCCCGCCGCGCCTTCGACAACGGTCCCTGGCCCCGCACCCCGGCGCCGGAGCGGGCGGCGCTGCTGCACCGCCTGGCCGACCGGCTCGAGTCCGACAAGGACGAGGTCGCCCGCCGGGAGTCCCTCGACACCGGCAAGCGCTTCGTGGAGAGCCAGATCGACGTCGACGACATCGTCGGGGTGTTCCGGCACTTCGCCTCGCTCGCCCAGGCCGAGTCCGGTCGCGTGGTCGACCCCGGGATGCCCGACGTGCGGAGCCGGGTCGTGCACGAGCCGGTGGGCGTGTGCAGCCTGATCACGCCGTGGAACTACCCGTTGCTGCAGACCGCGTGGAAGGTCGCGCCGGCGCTGGCCGCGGGCAACACCTTCGTGCTCAAGCCGAGCGAGCTGACGCCGTCCACGGCCATGTGGCTGATGGACGCCCTGAGCGACGTGGGCCTGCCGGCGGGCGTGGCCAACCTCGTCACGGGTGCCGGCGACGCGGTGGGACCGGTGCTCACCGAGGCCCCGGAGGTCGACCTGGTGTCCTTCACCGGCGGCGTCGTGACCGGCCGCCGGATCATGGCCGCGGCCGCCCCGACGGTGAAGCGCGTGGCCCTGGAGCTCGGCGGCAAGAACCCCAACATCGTCTTCGCCGACGCCGACCTGGATGCGGCCATCGACAACGCCCTCACGGCGGTCTTCCTCGACTCCGGGCAGGTCTGCTCGGCCGGGGCCCGGCTCATCGTCGAGGACACCGTCCACGACGAGGTCGTCGACGAGCTGGTGCGCCGGGCGAAGGAGATCCGCCTCGGCGGCCCCTTCGACGACTCGGCCGAGACCGGGCCGCTGATCTCCGCAGCGCATCGCGAGAAGGTCGAGGCCTACGTCGCGGCCGGGCTCGAGGAAGGCGCGACCCTGCGCTGCGGCGGCGCGCGACCCGAGGGGGCGGCGTACGACGAGGGGTTCTTCTACCTGCCGACGATCCTCGACGACTGCGCCGCGGACATGTCGTGCGTGCAGGAGGAGAGCTTCGGCCCGGTGCTGACCGTCGAGCGCTTCACCGGCGCGGACCGCGAGGCGCGCGAGGAGGCGGCCGTCTCGATCGCCAACGACACGATCTACGGCCTCGCCGGGGCGGTGTGGACCGAGAACGCCGGTCGCGCCGAGCGCGTCGCGGCCCGGCTGCGCCACGGCACGATCTGGATCAACGACTACCACCCGTACGTCCCGCAGGCCGAGTGGGGCGGGATGAAGCAGAGCGGCATCGGCCGCGAGCTGGGGCTGGCCGGTCTCGAGGAGTACCGCGAGACCAAGCACATCTGGCACAACACCCGACCCGCGCGTGCGGGCTGGTTCAGCGACAGCACCGAGGGCAGCACCGAGGAGAAGGGATCCGAGAAGTGAGCACCGAGCGTTACGACTACGTCATCGTCGGCGGGGGCTCCGCCGGGTCCGCCCTCGCCAACCGGCTCTCCGCCGACCCCTCGGTCAGCGTGCTGGTGCTCGAGGCGGGTCGCAGCGACACCAAGCTCGACCCGTTCATCCACATGCCGGCGGCGCTGCCCTACCCGATCGGCAACAGGCTCTACGACTGGAAGTACGAGTCCGAGCCCGAGCCGCACATGAACGGACGCCGGATCTACCACGCGCGCGGCAAGGTGCTCGGCGGGTCCTCCTCGATCAACGGGATGATCTTCCAGCGCGGCAACCCGATGGACTACGAGCGCTGGGCGTCCGACCCGGGCATGGAGACCTGGGACTACGCGCACGTGCTGCCGTACTTCAAGCGCATGGAGACGCGCATGCTGGCCGACGGCACCGTCGCCGCCGACGCGTGGCGCGGTGGCTCCGGCCCGCTGGTCCTCGAGCAGGGCCCGGCCACCTCGCCGCTGTTCAACGCCTTCTTCGAGGCCGCGCAGCAGGCCGGCCACCCGCTGACCGACGACGTCAACGGCTACCGCCAGGAGGGCTTCGCGCGCTTCGACCGCAACGTCCACCGCGGCCGCCGGCTCTCCGCGTCGCAGGCCTACCTCCACCCGGTGCGCAAGCGGAAGAACCTCACCGTCCACACGCTCTCGATGGTCACCGGCCTGCGCACCAGCGGGAAGCGGGTCACCGGGGTCGACTACCTGCGCGGTTACAAGCTCAAGCGCAGCGTCGAGGCCGGCGAGGTCATCCTGTGCGGCGGCGCCATCAACTCCCCGCAGCTGCTGCAGCTCTCGGGCATCGGCCCGGCCGACCACCTGCGCAGCCTCGGCATCGACGTGATCGCCGACCTGCCGGGCGTCGGCGCCAACCTCCAGGACCACCTCGAGGTCTACATCCAGCATGCGGCCACCCAGCCGGTCTCGATCGCACCGTGGCTCAAGCACCGCCACAAGCCGCGCATCGGCGCCGAGTGGCTCTTCGGCCGCAAGGGCGTCGGTGCCTCCAACCACTTCGAGGCGGGCGGGTTCATCCGCTCCAACGACGACGTGTCCTACCCCAACCTGATGTTCCACTTCCTGCCGATCGCCATCAGGTACGACGGCTCCCAGCCCGCGGCCGAGCACGGTTACCAGGTCCACATCGGCCCGATGTACTCCGACGTCCGCGGCTGGCTGAAGATCCGGAGCCGCGACCCGCTGGAGCACCCGGCGATGCAGTTCAACTACCTCTCCACCGAGAACGACCGCCGCGAGTGGATCGAGATGGTCCGCAAGGCCCGCGAGATCCTCGAGGCGCCGGCGTTCAAGCCGTTCTCCGGCGGCGAGATCTCGCCGGGACCCTCGGTGCAGACCGACCAGGAGATCCTCGACTGGGTCGCCGAGGACGCCGAGACCGCGCTGCACCCCTCGTGCACGGCCAAGATGGGCACCGGCGAGGACGCCGTGGTCGACCCGACGTCGATGAAGGTCCACGGCGTCGAGGGCCTGCGCGTGGTCGACGCCTCGGTGATGCCCTACGTCACCAACGGCAACATCTACGCCCCCGTGATGATGCTGGCCGAGAAGGCCGCCGACCTGATCGCCGGCAACGAGCCGCTCGAGGCGCTCGACGTCCCGTTCTACAAGCACGGCACCGGCATGCCGCTCTACCCCGAGGGCGACCCGCGCAACGACGCCGCCGTCCCCGGCACCGTCCGGGTCCGCTGAGGAGGAGCTGACGATGACCACGACGCAGCATCGCCCGGTCGACGCGGGCACGCCCGACGACCAGCCGGACTGGACGCTCAACCGGCCGGTCTTCCTCACCGCCGCCGCTGTCACCCTGGCGGTGACGATCTGGTGCGTGGCCGTGCCCGACCAGGCGTACTCGACGCTCGAGACGATCGTCGGGTGGGTCAGCACCAGCCTGGGCTGGTACTACATCGCCCTGACCACCACGGTCCTGGTGTTCGTGCTCTTCCTGGGCTTCTCGCGCTACGGCAAGGTGCGCCTGGGCCCCGAGCACTCCCGGCCGGAGTTCTCCACCGGCGCCTGGGCCGCGATGCTCTTCGCGGCCGGCATCGGGACCGACCTGGTCTTCTACGCCGTCTACGAGCCGGCGTACCAGTACCTCAACCCGCCGGTCATCGAGGGCGGCACGGTGCAGGCGGCCCGGGAGGGCACCGTGTGGACGCTGTTCCACTACGGCATCTCCGGGTGGGGGATGTACTCCCTGATGGGCATGGCGCTGGCCTACTTCGCCTACCGGATGGGGCTGCCGCTGGCGGTGCGCTCGGCGCTCTACCCGATCATCGGCAAACGCATCAACGGCCCCATCGGCACCGCGGCGGACACCGCGGCGATCCTGGGCACCATCTTCGGTGTCGCCACCTCGCTGGGCATCGGCGTGGTGAGCCTCAACGTCGGGCTCGACGTCGTCTTCGGGCTCTCGGTCGGGCTGCCGGTGCAGATCGGCCTGGTCGTGCTGGCGATCGGCATCGCCACCCTCTCGGCGGTCACCGGCGTCGAGAAGGGCATCAAGCTGATCTCGCAGTTCAACGTGCTGCTGGCCATCGGCCTGGCGGCGTACGTGCTGCTCACCGGCCGCACCGCCTTCCTGCTGAACTCGTTGGTCGTCAACGTCGGCGACTACGTCCGAATGCTGCCGGGGCTGACCAACGAGACCTTCGCCTACGAGGACACCGGCGACTGGATGAGCTTCTGGACGCTGTTCTTCTGGGCCTGGTGGATCGCGTGGGCGGCCTTCGTCGGCCTGTTCCTGGCCCGCATCTCGCGCGGCCGCACGATCCGGCAGTTCGTGGCCGGCACGATGATCATCCCGTTCAGCTACATCGTCATGTGGGTGACGATCTTCGGCAATGCCGCCATCAGCGAGATCCGCAGCGGCAACACCGACCTGCGCGAGGTCGTGAACGCCGCCAGCGGCCCCGACACCGCGCTGTGGTCGCTGCTGCAGGAGTACCCCGGCTTCACCTTCGTCGCCGGCGCGTTCATCCTCATCGGGCTGCTGTTCTACGTGACCTCCGCCGACTCCGGCGCGCTGGTGATGGCCAACCTCTCCAGCACGCTGAAGTCGCCCCACCACGACGCCGGCGCCCCGCTGCGCATCTTCTGGGCCGTCGCCACCGGTGCGCTCACGCTGGCCATCGTCGCGGCCGGCAACATCTACGCGCTGCAGTACGCCACCGTCATCATCGGGCTGCCGTTCGCGGTCGTGATGATCGGCGTGATGTGGGGCCTGTGGAAGGCGTTGTCCGCCGAGGGGCACCTCGCCGACAGCCGCCGTGCGGTGACCGGGGCACTGTCGGGCCGCACCACGCTGGCCGAGCGCGACCGACGGGGTCGGGCTCCGTGGCAGGCGAGGCTGCACCGGGCGATGGACTTCCCCGACCGGCAGCGCGCGGACGAGTACCTCGCCCAGGACGCCACGCCGGCGCTGGAGGAGGTCGCCCGCGAGTTCGAGGCGCAGGGTGTCGACGTGGTGGTCGAGTCGGTGATCGACGAGGACGCCGAGCCCGCTGCCGAGCTGCGCGCCGGCGTGGGGGAGCAGCCCTTCGTCTACCGCGTGCAGCGCTGCGCGGCCGCGCTCCCGTCGTACGGCGGTCGGGTGCCGCGCGGCGGCGACCGCTACTACCGCCTCGAGGTGCACCTGCGCGACGGCGGCCAGGGCTACGACGTCATGGGCTACACCCGGGCCCAGCTCATCGACGACGTGCTCGACCAGTACGAGCGGCACCTGGAGTTCCTCCGGCTGGCGGACGCCTGACCGGCACTCGTGCTGTCCCCGGCCGGACGTAGGCTGGGGGCAGCATGAGTGAGCTGACCGAGACGCTGTTCGAGACCCCGCGCACCCCCCGGACCGGTCCCTCCGCCGACGCGCTGCTCGAGGGGCTCAACGAGCCCCAGCGGGCCGCCGTCGTCCACGAGGGATCGCCGCTGCTGGTCGTGGCCGGCGCGGGCTCGGGCAAGACCCGGGTGCTGACCCGTCGCATCGCCTGGACGATCTCCGAGCGCAAGGCGCACCCGGGCTCGATCCTGGCCATCACCTTCACCAACAAGGCCGCGGCCGAGATGAAGGAGCGCGTCGAGGAGCTCGTCGGCAGGCGCGCCCGCATCATGTGGGTCTCGACGTTCCACTCCGCGTGCGTGCGCATCCTGCGCAAGGAGATCGGCGCGCTCGAGCGCGAGGGCGGCACCTGGAAGTCCAACTTCTCCATCTACGACGCCCAGGACCAGAAGCGGCTGATGACGCTGGTCGTCCAGGACCTCGACCTGGACCCCAAGCGCTACCAGCCCGGTGCGCTGCTGCACTGGGTCAGCAACCACAAGAACGAGCTGCGCGACGCCGAGCAGGTCACGGCCGAGGCGAAGAACAAGCTGGAGGAGACCTACGCGGCGGCGTACACGCTCTACCAGCGGCGCCTGCGCGAGGCCAACGCGCTGGACTTCGACGACCTGATCATGACCACGGTCCACCTCTTCGAGGCCTTCCCGGAGATCAAGGAGACCTACCGCCGGCGCTTCCGGCACGTGCTGGTCGACGAGTACCAGGACACCAACCACGCGCAGTACGCCCTGATCCACCAGCTCTGCGCAAACCCCCTCGACCAGTCCTCGGTCGAGGCCGAGGGCGAGCGGGTCCCGCCCGCCGAGCTGATGGTCGTCGGCGACGCCGACCAGTCGATCTACGCCTTCCGCGGCGCCAACATCCGCAACATCCTCGACTTCGAGGAGGACTTCCCCGACGCAGCGACCATCCTGCTGGAGCAGAACTACCGCTCCACCCAGACCATCCTCACCGCCGCCAACGGGATCATCGGCCACAACAAGGGCCGCAAGCCCAAGCGGCTGTGGTCCGACGCCGGCGACGGCGAGCGGATCGTCGGCTACGTCGCCGACGACGAGCACGACGAGGCCCGCTTCGTCTCCGGGGAGATCGACACCCTGGTCGACGGCGGCGCCAAGCCCGGCGACGTCGCGGTGTTCTACCGCACCAACGCCCAGTCCCGGGTCTTCGAGGAGATCTTCATCCGCACCGGGCAGCCCTACAAGGTCGTCGGGGGCGTGCGGTTCTACGAGCGCCGCGAGGTGCGTGACGCCTTGGCCTACCTGCGGATGCTGGCCAACCCCGAGGACCAGGTCTCCCTACGGCGCATCCTCAACACCCCCAAGCGCGGCATCGGCGACCGCGCGGTGGCCTGCGTCTCGGCGTACGCCGAGCGCGAGCGGATCTCCTTCTGGTCGGCCCTGCAGCGCGCCGACGAGGCCCCGGGCCTGGCGACCCGCTCCCTGAGCTGCATCCGCGGCTTCGTCGACCTCGTGCAGGAGCTGCAGTCGATGGTCGACGGCGGCGAGCGGGCCGACGTGGTCCTCGAGACGACCCTCGAGCGCTCGGGCTACCTCGCCTCGCTGGAGGACTCCGACGACCCGCAGGACGCGACCCGCCTGGAGAACCTCGCCGAGCTCGTCGCGGTGGCCCGCGAGTTCGCCGAGGACCCGCAGGCCGGGCCGTCTGCCGACCCCGCCGACGTCGACGCCGGGCTGGTCGAGCCCGGTCTCACCGACTTCCTCGAGCGGGTCGCGCTGGTGGCCGACACCGACCAGATCCCCGACGACCCGGACGGCGAGGACGTCGGGGTCGTCACCTTGATGACGTTGCACACGGCCAAGGGGCTGGAGTTCCCGATCGTGTTCCTCACCGGCCTCGAGGACGGCGTCTTCCCGCACTCGCGGGCGCTGGGCGACCAGACCGAGCTCGAGGAGGAGCGGCGCCTGGCCTACGTCGGCGTCACCCGGGCCCGCGAGCGTCTCTACCTCTCCCGTGCGGTGGTCCGCTCGGCGTGGGGCGCGCCATCGCACAACCCTGCGTCGCGCTTCCTCGACGAGATGCCGGTCGACCTGGTCGACTGGCGCCGCACCGAGGGGGCCCAGACCCGCTGGTCGCGGCCCGACCTCTCCGGGTCTCTCGGTGCCCCCGGCGGCGGGATGGGCAGCCCCACCGCCTCGGGTCGGCGCAACTTCTCCGCCGCCGCGGCCCGCGCCGACGCTGCGTCGAAGTCGCGCAAGCGCGACCGCCCGGTGCCCTCGCTCGCCGCCGGCGACCGGGTCACCCACGACTCCTTCGGCCTGGGCACGGTCGTGTCCGTCGAGGGCGAGGCCGACCGCGCGGTCGCCTCGATCGACTTCGGCTCCGACGGCGTCAAGCGGCTGCTGCTGCGCTACGCGCCGGTGGAGAAGTTGTAGCGAACTGCTGGTCGAGGTGCGAGGCCGGCCACGGCCGAGCCTCGAGGCCCCGTCAAGTCGGCGACCGCGTCACCGGGTCTCGAGGCTCCTCGCTGGCGCTCGTCGCACCTCGACCAGCGAGGGTCGTCAGGGAGTCACACCATTCGCGATCAGCGCCGCCCGCGGGTCGACGGGGTCGCCACCACCGGGGCGCACCTCCAGGTGCAGGTGCGGGCCGGTGACGTTGCCGGTCGAGCCGACGGTGCCGATCACGTCACCGGGGGCGACGACGTCGCCGGCGGAGACGTAGATCGAGGTCTGGTGGGCGTACCAGACCTCGGTGCCGTCCTCGAGCGTGAGGACGGTCTTGTTGCCGTAGGCGCCGTCGTAGCCGGTGGAGGTGACCACACCGCGCGCCACGGCGACGAGGGAGGTGCCGGAGTCGGCGGCGAAGTCCAGGCCGGTGTGGTAGCTCGACCACAGGCCGTACTCGCCGAAGGTCGCGGTGAGGCGGTAGCCGGCCAGCGGGAGGACCCAGCGGTTCTCGGCGAGGACGCTGGCGCGCTGCTCGGCCTTCTGCGCGAGCTGGCCCAAGGCTTCGTTGCGCTGCTCGGCCTGCGCCTCGACCTGGGCCTCGAGATCGGCGGACTCGGCGGCAGCCCGGTCTCCGTCGCGGCTCACGACGCCGGGGCGGACCGCGCCGACGGCGTCGGTGCCGCTGAGGGCACCCACGGACCCGAGGCGGACCTGGCCGGCCGCGACGAGGTCGGGGGAGGTGGTGGTCATGACGCCGCCGACGGAGATGGCCATCGCGGCCAGCCCGACGAGGACGGGGGCCGAGGGCACCTTGGCCAGCACGCCGGTGCGGGTGGTGCGGCGTGCGGCGCGGCGGCGACCGGCGGCGGCTTGGCGGGTGAGCTCGAGCGGGAGGATCACGGTGTCCTCACCGGCGAAGGACGTGGAGGCGTCGACCGGCTCGAGGTCGGCGAGCACCCGCTCGATCGTGGCGGTGTCCACGTCGGCGCGACGCCGTCCGGAGGTGACCGGGACCGGCGTGGGCTGCTCGACGCGTGCGGCCGGCACGCGGATCGGCTCGGCGGGCAACGTCAGGGCCGGACGCTCGAGCGTGGGAGTGGCGGCGCGACGCTTGCCGACGTACGGCGTGGTCGGGGTGCCGGACTCGGGAGCAGCGACGCTCGCGCGACGACGACCGACGTAGGCGGCCTGCTCGTCTCGGGTCTGACCCATGAAGTGCGATCTCCGGGGTTGGGGGCGTGCTGCTGTGCTGCGTCCCGAGACGATAACCGAAAGGGTGGGTCCCGGACGAAGTGGGGGCTTCGACGGGCCAACGCCCGACGATGCAGAACCGTTACGTTCGCGGCCCCCCGGGCGCCATCTGGGCTAGACCGCCGTGGACGCCTCGCGGTGTCCTCCGGTTGTCCTCGCAGCTACCGGCAGGTCACATGACGTGCATCACGTCGACGCCCCTGCCCCTCGTCCCCAGCACGGGCGCGGGTCTAAGGTGCCCGGGGCGCCGCGTGCGATCACTGCCGCGCGCCGCCAGCGCCGAGAGCCGCGAAAGTCGGCCCGAACGACAACAGAGAAGAACTGGTGGACCAGTGGACCTGATGGAGTACCAGGCGAAGGAGCTCTTCGCCAAGCACGGTGTGGCCACGACGCTCGGCGTCGTCGTCGAGACCCCCGAGGCCGCGAAGGCCGCCGCCGAGGAGATCGGTGGCGTGACCGTGGTCAAGGCGCAGGTCAAGGCGGGTGGCCGCGGCAAGGCCGGCGGCGTGAAGCTGGCCAAGACCGCGGACGAGGCGTTCGAGTACGCCTCCAACATCCTCGGCATGGAGATCAAGGGCCTCACGGTCAACCGCGTGCTCGTCACGCCGGCGACCCCGCCCCAGGAGGAGTACTACTTCTCCTTCCTGCTCGACCGCGCGAACCGGCAGTACCTCTGCATCGCCTCGGTCGAGGGTGGCGTGGAGATCGAGGAGGTCGCCAAGACCAACCCCGACGCCGTCAAGCAGATCGCCGTCGACCCCGGCACCGGTGTGGACGAGGCCAAGGCCCGTGCGATCGCCACCGAGGCGAAGTTCCCCGAGCCCGTCTTCGAGCAGGCCGTGGCGATGATCCAGTCGCTGTACAAGGTCTTCGTCGAGGAGGACGCCACCCTCGTCGAGGTCAACCCGCTCGCGCGTCTCGAGGGCGACAAGCTCGAGGCCCTCGACGGCAAGGTCTCGCTGGACGAGAACGCCTCGGAGGTGCGCCACCCGCACCACGAGGAGTTCGAGATCCGCGAGGAGGCCGACCCGCTCGAGGCGAAGGCCAAGGACAAGGGCCTCAACTACGTCAAGCTCGACGGCGAGGTCGGCATCATCGGCAACGGCGCGGGCCTCGTGATGAGCACCCTCGACGTCGTCGCGTACGCCGGTGAGAAGCACGGCGGCGTCAAGCCCGCCAACTTCCTCGACATCGGCGGCGGCGCCAACGCGCAGGTCATGGCCGACGGCCTCGACGTCATCCTCAACGACCCCCAGGTCAAGAGCGTGTTCGTCAACGTCTTCGGCGGCATCACCGCCTGCGACGAGGTCGCCAACGGCATCAAGGGCGCCCTGGAGATCCTCGGCGACGCCGCCACCAAGCCCCTCGTGGTGCGCCTGGACGGCAACAACGTCGACAAGGGCCGCGCGATTCTGGCCGAGCTGGACCACCCGCTCGTGACCACGGTCGACACCATGGACGGCGCGGCCGACAAGGCCGCCGAGCTGGCCAACGCCTGAGCCCGGACGAGAGACGAGAAGAACGAGCACATGAGCATCTACCTCAACAAGGACAGCAAGATCATCGTCCAGGGCATCACCGGTGGGATGGGCTCCAAGCACACCACCTTGATGATCGAGGCGGGATCGAACATCGTCGGCGGCGTCAACGCGCGCAAGGCCGGCACCACCGTCGAGCTGGCGGGCACCACCCAGCCGGTCTTCGGCTCGGTGGAGGAGGCCATGAAGGAGACCGGCGCTGACGTCTCGGTCGTCTTCGTTCCGCCGGCCTTCACCAAGGACGCCTGCATCGAGGCGATCGACGCCGGCATCAAGCTGCTGGTCGTCATCACCGAGGGCGTGCCGGTCCAGGACACCGCCGAGGTCTGGTCCTACCTGCAGTCGGACAAGAACCACAACGGCACCCGGATGATCGGTCCGAACTGCCCGGGCATCATCACGCCCGAGGAGTCGCTGGCCGGCATCACCCCGCACACCATCGCGGGCAAGGGCCCCATCGGGCTGGTGTCGAAGTCGGGCACGCTGACCTACCAGATGATGTTCGAGCTGAAGGACTTCGGCTTCAGCACCGCGATCGGCATCGGTGGTGACCCGATCATCGGCACCACCCACATCGACGCCCTCGAGGCGTTCGAGGCCGACCCCGACACCAAGGCGATCGTGATGATCGGCGAGATCGGCGGCGACGCCGAGGAGCGGGCCGCGGCGTACATCAAGGACAACGTGACCAAGCCGGTCGTCGGCTACGTCGCCGGCTTCACCGCCCCCGAGGGCAAGACGATGGGCCACGCCGGCGCCATCGTCTCGGGCTCGGCGGGCACCGCGCAGGCCAAGAAGGAGGCCCTCGAGGCCGTCGGCGTGAAGGTCGGCAAGACGCCGTCCGAGACCGCCGAGCTGATGCGGGAGATCATGAACAACCTCTGATCCGCACCCCGGATCGCCACGAGCGCCCTCGACCTCCGGGTCGGGGGCGCTCGTGCGTGCTGTGGCGGGATGGGTGGGTCGCTCAGCAGGGGTCGGCGGCGAAGACGCACATCTGCGCGACGACCTCGGCGCTGCGGTCCTGCTCGCGCTCCTGCTCGGTCTCGACGACGGCGGGGTCCCCGGCGCCCTGGAAGTACGACGTGGAGTACAGCACCGCGTTGCCGACCCGGACCGCCTGGTGGAGGAAGCCCTCACCGGTGTCGTCGTAGCCGTTGACGAACACCACGGACTGCTCGCCCAGGTCGCTGGTCAGCACCTCGGCGGAGACCCGGGGCTGCCCCTGAGGCCGGCAGGACTCGGCCTGCGTGCGCAGCTCCTCCAGCGCGGCCGCGGCCGTGGTGTCGTCCTCGTAGACCGAGACGACGCGGTCCATGCCGCCCTGGCTGGGGTCGGTGTAGACCGCCTGCAGGCTCTCGAGGGCGCCGGAGACGTCCCAGGCGGGGCTGGTGGCGCACGGGCCGACCGCCTGCGGCTGGTACTCCGGGAGCACCTGGGTGCGGTCGGGGTCCTCCAGCGGGAAGCCGTCGGTGAGCGGGAAGTCCTCGGGGACGTCGACGCGCCACGCGACCGCGTCGGTGCTCGGGCCGTCGGTGGCGTAGAGGCCCGGGTCGGGACGGGCGTCCGTGCCGTCCTGGCTCAGCGCCACGGGCACGCCGATCGCGGTCATCGCCGCGACGGTGCCACCGGCGACCGCGAGCGCGGTGTTGCGCCGGCGGAGGCGGTCGCCACGTCGGCGTACCTCGGAGGCGGGCAGCGGGTGCAGGTCGGTCTGGTCCATCGTCGTGAAGCTCTCGAAGAGGTCGTTCTCAGGCACTGGTCGCTCCTCCCGGCAGCGTGGTCTGGTGGTCGGCGAGCAGGGCGGCGAGGGCGGCCCGCCCGCGGGAGAGCCGCGCCTTGACGGTGCCCTCGGGGACACCGGTCTCGCGGGCGACCTCGTGGACCGGGAGGTCCGCGAGGTGGTGCAGCACCAGGGCCCGTCGCTGGGCCTCCGGCAGCTGCTTGAGCGCCGCCACGAGCGCCACGTGGGCCTCGCTCGGCGCCGCCGCCGTGGTGGGGGAGGCGAGGGCCCGGTCGGCCGGGCGTCGTCCTCTCGCGACCCGGCGCCAGCGGCTGACCGCCAGCCGGTACGCCGTCGTGCGCACCCATGCCTCGGGGTGGCCCGCACGGTCCAGCGACCGGCGGTGGGCCCACGCCCGCACGAACGCCTCCTGCACGCACTCCTCGGCCTCGTCGCGGCTGCCGATCATGGCGTACACCTGACCGACGACGCGGGCGTAGGAGGTCGTGTAGAAGTCGTCGAACTCGACCTCGTCCATCGTCCTGCTCTCGTCTCCGGGGACGGCCACGTCGCCGTCCTCGCAGTGTGTACGCCGCGGGGCGCGGGGCGGTTGCACCCCGCCGCAGGTATTTCTGGGGCGGTGCTCCGGGGGAGCGCGCGGTCAGCTGCCCGAGCGCAGGCGCTCGAGGCCGCGCTCGGCGAGCGCGAGGAACGCCCCACGGTCCATCTCGACGCCGGGGGCCGGGATGAACCCGAGCTGCAGGAGCTGACCGCCGGTGCGGGCCACGGCCATGAAGTACTTCACCGAGCGGTTCTCGGTGACCTCGACCGTCACGTGCCACACGGCGAGCTCCTCCTTCGCCGAGCTGCGCGAGGCGGCGGTCACCACCTCGGTGCCGAGCTCGCGGTCGGAGCAGGAGTCCATCTTGCGGCGGATCGTGGAGACGAAGGACCGGGCCTGCTTCTCCGGCAGCCGGCCGACGGTCTCGGTGAGGCCGAACTCCACCGGCAGCTCGGCCTCGGGGATGAGGAAGGTGCGGGTCGAGGAGGCCCGCATCCGCTCCCCGCCGGTGGTGCCGGAGAACGAGGTCTTGTCGCAGCGGGTGGCCGCGGCGTTCTGGCCGCGCACCTTCTCCGGGCGGGTGCCCACCCAGGGCGCGTCGACGCTGCTCACCGGGGGTAGGTCACCCTCCACCAGCATCGTCGCGGGATCGCCGACGGGCAGCGCGTCGCGACGCTGCGTCTTCGGCGTACCGCGGGAGCAGGCGGAGCCGCCGGGCAGGTCGCAGACCCCGTCGACGGCGGCGGCCAGCAGCAGGGTCTGGGCCTGGGGCGCCTCCAGCCGGTCGTCGCGGACCGAGGAGGTGGTGGTGACCACGAAGCGACCGGTGCGGGCGAGCCCGACGACGGTGGTGGTCACCGGGTCCGCCCAGTCGCGGAGCACGATCTGCAGCGCCTCGTCGCCGACGCCGGTGACGGTGCTGGTGGAGAGCAGCTGGCTGCGCTCGGCCTGGCAGCGGGCGAACCACTCGGTGAGCCGCCCCATGGCGCGGCCGGCGGCCCGCTCGTTGCGGGAGGCCTCGGTGCTCGCGACCACGCTGCGCCGCGGGTCGGCTCCCCGCGGCGTCTTGATCTCGCGGACCAGGGCGTCGACGACACGGGGGTCGGCGTACCTCGCCTGCTGGCAGGGCATCACCAGGCCGTCGCCGTGGGTGTTGTCGTGGGTCGAGAGCTCCTCCCAGTCCCTGCCGGGCAGCAGCGAGGCGACCCGGTCCACGGAGACCATGGCCGAGGTGGGGAGGACGTCGGTCTCCTGCGGGGCGGACGGCGCCGGGGCGCTCGGCGTGGAGAGCGCGGCGACGGGCTCGCGGTCGAGGGTGGGGCGGACGCCGGCGGGGTCGGAGACCACGGCGCCGGCGACGGCCACCGCGGCGACGGCGACGACGGCCCCCACCGCGGTGTGGGTACGCCGGCGGGTGGCACCGGCACGCCGGATGATCGAGGCCCGGGGCCAGCGGGCGTCGAGCGTGGTCTCGAAGAGGCTGCGCAGGACCGTCGGCACGACGGTCGTGGGGACGTCACGGTGCACGGCGAACTGGGAGGTCGCGGTCTGCAGCTCGCGGGTCGTGGTCTCCACGGTCTGGGAGACCTCGCGGGCCATCTGGTCGAGGCTGACGGTGGCCAGGTGCGTCAGCAGCAGCACCCGACGTTGGTTGTAGGTCAGCTTCCCCAGCGCCTCCAGGGTCGCGGCGACCTCCGGCTCGAGGCCGCGCTCCCTGTGCCAGCGGCGGGCGGTGTGCCGGCGGTGGGCGTGCTGCCAGGCGTGCGGCCGCGCCCAGGACTCGGGGTCCCCGTCGCGCGACACCTTGCGCCAGTGGTGCCAGGCGACCACGAAGGTGTCGCGGACCGCGCTGCGCGAGGCGCGGACGTCCCCGGTCAGGGCGAACGTCTGCACGAGCAGCCGGTCCCGGGCGTCCTTGTAGAACGCGTCGAACTCCTCTGGGTCCCTCATGGCGCGTCCAACCATAATGAGGGGGGCCTGGCGGCGATGATGGGCAGGTCATGTCCTCCCTGATCTCGCGGCCGACCGGCCCCGCCCGAGCGCGGGGCACCGACTCCCGACCCGGACCGCGGCTCCCGCTCGCGGTGGTGGCGTTCCTCGGCGGCCTGCTGGCCGCCCTGGGGCCGCTGCTGGTGTGCCTCGGGGTGGGTGTCGTCGGCTGGTTCCTCGCCGACGCGGGCTCGCACGGTCAGCCCTCCGACGGCCTGCGGGTCGGCGCGACGGCCTGGCTGATGGGCCACGGGTCCGGTGTCTCGGTCGAGGGGGTCCGGCTCACCGTCGTACCCCTCGGCGTGACGCTGCTGGCGGCCTGGAGCACCTGGCGTGCCGGCCTGCGCGTGGGCCAGCTGGTCTCCGGCCACGGCCCCGACGCCGACGGCATCGAGGACGGCGAGCGCGACTGGACCGTGCCGGTCGCGGTCGCGCTGCTCCTGATCGGGTACGCCGTCGCCGGCATCGTCACGGCGTCGCTGGCCTCGACCCGGGCCAGCGCCCTCGGCACCGGCGGGGTCGTGACCTGGGCGGCGCTGCTGTGCCTGCTGGTCGGCGGCCCCGCGGTGGCGATCGGCTCGGGGCGCGCGGCGATCTGGGTGGCCGGTGCCCCCGTGAGCCTGGTGGAGTCGGTGCGGACCGCGCGCCGGGTGATCCGCACGTGGCTGCTCGTCGCCCTGGTGGCCTTCCTCGTCTCCTTCGCCCTCGACCTCGGCACCGCGGCCAACGTCATGTCGCAGCTGCACTCCGGTGCCGGCGACGTCGCGATCGTGGTGCTCGTCTCGCTGGTGCTGCTGCCCAACGCGGTGGCGTTCTCCGGCGCCTACCTCGCCGGGCCGGGCTTCACCGCCGGTGCCGGCACGCTGGTGAGCCCGTCGGTGGTGGTCCTCGGGCCGCTGCCGATGTTCCCGATGCTGGCGGCGCTGCCCGACGCGGGGGAGCCGCCCGCCTGGACCGCGGCCCTGGTCGTGCTGCCCGTCGTCGTGGCGGCGGTGGCGACAGCCCGGGCCCAGCAGGTCGCCCCGACCCTGCGCTGGGAGGAGGGAGCGCTCCGCGGCTGCGTCGGCGGTGCGTTGGCCGCGGTGGCCTTCGCGGTGCTCGCCGGGCTGGCCGGGGGAGCGGTCGGCCCCGGCCGGATGCGTGACGTCTCCCCGCTGGCCGGCGACGTCCTGGTGCAGTGCCTGACCACCTTCGGCCTCGGTGGCCTCCTCGGCGGCCTGGCGATGACTGCCTGGCAGCGCCGCGCGGCCCGCGCCTGACCGCCGAGAGGTCGCTGGCGCAAGGTCGCTGGCGCACGGCCGAGAGGTCGCTGGCGCACGGCCGAGAGGTCGCTGGCGCACGGCCGAGAGGTCGCTCGCGCACGGCCTGCCCTAGTCTGCGGCGGGTGACCGCCCGCCTCGTCGTCCTCGTCTCCGGTTCCGGCACCAACCTGCAGGCGCTGCTCGACGCCTGCGCGGACCCGGCGTACGGCGCCGCCGTGGTCGCGGTGGGCGCCGACCGTGACGACATCGAGGGCCTGGCCCGCGCCGAGCGGGTCGGGGTGCCCACCTTCGTCACCCGCGTCGGCGACTTCGGGTCCCGCGAGGAGTGGGACGCGGCACTGGCCGAGCAGGTGGCGGCGTACGAGCCCGACCTGGTCGTGCTGGCCGGCTTCATGAAGCTCGTGGGCGGCGCGTTCCTGGCCGCCTTCGGGGGCCGGACGGTCAACACCCACCCCGCGCTGTCGCCGTCGTTCCCGGGGATGCACGGGCCGCGCGACGCGCTGGACTACGGCGTGAAGGTCACCGGCTGCACGCTCTTCGTCGTCGACGAGGGCGTGGACACCGGCGTGATCCTGGCCCAGAGCACCGTGCCGGTCGAGGACGACGACGACGTCGAGTCGCTGCACGAGCGCATCAAGGTCGCCGAGCGCGGCATGCTCGTCGACACCGTCGGACGGATGGCCCGGGAGGGCTTCCGGGTCGAGGGACGCCGAGGGATCCTCGGGCGCTGAGAGCCGGTAGGCTGCGGCCCACACGACTGGCGCAGGTGGGTGACCACCGGGGAGTGACCGAGTCGGGGCATCGTCCGCCTGGGTGCCCCGGGACCGTGACCGCGTCGACCGCAGCGATCCTGCAGGAGAGTCCGTGAGCGAGAACCGCATCCCGATCAGGCGAGCCCTGGTCTCCGTCTACGACAAGACCGGGCTGGAGGAGCTGGTCCGCGGCCTCCACGACGCGGGCGTGACGCTCGTGTCCACCGGTGGCTCGGCCAGGCTGATCGAGGGCCTGGGCCTGCCGGTCACCAAGGTCGAGGACCTGACCGGCTTCCCCGAGTGCCTCGACGGCCGCGTGAAGACCCTGCACCCGCGGGTCCACGCCGGCATCCTGGCCGACCGCCGCCTGGACTCCCACGTCCAGCAGCTGGCGGACCTCGAGGTGGAGCCGTTCGACCTGGTCGTCTCCAACCTCTACCCCTTCACTCAGACCGTCGCCTCGGGCGCCTCGCCCGACGAGTGCGTCGAGCAGATCGACATCGGCGGCCCGTCGATGGTGCGCGCCGCCGCGAAGAACCACCCCTCGGTCGCGATCGTCACCAGCCCCGAGCGGTACGCTGACGTGCTGGCCGCGACGTCGGCGGGTGGGTTCACCCTCGAGCAGCGCAAGCAGCTGGCCGCCGAGGCCTTCGTGCACACCGCGTCCTACGACGTGGCCGTCGCCTCCTGGATGGGCAACGTCCTCACCGACTCCTCCGAGGCTGAGTCCGATCAGGGGGCGAGCTTCCCCGCGTGGGCCGGCGCGACCTGGGAGCGCTCGGCCGTGCTGCGCTACGGCGAGAACCCGCACCAGGCGGCCGCGCTCTACCGCACCGGCCACGGCCCCGCCGGGCTGGCGGGTGCCGAGCAGCTGCACGGCAAGGAGATGTCCTACAACAACTACGTCGACACCGACGCGGCCCGCCGGGCGGCGTACGACTTCGACGAGCCGGCCGTGGCGATCATCAAGCACGCCAACCCGTGCGGCGTGGCCGTCGGCGGCGACATCGCCGAGGCGCACGCCCGCGCGCACGCCTGCGACCCGGTCTCCGCGTTCGGTGGCGTGATCGCCGCCAACCGCCCGGTGTCGGTCGAGATGGCCCGTCAGGTGGCCGAGGTCTTCACCGAGGTCATCGTGGCGCCGGGCTACGAGGACGGCGCCGTCGAGGTGCTGCAGGGGAAGAAGAACATCCGCATCCTGGTCTGCGAGGACCTCGAGCGCGGCGGCGTCGAGACCCGCCCGGTCTCCGGGGGCCTGCTGATGCAGCAGCGCGACTCGTTCCAGGCCGAGGGCGACGACCCGTCGGCGTGGACGCTCGCCACCGGCGAGGCCGCCTCGCCCGAGGTGCTGGCCGACCTCGCCTTCGCCTGGCGCGCCTGCCGCTCGGCGAAGTCCAACGCGATCCTGCTGGCCAAGGACGGTGCCTCCGTCGGCATCGGCATGGGCCAGGTCAACCGCGTCGACTCCTGCAAGCTCGCCGTCGAGCGCGCCAACAGCCTCGCCGAGGGCACCGAGCGCGCCCGCGGCGCGGTGGCCGCCTCCGACGCGTTCTTCCCGTTCGAGGACGGCCCGCAGGTGCTCATCGACGCCGGCGTCACCGCGATCGTGCAGCCCGGCGGCTCGGTCCGCGACGAGTTGACCATCGAGGCCTGCAAGGCCGCCGGCGTGACGATGTACTTCACCGGCACGCGGCACTTTTTCCACTGATCGACGAGGAGCGCACTGAGATGACCGCACAGAAGCTCGACGGCAGCGCCACCCTCAAGGCGATCAAGGAGGAGCTGAAGGTCCGCGTCGCCGCGCTCAAGGAGCACGGCGTCGTCCCGGGCCTCGGCACGGTGCTGGTCGGCGACGACCCGGGCAGCCACTGGTACGTCGGTGCCAAGCACAAGGACTGCGCGGAGATCGGCATCGAGTCGATCCGCGTGGACCTGCCGGCCACGGCCAGCCAGGCCGAGGTGGAGGCCGAGATCGACCGGCTCAACGAGGACCCGTCCTGCACGGGCTTCCTCATCCAGCAGCCCACGGGTCTCGACGAGTTCGCCCTGCTCTCGCGGGTCGACCCCGACAAGGACGTCGACGGCCTGCACCCGGTGTCGCTGGGTCGCTTGGCGCTCAACGTGCCCGGCTCGCTGCCGTGCACCCCGGTCGGCTGCATCGAGCTGCTGCGCCGCCACGGCATCGAGCTCGCCGGAGCCGAGGTCGTCGTGGTCGGTCGCGGCCTGACGGTGGGTCGCCCGATGGGCCTGCTGCTGACGCGTCGCAGCGAGAACGCCACCACCACCCTGTGCCACACCGGCACCCGCGACCTGGCCAAGCACGTGCGCGAGGCCGACGTCGTCGTGGCGGCGGCCGGCGTCCCTGGCATCATCACCGCAGAGATGGTCAAGCCCGGCGCGGCCGTGCTCGACGTGGGCGTCTCGCGGGTCGACGGCAAGATCGCCGGCGACGTGGACCCGGCCGTCTGGGACGTCGCCGGGTGGGTCTCGCCGAACCCCGGCGGGGTCGGCCCGATGACCCGCGCGATGCTGCTGTCGAACATCGTCGACATGGCCGAGCGGGCCGCGGGGATCGCCCGGTAGCGTGGCGCGGGTGACCGAGGACCACCAGCCCGACGGCGTACCCCTGGACGCCACCGCCGACGCTGACGTGGTGCCGGACACCTCCGAGATCGCCGACGAGATCGCCGAGGAGGAGGGGCGTCGCTACCCCTCCACCCTCGGCGGCTTCTTCTACCTCTGGGTCCTCGCCGCGGCCGCCGTCGGCGTGGCGATCGCCTGGCTCGGCCACGAGTGGCGCCTCGGCGTCACCTGGATCTCCGGGGCCCTCATCGCCGCCTCGGCGCTGCGCCTGCTGATGCCCGCGAAGGACGCCGGGATGCTCGCCGTGCGCCACCGCCTGGTCGACGTGGTGCTGCTCGGCACCCTCGGCGGGCTGCTGCTGTTCCTCGCCCACACGGTGCCCAACCAGCCGGGCGCCTGAGCGCCGAACCGTCACTCACGCACGGCCGAACCGTCACTGACGCACGGCCGAACCGTCACTGACGCACGGCCGACAGGTCGCTGGCGCATGCGTCGGTGGCCGTCTCGTCAGTCCCGCCACGACCCCCGCCACCGAGGTACGCCGGAGCCCTCTGCCCGCGCGTACCTCGGCCGGTCCGAACCGACCCGGTCGGCCAGGACCGCCCGGAGCTCCCGCGTCCACCGATCCTCCCCGGCGCCGGAGAGCCCGTCCTTGCGCACCACGATCACGTGCCAGCCGGCGCGGGCCAGCGCCGCACGCCTGGCGAGGTCCCGGGCGCGGTCGGCGGGGCTGGAGTGGTGCTCCTCCCCGTCGTACTCGACGGCGACCTTCAGGTGGGGGTAGGCCAGGTCGAGACGGAACGTCCCCTCGGGGAGCACCACCTCGACCTGCGAGGTCGGCGTGGGGAGCTGGTGGTCGCGGATCAGCAGCCGCACCCAGGACTCGGCGGGGGACTCCGCCAGGGCATCGACGTAGTTGATCAGCTCGCGGAACTGGGTGACCCCGCGTCGACCCCCGAAGCGGATCAGCAGTCGACGCAGCTGGGCCTCGGTGACGTGGTGGTGTCGTGCGAACTGGTCGAGCACGCCCATCGCACCCAGCCGCCCGAAGCGACAGGCGAGGTCGGCGGCCGTCCGAGCCGGCGTGGTGACCGGGACGCCGTCGAGGTCCATGACGTCCTCGGCCAACAGGGCGCGCGTGCCGCCACGGGTGCCGCTCGCGCGGGTGCGGGTGCCGTCCATGGCGACGACCTCCAGGCGGGGAGGGACGTCGCGCGTGCGTGGGTCGAGGTGGTCGATCCCGTGCAGCCAGGCCGCGCTGCGGTCACAGACGACGTGCGTGGGCGCCAGCACCAGCGCGGCCGCCCGGGCGCGCAGCATCGGGGTGTCGGGCAGGTCGGTGCCGGCGTACACGCCGAGGAGCACGCGGCGGAGCAGACCCTGCTCGACGGCACGCTGCAGCTGGCCGCGGCTGGTGCCGTGCTCGAGGGCCTGCGCGGTGGTGAACGGGTGGGAGGGCGGGAGCATCATGCGCCGACCCTGACCCGGCACGGCGACCCGCGGGGCCGGTCGGGTGAAGGCTGTGGAACGACGAACGGTCGGGCCCCAGTGTGGAGAACTGGTGGCCCGACCGTGCGTCAGTGACGTGTCATGCGTGCGCGAGCGACGGCGGATTCAAGGGGTGGTCGCAACACCTTTGGCTTGGTCTTCGGCGAGCAACTTAGCGAAGACCTCTGCTGGGGTGTGGAAGCC
>LUPK01000030.1 GCA_001627335.1 Nocardioides sp. REDSEA-S33_B3 | reverse complement strand
CACCTCGGCGACCGCGAGGCCGGCCACGACGCCGGTCTCGCGGGAGACCACGTCGGCCACGGCACGCCCCATCTCGGGCATCGCCGCGCTGGTGACGTCGTCGGCGCCGCCGGGGAGGTCCTCCTCGAAGGCGGCGACGACGTGGCCGTAGACCTCGACGGGGTCGAGACCGGCGGCGGCCAGCTCGTCGACGAGCGGGCGCGGGAGCCGGGCGTAGGAGAGCCGCGCGATCACGGGTGGACCTCGCCGTCGCTGGGGGCCGCCGGGCTGAACGCGCAGGTGGTCTCGCCGTCGCGCATGATGACGTCGAGGTGGCCCGACCACTCGGCGTCGTCGCGCTCGGGGAAGTCCTCGCGCCAGTGGGAGCCGCGGGTCTCCTCGCGGGCGGTGGCGGCGTCGGCGACCGCGGAGGAGATCGTCAGCAGGTTGGTCGTCTCCCAGGCGTCGAGGTCGACGAGGTCGGCGGGCGTGGCGGCCAGGCCGTCGAGGTAGTCGGTCACGCCGGCGAGGCCCTCGGCGTTGCGCAGCACCCCGACCCGGGTGGTCATGGCGTCCTGCAGGCCGCGGCGCACCGCACCGGGCACCAGCCCGGCGGTGCGGGCGTCGACCACCGGCTCGCTCCACGGGCGCAGCTCGCCGGGCAGCACCGCGGCGATGCGCCGGGAGAAGACGAGGCCCTCGAGCAGGGAGTTGGAGGCCAGCCGGTTGGCGCCGTGCACGCCGGAGCAGGCGACCTCGCCGGTGGCGTAGAGACCGGGCACGTCGGTGCGGCCCCACAGGTCGGTGCGCACCCCGCCGGAGGCGTAGTGGCAGGCGGGCGCGACGGGGATCAGCTCGGTGACCGGGTCGACGCCGTGGGAGCGGCAGGTGGCCAGGATGGTCGGGAAGCGGCGCTGCCACTTCTCCTCGCCGAAGTGGCGGGCGTCCAGCCACATGTGCGGCCGGTCGGTCTCCATCATCCGGCGCATGATCGCCTTGGCGACCACGTCGCGCGGCGCGAGGTCGGCGAGCTCGTGCTGGCCCTGCATGAAGCGGTCGCCCGCATCGTCCACCAGGAAAGCGCCCTCACCGCGCACCGCCTCGGAGATGAGCGGCTGCTGGCCGACCGAGTCGGCGCCGAGCCACATGACGGTGGGATGGAACTGCACGAACTCCAGGTCGCGCAGCGTCGCGCCGGCGCGCAGCGCGAGCGCCATCCCGTCGCCGGTGGAGACCACGGGGTTGGTGGTCTGGGAGAAGATCTGGCCCATCCCGCCACTGGCCAGGACGACCGCGCGGCAGCGGACCATGCCGACGCCGTCGCGCTGGCCCTCCCCCATCACGTGCAGGGTGACGCCGGCGACGGCACCGCCCTCGCCGGCGGGGCCGTCGAGGAGCAGGTCGACGGCCAGCGCCCGCTTGATGATCTCGATCTCCGGCGCCCGACCGACGGCCTCGATGAGCGCCCGCTGGATCTCGGCGCCGGTGGCGTCGCCGCCCGCGTGCGCGATCCGGTCGCGGTGGTGGCCGCCCTCGCGCGTCAGCGAGAGCTCCCCGGCCGGGTCGCGGTCGAACTGCGCGCCCAGCGCGATCAGCTCGTGCACCGCCGCCGGCCCCTCGGTGACCAGCGCCCGCACCGCTTCCGGGTCGCAGGCACCCGCGCCCGCCACCAGCGTGTCGAGCTCGTGCTCGGCCGGGGTGTCCTCCGGACCGAGGGCCGCGGCGATGCCGCCCTGCGCCCACCGCGTCGAGCCGGCCGCGAGCCGGTCCTTGGTGACGACCAGGACCTTCCCACCCTCGGGGCCGAGCTCCTCCTTCAACCGCAGCGCGGCGGTGAGGCCGGCGATGCCGGAGCCGATGACGACGACGTCGGCGGTCACCGACCAGCCCGGGTCGGGGGCGGTCAGCCGGCCGGGCAGGCGGCGCACGGGGGCGAGGACCTCAGGGGTCGCCCCGGGCGTGGGTCGTGGCATCGGGTCAGGCTAGCGGTGCGGCCGCGGCGGTCTCAGGAGCGATCCGGGTACGCCGGGTCAGCGACCCGAGCCGGTGCTGCTCGCCACGGTGTCGCCGCGGACGAGCCCGTCGCCGTCGAAGGTCTCGGCCGGGTCGAAGCCGGTGGCCATGATCTTGTTGTCGGAGTCGACGAAGACCACGTGCGGCTTGAGCTCCTTGGCCTCCTCGGTGGTTATCTGGGCGTAGCCGATGAGGATCACCAGGTCGCCGGGGTGCACCAGGCGCGCGGCGGCACCGTTGATGCCGATGACGCCCGAGCCGCGCTCGCCGGCGATCGTGTAGGTCTCCAGGCGGGCGCCGTTGTCGATGTCGACGATGTGCACCAGCTCGCCGGCCAGCAGGTCCGCGGCGTCGAGGAGGTCCTCGTCCACGGTCACCGAGCCGACGTAGTGCAGGTCGGCCTGCGTCACGGTCGCGCGGTGGATCTTGCTCTTCATCATGGTCCGGAGCATCAGTCGATCCTTCCGATCGTCAGGGGCAGGTTGTCGATGAGTCGGGTGGTCCCGACCCGGGCGGCGATGAGGATGCGGGCCTCGGTGCCCGGCTCGGGGTCCTCAGGGAGCGGGTCGAGGTCGGGGGTGGTGATCTCGAGGTAGTCCAGGTCGACCCCGTCGGACTCGCGGAGCACCGCACGCGCCGCGTCGAGGGCGGGGCCCACGCCGTAGACGGCGTTCTCGGCTGCGGCGTACAGGGTGCGGGACAGCGCGGTGGCCTGACGGCGCTGGTCCTCGTCGAGGTGGACGTTGCGGCTCGACAGCGCCAGGCCGTCGGGCTCGCGGACCGTCTCGGCGCCGACCACGTCGACGCCCATGCAGAGGTCCTCGACCATCCGGCGGATGAGCACGAGCTGCTGGTAGTCCTTCTGGCCGAACACGGCCACGTCGGGACGCACCAGCCCGAAGAGCTTGGCGACCACGGTCAGCACGCCCCGGTAGTGGCCCTTGCGGCTGCGGCCCTCGAGCACCTTGGCCAGCGGACCGGGGCGCACCATGACGGCGTCGTCGTCGCCGGTGCCGCGGGGGTACATCTCGGCGACCTCGGGGGCGAAGACCACGTCGACGCCCTCGCGCTCGCAGACCTTGAGGTCCGCCTCGAGCGTGCGGGGGTAGTGCTCGAGGTCGGCGGCCTCGCCGAACTGGGTGGGGTTGACGAAGATGCTGGCCACCACGGCGCCGTCGCCGACCAGCGAGCGGGCCTCGCGCAGGAGCGCGGCGTGCCCGTCGTGCAGGGCCCCCATGGTCGGCACGAACCCGACCCGGCGGCCCTCGCTGCGCGCGGGCGCCAGGACCGCGGCCAGCTCGGCGCGGGTGGTGACGACGACCGGGGCGCTCATCGGCGCACCTGCTGGGCCGACTGCTGCTCCTGGGCCCACTGGTGGGCCGGAGCATCGGCCACCGCCGCGTCGAGCAGCTCGTTGATCTTCAGGGCGCGGATGGGCAGCAGCCGCCCGTCGGTGACGGCGCGGCCCAGGGTCGCCCGCGCCAGTGCGACGTACGACGCCAGCGACTGCGGCGCGTTGGCGCGCAGGTCCGCGAGGTGCGCCTCGACGGTCCCCGCGTCGCCCCGCACGATGGGACCGGTCAGCGCGGCGTCGCCGTGGGCCAGGGCGTTGTCGAGGGCGGCGGTGAGCAGCGGGCGCAGCGTGGCGGCCGGGTCGTCGGCGCCGGCGGCGGCCAGCACCTCCATCGCCTCGGTCACCAGCGTGACCAGGTGGTTGGCGCCGTGGGCCAGGCCCGCGTGGTAGAGCGTGCGCATCTCCTCGGGCACCCACATCGGGCGCCCGCCGAGGTCGGCGACCAGGCCCTCTGCGACGGCACGCTCCCCCTCGCCGGCGGTCAGGCCGAAGACGCAGCCGGCCAGCCGCTCCAGGTCCACGGCGGTGCCGGTGAAGGTCATCGCCGGGTGCACGGCCGCGACCCGGGCGCCGACCGCGGCGGCCGGCTCGAGGACCGACAGGCCGTGGCGGCCCGAGGTGTGCACGACGTACTGGCCCTCGCGGATCGCGCCCGCACCCACCAGCGTGGAGACGACGTTGCCGAGCATGTCGTCGGGCACCGTCAGCAGCAGCAGCTCGCACTCGCGGGCCACCGCGGACGGCTTGGCGTTGGGAACGCCCGGGAGCAGCGTCTCGATGCGCTCCAGCGTGGCGTCGGAGTCACCGGCGGCAGCCACGACGTGGTGGCCGGCGGCGCGCAGCCGGGCGGCGAGGACGGCCCCGACGCGACCCGCGCCGACGACGCCCACCCGCAGGGCGGGGTGGACCATGGTCTGAACCTTTCGTTCCAGTCCCGCCGACCACCCGGGAGGCTCCCGGGCCGGTGTGGGTACCGGACGTTGTGCTCGAACTTTCGGCATCCACGGTACGCCGCCCGAAACGCCCCTGTAACCCGATCAGGGGTGTGACCTGGCCGACACCGGTGACCGGGGTGGGGCGCTGGGTCGACGTGGGCTGAGTCTGAGGGGCGGGGACGCTCCCGTCCACCCGCACCCCCCGGCGGAGGGGAACCACCCCTTCCGCTCCTTCGTCGCTCCAGGGGGGCCAGGCCCATCCACCCTCCGCCGGGGGTGCGGCCGGCCGTCCGCGCCCCCGCCGCTGTGGGCTCAGCCCACCTCGAGCGGGCGCGGGGCGCGGGGCAGCCAGGTCTTCGTGACGTGGTCGACGATGTGGACGCCGTCGGGGGCGGTGATCTCGTGGACGCCCGGGGGCAGCTGGCCCTCCTTGAGGGCGTGGAAGACGGCCCACTCGCGGCGCTTGCGGCGGTTGCGCCAGGAGGTCGCGAAGGACTCGGGGTCGGTCCAGTGGGCGAACTCGTCGCCGTCGAGGTACTTCAGCTCCACGCACAGCCCCTGCGGCAGACCGATGGAGCGGCACTGCTCCGGCGTGCTGCGGATCTCCCACTCGAAGGCCTTGGTGAACACGAAGTCCGGTCCGACGGGGTAGCCCCACTCCTCGGCGTTGCGCAGGCCGAGGTCGAGGTAGCCGTGGGAGTCGGAGTCGAGGTAGAGGCCGTGGCGCGGGACGCGGATGATCGACTGGACGCCGCCGATCTGCCAGGTCAGGTCCGACAGCGAGACCTCGCCCTCGGTGGTGAGGACCATGTCGCCGTCCCACTTCCACGAGTAGCGCGTCTGCACCAGCGAGAAGCACCAGTTGTAGAAGTAGGACAGCGAGTGCACCGACAGCTCGTGCTGGCCGAGGTGCTCGGCGCCGGCGCGCGCGACCTCGAAGGGGTACGACGCCTGGGTCAGCTTGTCGGCCAGGCCCGCCTTCGCGGCCGTCTCGGCCGCGACCTCGGGGGTGCCGTCGGTGGAGCCGTTGTCGACCACGATCACGTGGTCGGTGGCCCGCAGCAGCGGCGGGAGCACGAAGGGCAGCGACGGCGCCTCGTCCTTGACCCGCAGCACCGCGGTGGCGCCGGCCCGCAGGCCGCCGGGGCGGTTCCACGGCCAGGTGATGTCGAAGTCGGTGTGGCCCTCGAGGTTGGTGAGGCCCTGGGGGTTGCGGATCGCGTTCACGCTGCTCCGTCCTGGTGGTGGGTCGGGCTCAGCGCTCGCGGCCGACGGCCTTGCGCAGCCCACGGCGCACGCCCGGCGGGATGGCGGCGCGCAGGCCGTGCGGCAGCTTGTCGGCGGCGTACGACGGCTCGCCGGCCTCGACGGGGGCGGCGCCCTCCTTGCCGGGCTTCTCGCGGCCGCGGCGGGTCTTCTGCTCGGCGGCCACGACCGAGGAGCGTGAGATGGCCTCGGACTCCTCGTAGAGCTCGACGTACCCCTCGCGCAGCTGGTCGAGCGCCTCGTGCACCTCGGGGGTGTCGCCACCCTCGTCGGCGAGCTTGTTGAGCTCGGTCCAGGTGTCGGCGACCAGCTCGTGCAGGCGCTTGGGGAGACCGAGGTCGTCGAGGCTGCCGGAGACGCGGCGCAGACCGGGGTCGACGAAGCGGTGCGCGTCGCGGATCCGCTCGGACTTGGCGTGCAGGATGTGCTGGAGGCCGAGCTGCTCGCCGGTGTACATGACGGCCTTGGTCCAGTCGTCGAGCAGGTCGCCGTACCGGATGAAGACCCGACCGCCGTCGGCGACCGACTCGCGGGTGGCGCGCTCGGTGTGCAGCAGCATGTTGAGCCAGCTGGCGGCCAGGTGGGCCGAGCCGAGACGGTTGGCGTAGTACTTCTGCTTCGAGCCGACGACCTCGCTGGGCGGGCGCAGCATCGTGGCGAAGACGGGGGTGGCACCGCAGCGGATCGCGGCCACGCGCCACAGCGAGAGGAACCAGCTCAGCCTCGGATCCTTGACGACCAGCTCGGGGTTGACCGCGAAGTGCCCCTCGAGCCACTCGGCGGTCCTGATCCGCTCGGGCTCGCGGGTGGAGACGCGACCGGTCTCGAACCACGCGTCGGGACGGCTGTCGCTGACCTGCACGACCGCCTCGCGCAGCAGGCGCGAGTGGTGCTCGACGGCCCACGCGGGCTCGGCGAAGCCCTTGGGGTTGGTCTCGTCCGGCTCGACCTCGGGCTGCGGGACGTGCAGCCCCATGATCTTCATCAGCCCGGCCATGGTGCTGGTGCCGGAGCGTCCGGCGCCCGCGACGAAGAGGACCTTGCGGTCATACGACATCGGGTCGGGGTCGGCGGGCACGGTGAAGGCGTCAGGCTGGGCACTCACGGGAGGGGACTCTATCCGCCTGAGGCCCTCCGACCCGCACCGCTAGCGTTCTCGCATGAGTCTCTGGCGTCGGGCCCGTCCGCTGCTGTCGGTCGTGGTGCCGGCCTACGACGTCGAGGACTACCTCGGCGAGTGCCTCGACAGCCTGCTCGCACAGACCTACTCCCCCCTCGAGATCGTGGTCGTCGACGACGGATCGACCGACTCCACCGGCGTGGTCGCCGACTCCTACGCCGCCGCCCACCCCGGCCGGATCCGGGTGATCCACACCGACAACCACGGCCTCGGTGCCGCCCGCAACGCCGGCACCGAGGCCGCCACGGGCGAGCTGCTCGCCTTCGCCGACAGCGACGACGTCGTGCCGCCGACGGCGTACGACGTGATGTGGCGCCAGCTGCGCCGCGGCGCCGACTTCGTGACCGGCTCGATCGCTCGGTGGGAGGGCGACCGGCTCGAGGAGCCGCGGTGGATGAAGCGGCTGCACCCGCGGCGGATGGCCTTCATCGACCAGCACCCCGAGATCCTCGGCGATGTGTTCGCGTGGAACAAGCTGTTCCGCCGGGAGTTCTGGGACCGCGCGGACCTGTCGTGGCCGGTGGGCGTGCGCTACGAGGACCAGCCGACGACCACGCGGGCCTACCTCGCCTCGCGGCGCTTCGGGGTCGTGCCGGACGTCGTCTACCACTGGCGGATCCGGGTCGACGGCTCCTCGATCACCCAGCAGCGCTCGTCGCTGGAGGACCTGCGCGACCGGTGGCGCACCAAGCAGATGGCCCTGGCCGCCGTCGAGGACTACGGCGACCCGAAGGTGCTCAAGGTGCTGCGGGAGAAGGTGCTCGCCGGCGACATGCACCGCTACTTCACCGAGATCCCCGGCTGCACCGACGAGTGGTGGGCGCTGCTGCGCGACGGGGTGCTCGGGATCTGGGGCGGCGACCGGTCGCTGACCAGGTCGATCCTGCCGCCGGTGCACCGGCTGTGCGGCTACCTGGTCGAGCAGGGCCGCCGCGAGGAGGCCGAGCTGGTCATGCGGCAGCGTGCCCTCGGTCCGATCGGGCGGCGGCGTACGCCGGAGGGAGAGCTGCTCGACGTGCCGTTCCTCGACCGGGCCACGCTGCCCCGGGCCGCGCTGGAGGTGCGACCCGGGGAGTGAGGGGCCGGCGGGCGGGTCGGCGTCGGGGGCGCTCCCGGCAACCGGCACCCCCCTCCCCTTCGTCGGAACCACCCGTCTCGCTCGTCCCTCACGAGCCGGGGGCCAGGCCCATCCACCCTCCTCCGGGGAGGGGTGCCGGCCGCCGTCCGCGCCGCGGACGCCGACCGACACGCTGGCTCCTCAGGTCAGAGGAGCCCCTCGGACTCCAGGAAGTCGCGGGCGACGTCCTCGGTCTGCTCGCGGTCGACGGTGATGCGGCCGTTGAGCTCGGTGAGCTTCTCGGTGGTCAGCGCGGCCATCAGCGGGTTGAGGACGTCGGCGACGTCGGGGTTGGCCTCGAGGAACTCGTCGGAGACGGCGGGCACGAGGTTCTGCGCGGGCTGGATCTCGCGGTCGTCGTCGAGCACGACGAGGCCGAGGGAGTCCAGGGTGCCGTCGGTGGTGGAGGTCAGGCCCAGGTCGGACTCGCCGTCGAGGACCGACTGGTAGGTCTGGTCGGAGGCGTAGCCCAGCGGCAGGATCTTGGTCAGCTCGATGCCGTAGTCGTCGGTGAGGCCGGCGCCGCAGTCGAGGCGCCCCTCGCAGTCGGGAGCCGCGGCGAGCACGAGCGACTCGCCCTCGAGGTCGGACAGCGCGCTCCAGCCCTCCTCCTCGGCCCGCTCCTGGGTGACGAAGAAGGCGTTGGTGTCGGTGGCCTCGGAGAGCTCGAGCAGGGTGATGCCGGCGTCGTCGAGCAGGTCGCTGCCCTGGTCGGCGAGCTCCTGGCCGTCACCGGCCACGAACGGCTCGGCGGAGTCGCCGCCGTCACGGCTGTTGAGGAAGTTGACGATGCCGCCGACGTACTCCGGGACGACGTCGACCGAGCCGGGGAAGTCGGACATGTAGGCGTCGCGGGCGTCGACGAGCTTCACGGTCGGCTCGTAGCCGGCGTCGGAGAGCAGCAGTTCGTACATCGAGGTGACCAGCGCGGCCTCCGGGAAGGACTGGCTGGCGATGGTCACCGGGCCGCCGCCACCGGAGGGGGCGTCGTCGGACCCGGTGTCGGAGGCGAGGTCGTCGCCGGCACAGGCCGAGGCGAGGAGCAGGGTGCCGACGGCCAGCCCGGAGGCGGCCGTGCGCAGGAGAGAGCGTCGCAGCGTCATGGTTCCACCGTAGGGGCCTGCGCCGACGGCTCGCTCTCACCCGTCCGTGCGCCGGACGCGCGCGCCCCGGGCGTCCCCGGCGGCGTGACGGCCCGCTGCACCCACGCCGCCGTGAGCTCGAGCACCAGCGCGACCGCGGCGACCACGATCGCGCCGGCGATGCCCTTGCCGTACTGCGTACGGAAGAAGCCGTCGGTGATCACCCGCCCCAGCCCCGGCCCCGCCACGAGCGCGGCGATGGTGGCGGTGGCCCAAACCTGCACCAGCGCCAGGCGTACGCCGGAGGCCACCAGCGGCAGCGCCAGCGGCCACTCCGCGCGCCGGAAGACCTGGGCGCCGCTCATCCCCATGCCGCGGGCGGCGGCCCGGACGTCCTCGGGGACCTCGCGGACCGCGGTGTAGGCGTTGGTGATGATCGGTGGCAGCGCGAAGAGCGCGAGCGCGACCAACGTGGCCGCTCCCCCGCGGCCGAACGGCCCGAGGGTGGCCGTGCCGGGGAAGTGGCCCCCCGTCCAGCCCCACGGGTCGGCGGTGACCAGCAGCGCGAGCAGCGCGAAGGTCGGGATGGCGCGGCCGATGTTGGAGACGTTGACGGCGAGGAAGCCGCCGCGGCCGAGGTGACCCAGCCAGAGCGCGAGCGGCAGCCCGAGGACGAGCGCCAGCGCCAGGGCTCCCGCGGTCAGCAGCAGCTGCTGGGCAAGCAGCTCGAGCATGCCGCCGTCGCCGGTCCAGCTGCCGGCGTCGGTCAGGTAGCGCCAGGCGTCCTGCAGCACCCTCATGCCGCGACCCCCCGCTGCCACGGGGTCAGGAACCGTCGCGTGAGCACCAGCAGCGCGTCGAGGAGGACGGCCAGCACCACGCACAGCACGGCGGCGGTGAAGAGCTCGGCGCGGAAGTTGCCCTGCACCCCGTCACGGATGAGGTTGCCCAGGCCGCCGTAGGACACCAGGCTGCCGACGGTCGTGAGCGCCACGGTGGAGACGGTGGCGACGCGGAGGCCCGCGACGAGGACGGGCACGGCGAGCGGCAGCTCGACCTTGAGCAGCAGCCGGCCCTCGCCGTACCCGAGCCCGCGCGCGGCCTCGCGCGCCTCCTCCGGCACCGCGCGCAGCCCCTCGAGGAGGGCGCGGACCAGGATCGTGAGGGCGTAGAGGCCCAGGCCGATCACCACGGTGGTGGCTGACAGCCCGGTGAAGGGCACGAGCAGCGGGAAGAGCGCGATCGACGGCACGGTGTAGAGGCCGGTGCTGACGCCGAGGATCGTGCCCTCCAAGCGCGGCACCCGGCGGGCGAGCAGCGCGAGCGGGAAGGCGATGAGCAGGCCGAAGGCGACCGAGGCGACGGTGATCGCGACGTGCTGGACCGTCGCGTCGACGATCTCGGGGCGGTAGTCGCGCACGTAGTCCCAGCAGAACCACTCGTTGACCAGCCGGCTGTAGCAGCGGGCGTCGGCAGTGTCGGCCGCCGCGCCGGCGACCGTGGACGCGCCCGTGGACGCCGTGCTCAGCGCCAGGCTCGATCCCAGGGGGGTGGACGCCGCCGCGAGTAGGGTCACCGCATGGACGCTACCGGCTCCCCGGAGACGACCCCGATGATCCGGCTCTCGGGTGTCGGGAAGAGGTACGCCGACGGGACCGTCGCCGTCCACGACCTCGACCTGGAGGTCGGCCGGGGCGAGACCGTCGTGCTGGTCGGGCCGTCGGGGTGCGGCAAGTCGACGACGCTGAAGATGATCAACCGGCTGATCGAGCCGACGACGGGGACGATCGAGATCGACGGCCGGGACGTCACCGGGGTCGACCCGGTGCAGCTGCGGCGCGGCATCGGCTACGTCATCCAGCAGGTCGGGCTGTTCCCCCACCAGAAGGTCGTCGACAACGTGATGACCGTGCCCGTGCTGGTCGGGACGTCGCGGTCCGAGGCGCGCTTGCGGGCCGAGGAGCTGCTCGACCTGGTCGGGCTCGAGCCCGACGTGCACGGACCGCGCTACCCCCACCAGCTCTCCGGGGGCCAGCGGCAACGGGTCGGCGTGGCCCGGGCGCTGGCCGCGGACCCGCCGCTGCTGCTGATGGACGAGCCGTTCGGGGCCGTCGACCCCGTGGTGCGGGTGCGGCTGCAGGAGGAGTTCCGCGAGCTCGCCCAGCGGCTCGGGACCACCGTCGTCATGGTCACCCACGACATCGACGAGGCGGTCCGGATGGGCGACCGGGTCGCGGTCTTCGCCGAGGGCGGCCGGTTGGCCCAGGTCGGGACCCCGCTGGACCTGCTCGCCCGCCCCGCGGACGACACGGTCGCCCGCTTCGTCGGGTCCGAGACGGGGCTGCGCCGGCTCAGCGTCGTACCTCTGCGGCGGGAGGACCTCGAGCCGCTCGACGGCGTGACCGGGGGCCAGCTCGGGGCGGCCATCGACCTGGACTCCACGCTCGAGGACGCCCTGGCCGCCATGCTGCGCGAGGACCGCGCGATGGTCGGCGTCCGCGACGGGGCCGCCTTCGTCGGTGTCCTCACACCTGCCGGGGTGCACCGGGCGCTGCGGGCAGCCCTGGCGGAGTGAGCAGGAGCCGGCCGGGTTTGTCGGCTAGCCGCTGAACCCGGAAGTGGGACGACGGAGCTTTGTCGTCCATCTCCCGGGTCTGTCGGCCAGCCGACAAACCCGGCCGATCCTCACTCGACCGGAACGTCGAGGTGCCAGGACTGCGTGACGTACTTCGTGCGCCACCCCATCGACTCGTAGAGCTTGTGCGCGTGCGTCGAGGAGTCGGCGTCGACCTCGAGGCCCACCGAGACGCGGCCACGGCGGGCGGCGTCGGCGACGACGGTGCGCAGCAGGCCCTTGGCGACGCCGCGGCCGCGGGCGCCGTCGACGACCCCGATGTAGGAGACGTAGGAGGAGTCCGGGCCGGTGGCGTTGTGGGAGACGGTGCCGATGAGGGCGCCGACCGCGGGGTGGCGGCCCTCGGGGGCCTCGAGGCCCTCGGGTACGTCGTCGACGAGCTCGGCCAGCCACCAGTGGTTCCAGCGGTGGCCCGGGTCCTCGCGCAGGCGGTGGAGGAACTCGCCGAAGGACTCCTCGAAGGAGTTGAAGTGGTCGGTGAAGGCCGCCTCGAGCACGTCGTGGACGGCGCGCAGGTCGGCCTCGTCCGGCAGACCCTGGCCCTCGCGGTCGACCAGGCGGAAGCGCGCGCCCTTCTTCTCCCACTCGTCGGGGTCGGGCACCAGCCCGATCTCCTCGGGCTCGACCGGGCGGCTCATCTGCCACCAGGTGCGGACCTTGCGGAAGCCGGCGCTGCCGAGCCAGGCGTGCTGGCGGTCGTCGCCCTCGAAGGCGCCGGTGTCGATCTGCTGGGTGTCCAGGCCGCGGGCGGCACCGACGGCGCGAGCCTGTCCGCGGGCCCACTCGAAGAGCACGTCGGAGCACTTGCGCGCGATCGGCGGCGCCAGCTCGCGGGAGACGATGTGGACGTAGAGCATCCGGCCGCCGGCGCGGTCGTGGACGCTGCCCCAGGCCTGGATCTGGCCCTCGGGGTCGCGGACCACGACGTTCTCGCGGGTGCGCAGCCCGTGCTCGGACACCTCGACCAGCACGTCATCCACCGACGCCCCGGCCCAGCCGCGGCCATGCCGCTCGTGGGCGCGCAGCAGGTGGGTCAGGCGGGCGACCTCGAAGCGGTCGCTGGCGTCCGGCGTACCGATCTCCCACCCGTCAGGCAGGGGCGGGTCGGAGACGAGCTCCTCCGGGTCGCTCTCGAAACGGCTCTCCTCGGGGATCACGGCACCACATCATGCCGTAGTCGACTTCACCCCTGCGGCCGGGTGTGGCGGGAGGGACTGGTGGGAGGCCGATCGGGATACTCCGAATCCCCCTTCCTGCTTACTGCGCAGTAAGCAGGAAATCGAATGCGTCGTATCCCGGCTCGCGGCGACTTCAAGCGTGCTTGCGGTGCCCCTCGGCCGCGTGCCAGGCAGCGGTGACCGAGTCGAGCTCTGCACGCAGGACGTCGACCTCCTGCTTGAGCTCGGCGACCCGGACGATGGCGTCGGTGGTCTGCTCGGAGGCGGCGTCGAGGGCGCGGGTGGCGACGCGGAGGTCCTCGTCGAGCCGGTCGGCGCGGCGGCGCTCGGAGGCCAGCTCGCGGGAGGCGTCGGCGGCGTGGCGCTGGGTGGTGGAGAGGACGGCCCCGAGGTCGGTGAGCGCCTGCTCGCGCTCAGCGATGCGGCTGCGGAGGTCCTCGACGCGGGCGGCGTGCTCGGTGGCGCGCTCCTCGGCGAGGCGCCGGTAGGCCTGGGCCTGCTCGGCCCGGTCGCGGTTGGCCTCGCGGCGCGACTGCACGAGCTCGGCGTGGGTGATGCGGGTGGCGGCGGCGCCCAGCACGACGGCGCCGGCGGCGGCCAGGACCAGCAGCAGCCAGGACCCGGAGGCGACGGTCGCGGCGACCAGAGACGCGGAGAGCACCAGCAGGACGGTGGCGACCGTCAGCCGGGTGGAGCGCTGGCGGCGGCGAGCGGCCGAGGCCGGCGCGCCAGTCGTGCCCGACGTGACCGGTGTGACGGAAGTGGCCGCTGGGGAAGTCATGCGGCCCAGGTTAGGCCTCGTCGTCGTCCAGACGGACGCGACACGCGCGCTCCAGGAGCACCCCGCAGACCACCACGGCCAGCGACGCGACCGCCGCCAGGCCCGACCACAGCACCCGATCGCTCGCCAGCTCGGCGCGGGAGTCGACCCACGACAGCGCGTAGCCGGCGTAGGCACCGCCCAGCACGCTCGCGACGTACGCCGCAGCCCGGCCGAACGCGAGCCGGTTGACCGCCCGGTGCGGCTCGAGCCGTCGGGCCCGGTCCCGGACCGACGCGCGGGTGTCCCACGCGAACCTCCCCAGCGCCACCGCGACGAAGCCCAGCAGCGTCGGCTGCGGCCACGTGACGACCGGCGCGGAGCCGGACAGCTCGACCGTGAGCGGGTGGACCAGCCACCCGAGCACGAGCCCGACGATGCCGAGCACCGCGAGCACGACCGGCGAGACCGGTCGGATCGTGCCGGTGGGCGGCTTCTGCCGCTCGTCGCTCACGACGCGCGGGTCACTCGAGCTCGAGGGTGAGGTCCTCGCGCAGGGTCAGGCCGTCGACGCCGGTGGCGGCGAGCAGGTCGGCGATGGGACCGAAGTCGGGGATCGAGGCGTCCGGCTCGAGGTCGAACCACGGCTTGAGCACGAAGGCCCGCTCCGCGGCGCGCGGGTGCGGCAGCTGGAGGTGCTCCTCGTGGCTGCGACGGTCGCCGACGACGATCAGGTCGACGTCGAGGGTGCGCGGGGCGTTGCGGACGTCCGTGCGCTCGCGGTCGAAGGCGTCCTCGATGGCCTGGGCGCGGTCGAGCAGGCGGTTGGCCGCGAGCGTGGTGTCGATGAGGACCACGGCGTTGAGGAAGGAGTCGGAGCCGGCGGGGGCGTCGACGGGCTCGGTCTCGTAGACCGGGGAGATGCCGGTGACCCACACGTCGGGGGTGTCGGCGATCGCGTTGACGGCGCCCTGGAGGGTGGCCAGCCGCTCGCCGAGGTTGGAGCCCAGGGACAGCACCGCGCGCCGGATCGGGCGCATCTCACCGGTGAGGGTGTCGGCGTCGATGATGTGCGGGTTGGGGGTCTCGGTCACGAAAGGTCCTCGCGTGTCCTGGTCGTCGTCAGCGTGACGTCGGTGAACGTCGCGTCGATGGGGGCATTCGGCTTGTGGACCGTCACCCTCGCCCATTCAACCCGGGAGTCCAAGAGGCAGACCTCCGTGATGCGGTGGATGAGGGTCTCGATCAGGTCGACCGGATCGCGCTCGACGGCGGCCTTCACCTGCGCCACGAGACTTCCGTAGTCGACGGTGTCGCGCAAGTCGTCGGAGGCCGCCGCCGGACGGGTATCCAGACCGAGGACGAGGTCGATCACGAAGGGCTGGCCCTCGCGCTTCTCGTGCTCGAAGACGCCGTGGTGGCCCCAGCACTCGATGCCGCTCACGCTGAGCTCGTCGACCACCTCAGCCTCCTGCCACGCTCGTCGGATCCTCCAGCGCGGCCCAGGCGGCCAGCGCGTCGCAGGCTGAACCTACGTCGTGGACCCGCACCGCCCACACCCCGGCCCGGGCACAGTGCAGCACGACCGCCAGGTGGGCCGCCTCCCGGGCATCGACCGGACGCGGCTCCCCCGTCGCGTCGGCCAGCAGCGTGCCCAGGAACGACTTGCGGCTGGCGCCGACCAGCAGCCGGGCCCCGAGGGAGGCGATCTCGTCGAGCCCGCGCAGCAGCTCCCAGTTGTGGGCCGGTCGCTTGGCGAACCCCAGGCCGGGGTCGAGCACGAGCCGCTCGAGGGGTACGCCGGCAGCGACCGCCGCCTCGACCCGGTCCGCCAGCTCGTCGCGGACGGTCGGCACGACGCCGTCGGGGTAGTCGGCGAGGTCTGCCATCCGGTCGGCGTGGGCGCGCCAGTGCATGGCGACGTACGTCGCGTCCGAGGCGGCGACCGTCGGCAGCATGGTGGGGTCGGCGAGGCCGCCGGAGACGTCGTTGACGATGGCGGCGCCGGCCTCCAGGGCCGCCTGCGCCACCTCCGCGCGCATCGTGTCCACCGAGACCGTGACCCCGGCGGCGGCCAGCTCGGTGATGACCGGGACGACCCTGGCCAGCTCCTCGGCCACCAGCGGGCGGGTGGCGCCGGGACGGGTGGACTCACCGCCGACGTCGAGCACGTCCGCGCCGGCCTCGACGAGTGCGAGGCCGTGCGCGACGGCAGCCCGCGGCTCGACGTAGCGACCGCCGTCGGAGAAGGAGTCGGGCGTGACGTTGACGACGCCCATCACCAGCGGTCGGGACATGCGGGTCCTCGGGGGTCCTAGCGGGTGCCGCGGATCAGCGACATCGCCTCGGACCGCGTGGCCGGGTTGTGCATGATGCCGCGCACCGCGGAGGTGATGGTGCGGGCACCGCCCTTCTTGACCCCGCGCATGGTCATGCACAGGTGCTCGGCCTCGATGACGACGATGACGCCGCGCGCCTCGAGGATCTCCATCAGCGCGTCGGCGACCTGCGTGGTGAGGCGCTCCTGCACCTGCGGCCGCTTGGCGTAGACGTCGACGAGCCGCGCCAGCTTCGACAGCCCGGTGATCTTGCCCGACGTCGCCGGGATGTAGCCGACGTGGGCGACGCCGGTGAAGGGCACCAGGTGGTGCTCGCACATCGACCACAGCTCGATGTCGCGCACCAGCACCATCTCGTCGTGGCCGAGGTCGAAGGTGGTGGTGAGCACCTCCTCCGCGCTCATCCGCAGCCCGGCGGTGAGCTCGGCGTACGCGCGGGCGACGCGCGCCGGGGTGTCGCGCAGCCCCTCGCGGTCGGGGTCCTCCCCGATGGCCGCGAGCAGCTCGCGGACGGCCGCCTCCGCGCGCGCGTGGTCGAAGTCGGGGATGTCGCCGGGGGCGCGGTCGGGGGCCGCGATGGTGTCGGTCATGGCTGCTCGGTATCCACTGGAGGTTCGCCTGATCGGGTGAGCCTGGACGGGTGGTGGTCGGCGACCACCGGTCAGGGTGCGCCCGGGGAGGGCGGCGCCGGAGGGGTGGGCGGGGTCGGGCCGCCACCGGGGGCGGTGGGCCCGCCGTGGACGTCGCCACCGGCACCCGGCGGGGTGACGACGGCACCGGCGTCGGGCTCCGGGGCCGAGGGCGTCCCGTTGGCCTTGGCGCGGTCGCGGATCTCCTGCGGGATCTCGACCGGCGGCATGTCCGAGGGCCGGCGGGTGTCCGAGCCGGTCCACGCGGGGCGGGCCGGTCGCATCCGCAGCGCCTCGAAGATGCGGGCGATCTGCTCCTTGTCCAGCGTCTCCTTGTCGAGGAGCTCGAGCACCAGCGCGTCGAGGACGTCGCGGTTCTCCTCGAGGATGTCGAAGGCCTCCTGGTGGGCGGTGGCCAGCAGGTTCTTGACCTCCTCGTCCACGATCGCGGCGACGGACTCGGAGTAGTCGCGCGAGTGCCCGAGGTCGCGGCCCAGGAACGGCTGCGAGCCGGACTCGCCGAGCTTGATGGCCCCGAGACGCTCGGTCATGCCGTACTGGGTGACCATCGCGCGGGCGAGGTTGGTCGCCTTCTCGATGTCGTTGCCGGCGCCGGTGGTCGGGTCGTGGAAGATCATCTCCTCCGCCGCCCGGCCACCGAGCATGTAGGCGAGCTGGTCGAGCATCTGGCTGCGCGGCTGGGAGTACTTGTCCTGGTCGGGCAGCACCATGGTGTAGCCGAGGGCGCGGCCGCGCGGCAGGATCGTGATCTTGTGGACCGGGTCGTTGCCCGGCAGCGCCGCGGCGACCAGGGCGTGGCCGCCCTCGTGGTAGGCGGTGATGAGCTTCTCGTGCTCGCTCATCAGGCGGGTGCGCCGCTGCGGACCGGCGATGACGCGGTCGATCGCCTCGTCGAGCGAGGAGTTGGTGATCAGCTTCTGGTTGGCGCGCGCGGTGAGCAGCGCGGCCTCGTTGAGCACGTTGGCCAGGTCGGCGCCGGAGAAGCCGGGGGTGCGGCGGGCGACGCTGAGCAGGTCGACGTCCTGGGCGATCGGCTTGCCGCGCGAGTGCACCTTGAGGATCTGCTCGCGGCCGGCGAGGTCGGGGGCGTCGACCTGGATCTGGCGGTCGAAGCGGCCCGGGCGCAGCAGCGCGGGGTCGAGCACGTCGGGACGGTTGGTGGCCGCGATGAGGATGACCCCGCCGCGTACGTCGAAGCCGTCCATCTCCACCAGCAGCTGGTTGAGGGTCTGCTCGCGCTCGTCGTGACCGCCGCCCATGCCGGTGCCGCGGTGGCGGCCGACGGCGTCGATCTCGTCGATGAAGACGATCGCGGGGGCGTTCTCCTTGGCCTGCTCGAACAGGTCCCGCACGCGGGAGGCACCCACACCCACGAACATCTCGACGAAGTCGGAGCCGGAGATGGAGTAGAACGGGACGCCCGCCTCGCCGGCGACCGCGCGGGCCAGCAGGGTCTTGCCGGTGCCCGGGGAGCCGTAGAGCAGCACGCCCTTGGGGATCTTGGCGCCCACGGCCTGGAACTTCGCGGGCTCCTGGAGGAACTCCTTGATCTCGCCGAGCTCCTCGATCGCCTCGTCGCAGCCCGCGACGTCGGCGAAGGTCGTCTTCGGCATGTCCTTGGAGATCAGCTTCGCCTTGGACTTGGCGAACTGCATGACGCCGCGTCCGCCACCGCCCTGCATGTTGTTGAGCAGCCACAGGAAGACGATGAAGATGATGATCAGCGGCAGGAACGAGATGAGGAACGAGCCGAGCACGCTGGGACGGGAGATCTCGGTCTCGAGCTCCTCGATCTCACCGGCCTCGACCTGCTGCTGGGCGATGTTGTAGAGCCGCGACTGGGTGCCGCCGATCCAGTAGGTCATCACCTCGGCGCCCTCGTCGCGCACGCCCTCGTCGAGGGTGGCGCGGATCTCCTGGTCGCCGTCGACGAAACGGATCGTCTCGACCTGGCCCTCGGTGATGTACGCGGTCATCTCCGAGGAGGTGATCTCGTCCCCGTCACCGCTGGGGGCCAGGAACTGCAGGGCCAGGACGACGCCGACCACGGCCACGACGATCCACAGCCAGGGACTCTTGCCTATGCGCTTCACGGACTTCTCTCGTTGTGTGCACGATTGAACTGACGACGGTACCGGTCGCCACGCCGTCCCATCCTCTCAGGCGGCTGGTCGAGCGGTCCCCCGAGGATGAGTCGTGCCCCTGAGCGGGCGCCATGACGCCCGTTCAGGGGCACGACCCGGCCCGCTGGCGGTTCAGCTGTAGACGTGCGGTGCGAGGGTGCCGATGTCGCGGAGGTTGCGGTACTTCTCGCGGTAGTCCAGGCCGTAGCCGACGACGAACTCGTTGGGGATGTCCCAGCCGACGTACTTGACGTCGACGGGCATCTGCAGCGCCTCGGGCTTGCGGAGCAGGGTGGCGATCTGGACGCTCGCGGGGTTGCGGCTGCTGAGGTTGGAGGTGAGCCAGGACAGGGTCAGGCCGGTGTCGATGATCTCGTCGACGATCACGACGTGGCGCCCGGAGATGTCGGTGTCGAGGTCCTTGAGGATGCGCACGACGCCGCTGGACTTGGTGCCGGAGCCGTAGGAGCTGACCGCCATCCAGTCCATCTCGATGTGGCGGGAGAAGGAGCGGGCCAGGTCGGCCATCACCATCACCGCACCGCGCAGGATGCCGACGATGAGCAGCTCCTCGCCCTCGTAGTCCCGCTCGATCTCCTGGGCCATCTCCTGCAGTCGCTGCTGGATCTGGGCCTCGGTGAACAGCACGTTGACGAGGTCGTTCTCCACGTGGGCAGAGTCCATGGCGGGCAGCCTACGGCCGGGCGATGGGTGACAGGGAAGCGGGCGGGCCGGCTTTGCCCGCGGCGGCGCGAGGTCGGGCGGTCACCGGGCGTGCCGGGCCGACCGGGCCACGACGACCTTGACCTTCTCGGCCCGCGAGGGCTTGAGCCCCTCCTTGCCGGTGAAGAGCACCTTGAGGTGGTGGGTGCCCTTCGGCAGTCGGCCCAGGTCGACCTTCACCGCACCCTTGTCGGAGCGCTTGAGGCGCTGGTTCGCCAGGACCTCGCGGCCCTCCAGCACCTTCACGCGGCCGCCGTCCACACGTGCCTTGCGGCTGCCCACCTCCACCTTCAACCTCACGCGCTGCTTCGGCGCGACCACGGGGTCGACCACGGACGCCGCGGTCGTCGTGGGCCAGTCGCGCAGCTCGAGGGTGATCGGTCCGAGGCTGGTCGGGGCCTTGCGGCGGGCGGTGACGCCGGCGAGGAGGCCCGCGTCGTACCCGCGCTTGACCAGCACGACGTCGTACGTGCCGGGGTCGACGTGGAGGTAGAAGTAGCCGTGCTGGACGCCGTCGGGGCGGGCGCTGGCGTAGGTGAGCGCGGACGCGACCGGCTCGCCTGTCCTGGCGTCGAGGGCCTGGACCGCGAGGTCGTCGATGCCCCGGCCGGACGAGTCGACGGCGACGCCCTGGATGAGGCCCGCCCTCTCGACCACCGCCGGGACGTCGTCGTGGTCGTCGTCGTGTGCCGAGGCCGTGGCGGGCACCAGCAGCGCCGGGAGGAGGAGCGACAGCAGCGCCAGGCGCGTCCGGCGGGCGGTGCGGGTGGTGCGGTGCATCAGGGACCTCGTCTTCTGCTCGTCGACCGCGGCGCGGTCGTCCCCCGCGACGATGGTCGGCCTCCGGGCGGCGTTCCTGAGCTTGAATCCGTCACTCTTTGCCCGATCGCCGACGCGATGACCCGAACGGACCATCCCGGTCGGACCGAGGGCGGCAGGGCACGGCAACGCCGGCCCGACCATGCAGGTCGGACCGGCGTCACCGGTGAGCCGGGGGTCGGGCGCCCTCGACTCAGAGCAGGGCGGGCAGCGGGCGGCCCCCACCGGTCCGCTCGCCCTGGTCCTTGCCCTTGTTCTTCTTGTTCTTCTTGCCCTTCGACTTCTTGATGACCTCGAGGGTCCCCGCGTCGTCGGAGGAGGCGAGGGTGGCGTCGTCACCGGAGTACTCGACGCTCACCTCGTGCTTGCCGGGCTTGAGCTTCGGCAGGCGGATCTTCAGCGTGCCGTTGTCGGCCTCGGTGAGCTCCACCTCCACGCTCTTCTTCCCGGCGGTCACCGTGACCGTGCCGGCCGGCGCCTCCTCGGCCTCGGTGAGGACCCGCACCTTCACCTGGCCGCGGTTGCCCTGCTTGACCTTCTTGCCGAGCAGGCGGGCCTTGGTGACCGACTCGACCGGCTCGACCACCTCGGGCTCGTCGGGCACCGTGACCGCCTCGGACGTCGCCGAGCCGTCCTCGTGGCCCTCCTTCGTCGCCGTGACCTCCGCGGCGAGCTCGGTGCCGAGGTCGTCCTCGGTGACGACGTACGTCGCCTCCGTGGCGCCCTCGATCGCCTCGCCGTCGCGCAGCCACTGGTAGCCGAAGGTCAGGTCCTCCAGGTCCCACTCGCCGTCGGAGACCGTGAGCGTCTCCCCCAGCTCGGGGGTGCCGGTGATCTCGGGCGCGGCGCTGCTCTGCGGCGCTGCCCCCTTCTCGACGGTCACCGGGTCGGAGGTCGCCGTGCCCGGCGTGGAGCCGGACTTGGTGGCGGTGACCTTCACGCTGACGACCTTGCCCAGGTCGGCGAGGACCGGGTCATAGCCCGCAGCGGTGGCGCCGTCGATGGCCTCCCCGTCGCGCAGCCACTGGTAGGCGAAGGTCAGACCGCCGGTGTCCCACGTGCCCTGACTGGCCGCGAGGGACCCGCCCACCACGGCGTCACCGGTGATCGCCGGCTTGGCCGTGTTGGTGATGGTCGGGGTCGGGGTGGGGTTGCCACCACCGCCGCCACCGCCACCACCGGGTGTCGTGACCGGAGTAAGTGCCAGGTCGAGGTCGGTGACCTCGCTCGGGACACCCACCACAGGGCTCGTGAGGGTCGTGTAGCCCTGCGCTTCGACCACGACGTACCAGCAGCCCTCGGCCACGTCCCACCCGTAGTAGCCCACGTTGTTGGTCACGAACGGGTTCACATGTGGCGAGATCTCGGGGCTGGCGGCGTTGACCAGCTGGCCGAGCTGCGTCGGCGCCTGCTGCGACCAGGGCGCACCGGGCGCCTTGGTCTCGTTGGTGACGCACGTGTCAGCCGGCTGCTGGATGGTGGGGTCGGACCACGGGGTCCAGCCCTGCACCTTGTACAGCGACACCTCAGCACCCACGATCGGTTGACCGGTCACAGCGTCGCTGACGATGCCGCTCGGGTCGTAGAGCGTGATGGTTCCGAGCGTCGTGACCAGCGTGGTCGCACCAGGGCACGACACCTCGGAGGACAGCACCCCACCCGAGCCGATCGAATCTGCTGGGATGGTCGCGGTGAACGTCCCGGAGCCCGCCGACGTCTCAGTCGTGGGGTAGGACGTGCCGTCGTAGAGGATGGTCACCGTAGGCGTTGGGGCCGCACCCTCGTCGGGTTCGGGGCACGATGCCTTCACGCTGAGCGTCAGGTCCGAGGGCTGGGAGAATGGCATCGACACCAACACCTGACCCGTCACCGGGTCCGTGGTCACGCTGCCCGAGGTCGACGTGGCGGTCGTGTCCAGGTTCACCGGCGTCGGGGCCGTCTGCGCGGAGTCCACGTAGGCCCAGAACGCGTAGAGGCTGTCGGACGTGCCGCCGGCACGAAGCACCAGGCGGAGGTCCTCGCCGATGTGCTGCGAGGTGTCGATCGACGCACCACGCCAGCCCGATGTCTTCAGTGCCGTGCCCTGCCCCCACGCACCCTGCTGGTACGAGGCCAGGATCTCACCACCTTCACCGAGCACGGTGACGTCGAAGAAGAACTCGTCGAAGCCGGTGTAGTCGTAGGTGAAGATGTTGAACGCGAAAGACTCGACGTCCTTGGTCGCCGTGAAGTCCTGACACAGGATGTTCGTGCCCGGCGGCTGGTTCTGCGAGCTCGACGGCTGGGAGGACCCGATCCGGGCCATCTTCTGCCCCTCCCACGGGGAGGTGAACTCGTCCGTGCCGCTGACGACGATGCCCTCGGTCTGGTGACCCATGGTCCACCCGTCCAGCTCCTGCTCGAAGCCCATGTTCGTCAGGGACGGGTTGACCGCCTGCGGGGTGCAGTTGAAGTCGGGCGCGAGAGTGCGGACCAGCTTCACCCGCTGACCGTCGAACTCGATGGTCTCCGTGATCGGCAGGTACCCGATCTTGCTGATGGTCACCTGGTAGGTGCCGGGTGCGGGAAGGTCCGCGAAGGACGCCTTGCCGTCACCCTCCGTGACGATGACCTCGTCGAAGCCTTCCGGTCCCGTGAGGCGGACCGTCGCCCCGCTCAGGTGCCCCTGAGACCCGGACACCCGGACCACGACTCCCGGCAGGTAGGGCAGCTTGACGACGCCCTCGAACGCGGCTTGGTCCGCTCCCACGGAGACGACACCGAGATCGACGCCCTGACGGTCGACACCCTCGGGCGGGGTCACCGTCACGTGGTAGTCCCCGGGCGGGACGTAAAGGGCGAAGACACCGTTGCGGTACCCGTAGCCGCCGTACGTCAGGGACGTCGCAGCGGCAGCGGTCTCACCCACGGGGACAGCCCGGACAAGCGCGTCCGCGACGAACCCGTTCCGGCTGCCGGCCTTGCGGACGACGCCCCAGATGACGCCCTCACCCGCGTTGGGAACCGGGGTGCGGTCGAGGTAGAAGGTCACTTGACTACGACCTCCCTTGTAGCCGACCTTCCTCTCGCCCGACTCGTACCCGGTCTTGGTGGCGGAGACGAGGTACTTCACCTTGCTCGGAAGATCTGTGAAGAAGGCCTTGCCATTGGAGTCCGACAGCTGCCCGGGCACCTCGGCCTCTTCCGCAGTCAGCTGGACGTCGGCGTCTGCGATGGGTTTCCCGGTGTGGCTGTCACGGACCCGGACCACCAGGCCCGGCAGCATCGGCAACTTCATGGCGCCCAAGGACAGGGCCTCGTCCGGTTCAACCGTCACCGGGCCGCGCTCCACGGAACCGCGTGCCAGCCCGTCGGGTGGCGTGGCGACGACGTGGTAGGTGCCCGCCGGGACGTACAGGGCGAAGACACCGTTCTTGTAGAGGTACCCCTCGTAGGTCAGTGCTGAGGCCTCCGGCGAGCCGTCACCGTCGACGGAGATCGCCTGGACGGTCGCGTCCGCGACCAGGCGGCGACTCCCCGCCTTCGTCACGACGCCCCAGATCACGCTCTCACCAGCTTCCGGCACGGGCGCCGGACGCATGAAGTAGGTCTTCTTGAGGCGGTTCCCCTTGTACTTCAGCACCGCACTGACCGGCTCGCGACCTGTCTTGGTCATCGTCAAGTGGTACTTCCCGGCGCCGGGAAGGTCGCCGAAGAACACCCGACCGGTCGAACCCGTCAAGCGGCTGAGCACCTGACCGTCAGGCGTCGTGAGCTGGACCGAGGCCGACTCGACCCCGCCGAAGTCGTGGAAGTTCGACGCCATAGCCAGGGCCGTGATCCGGATCCCCTTCACGAGCGGGAGGCCGATCTTGTCGAGCTGCAGGGCCTCGTCGGCGGCAACGCTCACGGGACCAAGCTCGGCACCCTTGCGCGCAGCGCCCTCGGGCGGGGTCACCGTGATGACGTAGTCACCAGCGGGCACGTACAACGCGAAGACGCCGTTCTTGTAGCCGTAGCCGCCATAGGTGAGCGACGACGCAATGGGCTCGTCACCACCCCCAGCGGGGAACGCCTGGACGAGCGCGTCACCGAGGAGGTAGTCGCTGTCGCCCTTGCCCACGAGGCCCCAGATGACCGACTCCCCGGCAGCCGGGGTCGGCTGCGTGGCCGGCTGCTCCGTCGGCTCGTCCGTGGGCCCGTCGGTAGGCCCGTCCGTAGGCTCCTCCGTGGGGGCAGGGGTGAGCTGGAGGTCGAGGTCGGTGACCTCGCTCGGGACCCCCACGACAGGGCTGGTCAGGGGGATGTACCCGGGGGCCTCGACCGTGACGTACCAGCAGCCCTCGGCGACGTCCCACCCGTAGTAGCCGACGTTGTTGGTCACGAACGGGTTGACGTTGGGCGAGATCTCCGGGCTGGCCGCGTTCACGAGCTGTCCCAGCTCGGTCGGTGCGGGCTGGGACCACGGGGCTCCCGCGTCCTTGGTCTCGTTGGTCTCGCACGTGCCGTCCGGCTGCTCGACCCCCGGGTCGCTCCACGGCGACCAGCCGGGGACCTTGTGCAGGTACACGTCGGCTCCGACGACCGGCTCACCGGTCTCTGCGTCACTCACGATCCCGCTCGGGTCGTACAGCGTGATCGATCCCAGGGTCGCCACGACGGTCGTGGCTCCGGGGCAGGAGACCTCGGAGGAGAGCACCCCGCCCGAACCCATCGAGCCGGCCGGGATGGTGGCCGAGTACTTCCCGGAGCCCTCCGGCGTCTCAGCGGCGGGGAACGAGGCCCCGTTGTAGAGGATGGTGACCGTCGGGGCCGGAGCAGCGCCCTCGGCCGGCTCGGGGCACGAAGCGCCGACCACCAAGGTCAGGTCGGAGGGTTGGGAGAACGGCATCGACACCGACACCTGTCCTGTCACCGGATCCGTCGTCACGCTGCCCGAGGTCGTCGTGGCTGCGGTCTCCTGCGTGACCGGGGTCGGGACGGTCTGCGCCGAGTCGAGGTAGGCCCAGAAGGCGTAGAGACTGTCCTGGGTGCCCCCGCTGCTGATGACCAAGCGCAGTGTCTCCCCGATGTGGCCGGAGGTGTCGATGCTCGCTCCACGCCAACCGGACGTCTTCAGGGAGGTGCCCTGACCCCAGGCTCCCTGGCTGTAGGACGCGAGGACCTCACCGTCCTGCGCCACGACGGCCACGTCGAAGCGGAACTCGTCGAAGCCCGTGTAGTCGTAGGTGAAGATGTTGAATGCGAAGGACTCGGAGTCCTGGGTCGCCACGAAGTCCTGGCACAGGAGGTTGGGTCCGCGAGGCTGCGCAGGACCGCTGGAGGCTTGGGAGGACCCGACGCGGGCCATGGCCTGTCCCTCCCACGGGGAGGTGAACTCGTCGGCGCCGCTGACCTCGATGCCCTCGGTCTGGTAGCCGAGAGTCCAACCCTCGAAGCCCGATTCGAAGCCCATGTTCGTCAGTGAGGCGTTCGCCTGCTCCGGCTCGCACGACAGCTTGGGCGTGAGGACTGCCCAGACGTGATCGGCGACCCCATCGTGCTCGATCGCGAAGGAGGACGAGACAAAGCCCTTCTTCGAGGCCACAGCGGTGTAGCTGCCGAACGGCAGCGGCTCCTCGTCTCCGATCAGCGCCATGCCGTTGGCGTCGGTCACGAAGTCACCGATTCCCGCTCCCTCGGAGTCGCTGACCGAGACGGTAGCGCCACCCACGGGTCCACCGAACATGCCGTTCTCGACCGAAATAGTGATCTGACCGCCGGTCGGCTCGTCGGTCGGCTCGTCGGTCGGCTCATCCGTCGGCCCATCGGTCGGCCCATCCGTCGGCCCATCCGTCGGCCCATCCGTCGGCCCATCCGTCGGCCCATCCGTCGGCCCGCCCGACTTCTCCTGGAGGTACAAGGTGCTCCAGTGGAGACCACTGTCCGCGTTCAGCGACTCCTCAGGCATGGCAAGCGGGGCCAAGTCGGGCGCCACATCACTAGGGTCGATGACGACCTCGTACGTGCCAGGCGGCACGTGCAGCTCGAAGTACCCGGTCGGATCCCCTCCGCTCGGGTCGCCCGTGGTGTCCTGGGCGATGACGTCATCGGATCCAGCGGCCATGGCTCGGACCGTCACCCCGTCGAGGAGCGATTGGTCGCTCTGGACACCGACCGTGCCCGAGAAGACCGCTTGCCCCAGCTGGGGTGTGGGGAACTCTCCGTCCGCCGGCGGGGCAGCAGAAAGGGCGGGCGAGGAGCCGAGCACGAGGCTCAGACCCACCAAGGTCGCGAGGAGCGCCGTGAGAAGACTCAGCGGCGCCCTTCCGGGGGATCTCGACATGACAGGACCTTTCGCGAGCCGAGGCTCAGTCGACAGCGGAGCAGACGCGCGAAAGTAAAGAGAGTGCTAGTACCTCTCGCCTAGATGCGAGACGCAGAAATAGCCCTTTGGGACTAGACGGGGCCATAGACCACCGAAAGTAAAATAGTTAAGGCGTAGTCCCGGTCGTACCCCGGTCGGTATCCGCGGATGTCACCTCGATGACCCCCTCGCGACGGGCGCCGCGCCGGTGCCCGGGGAGGTCCACCCACTTCTGCCCGCGCCAGGCGGTGACCAGCGCTTCGAGGGCCAGCACGTGCTCGTGGAACAGCTCGGCGGGCGGGGCGCCGGCGTCGAGGGCGAGGCGACGCAGCAGTCGGGTGCGGATGGCGGCGGGGAGCTGCTCGAGGTCAGCGACAGGCAGGCCCGAGGCCCCGGAAGGATGCGCCGGCTCGGCCCGGAGGCGGTCGTAGTGGTGGTCGGCGAGGTCGTCGAGGCAGTCGGCGTCGGCGCGCAGCTGCTGCGCCGTACGGGCCAGGGCGGCGGCGACGCCGGGGCCCAGGTGCTCCTCGAGGGCCGGCAGGACCGCGCGGCGGACCCGGACGCGGGCGTAGCCGGGGTCGGAGTTGTGCGGGTCGTCCCAGGCGTCCAGGCCCAGCACCTGGCAGGCGGTGACCGTGTCGTCGCGCGGCAGGTCCAGGAACGGCCGGCGGTAGACATCGAACGCGCGACGCATGCCGGCCAACGAGCGGGCGCCGGAGCCGCGGGCCAGGCCGAGGAGCACGGTCTCGGCCTGGTCGTCACGCGTGTGCCCGAGGAGTACAACGCCGGCGGCCGTGTGCTCGGCCACCTGGTCGAGCACGGCGTACCGGGCCCTGCGGGCCGCCGCCTCGGGCCCGAGCCCCCCGGGGTCCACCGCGACCCGGGCAGCGAGCGTCTCGTCGACCCCGAGGTCGGCCATCTGCTCGACCACCCGGGCGGTCTGGGCCTCGGACCCTTCCTGCATCCCGTGGTCGACGGTGGCCCCGACGACCCGCCAGTGCCCGGCGCGAGCCTCGTGGACCGTCGCGGCCACCAGGGCGAGAGAGTCCGGGCCGCCCGAGCACGCCACCACGACGGTGGCGCCGGGCTCGAGGTCGGCCAGGCAGCGGCGTACCGCCAACCGGGTCGCGGCGACGGAGGGGTGCGGACCGGCCATGGAGGACTCTGCGTCAGAGGACGCGCGAGACCCAGGCGTCCGGGTCGGCGATCTCGGCCTTGGACGGCAGGTTCTCCGGCCCGGCGAAGACCGCGTTGAACTCCTGCATGCCCACCTTGTCGACGACGTGGCGGACGAAGACGGCACCGTCGCGGTACTGCGCCATCTTGGCCTCCAGCCCGAGCAGCCGACGCAGCAGCCGGTCGAGGGTCCCGACGCCCTTGCGGCGCTCGGTGAACTGCCGACGGATCTCCGCGACCGTCGGGATCACCGTGGGGCCCACGCCGTCCATCACCACGTCGGCGTGCCCCTCGAGCAGCGACATCACGCCCGTCACCTTGTCGAGGACCTCGCGCTGGGCGGGCGTGGAGAGCAGCTCCATGATCGAGCCCGACCCGCCGTCGCCCGAGCGCCGCGCCTTCAGCGCCTCGACCACGCGGCCGAGGCCGTCCTCGACGAGCTCGCGGGAGTCCATGGTGCCGGCGAGGTCGCCGACGAGGGAGTGGATGTGGTCGCGCATCCAGGGGACCGCGGTGAACTGCACCCGGTGGGTCTCCTCGTGCAGGCACACCCACAGCCGGAAGTCGTGCGGGTCGACCCCGAGCTCGCGCTCGACGTGGACGATGTTGGGCGCCACCAGCAGCAGCCGTCCCGACGGCTCGTGGAACGGGTCGAACTGCCCCAGCACCTTGCTCGACAGGAAGCCCAGCAGCCCACCGACCTCGGCGCCGGTGACCCGGCGACCGATCGCCAACGAGAGGCCCGAGGGCGGCTTGCGCTCCGACAGCTTCTCCGCGATCGGGGAGAGGATCGTGCGGAAACCCTCGGCGTTGGCCTTCACCCAGCCCGGACGGTCCACGACGAGCACCGGTGCGGTGCCGTCACCGCCGTCGAGGCCGGTGAACTCGCGCACCAGCGGCGTCGAGCGCTCGGCGCCGGCGCGCAGCTCGGTCACCGCGTCGGCCGCCTCGGCCCACGAGACCTTGGGGCCCTCCCCCGCGAGCCTGGAGCCGAGCGAGACCGCGAGGTCCCAGTCGACCATGTCCGGGGCGGCGGTCGAGGGGCTGGCTGGCGCGCTCATGGCAGCGAACCTATCCGGCGCGGCCACACCGACACGCCGCGAGCGCGGCCGCCGCACGGTCCAGCACCGCCTCGGCGGTCTCGTCGTCGGCCTCGGGGATCCGGTCCGCCATCAGCGCGAACACCATCGGCGTCCCGTCACGCGCCACGACCACGCCCGCCAGGCTGCGCACCCTGCGCAGGGTGCCGGTCTTCGCGCGCACCCGCCCCACGGCGGCCTGCGGCGCGTCGTCGAAGCGGAAGGTCAGCGACCCGCTGAAGCCGGCCACCGGCAGCCCCGGGAACAGCCCGCGGACCGGGTCGTCCTGCTCCGACGCCGCAGCCACCTGCAGGAGCCCGACCAACGTGGCGGGGGCGATCAGGTTGTCGCGGGACAGGCCGCTGCCGTCGCGCAGCCGTCTCGGGACGGGCACCGCGAGCTCCTCGAGCACCTGCTGCACCCCGGCCACGCCGTCCTTCGTCGAGCCCGCTCCCCCGGTCGCCAGCCCGACGTGCCGCAGCAGCACCTCGGAGGTCTCGTTGTCGCTGACCTGCAGCAGCCGGTCGACCAGCTGACCCACCGGCGCGGACTCGACCTGCGCGAGCTGCTCGGCGTCGTCCGGGGCGGCGGCCTCGCGGGGCACGCCGACGATGCGGACACCCCGCTGGCGCAGCAGGGCGGCGAAGGAGTCGGCGGCGGCGTACGACGGGTCCAGCGAGCGCCCGGGGCCGTCGGCCGGTCGCCCGTCGTCGACCATCAGCGCGGTGATCGGCGCGACGACGTCGTCGCGGTAGGTGTCGGGCCAGGTCGGGTTCCAGGCCGGTCCGGAGAACAGCCCGTCGTCGTAGCCGAGCCGGATGCTGCGCAGGTCGCGCTCCCTCAGCGCCTTCGCCGTGCGGCGGGCGAGGGTCGCGAGGTCGGCGCGGTCCGGCTCGGCATCGGCATCGGGGCGTCTCTCGAGGAACGGGTCGCCGCCGCCGACCAGGACCGCGTCGCGTCCCTCGAGGACGACCCGGGTGGCGAAGGTGGTGCCCGGCTCGAGGGTGTGCAGCGCGGCGATCGCGGTGACCAGCTTGGTGGTGGAGGCGGGGATGGCCGCCCCGCCGGAGGAGTACGCCGCTGGGCCGGTGAGCCCGGCGACCGCCACCGACACCCGGCCGCCCAGCACCTGCTGGCCGAGCGGTCCGGCGAGCGTGCGGCGTACCTGTGCCGGGCTGACCTCCCGTGCGCCGAGCGTCAGGGCCGCGGCGGCGGGCGGCTCGACGTCGGGGAGCACCAGGCCGTCCGGAGGCGGCACCTCGGCGGGCTGCGTCGCGGGGTCGGGGCGCTCCTCGCCCCGCAGGTCGTCGACCCAGCCGCGGACGGTGCTCTCCACCTGCTCACGGGTGTCGGGCTCGGCGACGACCACGCCGGCGGCCGCCACCAGCGCCACGATCGGGACGGCCCACAGCAGGCGCCGAGCCGCCCCGCCGGAGTGGCGTGGATCACGTCGTCCCACATCTGCCCCCTCCCGGTACGCGTTCGTGGACATTGTGCGCGAGACTGTCCCCGGCTCCCGGGGCGGGGGCACGCCCGGTCGCGCCGCGCGGCGGGTGACAACACAAGCAGACCCGCGGCCGGACGCACCGGTCACGACACGGAGGCAGACGTGCTCGAGTTCGACGTCCTGGTGGAGATCCCCAAGGGGGAGCGCAACAAGTACGAGGTCGACCACGAGTCCGGGCGGCTGCGCCTGGACCGGACCCTGTTCACCTCCACGCAGTACCCCGCCGACTACGGCTACATCGAGGACACTCTCGGTCAGGACGGCGACCCGCTCGACGCGCTCGTCATCCTCCAGCAGCCCACGTTCCCCGGCTGCCTGATCAAGTGCCGCGCCATCGGCATGTTCCGCATGACCGACGAGGCCGGCGGCGACGACAAGGTCCTCTGCGTCCCGTCCTCCGACCCGCGCCTGGAGCACCTGCGCGACATCTCCCACGTGTCGAAGTTCGACCGCCTGGAGATCCAGCACTTCTTCGAGGTCTACAAGGACCTCGAGCCCGGCAAGTCCGTCGAGGGCGCTGAGTGGGTCGGCCGCACCGAGGCCGAGGCCGAGGTCGTCGCCTCGTTCGAGCGGTTCAAGAAGAACGGCCACTGAGCCTGTCGCTTGCGCCGGGTTTGTCGGCTGGCCGACAAACCCGGCCACAAGACGACGAATATTCGTCGTCCACCTTCCGGGTTTCTACCCCTACCACCGTGCGTCACACCGCGATGCTGTTGAGCGCCCGCTCCAGACGTTTACGAGTCTCCGGCCATCGGTAGAGGTCTTTCCAGACGAAACGCAGCATGCGGTACCCGGTGATCTCGCGCATCGCGTCCTCGCGTGCCTTCTCACGCATCACCATCTGCTCGAGGGTCTCGCCTGGCCGCCGGTAGCGGTGGTACTTCTCCCGACCATCCGCCTCCCCCAGGACACCGCGGTCCGGCCACGCGAAGTCCGATCGACCCGCCAGCGCTCCTGACGGATGCAGCACCTCGAACTGCAGCTGCGGCATCGGTAGCGACGACTCACCGATCCGCAGTCTGAGGAGGGTCTCGAGCACGCTCTCAGAGCGCCCATCCGCCAGCCCGATCTTGAGCGACAGGTCCAGGTGGTCGGGCCAGGTCATCCGCCGGGCGAGATGGGCATGCAGCTCATCGGTCCCGACCCCTCCGAAGCGTAGGAACCAATCCAGCACGCAGATCGCCCCGTCGTGACGCGACACCGCAGCGGTGTCCAGTGCAGTCCTGACCGGGCTGGTGATCCACCGCTGGTGCGACCGCGTGATGTCGTCGAGGCGCACCCCGCCGTGATGATGGGTGACCGACGCACGGATCCGGTCGCCGCGGGGGAACAGGTTGGTCAGGTGCGCCGTACGTAGATCGAGGTCGTGAGCCGGGGCACCATGCTCCAAGGCAGCGCTGACATGCGAGAGGGCAACCCTGTCGTCGTAGCGGCGCCACACTCCGTGCGCGAGCATGAGGTGGCGCTGCCGCGAGTCGGCCGCCTGCCATCGAGGCCCCAAGACGTCGACGCCCTGACGGATGCGCACCAACGTCCCTCGCCGTCGGAGCTTGCTGATGGCCGAGTCGTCGATGCCCGCCGCAACCAGGTCGCGACGCAGGACGACGCCGAGGTGGTCGGCGAGATGTTCGAGCATCGCCCCACGCTCGCGCACCAGACCTGCAGCGCGGGCACACCCATCGCAGCCTGTGGACGTCGACGGCCGGGCACCGAGTTGTGGGCGGCGGGCGGGCCGGTCCGCGGGCCGCGCGGCGGACCGGGGTCCCGGACGGAACCCGGAAGCTGGACGACGAAGTTCTGTCGTCTCACTCCCGGGTTTGTCGGCCAGCCGACAAACCCGGCAGCGCCGGCGCCCCGCCCGCCCTCACGCCTCCCGCACGCCCCGGAAGTACCCCAGCGCGCCGGAGACCTCGAGCGTCACCGAGCCCACGCCGGCACGGGTGAGCCACTGCACCAGCTGGTCAGAGGTGCACATCGGCCCCAGGAGGCCGGCCGCGCGACCGATCCGTCGCAGCGGCTCGAAGCGCACACCGGTGTCGAGCAGCAGCGTCGAGCCCACGACCACGCCGCCGGGCCGCAGCACCCGCCCCATCTCGGCCACCGCGGCCTCAGGGTCGGGGAAGCAGTGCAGCCCGGTCAGGCTCACCACCAGGTCGTACGACGCATCGTCGAAGCCCAGGGCCCCCGCATCGGCCCGCGTGAGGCTGACGAGGTGGTCGACGCCGCGGGCACGTGCGGCGTCCATGGTCCGCGCGAGCATCTCCGGTGCGATGTCGGCGGCCACGTAGGTGACCTGCTGCCCCGACCGCAGGCCCCGCAGCGCGACCCCGCCGCCGCAGGGCAGGTCGAGCACCCGCGAACCGGCCGGCAGCTCGCTGATCTCGTCGCAGACGGCGTACAGCCTGCGCAGGTCGCTCTGCAGGCCCAGCGCCCACGCGGGCCGCCCCACCACGGGGTGCTCGACCATGAAGTCGTAGACCACGCCCCACAGGGGGTCGGCACCCCAGCCACCGGACACCCGCGCGAGCATACCCATGGTGGAGTGATACCAGGCTCAGCCCCTCATGGGAACGAGGTCGCCGATCAGCTCGGGCGAGCGCAGCATCTCCTCGGGCACCCCGAACGCGTCGACGAGGTCGCCGGCCAGCGGGCGCACCTTGCGGCACAGCGAGGACACCTCGCGGCGGATCGCCTTGGACCGCTGGACCGAGAGCCGTCCGTGCTCCATGAACCAGGCACTGTCGGCCTCGATGCCCGAGAGCGCGTGCAGGTCGCACAGCAGGTTGAGTGCCACCTTGAGGTCGCCGTCGGGCAGCGCCCGGGTCCTCTCGACGAACGCCTCGAGCACCAGCCGCTCCATGTGCGCACGGGCCGCACCGATCACGTGGTCCTGCACCCGGGAGAAGACCTCGCCGGGGTCCATGTCGTTGTCGATGCCTCGCTTGAGGCGCCGGGCGGCACCGCTGATCATGTGCTCCTCGCGGAAGCGGTACATCGCCAGCTGGTACTCCGGGTCGAGCAGGCCGGCCTCCTGGTCCCACTCGTCGCCGCCGGGCAGCAGGTCGCGCACCCGCTCCAGCAGGCCGTGGACGCGGGTCTTCTCCACCACGGTGTCGACGGCCAGGCCGGCCACGAAGCGGACCAGCCCGAACTGGTCCATGTCCTCGAAGTCGCTGGCGTAGTCGGTGAGCAGGCCCTTGGCGACCAGCTGCAGCAGGACGTGGTTGTCGCCCTCGAAGGTGGTGAAGACGTCGGTGTCGGCCTTGAGCGCGGCGAAGCGGTTCTCGGCGAGGTAGCCCGCACCGCCGCAGGCCTCACGGCACTCCTGGATGGTGCGAGTGGCGTGCCAGGTGCCTAGCGCCTTGGTGCCCGCCGCGCGCGACTCGAGCTCGCGCTGGGTCTGCTCGTCCTCGCGGACGCCAGTCAGGACGTCATGCAGGTTGGCGGACAGCACGTCCTGGGCGAAGTGCAGGGCGTAGGTGCGCGCGAGCAGCGGCAGCAGCCGCCGCTGGTGCATGCCGTAGTCGAGGAGCAGCTCCTCCTGCTCGCCGCTGGCCTCGAACTGACGCCGCCGCAGGGCGTACTTCACCGCGATCGTCAGCGCGACCTTGGCGGCGTTGATGCCCGCACCACCCACGCAGACCCGGCCCTGGATCAGGGTGCCGAGCATCGTGAAGAAGCGCCGGTTGGGGTTGTCGATGGGGGACTCGTAGACCCCGGCCGGGGTGACGTCGGCGAACCGGTTGAGCAGGTTGTCCCGCGGCACGCGCACCTCGTCGAACCACAGCCGCCCGTTGTCGACGCCGTTGAGGCCCATCTTCAGCCCGTCGTCGGCGATCGTGACGCCGGGCGCGGGCACCAGCTCGCCGGAGTCGTCGCGCACCCGGATCGGCACGACGAACGCGTGCACGCCGCGCCCCTCGCCACCGACCTCGAGCTGCGCGAAGACCACGGCCAGCTCGCCGTGCTCCGCGGCGTTGCCGATGTAGTCCTTGCGGGCGTCCTCGCGGGTCGTGGTGATCACGAACTCCTGGGTCGCCACGTCGTACGTCGCGACGGTCCCGAGCGCCTGCACGTTGGACCCGTGACCGGTCTCGGTCATCGCGAAGCAGCCCATCAGCTCGCCGGTGACGATCCGACGGAGGTACGCCTCGTGGTGCCGCTCGGTGCCGAGCTGCAGGATCGCGCCCCCGAACAGGCCGAACTGCACACCGACCTTGACCAGCACCGACAGGTCGCCGAAGGACAACGTCTCGAAGGCCGCGATGGAGGCGCCGATGTCCCCGCCGCCGCCGTACTCCTCGGGGAAGCCCATCCCGGTCTGCCCGGTCGAGGCCATCTCTACCACCAGCTCCTTGACCCGCTCGCGGTAGTCCGCGCGCGAGAGCGTCTCGGCGTCGGTGAGGATGGAGGAGTACGCCGACAGGTTGCTGCGCACGAGGTTGCGCACCTCGGCGTAGCGACCGTCGAGCAGCCGGGTCAGCGCGGGCACGTCCACCTCCGGCTGCACGTAGCCGCTCGCGGAGGAGGTCGAGGCGCCGGTCGGTCCGTCGGTGGGGGTCACGGTGTCGGTAGCCACGACCTCGAACCTAGTCCCCCCGAGCCGGTGGTTCACCCCCCTCGCGGGCGGTCAGTCCCGGGAGACCGGCACCTTCGAGGTGGTGGTGGTCGGGTGCGACGCGAGCCCGCCGTGGTCGAACTTCTGGCCCGTCGCCAGCCCGGCGGCGTAGAAGGAGACGAAGGCGATGGTGATGCCGGCGATGTCGTCGGCGATGTAGTGCCAGCCGAAGTAGAGCGTCGCCACGACGGTCAGCCCGAAGTTGACCCAGAACAGGACCCTGAGCAGCCGGTTCTGCACGGTGAACTGCACCATCAGCGCCCACAGCAGCGAGATACCGGTGTGCAGGCTGGCGAACCCGGCGACCGTCTGGGCCTGACCGTCGCCGAAGCGGAAGTTCTGCCGGGCGTTGACCAGCGCGTTCATCAGGTCGGTGGTGCCGGTGTGCGCCAGCTCGTCGTAGAGCCAGTAGTACTCCAGGCCCGGCCCGAGCGTCGGCAGCGCGTAGTAGGACAGCGTGCCGAGGGTCCACGCGAAGCCCTGCGCGGTGACGAACCACCAGCCGTGGGAGATGTTGCGCGCCCACACCAGCCAGACGGTCACCAGGATCGCGACCATCGGGATGAACAGCAGGTAGAACGCCGAGAGGAAGTGCGCCACGACGGTCGTGCCGAGCAGGTCGTGCAGCACCGGGCCGGGCTCGTTGCCGAAGAACAGCGCCCGGTCCAGCAGGTGCAGCTCGCGGTCGTACATCCGGTCGCTGACCAGCGGCAGGAACGACTTGAGGTTCCGGTAGCAGACGTAGATCACGTAGAAGCCGACGATGCCCAGCATCACCAGCAGGACCCGCTCGCGCGTCCAGTGGCTGCGCAGCCGCTCGCGCGCGATCTCGATCGCCTGGCGCGGCCGGCCGCCGGAGCCCCACAGCGCACGGGGCACCAGGTCGAGGGCGAGCGCGCCGAGGCAGAGGATGGGCAGGCGCAGCCACGACGGCCCGAGGAAGCTGCCCTCGGGGTCGATCAGCCGCTTGTCGAGGACCTGCGCGGTGATGATCGCCCACAGGCCGATCGCCAGCGAGGTCGCGACGAGGGCGGAGTAGGCACGGCGGTACACGCCGGTCAGTCTAGGGGTGCGTCCTCACCTCGCTCGGCGAGCGCTCATCGCTCGCGCAGCACTGCGAGCCGGGTCACGTCGACGGCCAGGGCGACGTCCTCCCCCGGCGCGGTACGCCGGTCCAGCGACGCCACGGCGTCGACCACGCCCACGCCGGCCACCTCGACCTCGAGGCGCTGCTGCTCCGGCGTCGAGCGGAGCGACCGCACCCGCCCCGTCAGGGCGCCGGTGTCCTCCACGCGCAGCGCCGAGCGTCGTACGGCGACGGCGGCCGTGCCGTCCGCTGCCCGATCGGTCGCCGGGTCGGTCGCCCGGTCGGTCGCCTCGGCAGCCTCCAGCACGGCCGTGGCCGCCGATCCGCGCAGGACCCGGGCGTAGCCGAGGAACAGTGCGGTCTCCGCGTCGACCGGGGCCCGCCAGACCTCGTCGATGGGCCCCTCCTGCACCAGCAGCCCGTCGCGCATCACCGCGAGCCGGTCCGCCACGGTGAAGGCCTCCTCGTGGTCGTGGGTGACCATCACCGCGGTGCTGCCGGAGTCGGCCAGGATCTGGCGCAGCTCGAGCGCGAGCCGGCGCCGCAGCCCGGCGTCGAGCGCCGAGAGCGGCTCGTCGAGCAGCAGCAGCCGCGGCTCGTGGGCCAGGCTGCGGGCCAGGGCCACCCGCTGCCGCTCGCCGCCGGACAGGGTGCGGGGCAGCCGGTCGGCGTACCCCTCGAGACCCACCAGCGCGAGCAGCTCCTCGACCCGGCGGCGCTCGTCCGCACGACCGCCACGACCGGCGCCGCCCCGGCGCCGCAGCCGGAGGGCGTAGCCGACGTTGCGGGCGACGGTGAGGTGGTCGAAGAGCTGGCCGTCCTGGAACATCAGCGCGAAGCCGCGGCGGTGCGTGGGGAGCCGGGACACGTCCTCCCCGTCCCACGCGACCTCGCCGCTGGCCTGCTCGAGGCCGGCGACGCCGCGCAGCAGCGTGGACTTGCCGCAGCCCGAGGGGCCGAGCACCGCGAGCACCTGGCCGTCGGGGACGGTCAGCGAGACCCCCCGCACCGCGGGGACGTCGTCGTAGGCGACCTGCAGGTCGCGGATCGTCAGCGTCATCGGCTCCTCCTGGGTCGAGGGGTCTCGAGGCTGGGCGTCGGGGCGCCTGGCACCTCGACCAGCGACCCTCTCGGCGCTGCCCCCGGTGGTCGAGGTGCGAGGCGAGCGACCCCCGGTGGTCGAGGTGCGAGCGGAGCGAGCCTCGAGACCCCGCCGCGGCCACTCACAGCGCCCCCACCGAGGGGACCCGCAGCCGCTCGACGAGCAGCATCACCAGCGCGGTGGTGCCGGCCAGCACCACCGAGGCGGCCATCGCCATCTCGTCGTTGAGCGGGCCGGGGCGCCCGATCAGCCGGAAGATCACGACCGGCAGCGTGGGGTCGTCGGGGCGTGCGAGGAACGAGGTCGCGCCGAACTCCCCCAGCGACACTGCGAAGGCGAAGCCGCCGGCGGCGAGCAGCGGCTTCCAGACGACCGGCAGGTCCACGGTGACCAGCGCGCGCACCGGGCCGGCGCCGAGCGAGGCCGCGGCCTGGCGTAGCCGGTCGTCCACCCCGGACAGCACCGGCACCAGCGTCCGGACCACCAGCGGCAGCGCCACCAGCGCCTGCGCCAGCGGGATGAGCAGCGGGGAGTCCCGCAGGTCCAGCGGAGGCTCGTCGAGCGTGATGAGGAACCCGAAGCCGAGCGTCACCGCGGAGACCCCCAGCGGGAGCATGAACAGCCCGTCGAGCACCGACCGCACGCGCCGCTCGGTACGCGAGCGGGAGCGCCGGGTCAGCAGCAGCGCGAGCAGCCCGCCGAGCAGCAGCGCCATCCAGGTGGCGTCGACGGCCGTGCGCAGCGAGGTCACCAGTGCCTCGGTGACGGGCACCAGCAGCGCCGTGCCCCCCTGACCGGGCGCCGAGCCGCGGCCCGAGAGCGCACGGTAGGCCTCCAGCGACCAGGAGTCGTCGGGGCGCAGCGACCCGGTCACCAGGGCCAGCACCGGCAGCGCGACGAACGCCAGCACGAGCACGGTCAGCACCAGCGGCACCGTGTCCGCCCGGCGCGGACGACGTGGCGTGGGCGCGCGCCGAGTGACCGTCGCGTCCGGGACCGCGCGCAGCCGGGCGGCGAGCAGCAGCAGCGCCGTCACCGCGAGCAGCTGCACGACCGAGAGGGCGGCCGCGGCCTGCAGGTCCAGCCGCTGCACGGTGAGCAGGTAGATCTCGGTCTCCACCGAGGCGTAGCGCAGTCCGCCCAGCGTGAGCACCACGCCGAAAGCGGTGGCGCAGAAGAGGAAGACCACGCTGGCCGAGGACACCACCGCGGGTCGCAGCTGGGGCCAGGTGACGGTGCGGAAGACCTGGGCCGGGGACGCACCCAGCGCCGCGGCCGCCTCGCCGGGCCGCGCGTCGAGGGACTCCCAGGCGGCGCCGACCCCGCGGACGACCACCGCCACGTTGAAGAAGACCAGCCCGGCGATGATCGCCCGCGCGGTGCCGTCCAGCCCCAGGAAACCCAGCGGACCGGCCTCCCCCAGCAGCTGGCGGAAGGCGACGCCCACGACCACCGTGGGCAGCACGAACGGCACCAGCAGGCACGCCCGCACCACCCGGCGGCCCGGCCAGCGCAGCCGGTGCGTGGCGTACGCCGCCGGCAGCCCGAGCAGCACCGCGATCGTCGTCGCGACCGCCGAGGACCACACCGTGAACCAGAGCACCCGCCGCGTGCGCGGCCGGCCCAGGACCTCGAGCACGCCGCCGAGGTCCAGCGCGCCGTCGGTGACGAAGCCGCGCGAGACCATCCCGGTGACCGGCAGGACGAAGAAGACCCCGAGGACCGCCGTCGGCACGACGGCCAGCGCCGCCAGCCCCGCGAGCCGGCGGGCGCCCGAGCCGCCGTACGACGTCATGCCGGAGCCGATGCGGTCACCGGTGCCGCGCTCAGCGCGAGACCAGGTCCTGCCACTCGGTCAGCCAGGCGTCGCGGTTCTCGTCGATCTCCGCGGCGTCGACCGCGAGCGGCTCCTCGGGCCGCGGAGCGAACTCCGCCCACGCCTCGGGCAGCTCCACGCCGTCGACCACCGGGAAGACGTACATCGAGTCCGGGAGCGCCGCCTGCACCTCGGGGGTCAGCATCCAGTCCACGACCGCCTGCGCGCCGGCCGGGTTCTCCGCGCCGGCCAGCACACCGACGTACTCCACCTGCTCGAAGCAGGTCTCCAGGAGCGCCGCCGTCGTGGTCTCCGAGCCGTCGTCGGTGGTGGTGAAGGCCGGCGAGGAGTCGTAGGACAGCACGATCGGGCGAGCACCCCCGCCGCCGGCGGTGAAGTCGACGAAATAGGCGTCCTCCCAGCCGGGGACGACCTTCGCGCCGTTGTCGAGCAGGTCCTCCCAGTAGGTCGGCCAGTCCTCGCCGTACGCCGCGATCGTGGCCAGCAGGAACGCGAAGCCCGGCGAGCTGGTCGTCGCACCCGAGGTGACGAAGAGGTCCTCGTAGGCGGGGTCGGTGAGGTCCTCGAGGGTCTGCGGCGGCTCGAGGCCCTCCGCGTCGAACCACGCCGTGTCGACGTTGACGCACACGTCGCCGTTGTCGACCGGGGTCAGCACGCCCTCATCGTCGCCGGGCAGCGCGAAGTCCTCGACACCGGCGGGCCACTCGCCGCGGTACGGCGCGAAGACGCCCGCCTCCAGCGCACGGCCGGCGAAGGTGTTGTCGACGCCGAAGGCCACGTCGCCCAGCGGGTTGTCGACGTTGAGGACCAGCTGGCTGGTCATGCTGCCGGCGTCGCCGTTGGAGCGCAGCTCGAGCTCGTAGCCGGTGTCGGCCTCGAACTGCTTGATCAGCTTCTTGGGGAGGCTGAAGCTGTCGTGGGTCACCAGCACGACCGGGCCGCCGGCCTCGGCGCCCCCGCTGGTGCCGGTCGACGGGTCGGCGGCGCTGTCGTCGTCACCGGTGCCGATGAGCGAGCACGAGGTGAGCAGCAGAGCGCCGAGCACGCCGGAGACGGTCATGGATGCAGTACGTCGCACGGGACGACTCCCTTCGCCGGTGCTAACCGGAGCAGGTTCGTGAGGGTCTGCGGCTCTCGTCCATCGCTGGACCCGCACTCTCAGCCCGCCCGGCCATCGGCCGCCCGTGCTCCCCTGTCTTGTCGGGGCCCACGCTACCGCCCGCGGTGCGGCGACCTGCCGAGACCCACCCCGCGGGTGCCCACGGCAGTGGTGGGATGGGGTCGTGGCCAGCCTGAGACACGACCTGATCGCCGTCGGCATCCCGAAGATGCGCGGCTCGCTCGAGATCGACTCCGAGGAGAAGGAGCGGGCGCGCATCGAGCGGTGGCACCGCTCCCTGGACCGGGCACTGCCGACGAACGCGGTCGTCCGGTTCGACAAGCGCTTCGCGGTCGAGACCCGGACCATCGGCGAGGACACGGCCGGCGGCACCGGGTTCCCCGTGCACACGATCACGAGGCGGGGCAGCACCCCTCGGCGTACGGTCCTCTACCTGCACGGCGGCGGCTACACCGCGCCCCTGGACCCCTTCCACGTGCGGTACGCCGCCAGGCTGGCCGACCAGCTGCAGGCCCGGGTCCTGCTGCCGGACTACCCCCTCGCCCCCGAGCACACGTGGGCCGACTCCCACGACGCGCTGGTCGACCTGGCGGCGGCGCTGACGTCGCAGGGCCCGACCGTGGTGGCGGGAGACTCCGCCGGCGGCGGGCTGGCGCTCGCGGTGGCGCAGTCGCTGCGCGACCGCAGAGGTGCGCAGCCGACCCACCTGCTGCTGCACTCGCCGTGGGTGGACCTCACGACCTCGACGCCGGCGACCGCGTGGTTCGCCCGGCGCGACCCGTGGCTGCGGATCACCAAGCTGCACGCCTACGCGACCTGGTGGGCGGGGTCGGCCGAGGACCTCGGGCGTCCTGAGGTCTCGCCGGGCCTCGCCGACCTGTCGGGGCTGCCGCAGGCGCTGATGTTCTGCGGGACCCGCGACCTGCTCGTGCCCGGGTGCCGGCTCCTCGCGCGGCGTGCCGAGGAGGCCGGGTGGGACCTCAGCTACGTCGAGGAGCCGGACCTCATCCACGTCTACCCGCTGGTCTCGTTCATCCCCGAGGCGCGGCGCGCCTGGCGGGCGACGCGGGAGTTCCTGGGCTGATGCACTGCTCCACCCACGTCCACCGCTGGGCGGAGATGGACGCGACCACGGCCCACGACGTCTTCCGGCTGCGCCAGCAGGTCTTCGTGGTCGAGCAGGGCGACCCCTACGACGACCTCGACGGCCGCGACACCGAGCCGGGCACCGTGCACGTCGTGGTCCGTGACGACGCCGACGAGGTCGTCGGTGTCGCCCGGGTGCTCGACGACGGCGAGGAGTGGCGCATCGGCCGCGTCGCGCTCGCGCCGCGTGCGCGGGGCCGTGGCCTGTCCGGACCACTGATGACGGCGTGCCTGGAGGTCTGCGAGGGTCGTCCGGTGGTCCTCGCCGCGCAGACCCCCCTCACCGACTGGTACGCCACGTTCGGCTTCGAGGTCTGCGGACCGGAGTTCCTCGACGGGTCGATCCCGCACCTGCCCATGATCAGGCCGGTCGGTGCGCAGCCCTAGGGCCCTGCTGGGGGGCTACGCGGTCCTGGCGGTGGCCGACGCCTGGCTCGCCGGGCGGCAGCCGACACCACGCGTGCGTCTGGCGCGCGCGGTCACGAAGACGGCGCTGATGCCGGTGCTGGCCGCCGCCGTGCCGCCCCGCTCGCCCGCGGTCGCGGTCGGGCTGGCCGGGTCGTGGGCCGGTGACGTCGCGCTGATGGTCGACGGGCCGCGCGCCTTCCGGGCCGGCGTGGCCTCCTTCGCCGTCGCCCACGGCGGGTACGTCGCCGCGCTGGCCCCGCACGTGTCCCGCGACCGGCTCCGCGCCAGCCGGCGGGTGCGGCTGATGGCCGGATCCACCCTCGCCTCCGCTCCGCTCATGGGGCTCGCCGCGCACCGGGTCGACCCGCGACTGGGCGTGCCGGTGACGGCGTACACGCTGACGGTGGCGTCGATGGCCGCCGTGACCCAGGCCGTCGACGCGGACCCCACGACCCGGCGGCTGCTCGCGGCCGGAGGGGCGGTCTTCCTGGCCTCCGACACCGTGCTCGGCACCCGTGACCTCGTGCTGGCGGGGCGTCCCGACGCGAGCACCCGGTGGATGGAGCGGGTCGTGATGGCGACGTACACGCTGGCGCAGGTGCTGCTGGGGCTCGGCTTCCGGCGGCTGGAAGGTCCGCCGCAGGCTCAGGCCCCGACCGCGCGGTAGCGCACCCCGTCCTGGGCGGGGGCGGCGGTGGCCTGACCCCGGGCGACGAGCAGGTCGAGGTGCGCCTTGGTCTCCATCGCGGCCATGCCGCGGCTGAAGACGTCGAGGGTCTCGTAGGCGTGCTCGTGGCGGGTCCAGCCGAGCGTGCCGGCGACGTCGTGGGCGGTGACCGGGCCGCCGGAGAGCGCGGCGAGGCTCTGGGCGAGACGCTTCTCGTGGTGGGCGGTCAGCTCGTCCACGCGGTCGTGGGTCGAGGGCGCGACCGGGCCGTGGGCGGGCAGGATGCGCAGGTCGGGCAGCGAGCGCACCCGGGCCAGCGAGGAGAGGAAGTCGCCGAGCGGCTGGTCGGTCGGTGGCACGGTGAAACCGATCGACGGCGTGATCGTCGGCAGCACGTGGTCGCCGGCGAAGAGCACGCCCTCGGCGCGGTCGGCGAAGACGAAGTGACCCGGGGTGTGGCCGGGCGTGTGCACGGCCTCGATCGAGCGGTGACCGACGGTGATGGTGTGGTCGCCGTCCATCCAGCGGGTGGGGTACTGCCAGTCCTCCTTGGGCGGCACCTCGTCGTCACCGTGACCCGCCGCCCACTCCTCCGCGACGTCCAGCGCCCCCGAGGAGCGCAGCACCGCCAAGAACGGGCTCTCGGTGATCTGCTCGACGTTGTTGAGCAGGTCGAGCGCCGGCTCCTCCCCGCGGCCCAGCGCCACCTCGGCGCCGACCTCGTGGCCGAGCACCGTGGCCATCGTGTAGTGGTCGCGGTGCACGTGGGTGACCAGGAACCGGCGGATGTCGGCGAAGCCCGCACCGATCTGGCCGAGGCACTTCTCGAGCAGCTCGCGCGCCACCGGGATCGCCCAGCCACCGTCCACCAGGGTCAGCCCCGCGTCTGTCTCCAGGACGTAGACGTTGACCGCCTTGAGCCCGTCCATCGGCAGCGGCAGCGGGATGCGCCACAGCCCCGGCGCCACCGGCCACGCACCCTCCGCGGTCCAGTGCTCCCCGGAGTCCGGCGAGACGGCGTGGGCGGTGGGGGTGTTGGACAGGCTCACCCGGCGACCCTAGGACACCTGTTCATCACGGCGGCGACCGGTCACGCGGAGACGTCGGGGAAGCCGAGGTCGAGGGTCGGCTGCTGGATGCCGCCGTCGATCTCGAGCAGCTTGCCGGTGAGGTACTGCCCGGCCTGCGAGGACAGGTAGAGCACACCGGCCGCGATGTCGGCCGGCTCGCCGACGCGCCCCAGGGGCGTCTTGCCCTCGAGCTGGCCCATCAGGTTCGGGTCGCCCGCGACCATCTCCAGCGCGCTGGTCATGATCGAGCCGACGTAGATCCCGTTGACCCGGATGCGCGGCGAGAGGTCCTGGGCGGCCATCCTCGTCCAGTGCGCGAGCGCGGCCTTGGCGGTGCCGTAGGCGACGAAGCCGCGGTCGGCGCTGCGGCCCATCGTGGAGCTCACGGTCACGACCGACTTCTGCGCGGCGCTCGCCTCGTCCTCGCCGTCCAGGGTCTTCAGCAGCAGCGGCACGGCCGCCTTCGTGAGCACGTGCGCGGTGCTGACGTTGAAGGAGAACGCCCGCTCGAGGTAGCCCGGGCTGGTGTCGAGGAAGCCGCGGGGGCCGGTGCCGCCGACGTTGTTGACGACGATGTCGAGACGCCCGAACGCGTCGTACGCCGCCTGCGCGAGGCCGGCGACCGCGTCGAGGTCGCTGAGGTCGGCCGCGACGACCTCGCAGCGGCGCCCGGTGGCCCGGACCTGCGCGGCGACCTCGTCGAGCTGGGCCTCCGTGCGCGCCGAGATCAGCACGTCCGATCCGGCCTCGGCCAGGGCCACCGCGGTGGCGGCGCCGAGGCCGCGGCCGGCCCCGGTGACGATCGCAGCGGTGCCCGGCACGCCGAAGCGGTCGAGGATGCTCATCCCTCCTCCCCGGTGGTCGAGCCCGTCGAGACCGTCGTACCGGTGTGGCCCGAGCCGGCGACCAGGCCGCGGCCGGTGACCAGCGGCAGGTCGAGCGCGGTGACCAGTCCGGGGGCGGCGGCGACGACCGCGGGCAGCGCGTTCACGAGCCGTTGGGCGGTCGTGATCATGCCGCTGACGTTGTGGTCCCCGTGCTCGCCGTGGTGGACGAAGTCGACGTGCATCATCGGCTCGCCGGTGATCTTCACGCGGTAGCAGCCGTCGGTGCCCGGGGGCGGGGTGTCCCAGTCGGGGTCGGACTCGGCGTCGGTGCGGGTGATGTGCTCCAGCACGACGCGGGGCACGCCGTCGACCTTGCCGACCACCGCGAAGCGGACCGAGCCCATGGTCCCCTCGACGACGTCGCCGGACACACTGGCGGTGTCACGGGCGGCCGGGCGGCGGTCGACCTCCTCGGTGAGCGGCTCGTCGAGGGTGACCCCGAGGCCGGCGGCGATCTGCTTGACCACCGAGCCCCAGGCCATGGTGAGCACCCCGGGGTGCCACAGGAAGCCGAGCTCGTCCATCGGCCTGCCGAAGCCGAACAGGTCACCCATGACCACCGGCTGGTAGTAGGTGGAGTAGTCGCAGATCTCCATGACCCGCACCTCGTCGATGCGCTGGGAGAGGCTGGTCATGACCAGCGGCAGCACGTCGTTGGCGAAGCCGGGGTCGATGCCGTTGACGTGCAGCGAGGCGCTGCCGGCCCGACCGGCCTCCTCGATCCGCGCGAGGATCTCGTCGGGCAGGATTCCGTGCGGCCACTGCAGCAGCACCGGGCCGGAGGAGACCACGTTCACGCCCTTGCCGAGCATCCAGATGAGGTCCTCGATCGACTCGAAGACCCGGTCGTCGGTCATCGCGGTGTGCACCACGGCGTCCGGAGCGAGCGCCATCAGCTCGTCGCGGTCGGTGGTGGCGGGGACCCCCAGCTCGCGGCCGAGCTCGGCCAGCACCCCGGCGTCCTTGCCGTGCTTGTCGGGGTTGGAGACCCAGACGCCGACCAGCTCGAGGTCGGGGTGGGCGTCGACGCCGGCGATCGCGTGCCGGCCGATGGTGCCCGTCGACCAGACGACGACGCGCAACGGCTTCTGGGGGATGACCTGTGACATGCGTCGCAGACTAGAACAGGTTCTACTCCTAGGGAAGGGTCCTAGCACTCGACGACCGGGTGCGGGTCGCGGACCGGGCAGCGAGTGCCGGAGTAGATGGTGGGCACGCACCGGTTGCAGTGGATGCAGACCCCGGAGGCGGTCTGCCCCGCGGCGAGCCGGGCGACCAGGTCCGGCTCGCGCAGCACCGCCCGACCCATGGCCACGAAGTCGAACCCGTCGGCCATCGCCTGCTGCATCGTCTCGAGCCGGTTGATGCCGCCGAGCAGCATCAACGGCAGCGACACCGCCTCGCGGACCTCCAGCGCCTTGGGACGGAAGTAGCCCTCCTCGAAGGCGTACTCCTTGAGGAACGAGCGACCCACCGGCGTACGCATGCCCCAGCGCACGGGCAGCGGCATCGAGGCCGCGAACTCCTCGGCGGGGACGTCGCCGCGGAAGAGGTACATCGGGTTCATCAGCGACGAGCCGCCGGAGAGCTGCACCGCGTCCAGCGTGCCGTCGGCCTCGAGCAGCTGCAGGAGCTCGATCGACTCGCGCAGGGACACGCCGCCCTTGAAGCCGTCGGACAGCGAGACCTTGGCGGTGACGGCGACCGCGTCGCCGACCTCCTCGCGGACCGCGCGGGCGACCTGGCGTGCCAGGCGGGCGCGACCCTCCAGCGCCCCGCCCCAGCGATCACGTCGACGGTTGAGCGCCGGCGCGAGGAAGGAGCTGATGAGGTAGGAGTGCGCCATGTGCAGTTCGAGCACGTCGAACCCGGCGCGCACGAGGGTGCGCGCGGTGGCGACATAGGCGCCGGTGACGCGGGTGAGGTCGGCCTCGGTCGCGCTGCGCACCATCTGCATCGACAGCGGGCTCGGCATCCGGCTCGCGGCGATCGCATGCACGCCGTTGGAGCGACCATTCGCCACCGGGCCGGCATGACCGACCTGGCCGGCGATCGCGGCCCCGGTCGCCTTGACCGCCTCGGCCATCCGCGCGAGTCCGCCCTCGGTGTCGGGCCCCACCACGACCTGCTCGCGGTGCGTGCGCCCCTCGGGGGCGACGGCGAGGTAGGCGACGGTCGTCAGGCCGATCCCGCCCTCGGCGACGGCGAGGTGGTAGTCGATCAGCTCCTGCGTGACCTGCCCGTGGGGCGTGCGCCCCTCGAACGTCGCGGCCTTGACGGTGCGGTTGCGCAGCGGCACCGGCCCCAGCGAGGCGGGCGCGAGGACGTCGGGAGTGGTCACCCGCCGATGGTAGCGCTGACCTAGAACGTGTTCTCGTTTCGATGGGTCGCGTGGGATACGACGCATTCGATTTCCTGCTTACTGCGCAGTAAGGGTGAGATGTCCTGCGGAGTATCCCGATCCGGCCGCCATCATCGACCCCGTGGACGACGCCCCGGACGCCCCCGCACCGGACCCGCTGGCCGCACGGCTGCGCGCGGCCGGGTGCGTGTACGCCGAGGAGGAGTCCGCCCTGCTGCGCGACGCGGCCACGGGGTCGGACCTGGAGCACCTGGTGGCGCGTCGGGTCGCGGGCGAGCCGCTCGAGGTGCTGCTCGGGTGGGCCGAGGTCGAGGGGGTCCGGGTCCGCACCGCACCCGGGGTGTTCGTGCCGCGCGCCCGCAGCGGACTGCTCGCCCGGCTCGCCCTCGAGGCGCTCGCGCACCTGGCCGACCCAGCGCCGACCCGGCCGGTCGTCGTCGACCTCGGCTGCGGGACCGGGGCGCTCGGCGCGGTCGTGGCCCACCATCGTCCCGACGCCGCCGTGCACGCAGCCGACCTCGACCCGGCCGCCGTCGCCTGCGCGCGCCGCAACCTGCCGCCTGACCGCGTGCACGAGGGCGACCTCTACGACGCCCTCCCCCCGACACTCCTCGGCCGCGTCGACGCCCTGCTCGTCAACGCGCCCTACGTCCCGACCGCACACGTCAGGCTCATGCCGCCCGAGGCCCGGCTGCACGAGCCGCTGGTCGCCCTCGACGGCGGCCACGACGGACTGGCCGTCCAGCGCCGGGTCGCGGCCGGCGCGTCGCGGTGGCTCGCGCCCACCGGCGTACTCCTGCTGGAGACGGGGCGCACCCAGGCCCCCCACACCCTGGCCCTCCTGCGCGACGCGGGGCTGGACGCCTCGCTGCACACCGACGACGACCTCGAGGCCACCGTGGCCGTCGGCCGGCTCGCCACCTCGGGCCCGGCCGGGGGCAGCACGGGATACTGACCCCGATGGACGACCGACCGACCCGCGACCCGATCCGCGAGGCCCACCGGCAGTGGGTCGCGCACGGGTGGGCCGACGCCGCCGACGCGATGGCCCTGGTGACCTCGGTGACGCGCGCGCAGCAGCTGCTCGCCGAGCGCGTCGAGCGCGCCCTGAAGCCGCACGGTCTGACCTTCGCCCGCTTCGAGGTGCTGCGCCTGCTCTCCTTCACCCGCGACCGCGCGCTGCCGATGACGCGCCTGGGGTCCCTGTTGCAGGTCCACCCCGCCTCGGTCACCAGCGCCGTCGACCGGCTCGAGACCCAGGGCTTCGTACGCCGCCAGCGACGCAGCGAGGACCGCCGGGTGGTCCACGCGGAGCTCACCGAGGCCGGCGCCGCCACCGTCGACGCGGCGACCGACGACCTCAACGCGGTGTTCACCGACCTCGGCTCGGACCTCGGCGACGACACGGTCCGCGACCTGACCCGCCTCCTCGGCACGCTCCGCGCCGGCGCCGGCGACCGCGTCGACCCCTGACACGCCCCCCCCCGGCCCGCCGAACCGGCGTATCGATACGCCGGCTCGGCACCCTCCCGGCTCGACACCCTGGCCCGCGGACCGCCCTCGACGACCGGTGGTGACCGGGCTTACACTCGACCCAGATACTTGGACATCCAAACATCTGTCGATGGAGCGCCCGTGAGCACCCTGCACGTCCCCACCCACCCGGTCCGCCTGGTCACCGCGAGCAGCCTGTTCGACGGCCACGACGCCTCGATCAACATCATGCGGCGGATCTTCCAGAGCCAGGGCTGCGAGGTGATCCACCTCGGGCACAACCGCTCGGTCCAGGAGGTCGTGGACGCTGCGCTGGAGGAGGACGTCCAGGGCGTGGCGGTCTCGTCCTACCAGGGCGGGCACGTGGAGTACTTCGAGTACCTCGTGGAGCTGCTGCGCGCCGCGGGCGCCGGTCACGTGCGGGTCGTCGGGGGCGGTGGCGGCGTGATCGTCCACGACGAGATCACCCGGCTGCGGGAGTCCGGCGTCACCATCTTCTCCCCCGAGGACGGCCAGCGCCTGGGACTGCCCGGCATGGTCAACACCGTCGTGGCCGACTGCGACACCGACCTGTGGGACCTGCACCCGGTCTCCGTCGACCAGGTGCTGGCCGGCGAGCGCTCCGCCGTCGCCCGTGCCATCACCGGGGCCGAGCTCGGCCGCCTCGACGACGACATGCGCGCCCAGCTGCGCGCGGCCGCCGAGCGCAGCCACGCCCCCGTCCTCGGCCTCACCGGCACCGGCGGCTCGGGCAAGTCCAGCCTCACCGACGAGATCCTGCGCCGCTTCCGCACCGACCAGCAGGACAAGCTGCGCGTCGCGGTCGTCGCAGTCGACCCGACCCGACGCAAGGGCGGCGGCGCGCTGCTCGGCGACCGCATCCGGATGAACTCCCTCGACCTGCCCGGCCACGACCGCGACCGGGTCTACTTCCGTAGCCTCGCCACGCGCGGCGCCCACGAGATCCCCGACCACCTCGAGGACGTCATCACCGTCCTCAAGGCCGCCGGCTTCGACCTCGTGGTCGTCGAGACCCCCGGCATCGGCCAGGGCGACGCGGCGATCGTGCCGTTCGTCGACACCTCGATGTACGTCATGACGCCGGAGTTCGGCGCCGCCTCGCAGCTGGAGAAGATCGACATGCTCGACTTCGCCGACGTCGTGGCGATCAACAAGTTCGAGCGCCGCGGCGCCGCCGACGCGCTGCGCGACGTGGGTCGCCAGCTGGTCCGCAACCGCGAGGCCTTCGGCAAGCAGCCGTCCGACATGCCGGTCTTCGGCACCTCCGCGGCCACCTTCAACGACGACGGCGTCACCGCGCTCTACCAGCACCTGCGCGGGCTGCTCGCCGAGCAGGGCCTGCCGGTCGCCGAGGGCGCGCTCGCCCCGGTCGACGTCAAGCACTCCAGCGGCATCCGCGCGGTCGTCCCCCAGGAGCGGGTGCGCTACCTCGCCGAGGTCGTCGAGACCGTCCGCGGCTACCACGCGCGCACCCAGGAGCTCGTCGAGCAGGCCCGCCGCGCGCAGCGGCTGAGCGACGTCGCGGCAGAGCTGGAGTCCGCGGGCGCGGACGCCGGCGACGTACCCGCCCTGCTCGAGGACGCCCGCCGCACCCTCGACCCCGAGGTCGGCACCCAGCTCGAGCAGTGGCCGTCGGTCGTCGAGGAGTACGCCGCCGTCCCCGGCCGCGAGTCCCTCTCGGGCAACCGCGTCCCCAAGGTCTCCCTCCCGCGGTACGCCGACCACGGCGAGCTCGTGCGCTTCTGGCGCAACGACAACCTCCCCGGCCGGTTCCCCTTCACCGCCGGCGTCTTCCCGTTCAAGCGGGAGGGCGAGGACCCGGCGCGGATGTTCGCCGGCGAGGGCGACCCGGCCCGCACCAACCGCCGCTTCAAGCTGCTCAGCGAGGGCAACGAGGCGACCCGCCTCTCGACCGCCTTCGACTCGGTCACGCTCTACGGCCGCGACCCCGACGAGCGACCCGACATCTACGGCAAGGTCGGCACCTCGGGCGTCAGCGTCGCGACGCTGGAGGACATGAAGCAGCTCTACGACGGCTTCGACCTGCTCGCCCCCACCACCAGCGTGTCCATGACGATCAACGGCCCCGCGCCCACGGTGCTGGCCTTCTTCCTCAACACCGTCATGGACCAGGCCCGCGAGCGCGGCATCGACCCGCTGAAGGCGCTGCAGACGGTGCGCGGGACGGTTCAGGCCGACATCCTCAAGGAGGACCAGGGGCAGAACACCTGCCTGTTCTCCACGGAGTTCTCCCTGCGGATGATGGCCGACATCCAGGAGTGGTTCATCCAGCACGGCGTGCGCAACTTCTACTCCGTCTCGATCTCCGGCTACCACATCGCCGAGGCCGGGGCGAACCCCATCAGCCAGCTCGCCTTCACCCTCGCCAACGGCTTCACCTACGTCGAGGCCTACCTCGCGCGCGGCATGGACATCGACGACTTCGCGCCCAACCTGTCGTTCTTCTTCTCCAACGGCATGGACCCGGAGTACTCCGTCATCGGCCGCGTCGCCCGCCGCATCTGGGCAGTCGCGATGAAGGAGAAGTACGGCGCCGGCGAGCGCTCCCAGAAGCTGAAGTACCACGTGCAGACCTCCGGTCGGTCCCTGCACGCGCAGGAGATGGACTTCAACGACATCCGCACCACGCTCCAGGCGCTCATCGCGATCTACGACAACGCCAACTCCCTGCACACCAACGCCTACGACGAGGCCGTCACCACGCCCTCGGCGGAGTCGGTGCGCCGGGCGCTGGCGATCCAGCTGATCATCAACCGGGAGTGGGGACTGGCGATGAACGAGAACCCGCTCCAGGGCTCGTTCATCATCGACGAGCTCACCGACCTCGTGGAGGAGGCGGTGCTGCGGGAGTTCGAGGCGATCAACGAGCGCGGCGGCGTGCTGGGCGCCATGGAGACCGGCTACCAGCGCGGCCGCATCCAGGACGAGTCGATGCTCTACGAGCACTGCAAGCACGACGGGTCGCTGCCGATCATCGGCGTCAACACCTTCCTCAAGCCCGGCGGCGACGACGCCACCCCCGAGCACGTCGAGCTGGCCCGCGCCACCGAGGCCGAGAAGGAGTCCCAGCTGCGCCGGGTCCGCGACTTCACCCGCGACCACGAGCAGGAGGCCACCGAGGCGCTGGCCCGGCTCAAGGAGGCGGCCGCCTCGCCGGACGAGAACGTCTTCGCCGTCCTCGTGGACGCGGCGAGGGTCTGCTCGCTGGGCCAGGTCACCGAGGCGTTCTTCGAGGTCGGCGGCCAGTACCGCCGCAACGTCTGAGGTGCTCCCGGGCGGAGCCCGGGAGCAACCCGAAGAGATCGAGCGAGCCCCGCGACCGAGGAACGAGGTCGCGACGGGCGGGTCGAGATCTGGCGCTGTACCCACCACCGACGTCCGATAGGTTCACCCCGTGACCAGCACCGCGAAGCACCCCAGCTACGACCAGCTCAAGGACCTCCCGGCGTACGCCGAGCAGCCGGTCCCGATCGCCTTCGAGGACAACAACGGCCACCTCAACGTGCGCCACTACCTCGGCATCGGCAGCGAGGGCCTCGACGAGTCGCTGGTCGACCTGGGCATCCCGGTGGACTGGCCGATCAAGGCCGGCCACGCCTGCTTCGCCGCCGAGCACCACGTGACCTACCTGCGCGAGCTGCGCACCGGTGACCGGATGTCGGTGCGGGTGCGGCTGCTGGGCCGCTCCGAGCGGGCCGCCCACGCGCTGGTCTACATCCTCGACGACACCCACCAGCAGCTGAGCGCGGTGTTCGAGGAGATCTTCCTCCACATCGACCTCTCCGACCGGCGTACCGCTCCCTGGCCGGCCGACGTCGCCGCCGCCATCGACGCCCGCGTCGCCGATCACGAGGGGCTGCCGTTCGAGGCGGTCACCTCCGGCTCGATGGCCCTGCGCTGACCCTCCTGCGCTGATCACTCCCCCGCCGAGACGTCACTCATGCACGGCCGAGCCGTCACCGACGCACGCTCGACAGGTCGCTCGCGCACGGCGGCGTCCGGCCCCGCGTGCGTGAGTGACGTCTGGAGCGTGCGCGGGTGACGGCTCGGCGGGTCGTGTCGCTGGTCCCCTCGATCACCGAGGCGCTGGCCAGCGTGCGCCCCGAGGCCCTGGTGGGGGTCACCGAATGGTGCACCCACCCCGCCGACCTCGAGCAGTACGGCGCCACCCGGGTGCGCGGGACGAAGAACCCCGACCTCGGGGCGATCGAGGCGCTGCGCCCGGACCTGGTGGTCGTCAACCGCGAGGAGAACCGCGAGCTGGACGTCCGGCGGATGCGCGAGCGCGGGCTCACGGTCGAGGTCACCGACATCGAGACCGTCCCGCAGGGGGTCTCCGAGCTGGAGCGTCTGCTGGACCTGCTCGACTGGGAGCGACCCGCGTGGCTGGCCGAGGCGCGGGAGCTGTGGTGCGGGCCGCTGCCGCCGGTCACCCGCCGGGTCGTGGTACCGATCTGGCGCGACCCGTGGATGGTGGTGGGTCCACGCACCTTCACCGCCGACCTCTGCCGCCGGCTGGGCTGGCAGGTGGTCCAGGCCGAGGACACCGACGCCCCGGACCGCTACCCCACCCTCTCCGTCGAGGAGGTCGACGGGTGCGGCGCGGACGCGGTGCTGCTGCCCGACGAGCCCTACGTCTTCACCGCCGACGACGGGCCCGAGTGCTTCCGCACCCCGGTGGAGCTGGTGAGCGGCCGCGCCCTCACGTGGTACGGCCCGTCCCTGGTCGACGCCGCCCGTGATGTGGGCCGTGACGTGGGCCGTGACGTGGGCCGCGTCGCACCTCCTCCCACCCCATCGGGGGGTTAGACCCCGCGGGTCCTGGGGAACCCCTGGAGGGACCGCACGCGAGAGGACCTCCCCATGACCCAGCCGGACATCCCCGAGTCCGCCGGTGACCCCGAGACCGTGGGCCGCTATCGGGTCGAGGACCTCATCGCCCTCGGCGGCACCGCCACCGTCCACCGCGCCCACGACCTCCGCCTGGGGCGCGACGTCGCGCTGAAGCGTCCGCGCACCGGTCAGGGCCAGGCCCAGCACCGGCTGCGCCTCCTCGACGAGGGTCGGCTGCTGGCCCACCTGTCGCACCCCGGGCTGGTCCGGGTCCTCGACGCCGCGTGGGAGGGGCCGGGCGCTCCGTACCTCGCCCTCGAGCTCGTCGACGGCCCCGACCTCGACGCCACCCTCGCGCTGCGCCGCCTCTCCTCCCGCGAGGCGGCCGTCGTCGGCCGCGACCTCGCGTCCGCGTTGGCCTACCTCCACTCCGAGGGCCTGGTCCACCGCGACGTGAAGCCGGCCAACGTCCTGCTCGACAGCAGCGGCCACGCCCGCCTGTGCGACCTGGGGGTGACGCTGCGCGCCGGTGAGCCCGACCCGCACGGCCGCCCCGGCCACACCGTCGGGTCGATCGCCTACCTGACGCCCGAGCAGGTTCTCGGCGTGCCGCTCGGCACCCCCGTCGACATCTACGCGCTCGGCCTGCTGCTGCTCGAGTCGCTCACCGGTCGCCGCGAGTTCGAGGGCGGCGCCGAGGAGGCGGCCTGGGCGCGGGTGCACCGCGGACCCACCATCCCCACGTCCCTCGGCGCCGGCTGGACCGGCCTGCTGGCCTCGATGACCGCGCGCGAGCCGGCGGCACGGCCCTCGGCCCGTGAGGTCGCCGAGCACCTCGAGGCGCTGCTCGCCATGGACGCGGCGTTCACCCCGCTGGAGCGTCCCGCCGGGCGCCACCGCGCCACCCCCCGGGCTCAGGAGCTGGCGGCCACCGTCGCCTGAGGCCCCGCACCCCCGGTGCCGGGCACCCGCGCACGGCCGGCACGGACCGGGCGGCGCGGCAGCTCGAACAGCATGTCGGGGCCCACCCGACGCAGCAGCGCGTGCAGCGCCAGGGCAGCGGTGATGGCCACCGCCGTCAGCAGCACCGGGTACGCCGCCGCCTCGATCGCCGCGAGCCGTCCCGTCCCGATCGGGCTCTGCAGGTGCAGCACCACCCGCACCGACGCCGACGTGTCGCTGGTCACCGCCGGACGAACAGCTCGGTCTCCTCGGTGCGACCGCGCAGCGTGACCCGGTCGTGGGCCCGCCACTGCGCGGCCTCCTGCTCGTCGGCCTCCGCCACGCTCTCGGCGCACGTCAGGACCCGCCCCTCCACGTCCTTCGCGAGCTCGGTCAGGCGTGCCGCGGCGTTCACCGCGTCCCCGATGACGGTGTACTCGAAGCGGGCCCGGGTGCCGACGTTGCCGGCCACGGTCTCCCCCGTGAAGACGCCGACACCGCAGTCGAGGTCGGGGTGCTCGCGGCCGAGGCGCTCGACCATCGCGCGGGCGGCGCGCAGGCCCCGGGTGGCGTGGTCCGGGAGGTCGACGGGTGCCCCGAAGATGGCAAGCACCGCGTCACCCATGAACTTGTTGACCAGGCCGCCCTCCCGGGCGATCTCGTCGACCACCACGTCGAAGAAGCCGTTGAGCAGCTCCACGACCTCGGTCGGCGAGCGATCCGCGGCGATCGTGGTGGAGCCGACCAGGTCGACGAAGAGGACCGTCACGCGCCGGGTCTCCCCGCCGAGCTCCACGTCGCCCGCGGCAGCCGCACGGGCCACCTCCTGGCCGACGTGGCGACCGAAGAGGTCGCGCAGGTGCTCGCGCTCGGCCAGTCCCTCGGCCATGTGGTTGAAGCCGGCCTGCAGCAGCCCGAGCTCGGTCGCGTCGTAGACCGGGACCCGCTGGTCGAGGTCGCCGCGCTGGACGCGTCCCAGGGCCGCCCGGACCGACACCAGCGGCGCCACCACGGCCCGGGCGTTGAGGACGGTCACCAGCAGGCCGAAGACCAGCACCACGGCGGAGATCGCCAGCGCCTCGACGGCCATCCGCTCCGCGGAGACGTCGCCCTGCGCGAGCGCCGAGATCGCGGCGTACCCGAGGCCGACGAGTGGCGCGGCGGTGCCCAGCAACCAGAAGGTCAGCATCCGCCCGCCGACGCCCAGGCCGCGGGGCCGCGACTCGGGGGACCCGGTGAGGGCGCGGGCGGACACCGGACGCAGGAAGAACTCCGCCATCAGGTAGGTCACCGCGCACACGACGGTGCCGCCGATGGCCACGGTCGGCGCCGTGCCGAGGGCACGGGCGGGGGCCAGCCACAGTGCGAGGGTGGTGAACAGCAGCACCCCGCCGAACCACAGCGTGGCCGAGACCGCCGCGAGCTGCAGCGGGACCCGCATCGAGCGGCGCCGGTCCGCGGGCGAAGGCTCTTCCCCCCGCAGTGCCCACCGCAGGCTGCGGAAGGCCACCCGCGTGCCCCACAACACCCCCACGACCAGGGCGAGGCCGACGTAGACCGGGACCGCGATGGCGAGCGCGACCAGCAGGTCGCGCCCACCCCCGGGCTGCGGCACGACGAAGAGGGTGAGGACCACGACCACGCCCGCGCCGATGGCGTGGGTGGCGGTGATGCCGAGGGTCAGGAACACCTGGACCCGGACCCGCAGCCGGCGCAGCGACTGACCCTCCGGGCCGAGCAGCCAGGAGCCGAAGGGTGCACGGGTGCCGGCCACGGCCCGCATTCTGCCCGGTCCGGACCACCTCGGCCCGCGGTTCCCACCCGGGCCCCAAAAGGGTGAGAAGTGTGCAAGGTCTGTAGAGGGTTGCTTAAGGTGATGACACCCCTCGCCGATGGGGGACCCAGACAGCACCCCGCACCACCGCACAGAGAGCGAACGAGGCCATGACCACGAGCCCGCTCGACGACCGCCGCGACGACGCCGGCACCGCCGGCATCGGCGGCACCGCCGGCATCGCCGGCATCGACTTCCCCGAGTCCGGCGACGCGCGCTCGCTGACCGACACCGAGCGTTCGGAGCAGACCACCGCACTGCTGGCCCGCGCCCACGCTCCGGGCGTCAGCGAGACCGAGCGCGAGGCCTGCCTCGAGCGCGTGGTGGAGCTCAACATGCGGGTCGCGGAGGCCGTCGCCCGGCGCTACGCCCGCCGCAGCATCCCGGTGGAGGACCTCACCCAGGTCGCCTACCTCGCCCTGGTCCGCGCCGTCCGGTCCTTCGACCCCTCCCACGAGCGCGACCTGCTCGCCTACGCCGTCCCGTCGATGACCGGCGAGATCCGGCGCCACTTCCGCGACCACTCCTGGACCATCCGGCCGCCGCGCGAGGTGCAGCGGGCCCACACCCGCCTGGTACGCTCCGGCGTCGCCCTCGACCGCGTGGACGACACGTCGGTGACGGCGCTGGCCGCCGAGGTCGAGGAGTCCGTCGAGGTCGTCCGCGAGGCCCTGCTCGCCCGCTCCTGCTTCTCCCTGGTCTCCCTCGACTCACCCGTGGGCGGGGAGTCCGACGGAGAGGCCGGCCCGGTCCGCGACGTCGCCGACCCCGAGACGCAGGAGTCGATGGAGCGCACCGAGGCGCGCCTGCTCGTGCGCCCCCTGCTGGCCACGCTGACGCCGCGCGACCGCGACCTGCTCCGGCTGCGCTTCGGCCAGGAGCTCTCCCAGCGCGAGATCGGGCTGGAGCTCGGGATGAGCCAGATCCAGGTCTCCCGCTGCCTGCAGCGGCTGCTGCTCCAGCTGCGCGGCGCCCTCGCCGACGCGGCGTAGTCGCGCGTCGTCGCCCGCAGGTCAGCAGCGTCGGCGGCTGGACCGCAGAGCGCACGCCGCCGAGCCGCCTCGAGCTCGGGACTCAGCCGAGGTCGGTGTCGTCGCGCCCCATGTCGGCGTCCAGCTCGCGGGTGTCCCACCCGGGCTCGGGGCGCGGCGGGAGGTCGGCGCGTGCGGCCGCCTGGTGCATGCCCACGCGCTCCATCCAGCTCAGGCCGGGCGACCACGCCGAGCGCATCGAGATGCGCCCGTCGGCCTCCATCACCTTCATCAGGACGACCGCCCCCAGGACCAGCTCGCCCTCCTCGGGGCGGTGCTCCACGCCCAGGGAGTCGATCAGCCTGCCGAGAGGCTGCGGGTCCGACATGGCCTCGCCCTTCGTCTGGGGTCAGGTGTGCGATGCTCCGTCACCGAGCATGGTGTGCGGCGGGACGACTTCGGTCGAGTGTACGCCGCTCGTGCAATGTTCGTATAACGTCAAAGGGGTGGTCGTCCCGCCCGACGACCGCTCGACTGGGGGTGTCACCGGGCATGAGCAGCGGACCGGCGCAGCGTTGGCGCATCGGCGTGCTGGCCACCCGCGTGGGAGTCAGCGAGACGCTGCTGCGCGCCTGGGAGGTGCGCTACGGACTCCTCAGCCCCCAGCGCACCCAGGCCGGCTACCGCCTCTACGGGCCCGAGGACGAGCGCCGGGCGATCGCCATGCAGCGCGCCCGCGAGCGCGGCGTCCCGGCGAGCCAGGCGGCCGCGGAGATCCTGGCCAACGAGCGCACCTGGACCGAGGGTCAGGAGGAGGCGGTCGACGGCACCGCGTCAGCCGACGGCTCGCTCGACGTGGTGCGTGCGCTCGCCGAGCTCGAGGCGGCGATGCTCGCCTACGACGTCGGCTCCATGCACGAGGTGCTCGACCGCCTCCTGCGCACCGTGTCGGTCGAGAGCGCCATCCGCGACGTCCTGCTGCCCTTCATGGCCCACGTGGGACGCGGGTGGGAGGCCGGTGACTTCGACGTCGCCGACGAGCACTTCGCCAGCGACCTGGTCCGCGGCCGCCTCGCCGCCCTCGCGGTCGGTCCCGGCACCCGCACCGGCCCGACCGTGCTGCTCGCCTGCCCGCCCGAGGAGTCCCACGACATCGCACTGAAGGCCTTCGAGGTCGTCCTGCAGCGCGCCGGGTGGCGCACCAGGTTCCTGGGGCCCAACAGTCCGCTCGCGTCGGTCGGCGCCGCGATGGACGTGATCGCCCCCGACGTCGTGGTGCTGGCCGGCGCCACCCCGCAGGTCTTCGCCCTCGACGACGACGAGCTCACCGTCGTACGCCGCTTGGCGCAGGCGTCCGCACTCGCGCTGGCCGGCGCCGGGGCGAGCGCCGAGCTCGCCGAGCAGTGGGGCGCCCTGCACCTCGCCGGCGACCCGGTCACCGCCGCGACGCGGCTCGTCGAGCGCGCCCGCGAGCTGACCACCCGCGAGGGCTGACCCAGGGCGACACCGGGGCGGACACCGGGGCCTGCGGACGGTCCGGCCCCGCACCCGGCGACCACACCCGGGGCCCCCGCCGGGCGGGCCACCCGCTCCTGGCCCGGTCGGACCGACCCCTCCCCGCCCGCCCGGACCACCGGCGATGGGCAAGAAGTGGTGCGGTCGGGTCAGCCCGAACGGGTGAGGGGTGATTGAACTCTGCAGCAACGGGATACAGGACTGGTGTGGCCCTCCGGGGCCGCACCCAAGGATTCCGACAAGCACACGAGGTGACGAGCATGAACAACGAGAGGACCCCCCTCACGGCGACCGTGGTCGACGACAACGACCTCGCCGTCGCCGGCCTGGAGTCGCTGCTGGCGACCTACACCGAGCGCGTGCGTCTGGTCGACGTCCGCACCGCACTGGCCCACCCCGAGGAGGTCGACGTCGTCCTCTACGAGCCGATGCAGCAGTCCTCCTTCAGCGCCTCGATGCTGCGCAACCTGCAGACCGCCGCCGAGGCCCAGGCGATCGTCTTCAGCTGGGCGCCGGCCGACCAGCTCCCCGACACCACCAGCCCCTACCTGTCGAAGTCGATGACGGCGGCGCAGCTCGTGGTGGCGCTCGAGGACATCGTGTCCGGCCGCGGCGTGCCCGCACCGCCGGCGCACACCCCCGCCGAGAAGGTCGAGCCCGTCGCCCCGATCCGCACCCCCCAGGCCCCGGCCGGCAGCCGGCTCACCCCGCGTGAGCTGGAGATCCTCACCCTCATCACCCAGGGTCTGACCAACGGTGAGATCGGCGAGGAGCTGGGGCTGTCGATCAACTCGATCAAGACCTACATCCGTCAGGCCTACCGCAAGATCGACGTGGAGCGGCGCACCCAGGCCGTCGCCTGGGGCATGGCCAACGGCCTGCTCCCCGACGCCGAGCCCGTGGCCGTCTGACCAGCCCCACCCGACGTCCTCCCGGTCGCACTGGCATCGGTCGGGAGGACCCCACGGCCAGAGCCCCTGGCGCCACGCCCCCCACGCGGGGTGCGGCGCCAGGGGCTCCGGTCGTTCCCGGGGAGGGGATGGCCCGCGGGATGGGTCGGAGATCGTCGGGGGACGGCTCGGGGGCCGGTCTGCGCGCTGGTCACGACTTCGTGTGCCGCGAAGGGTTGGCTAACCTTCCCCTCGGCCCCCCGCTCGCGACCGAGCGGCCCGGACCGACCCCCGCCGAGACCTGGAGTGACCCGATGCGCCGTCCCCTCGCCCGCACCCTGCCCGCGCTGGCCACGACGCTGCTCGCTCCCCTCGCGCTCTCCGGCTGCGGCCTGCTCGGCGGCGAGGAGGCCGACCTGCAGGTCTACTCCGCACGGCACTACTCCCTGGAGGAGGCGTTCGCGGAGTTCACCGACGAGACCGGCCTGACCGTGGAGTTCCTCTACGGCGACGACGCCGAGCTGCTCGAGCGGCTCAAGGCCGAGGGGGCCGACACCCCCGCCGACGTGTTCATGACCGTCGACGCCGGCATGCTCTGGAACGCCGGCGAGCAGGGCGTGCTGGAGCCCATCGACTCCACGGTCCTCGACGCCGCGGTGCCCGAGGACCTGCGCGACAGCGACGCCGGCTGGTACGGCCTGGCCATGCGTGCGCGGACCGTCGTCTACGACCCCGAGAAGGTCGACCCCTCCGAGCTGGACGCCGAGGACACCTACGCCGCGCTCGGCGACCCGCAGTGGAAGGGTCGCATCTGCATGCGCGACGAGACCGCGTCCTACACCCAGAGCCTCGTCGCGAGCCTGATCGACCTGCACGGCCGCGACCGCGCCCAGGAGATCGTCGAGAGCTGGGTCGCCAACGACGTGCAGATCATGTCCAACGACGTGGAGCTGCTCGAGACCATCGACGCCGGCGGCTGCGAGGTCGGCATCAGCAACCACTACTACCTCGCCCGGCTCCTGGACGAGGACCCCGACCTCGGCGTCGCCCTCTACTGGGCCAGCCAGGACGGCGCCGGCACGCACGTGAACATCTCCGGCGCCGGCGTCGTCGCGGGCACCCCGTCCTCCGCGGAGGCCCAGCAGCTGCTGGAGTGGCTGGCCACCGACGGGCAGAGCGCCTTCGTCGACGGCAACCACGAGCTGCCGGTCAACCCCGAGGTCGAGCCCGAGCCGCTGGTCGCCTCCTTCGGCAGCTTCGAGCGGATGCCGGTCGACGCCTCGGCGTACGGCTCGCTCAACGCCGAGGCCGTCGAGGTCCTCGACGCCGCCGGCTACCGCTGACCCGGGCGACCGTGACCGTCCCCGCCCCCGGCCTGGTCCGTCCGCGGACCCGCCGACGGCTCCTCGCCGCCGGTCGCCCCGGGTGGTCGGCGGCGGTGTTCGTCGCGGCGGCGGTCATCGCCAGCCCGGTCGTCGCCGTGGCGCTGGGCGCGCTGCTCCAGGGCGGGCTGCAGCTGCCCGGCGGGGTGGGCGGCATGGTCGCCACGACGCTGGCGCTCACCGTGCTGGTGGCCCTGGGCACCAGCGTGCTGGGCACCGGCCTGGCCTGGCTGGTCAGCGTCCACGAGTTCCCGGGACGCCGCGTCCTGTCGTGGCTGCTGGTGCTGCCGCTGGCGGTGCCGGCCTACATCCTCGGGTTCGTCTTCCTCTCCACCTTCGACTACGCCGGGCCGGTGCAGAGCGGGCTGCGCAGCGTCCTGGGTGAGGACCTCGGCGCGCTGCCGGTGCGCTCGCTGGGCGGCGCCACGATCGTCCTGGTCCTCACGCTCTACCCCTACGTCTACCTCCTGGTGCGGGCGGCGCTCAGCGACCTCGCCCCGACGGCGTACGACGCCGCGCGCACGCTCGGTGCCTCGCCGGCGCGTGCGTTCCGGACCGTCCTGCTGCCGCTGGCCCGCCCCTCCCTCGCGGCCGGCCTGGCGCTGGTGACGATGGAGGTCCTCACCGACTTCGCGACCGTGCAGTACTTCAACGTCCGCACCGTCTCGGTCGGTGTCTACCTGGTCTGGAAGGGCTCCTTCGACGTCGCCTCCGCGGTCTCGCTGGCCAGCCTCGTCCTGCTCTTCGCGGTGGCCGTGCTGGCCGCCGAGCGCGCCCTGCGCGGGGACGCCCGCTACCACCAGCGGGGCGGCCGTGGCCGGGGCCTGGAGCGGCGACGCCTGATCGGCGGCCAGGCCGTCGCGGCGACCGGCGCCTGCGCGACCGTGGCCGCGCTCGCCTTCGGGCTCCCGGTGCTGCGCCTGGTCACGTGGGCGGCCTCGGCGGCCGCCGAGGAGAACCCCTTCACCGACACCCGCTTCGCCGACCACCTGACCAGCTCGGTGCTGGTCGCGGCGATCGCGGCCGCCACCTGCGTCGTCGTCTCGGTGGTCCTCGCCCACGCGCTGCGTCTCGGGGGCGGCCCGTGGGTCCGCGCCGCGGCGCAGGCCACGACGTTCGGCTACGCGGTGCCCGGCGCCGTGGTCGGCATCGGCGTGCTGGCCCTGTTCTCGGCCGCGGACCGGCTGCTGCAGGCGTTGGGCCGCGAGGACGGCACCGGCATCCTCGTGACCGGGTCGGTGCTGGGCATCCTGCTGGCCTACGTGGTCCGGTTCACCGCTCCGGCGTACCAAGCCGTCGACGCGAGCTTCGCACGCATCCCGCCCACCGTCAGCGCCTCGGCGCTGACCCTGGGCGCCGGGCCCGGCCGGCTGCTCGGCCGGGTGCACCTGCCGCTGGCACGCTCCGGCGTCGCGGTCGCGCTGACGCTGGTCATCGTCGACGCGGTCAAGGAGCTGCCGCTGGTGCTGCTGCTGCGTCCCTTCGGCTTCACGACGCTCTCGGTGTGGGTCTACGAGCTGGCCTCGGAGAACTTCTGGGAACGGGCCGCACTGCCCGCGCTGCTGATCGTCCTGGTGGCCGTCGTGCCCGTCGCGCTGACCTTCCGCAACCCCGCGACCAGGCACGCGCGATGATGGCTGGCGTCATGAGCACCTCCGAGACCGCCACGCGCGTCGCGACCGAGCCCGCCCTGCGGCTGCGCGGCGCGTCGAAGTCGTACGCCGAGCACGACGCGGTCCGCTCCGTCGACCTCGACATCGCGGCCGGCGAGGTCCTCACGCTCATCGGCCCCTCCGGGTGCGGCAAGTCCACGCTGCTGCGGCTGGCGGCCGGGCTCGAGCGACCCGACGCCGGCACCGTCGAGCTGGGCGGCCGCGAGGTCGCCGGGTCGCGCTGGGTCCCGCCGGAGAAGCGTCGCGTCGGCCTGGTCTTCCAGGACCACGCGCTCTTCCCCCACCTCGACGTCGCGACCAACGTCGCCTTCGGGCTCGACCGTCTCCCCCGCGCCCAGCGCGGCCCCCGTGTCGCCGAGGTGCTCGACCTGGTCGGCCTGGCGCACGTGCGCGACCGCCACCCCCACGAGCTCTCCGGCGGCGAGCAGCAGCGGGTCGCCCTGGCCCGTGCCCTGGCCCCCTGCCCGTCGCTGGTGCTGCTCGACGAGCCGTTCTCCAGCCTCGACGAGAACCTCCGTGCCCAGGTGCGTGCCGACACGCTCGCCGCCATCCGCGCCACCGGCAGCGCGGCGATGGTCGTCACCCACGACCAGACCGAGGCCCTGTCGCTGGGCGACCGGCTGGCGGTGATGCGCGACGGCGTCGTGGAGCAGGTGGGGCACCCGACCGAGGTCTACGAGACGCCGGCCAACCGCTTCGTCGCGACCTTCATGGGCGACGCCGACTTCCTGCCGGCCCACGTCCAGCGCGCACTGCTGACCTGCGAGATCGGCGTCGTCTCGACGGTGCCGGGCTGGGGTGGCAGCGACGTGCACGTCGAGGTCATGCTGCGACCCCACGAGGTCGCGCTGCGCGCGGAGGCGAGCTCGACGGCGGTCGTGGAGCGCGTCGAGTACCACGGCGCCTTCGTCCTCCACGAGGTCCGCCTGGCCTCGGGCCGCACGGTCCGCTCCTGGCAGCAGCACGGGGTCCGCCTCGAGGTCGGCACCGCCGTCGACGTCACCGTCGTCCCCGGCTCCCGGCCCGTCCTGCTCTCCGGCGACACAGCCCTCACCGCCCCGCCGGCCTGACCCTCCCCCGTCCCCGCTCAGGTGGCGGTGCGGGTCCGCAGGCTCGACACGCGCGCCTCCAGCAGGCGCCAGGCGCGCCAGGCGAGGACCCCGACCACCAGCGAGGCGGCGGTGGCCCAGAAGGAGTGGTCGACCTCCAGGTGCGGGTAGACCTGCCAGTGGGTCAGGTAGATCCACAGCGACGCACCGGCCACGCAGGCCAGCGGGGCCACGAGCACGGCCGGCACCGGCGTGCGACGCACCCAGACGAGCGCGAGGGCGGCCAGCACCACCACGGCCGAACGCTGGGCGTCGTCGAAGAAGCCTGGCACCGTGGCGAGCAGCAGGCCGCTGACGACGAGCCGGTGGGTGGTCGTGCCGGCGCGCGCCGCGGCCCAGCCGAGCGCCACCAGCCACCACACGACCTCGGGACGGTGGATGACGGTGCCGCCGTCGCGCAGCAGCACGAGCTCGTAGCGGGTCGCCAGGCCTGCGACCGCGAGCCCGACCGGGAACCAGAACGGGTGCCGCAGGTCGAGCCGGTGCAGGGCCGGCACCGCCAGCAGCGCGGCCAGGGCGAGGAGGCACCAGACCAGGGCCTCGACGAACCAGAAGTACCAGGCGGGCTCGCTCCACCGGGCCGGGCCGACCAGGCTGTTGACCAGCAGCACCGTCGGCAGCGGGTAGGCGCCGGTCACGAGGCTGACGCCGCCGATCCACAGCACCGACGGCACGACCACGCGGGCGACGCTGCGCAGCAGCGCCCGCACCCGCTCGTCGCGCCGGGCCGAGGCCAGAGCGAAGCGGCCGAGGTTGAAGCCGACCAGCACCAGCAGGAAGTGCGCGCCGCCGACGACCGCGAACAGGTCGGCGTGGCTGCCGACGATCGCGACGACGGCCAGCGCGCGCAGCAGCGTGCTGGTCTCCACGGAGCGCCACCAGCGGCGGCGCGGAGCGGCGTCTCGGGCGAGGGTGCCGACCGGGCGCAGGTGCCAGTCGTGCGGCAGCGTGCCGAGGACCCGCTCCAGCCGGACCGACGCCTCGACGTAGGACAGCGAGTCACCGCCGAGCGAGGCGAAGGAGTCGGTGTCGGCGACCGGTCGGCCCAGGACGTCAGCCAGCACGGAGGCAGGGCTGGCTAGGGCAATGGGGGTGTGCGTCGGTGACGTCTCGGCCGTGCGCGAGCGACCTCTCGGCCGTGCGTCAGCGACCTCTCGGCGGGCCAGGGCGGCCACGCGCTGACGGTCGGGCTTGCCGGAGGGCAGCAGCGGCCACTCCTGGAGGGGTACGACGGTGACGGCCGCCTCCGGGAGCCCCGCGAGCCGCGCGGTGTCGCTCACGAGGCGGGCGTGGTCGGCCGATGCGGAGGTGGTCCCCACGGCCAGGCGGTCACCGGCGTCGGCGACGAGCGCCTCCACTCCGAGGTCGGCGAGGCCGGCCTCGACGCGGTCCAGGTCGACCCGCAGGCCCAGCACCTTCGCGAACCGCGAGAGCCGGCCCACGACCCGCCACAGGCCGTCGGGGTCCTGCACGCCGAGGTCGCCGGTGCGCAGCTCGGCCAGGTCGTGGCCACGCGCCAGGTCGGCCCGCTCCTCGGCGTACCCCATCATCACGTTGGGCCCGGAGTAGACGAGCTCGCCGACGCCCTCGGGCTGCCCAGGGACCGGCTCGAGCCGCAGGTCGCCGCCGGGGACCGGCACGCCGACGCACTCGGGGCGCTCGGCGGCGAGGTGGGCCGGCAGGTAGGCCATCCGTGCGGTGGCCTCGGTCTGGCCGTACATCACGTAGAGGTCGAAGCCGCCGCGCTCGCCGCGCTGGGCCCAGCTGCGCACGGTGTCGGGGGCCATCCGCCCGCCGGCTTGGGTCAGCAATCGCAGTGACGTGTGCCGTCCACGCGCCAGCGCGTCTGCGCGGCCGGAGGCCTCGAGCATCTCGAAGCTGTGCGGGACCCCCGCCAGGCTCGTGACGCCGTGCGCGTCGACGGCGTCCCAGAAGCAGGGGTCGACCACGGCGGTGCGGGTCAGCACGACCGCAGCGCCCGTGACGAGGTGGGAGTGCAGGACCGAGAGGCCGTAGCAGTAGTGCAGCGGCAGGGCGGTGATCCCGACGTCGTCGGGGCGCAGCCCGAGGTAGTCGGCGATGGCGGCGGCGTTGGCGTCCACGGCCCGGGCCGAGAGCCGGACCAGGCGCGGGCTGCCGGTGCTGCCGGAGGTCGACATCAGCAGGGCCAGGTCGGGGTGCGGGGCCGGGGAGCCCGGTCGTGCACCGAAGCGCGCCTCGAGCTGCTCGCGGGCCCCGGGCGCAGCGTCGGGGTCGGTGAGCAGCACCGGACGGCCGGCGGCGAGGCAGGCCAGGTAGGTGACGACGTCCTCCAGGCACGGCCGCACCGGCAGGACCAGCGGCTCCGCGACGTGCAGCGCGTGCCGCTCGGTGGCGGCGTCGACCAGCCTCGCGAGCGCGGCGTACGACGTCACCCCGGTGTCCTCGACCAGGGCCGGCCGCTCCCCGTGGCGCGCGAGGTCCTGGGCGAGGCGCACGCCTCGACGGGCAGGGGCCAGCGGCCGGAGGGGGGTGAGGGTCACCTCACCAGGCTAAGGGGAGCCTCACCTTCGCGACGAGTCGTCTCGCTCACAGGAGGAGCACAGCGGCGGGCCGCGGCACCGGCCGGCGGGCTGGACCACCCCGTCCTCCGATCGGACATTTCTTCACGTATTCCGAACGCGCGGTGCCGCGGGGCGCCATGCTGAGGCTCCGCGGTCTGGGAGGGCCGCGGGTCATCTACATGGGAGGACGTTTCACCATGCATTCACGCATGCTCCGGCACCGGGTCGTCACCGGCGCCGTCACCCTGGCCCTCGCCCTCGGCGGCGTGGCCATCACGGGCGGCAGCGCCCAGGCCGCGGGCGCCTCGGCGGACCGCGCGTCCACGTCCGAGTGCCAGCAGGCCCGCAAGGACCTGAGCAAGGCCAAGAAGAAGCTCCGCAAGGCCAAGCGGTCCGGCGAGTCGGCGAAGGTGCGCAAGGCCAAGAAGCGCGTCAAGGCCAAGAAGTCCGCCAAGTCCCGCGCCTGCGCCGCACCCGCGCCGGTCACCGAGGAGTCGGTGCTCGAGCAGGTCCAGCAGGGCCAGCTCAGCCTCGACGGGCTGGACCTGAACGCGCTCACCGGTGCACTCCCGCCCGAGCTGGCGGCCGCGCTCGCCCAGCTGGTCGCCCAGCTCGAGGGAGCCCTCGACGGCATCGGTGCCGGCGTCCCCGGAGCCGACACCGCCGAGCTCGAGGCACTGGCGGCGGCGCTGCAGGCGATGGACGTCCAGGGCGTCGTGTCGGCGCTCCAGGGCCTGCTCGGCCAGCTCACCGAGATCGGCGGTGGCCCCGAGGCCATGGCCACGCTCATCGAGCTGCTCCAGGGCGGCCTGCCCGGCGGGGCCTCCCTGCCCATCGACGGGCTCACGGACCTGCAGTCGCTGCTCGGACAGCTGGCCGGTCAGCTCGGCGGCCTCGGTGGCGGCTTCGACCCGGTCACCGCGCCGGCGCAGGTCCAGGCGGCCATCGCCCAGCTCATCGCGACCCTGCAGGATCTCGCGGGGAACGTCGGCGGTGACTCCGCGCCGGGTCTCGGCGCGCTGACCGAGCTGGTGGACCAGCTCGGCGCACTCGGTGCGCTCGTCCCGGGTGGCGTGGGCTCGGCCGACGTGCTCGCCGAGGTGCTGGGGACGATGCTGGGCTTCCTGCCCGCCGGCGCCGACCCGCTGCAGACCCTCACCGACATCCTGTCCGGTGGCGGCCTCGCGGGCGTCCTGGACCTGCTCGGCCTGGGCGGCCTCCTCGGTGGCCTCCTCGGCGGGGGCCTGCTGGGCACCCCGGCGGCCTGACCCGTCGGTCCGACGTACGACGCAGAGAGCCGCGGTCCCCGCTCGGGGGCCGCGGCTCTTCGCGTGTGGCGGGATACTCCGCACGAGATCTCACCCTCAGCTCGACGCGGATTCATATGGTCTAAGCAACGCTTCCTGAAGGAGTGTTGATGACCAAGCCGTTCCCGCGTGCTGCGCGTGAGGCATTGATC
>LUPK01000003.1 GCA_001627335.1 Nocardioides sp. REDSEA-S33_B3 | reverse complement strand
AGAGCACCCCATGCACGTGGGTGGGCTGCAGCTGTTCCGGCCGCCGGAGGGCGCCGGGCCGGAGTTCGTGCGCGAGCTCGTGGAGGGGTTCCGATCGGTGCAGGAGGTCTCGCCGACCTTCCGCAAGCGGCCGGCGGAGCCGGTCGGGCTGGCCGGACAGACGTGGTGGGCCCAGGACGGTGCGATCGACCTGGACTACCACGTGCGGCACTCGGCGGTGCCGCCGCCGGGACGCATCCGCGAGCTCCTGCAGCTGACGTCGCGCTGGCACGGGTCGCTGCTGGACCGGCACCGACCGCTCTGGGAGGCGCACGTCGTCGAGGGCCTCCAGGACGGCCGGTTCGCCGTGTACAGCAAGATCCACCACTCGATGGTCGACGGCGTCTCGGCCTTGCGGCTGCTGCAGCGCAGCCTCAGCGACGACCCGGACGCCCGCGACTGCGTGCCCCCGTGGGCGCTGGCCCCGCGCCGGCGTCCGTCGTCGGAGGTCGCCCGGCGCTTCCCGGACCCGCTCGGCCTGCTGCGGGGCGGACTCTCGGTCGCGGAGGACGTCGCCGGTCTCCTGCCCGCGTCGATGAAGATCGTCAACCAGATCGTCCGCGAGGGCGACGTCACCCTTCCGCGGGCGCCGCGCACGATCCTCAACGGACCGGTGGGCGGGGCGCGTCGCTTCGCCGCGCAGTCGTGGGAGATCGAACGGATCCGCCGGGTCGCGAAGTCGTCGGCGACGACCCTCAACGACGTCGTGCTCGCGATGGTCTCCGGTGCGCTGCGCGAGTACCTGCTCGAGCAGAACGCCCTGCCGGACGAGCCGATGACCGCGATGGTCCCGGTCTCCCTCGCGCTGCGCGCCGAGTCGGCGGGCCAGGCGGGCGACGGCGGCAACTCCGTGGGCGTCATCGTGGTCAACCTCGCGACCGACGTCGAGAACGGTGCCACCCGCCTGGAGGAGATCGCCTACTCCTCGCGACGCGCGAAGAAGATCCTCGGCGGGCTGACCCCGATCCAGATCCTCGCCTTCTCGGCGCTGCAGATGGCGCCGCTCGCGCTCACGCCCGTCCCGGGCTTCGTGCGCATGACGCACCCGCCGTTCAACGTGGTCATCTCCAACGTGCCCGGTCCGAAGCAGCCGATGTACTTCAACGGCGCCCAGCTCGACGGGCTCTACCCGGTCTCGATCGTGCTCGACGGACAGGCCGTGAACGTCACGCTCTGCAGCCGCGACAAGTACCTCGACTTCGGCATCATCGGCTGCCGCACGAGCGTGCCGCACCTGCAGCGGCTGCTCACGCACCTGGAGACGTCGCTGGCCGAGCTGGAGACCGCCTGGGGATGAGTCGGCGACGCCGTCGGCCGCGCCGTGGCCGTGCCGCGTGGGCCTAGACTCGCGGCCATGTCCCGCGGGTCCCTCATGCCGCTGTCCGTCGGCGTCACGCTGCTGCTCGCCTGGTCGACGCTGGTCGGCGCCGGAGCGGCCGCGCCGAGCGAGGACCGGCCCGCCCAGGGCGGCGGCGCGGTCGTCCTTGTGCTGGACGGCTCGGGGTCGATGAAGGAGCCCGGCGGGGCCGGGGCGACGCGGATGACGGAGGCCAAGGCCGGGCCTGCGGGCCGGCGTCGACCGGCTGCGTCCGCTCGGCAACACCCCCATCGCCTACTCGCTGCGCCAGGCGTACGGCGACCTGCCCACCGAGGGACCCCGCAGCATCGTGCTCGTGTCCGACGGGGAGGAGAACTGCGGTGGCGACCCGTGCGAGGTGGCCGCCGACCTGCGCAAGAAGGGCGCCGACTTCTACGTCGACGTCGTCGGGCTGCAGGTCGACCCGGCCTCGCGCGCCCAGCTCACCTGCATCGCTTCGGCGGGCGGTGGCACCTACTACGACGTGCAGGACGTGAGCCGGTTGCAGGACACCCTGACCCGGACGTCGGTGCGCGCCGCCCGCGGCTACGCACCCGCCGGTCGCCCGGTGGAGGGCGGCACGACGCGAAAGGACGCCCCCGCGGTGACCGACGGCCAGTGGCTCGACACGGTGGGCGACTCCGGCCCCGAGCACTACCGCCTGCCCGACCCGGGCCGCGGGACGTTCCACGTCGCGGCCGCGACCCTGCCAACGCGGGGGTTCACCGGGGTCTCCTCGGTCGAGGTCGGGGTCGTGTCCGCGGACGGCACGCCGTGCGGGTCGCCGGCGCGGGAGACCGCCCAGGGTGCGAGCAACGGGGGCGCGCCGATCGCCGCGGCCCTCACGCTGTCCGCCACCGACCGGGAGGACTGCGGCGGAGGTCCGTACGTCGCCACGGTGACCTCGAACAACGAGGAGGTCCAGGGCCTGGAGCTGCTCGTGCGGACCGAGCCCGAGGTCGAGGACGCCTCCGCCCTGCCTGCGGCCTTCGGACGGGCGAGCGGCTTCTCCGACGAGGTCCAGGCCGGACGTGCCGCCGCGGACGCCGTGCCCGTGGTGGGCGGCCCGAACTTCTCGTCGGCACCCCCGACGCCGGCACCTTCTGGCGCGTGATCTCGGAACATAAGGTCAAAAGCTTCTTCACCGCCCCCACGGCCTTCCGCGCAGTCAAACGCGAAGACCCCAAGGGCGAATTCATCAAGAAATACGACCTTTCCTGCCTCAAGACGATCTACCTGGCCGGCGAACGCGCCGACCCGGACACGATCAACTGGGCGCATGAGAAAACCGGCCTGCCGATTATCGACCATTGGTGGCAGACGGAATCCGGCTATCCCATGGTGGCCAACCCCATGGGCATCGAACACCTTCCGGTAAAGGTCGGCTCTCCTTCCGTTGCGATGCCGGGCTATGACGTGCAGATCCTGGACGAGGCCGGCAATCCGATGAAACCCGGTGAGCTTGGAGCCATCGCGATCAAGCTGCCCCTGCCCCCCGGCACGCTGCCCACCCTGTGGAATGCCGAAGATCGCTTCCGCAAAAGTTACCTCACGACCTATCCCGGATACTACGAAACGGGCGATGCGGGCAGGATCGACGAGGATGGATATCTTTATATCATGGCGCGCACCGATGACGTGATCAACGTCGCCGGTCACCGCTTATCCACCGGCGCGATGGAAGAGGTTCTGGCCGGCCACCCCGATGTGGCTGAATGTGCCGTGATCGGCGTCAGCGATCCGCTGAAGGGCCAAGCCCCGATGGGGTTTGTGTGCCTGTCCAAAGGGGTCGACCGCCCCCATGCCGAGATTGCAGCCGAATGCCAGCAACGGGTGCGTGACCAGATCGGGCCAGTGG
>LUPK01000029.1 GCA_001627335.1 Nocardioides sp. REDSEA-S33_B3 | reverse complement strand
GCCGGCGAGCTCGAGCATGGTGTCGGCGCCGGGCATCCCGAACCGGGACACCCAGGCGTTCTCGGCCTCGGTGTGGGCGTCGTCGTCGGGCAGCCCGAACGTGCCGTAGAGGTCGGGGAGCAGCTGGCCGGTGGTGTGGCGGTCGGCCCACTCGGCGATGGCGATGAACCGGTCCCGGTCGGCCTGGTCAGCAGCCTTGTCGAGGTCGCGAATCTCGGTCAGCAGGTCACCGGTCGGCACAGGAGCGGAGTCCTGAGCCGACTGATCCTGCTGCCCGAGTGCCATGACCAGATACTACTAGAACATCAGTTCGAATGAAACCCTGTTGCGGGGCCCCGGATCGAATGTGTGGAGGGCGAATCAAGCGCAACCCAAGCGAGCACCTCAGCGGACCGAAAGGGTCGAGCGAACCTCAACCAAGTACCGAAATCGAAGTCGACCGCAAGCAAGCCTTCGATAAGTGAAGGACCTGCTGCAGCGCGAACGTCCAGGCGCCCACCCACCCCGACCACCGAGTCGAAGCAGACCGGAGGGCCTGCCGTGAAAGGGGTTCACGACAGGCCCTCCAGTCGCGCCGGCATGAGGTTGCTTGTCGGCGTACGGGGTTTCGAGGCTTCGTCGCTGGCGCTCCTCGCACCTCAACCAGCGGTGGGGGCCGTCGCTCGGCGCCTCCTCGACCGGCAGGGGACGTCGCTGGCGCTCCTCGCACCTCAACCAGCGGGGGGCGCCGTCGCTTGAGCGCCTCCTCGACCGGCGGATGGGACGTCCTTGGCGCGCCTCCTCGACCGGCGGTGAGGGAGCGTCAGAGGCCCGCGGCGGCGCGGATGTCGGAGCCGAGGGCGTCCAGGCGGGTGGCGGCGGAGATCCGGGCCGCCTCGACGGCGTCGGTCTGGTCCGGGTTGTCGCTGGCGTCCTCGACGGGGACGACGACCTCGAGGTAGCACTTCACCTTCGGCTCGGTGCCGCTGGGGCGCACGATGACGCGGGCGCCGTCGGCGAGGCGGAAGCGCAGGCCGTCGGTGGGCGGCAGGTCGTCGGAGCCCTCGGCGAGGTCGTCGACACCGAGGACGTCGAGGCCGCCGAGCGAGGTCGGGGGAGTGCTGCGCAGCCGCTCCATCGCGCCGGAGATCAGCGTCAGGTCCGAGACGCGCACGGAGACCTGGTCGGTGGCGTGCAGGCCGTGTTCCCGGGCGAGGTCGTCGAGCAGGTCGAGCAACGAACGGCCCTCGGCCTTCAGTGAGGCGGCGAGCTCGCAGAGCAGGACCAGCGCGGAGACGCCGTCCTTGTCCTTCACGTGGTCGGGGTCGCAGCAGTAGCCGAGCGCCTCCTCGTAGCCGAAGGCCAGGTCGGGGACACGACCGATCCACTTGAAGCCGGTGAGCGTCTCGACGTACGGCTGGCCGGCGGCGGCCGCGATCTTCGACAGCAGCGTGGAGGACACGATCGTGGTGGCGAAGGTGCCGGTGCGGCCGCGGCGCAGCAGGTGCGTGGCGAGCAGGGCGCCGACCTCGTCGCCGCGCAGCATCCGCCACCCGGTGGGGGTCGGGACGGCGGCGGCGCAGCGGTCGGCGTCGGGGTCGTTGGCGACGACCAGGTCGGCCCCACGCTGCTCGGCGAGCGCCAGGGCGAGGTCCATCGCGCCGTCCTCCTCGGGGTTGGGGAAGGCGACGGTCGGGAAGTCGGGGTCGGGCTGCGCCTGCTCCGCGACGGCGTACGGCGCAGGGAACCCGGCCCGCTCGAGCACCTGCGCCACGGGGGAGCCGCCGACCCCGTGCAGCGAGGTGTGGACCACGGCGAGGTCACGAGGCCCGTCGGCGACCAATCCGGCGATGCGGTCGAGGTAGCGGTCGAGGAGGTCCTCGCCCAGCACCTGCCAGTCCGACCCGCGGGCGACCGAGGTGAGGTCGCCGACCTCGGCGATCCGCTCGGCGATCTCGGCGTCGACCGGCGAGACGATCTGGCTGCCGTCGCCGAGGTAGACCTTGTAGCCGTTGTCCTCGGGCGGGTTGTGGCTGGCCGTGACCATGACCCCGGCGACGCAGCCGAGCTCGCGCACGGCGTAGGCGAGGACGGGGGTCGGGAGGGGGCGGGGCAGCAGCCACACGTCGAGCCCGGCGCCGCGCATGACGGCGGCGGTGTCCTCGGCGAAGGTGTCGGAGAGGTGGCGCGCGTCGTACCCGATCGCCACGGCGCCGCCCGGGCCGAGGTGGGCGGCGAGCCCGGCGGCGGCGCGGAGGACGACGACCCGGTTCATCCGGTTGGGGCCGGCGCCGAGCCGGCCGCGCAGGCCGGCGGTGCCGAACTCCAGCGTCCCGTCGAAACGGTCGGCGAGGTCGGTCGGGTCCCCGCCGGCCTCGACCTCGGCGACGATCCGCTCCAGCTCGTCGCGCGTCGTGGCGTCGGGGTCGGCCGCGGCCCAGGCGCGGGCGCGGGCGAGGAGGTCGGTCAGCTCGGACTCCGAGGGGCTCGTCATGGACCGGACGGTAGCCGCAGGATGGTGCTCGTGCCGATCCTGCAGCCCGTCGCGGCGTACTCCTTCCGCGACCGCTGGCACGTCGACGCGCCACCCGCGCGGGTGCGCGAGGTGCTGGTGGACGTCGAGCACTACGTGGAGTGGTGGCCCGAGGTCGTGGCGGTGGCCGTGGCCGGTGAGGGGCGGGGGCTGGTGCTGTGCCGCTCGGTGCTGCCCTACACCCTCGAGCTGCTGCTCACCGAGGAGGTGGACCGGCCCGAGCGGCTGGAGGTGTCGGTGGAGGGCGACCTGGAGGGGCGGGTGTCGTTCGACCTCGCGCCGGAGGGTCCGGGGACACGGCTGGACTTCGCCCAGGACGTGCGGGTGCGCGGGCTCCTGGCCGTCGCGTCGCTACCGGCGCGACCGCTGCTGCGCTGGAACCACGACCGGATGATGCGGTCGTGCGTGGCGGGGCTCAGGCGGCGCGTCGCCAGCGGGGGAGGTCGCGGCCCAGCTCCTCGAACAGTGCCTGGTTGAGCCCGAAGGCGACCTTGACCTCGGCGACGACCCGCTCGGTCTCCTCCGGGGAGGTGCCGAGGGCGTCGAGCCGCGCGCGGTAGGCGTCCTTGTAGGGCTTGGGCTTGCCGATCGCTGCGAAGTCGTAGAACGCGATGCCGCGGCCGTCGAGCTCGAAGGCCCGGTCCAGGCAGCGGCCGATGGCCTGGCCGCCGGACAGGTCGCCGAGGTAGCGCGTGTAGTGGTGCGCGGCGAAGAGGCCGCCCCAGGCCGAGGAGGCGCGCAGTCGGGCGGCGTAGGCGTCCGCGGCGGGGGAGTCGACCTCGCGCGGGCCGTCGGGGGCCCAGTGGTCCAGGTCGGCGTCGATGGCCGCCAGGCGCTCGAGGTCCACGTCGTGCACGGCGGCGACGAACGGGTCGTCGAGGTGCTGGCGCCCGACGGACTCCATCGCGGCGTAGACCGTGCGCAGCCGCAGGAGGTAGGCGGTGTAGCCCTCGGGTGCGATGCCGCCGTCGAGCAGCTCGCTCATGAACGAGGAGCCCTCGGCGGCCTCGTGCTCGGCGCGGGAGCCCTCGCGCATGGCGGCGGAGAGGGCGAGCAGCGTGGTGGTCATCGGGTCCTCTGGGAGTGGGGACGTGCACGGACGGCCGTGCGGGCGGAGTTCTCGACACAGTGTCGACAACAAGTCGACACTGTGTCAACAAACGTCTGGACAGGTAAGGCTACCCTTGGTTAGATGATGTTAGCCTCACCTAACTTCGCGTGGCCAGGCCGCGCCCGGATCGAGAGACGGTACCCATGCGTTCCCCCCTGCCCGCGGCCCTGGCCGCCGTGTGCGCCCTCCTGCTCACCACCGTTCTCACGGGCTGCGCGGCCGGCGCGGACGGCACCGCGTCCTCGTCCGCCACCACGACGGTGGCGCCCTCGCTCGCCGACGTGCGCGACGACGTGCTGGCCGATCCGCGCTCCTGGGAGGGCCCGACGAGCGCCGTCACGGCCCCGACACCCGTCGACCCGGTGACCGGTCCCCAGCCGCAGCTGCCGGTCACGGTCGAGGACGCGCAAGGGACCGAGGTCACGGTCGCCGACACCAGCCGCATCCTGGCCCTCGACCTCCACGGCACCCTCTCGCGCACCGTCCACGAGCTCGGCCTGGGCGGCCAGGTCGTCGGGCGCGACACCTCCACCCAGTTCGCCGAGGCCGCCGACCTGCCGCTGGTCACGCAGAACGGCCACGACCTCAACGCCGAGGCGATCCTCGCGCTCGACCCGACCGTCATCCTCACCGACACCTCCCTGGGCCCCTGGGACGTCGTGCTCCAGATGCGCGACGCCGGCATCCCCGTCGTCGTCACCGACTCCCACCGCGGCCTCGACAACCTCTCCTCGCTCACGATGGAGGTCGCCGACGCCCTCGGCGTGCCCGAGCGCGGCCGCACGCTGGCCGAGCGCATCGAGTCCGAGGTCGCCGCCGTCACCGAGCAGATCGAGGCCGTCGCCCCGGCCGACCCGACCCAGCGGCTGCGCACGGTCTTCCTCTATGTCCGCGGCCAGTCGGGCGTCTACTACCTCTTCGGCGAGGGCAGCGGCGCCGACTCCCTCATCGACGCGGTCGGCCTCTACGACGTGGCCGAGGAGATCGGCTGGGACGGGATGAAGCCGGTCACCGACGAGGGCATCGTGGCCGCCCAGCCCGAGCTGGTCCTGATGATGACCGACGGGCTGGAGTCCGCCGGCGGGGTGGACGGGCTGCTGGAGCGGCTGCCCGCGCTCGCCAGCACCCCGGCGGGGCAGCAGCGCCGCTTCGTCGACATGGCCGACGCCGAGATCCTCGGCTTCGGGCCGACGACGGCCACCACGCTCAACGCCCTCGCGGTCGCGGTCCACGCCCCCGGAGCCGGGTCGTGACCGCGGTCCCCGTCACGGCCGCCCAGCGGCGTACGTCGGTGCGGCGGGTGGGCCTGCTGGGCATGCTGTCCCTCGCGCTGCTCACCGCCGTCGTCGTGGCCGCGGGTCGCGGCCAGCTCGACGTGGCCCCGGCCGAGGTGGTCGGCTCGCTGCTGCACCGCCTGGGCCTGGACCTCGGCCCGATGCCGAGCCACCCGCAGGGCGACGTCACGCTGTGGACCGTCCGCTTCCCCCGCGTCGTGATGGCCGCGGTCGCCGGCGCCGCGCTGGCCACCGCCGGGGCCCTCATGCAGGGGATCTTCGGCAACCCGCTGGCCGAGCCCGGGGTGGTCGGCGTCTCCGCCGGCGCCGCGCTGGCGGCCTCGACCGTCATCGTCTTCGACCTCGCCCTGGTGGGGACCTGGACCGTCGCGCTCTTCGCGTTCGTGGGCGGCCTGGTCACCACGATCCTGGTCTACCTGCTCTCCCGCGACGGCGGACGCACCGAGGTGGTCACGCTGGTGCTCACCGGCATCGCGGTCAACGCGGTCGCCAGCGCCGGACTGGCCTTCCTGCTGTTCCTGGGCGACCAACAGGCCCGCGAGGAGATCGTGTTCTGGCAGCTCGGCAGCCTCAACGGCTCGCGCTGGGAGCAGGTCGGCGTCGCCGCACCCTTCATGGTCGTCGGCCTGGTGGCCGCCATGGCCATGTCGCGCCGCCTGGACCTGCTCGCGCTCGGCGACCGCGCCGCCCGGCACGTCGGTGTCGACGTCGAGCGGCTGCGGATGGGCGCCATCGTCGTGGTCGCCCTGCTGACCGCCGCCGCCGTCGCCTTCTGCGGGATCATCGCCTTCGTCGGCCTGGTCGTCCCGCACCTCGTCCGGCTGCTCGCAGGCCCCGGTCACCGACTGCTGGTGCCGGCCAGCGCGCTCGGCGGGGCACTGCTGCTGGTCGTGGCCGACCTCGGCGCGCGCACCCTCGTGGCGTACGCCGACCTGCCGATCGGCATGCTCACCAGCCTGGTGGGCGGCCCGTTCTTCTTCTGGCTGATCCGTCGCGCCCGCCGCACCTCGGGGGCCTGGGCATGAGCGCCACCCGGCTCCGCGCCGAGGGCGTGTCGGTCCGCCTCGACGGCAGCACCGTCCTCGACGGCGTCGACCTCGAGGTCCGCGGGGGCGAGCTGGTCGCGCTCGTCGGCCCCAACGGCGCCGGCAAGTCCACGCTGCTGGCCGCCCTGGCCGGCGACCTCGACCTCGACGCCGGGACGGTCCGGCTCGGCGAGCGCGAGGTCCGGTCCATGCGCTCCCTCGACCTCGCCCGGCGCCGCGCCGTGCTCCCGCAGCAGGGGCGGCTGGCCTTCGGGTTCCTCGTCCGCGAGGTCGTCGCGATGGGGCGTGCCCCGTGGGCGCGCACCGGCCACGAGGACGACGACGAGCGTCTCGTCGACGAGGCGCTGCAGCGCGCGGACGTCGTGCACCTGACCGAGCGCAGATACCCCACGCTCTCCGGTGGCGAGCGCGCCCGCACCGACCTGGCCCGCGTGCTGGCGCAGGACACCGCGGTGGTGCTGCTCGACGAGCCCACGGCCGCCCTCGACATCCGGCACCAGGAGGCCGTGCTGTCGGTCGCCCGCAACCTCGCGCGCGTCGGTCGCGCCGTGGTGGTCGTGCTGCACGACCTGAGCCTGGCGGCGGCGTACGCCGACCGCATCTGCGTCCTCGCGCGCGGCGCGGTCCGCGCCGACGGGGCTCCCCACGAGGTGCTCACCGCCGAGCTGCTCGGCGAGGTCTACCAGCACCCCGTGCGGGTGGTCGACGTCGACGGTGCGCTGGTCGTCGTCCCGGTCCGGGAGGAGGCGTCGTGCGACGCGCTGCTGTCCTGATCCTGCTGCTCGCCGGGCTGGTCGTGCCGGTCGGGATGGCCGGCCCCGCGCACGCGCAGGGACGCGTCACCGTCACCGGCCCCGACGGCGGTGCGGTCGTGGACCCGACGTACGCCACCACGCTGACCGTGCGCGGCAGCGGGTTCCAGGCCGTGCAGGGCGGGCACGGCGGCGTCTACGTGTTCTTCGGCCACGTTCGCGACGGCTGGCGCCCCAGCCAGGGCGGGCGCACCGGCGAGGACTACTTCTACGTCCCCGACAGCGAGTCGCGCGACAACCAGGGCTTCCAGCAGTTCGTCGCCTTCCCCGGCTCCGACACCTCCTCCTCCGCGCAGGCGACGATGACCCGGACCGGCGCCTGGTCGGCCACCCTGACCGTCCCCGGGGCGGTCTTCGAGGCCTTCGACCGCAGCGGCGGGTCGCGCACCATCGACTGCCGCGAGGTCACCTGCGGCGTGATCACCGTCGGCGCGCACGGCGTCAGCAACGCCACCAACGAGACCTTCACGCCCGTCACCGTCTCCGACCTGTACGACGCCGACGACCCGACCGCCACGGGGGAGCCGACGCCCGTGGCCGGAGCGGAGGTCACCGAGCCGGCGACCCAGGAGCGCGAGACGTCCCGCGGGCGACGCACCCGCTCGGCGGCGGCCGCGCTCGAGGTCGACCGCGAGTCGGCGGTGGCCGGCCACGTCCTGCCGTTCTCGGCGGTGGGCCTCACCGCGGGCCGGCAGTACTCCCTGGTCCTCGACGACGGGGTCGCGGGAGCGGGCCCCTTCGTCGCCGGCTCCGACGGCACGCTCGCCGGGGTGCTCGCGCTCCCGGTCGACCTCGGCCCGGGCACGCACGTGCTGCGCCTGTGGGCGGGCGAGGGCACGGACGCGCCGGAGGTGTCCTTCGCGGTGCAGCAGGCCGGCACGCTCCCCGTCGAGCGCGTCGCCGCGTCCGGCCAGGAGTCCGGCCAGGAGTCGGGCCGGGACCCCGGCGCCGTCCTGCTCGTGGTCGCCGGGGCGCCGCTGCTGGCGCTGGCCCTGCTGCGCCTGGCCCTGCTCGTGCGCGGGAGGCGGGCATGAGCCGCCGTCTCCTCGCCGCGCTGCTGCTCGCCGTCGGCGCCGCGGGTGTCGCCCTGCCGGCCGCGGCCCAGGACCAGCCGGCCGAGCCCGACGCACCCACCACCACCGCGCTCGAGGACGTCACCCTGCGCTGGGGCCTCAACGACGAGTCGAGCAACCGCGCCTTCGCCCCCGACACCTACAACTTCTTCTCCGCCGGTCGCATCCCCGACCCGGGCCGGGGCGGGACCACGATCGACCGGGCCGACTGGAGCAGCCGCGACGGCGCGGTCCGGGTCGAGAAGTGGGACGGCACCGCCTGGCGGCGTGCCACCTGGGCCGGTCTGCGCACCACCAGCGCCGGAGAGCCGCTCGGGTCCCCGACGGCCGGCACCTTCAGCAACCACACCGTCACCGTCTCGGGTGGCGACGGTGTGGTCGACCCCGTCGAGGGCACCGCCACCATCGCCTGGGAGGGCGAGGTGACGGTCCTCTACTACTCCGGGATGAGCTTCTTCCACCTCGCCGACCCCGTGCTCGAGGTCGCCGACGGTGCCGGGGCGCTCACCGCCGAGGTGTCGGGCTACGCCTCCTCGCAGGCGGACCCGGACGTGTGGGAGCCGGTCGCCCCGGAGCGGGTCACGGTCGCGGACCTGCCCGACGTGGAGGTGGACGCGCTCACCGACGGCAGCCTCGACGCCGGGCTCAGCTGGCGGCCGGCGTACCTCGGGGTGCGGGTGAGCGGCGTCCCGCAGCAGCGCGACGGCGAGCACGCCGGCTCCTTCCCGCAGTCCTTCGTCGACGTCATGGACCGGCTCGGCACCGCCGCGTTCTGGTACTCCAGCGGCGGCGCCACCGACGCCTTCAAGGTCGCCGCGCCGCTGACCCTGTCGACGGGCGAGGACGACGTCGTGGGACCGACGCCGACCGCCGCCCCCACCAGCCCCGGCACCACCGCGGCGCCGGCTCCGCCGACCGTCGTCCCGCCCCCGGCGACGGTGACCGCCACGGTGACCGCGGCGGCCGCGCCCACCTCGGCCCCGGCACCCGCCCCGGCGGCACCCACGCCGCCGGCCGGCGAGCCCTCGGCGACCTCGATCGCCCCGGTCACGACCGTGACCACCCAGACCCGCCTGCTGGCCGCCCCGGCCACGGCGACCCCACGTGACCGTCCCGACCCGCTGTGGTGGGTCGGGGGCAGCCTGCTGCTGCTCTCGGTCGCGGTCCTGCTCGTCCCCGTCAAGAAGAGGAACACGCCATGAACCGCGCCACCGCCCTCGGTGTCAGCCTGGCCACGGCCCTGGTCCCGACGCTCGCGGCCTCCGCCGCCGTCGTCGGGCTGGCCGCCCCGGCCCACGCCGACGCCGCCGCGCCCGTCCTGAGCTGGGAGATCTCGCCCCGCTTCGACGACCACCTGTCCACCCACACGCTGTCCGACGGCGCGAGCGAGGACGAGGACGGCGTCGTGTCGTTCCCCCTCGTCGCCGCCGACCTGGACCCGGCGACCGGTGCGGGCACCCTGACCTACGACGGCTCGGTGAAGGGCGCCTTCGCGATGATGGGCACGGAGTACTACTCGGTCACCCTGGCCGACCCCGTCGTCTCGGTCGCCGAGGACGGCAGCGGGTCGCTGACCGCCGTCGTCTCCGCCGCCAACGCCGCCTCCCAGCAGGGCGAGGCGGCGGCCACCGACCCCGCCCGGGTCCTGGTGACGACGTTCGCCGACGCGGCCTGGACGCCGACCAGCGGGCTCTCCACGCTGCAGGCGACGCCGGACTGGGCCGGCGTGCTGCCCACCGGCAGCCCGGCCGCGCTGGCGCTGGGCCTCTCCGACACCCAGCCGGTCGACGGCCAGTCGTTCGCGCCGGAGTTCCTGGCCCAGCTCACGCCCGGCGTGCGTGCCCACTTCTACGCCTCCGGCTCCGGCTCCGACGCGACCAAGCAGCCGGCGGCGTTCGCGGCCGAGGCCGCCGGGCCGCAGGTCGCGGTGAGCACCTCCTCCGCCACGCCCGACGCCCTCGTGCTCGACGTGGACGGCTCCGGCTTCACCGGCGAGACCAACCCCGGTGACGACGGGGTGTACGTCGGCCTCGCGCCGGCCGGCGGCCTCCCGGACACCGACTCGCAGGAGGACCAGGACGCCTTCGCGGCCGCCGCCTGGGTGCCGGCCGCGCAGATGACCGACGGCACCATCGACGTCACCCTGACCGCCGACCCGGCGGACCTGGACGCTCAGCGCGACTACAGCGTCTACACGTGGCAGGCCCACGCCCACTCCAACACCAGCCAGGACACCGAGACCGAGGTCGCGATCGACTGGGCGGCCCTCGGGCTCGCCGACGTCGCCTCGACGACCACGGTGAAGGTCAAGAAGAAGCCGACGACGAAGCGTCGTGGCGTGCTCCTGGCCAAGGTCACCGGTGACGCGGGCAAGGCCACCGGCAAGGCCGTCGTGACCGCGAAGAAGGGCGGCAAGACCAAGAAGGTGACCAAGGCCGTCACCCGTGGCAAGGCCAGCGTCACGCTGCCCAAGCTGTCCCGTGGGAAGTGGAAGGTCGTCGTGGTCTTCAAGCCGTCCGACACCTACGCGCGGTCGGCCGACCGGCTGACCCTCACGGTGCGCTGAGCCGTGCGCAGGATGCTCGCGGGCCTGGTGGTCTGCTGCCTCGGCACGCTGCCCGTCGTGCTCGCGGGCATCCTCGCGGCGCCCGCCGTCGCCGACGAGAGCAGCGGTGACACCACCGCGACGGCCCCGGTGCTGCGGTGGGAGGTGTCCCAGCAGTTCGACGACCACCTCAGCAGCCACGAGCTGGGCGGGGGCGCGACCGAGGACTCGGGCGGTGTGGTCACCTTCCCCGGGGGGAGCGGCACCTACGACCCCGCCACCGGCGTCTCCGAGGTGGCCTACCAGGGCTCGGTGAGAGGTGCCTTCCAGCTGGGCCAGGAGTTCTACCACGTCCGCATCGCCGAGCCGGTGCTGCACGTCGACGGCTCCGGGCGCGGGGAGATGACGGCGCTGGTCTCGGCCGCCAACATCGCCGCGCAGGGCGAGGAGGCGCAGAAGACCCAGCCCGCGAGGGTCGTGCTGTTCGGCTTCGACGCCGGCTCGTCCGACTGGTCACCGGACGGTGCGCTCGCCTCGCTGTCGGCGACCCCCGACTGGGCGGGTGTCGTCGAGCCGGGCAGCGACGACGCCGCCGAGCTCGGCATGGACGAGGGGACCCCGATCGACGGCCGCGCCTGGGCCGTCCCCTTCCTGCACCAGATCACCTCCGGTGTCCGCGCCCACTTCTACGCCACCGGCTCGGGCTCGGACGAGAAGAAGCGTCCGGCGGCCTTCGTCGCCCAGGCCACACCCACCGACGTCGTGCCCGAGCCCGAGCCCGCGGCGCCGCTGACCCTGGACTGGGCGGTCTCCCAGGAGTTCACCGACGTCTTCGACCGCAGCCTCTCCGGAGGTGCGACGGAGTCCGACGGGGTCGTCACGTTCCCCGACGGCCGGGGCAGCCACGACGAGGCCACCGGCGTCACCACGGTGTCGTACGCCGGCTCGGTCACCGGATCGGTGCCAGACCCGTTCCTCGGCATCTCGACGCAGTACTCCCTCACGCTCGCCGAGCCGCGGCTCCAGGTGGACGAGACCGGCGCCGGGCAGGTCACGGCCGTGGTGTCCGGCGAGACCCCCAGCCCCCTGTCGGCCGTGCTCCCGATCCTGCCCGGCACGAGCACGACGCCGACCCGGGTGGTCGTCGCGACGTTCTCGGTGACCGGCGAGGACTGGTCCGTCTCCGACGGGGTCGCCACCCTCGGCGCCACCCCGGACTGGGCCGGGGTGGGCAGGAGCTTCCCCGCGGCCTTCCTCGACCAGGTGACCGAGGAGTCGCGCGACCACTTCCGGGCCACCAGCGAGGACCCGGCCCAGGACGCCAAGGCACCGGCGCCGCTCACCGCCACCGCGGTGCACGTCCCGTCACCCGAGCCCGAGCCGGAGCCCGAGCCAGAGCCCGAGCCGGAGACGTGCGAGCCGGCCCCGGCCTCGCCGTCGGTCGCGGTGTCCCGCCTCGACACCACGAGCGGCGACAGCTACCGGATCCTCGGCACCGGCTTCCGCGCGGAGAGCTGCCCCGGCGACAGCGGCGTCTACGTCGGCATCGCCGAGGGCGACGTGCTCCCGGACGTCTCGGAGCGGGAGAACACCGAGCAGTTCCTGGCCGTGGACTGGGTGACCCCCGGACGGATCCTCGACGGGGCGTTCAGCAGCACCCTGTCCCTGCCCGACGGGGCGCCGGAGGGCACGGTCTCCGTCTTCACCTGGCAGGCCCACACGCACTCCAACACCAGCCAGGACACCGTCACCCCCCTGCCCGGGAGGGATGCCGGACCCGTGACGACCACGACCATGCTCCGGGTCCTGAAGAAGCCGGCCGCCGGTGGACGCGGCGCGATGCGCATCCTCGTCACCGCGGACGGCGCGCCGGCCTCGGGCCGGGTGGTGCTGAAGGTCCGCCAGTCCGGCCGGGTCGAGACCCATCGGGCCACGCTGCGCTCGGGCGGCAAGGTGAAGGTGCGGCTGGACCGGGCCAGCGAGGGCAAGCTCGTGGCCATCGCCACCTACGAGGGCGACGAGGACCACGACCGGTCCAAGGACCGGGTCCGCTTCAAGGTGCGCTGACCGCTCGCAGCACGAACGTCGCCACGCTCTCCGGGGCGAGTCCCCGGGGAGCGAGGCAGGCGTGGATGAGCGCGAGCGTCGCGTCGAGGTCGTCGACGGTGAAGAGACCGGCGCGCTGGCCGTCGTCCAGCACCTCGCGCAGCACCTCCTCGACCGCGACGACGTGCTCGCGGATGGCCTCGCGCGACTCGGCCGGGAGCACGCCGTACAGCCGTGGGCCCAGGCCGAGGTGGAACTCCTCGCCGGACGCCAGGTGGTGGTGCACGTAGGCGCGCAGCCGCGCGGCCGGGTCGGGGGCCTGGGCCAGAACCTCCTCGAGACGCTGGAGGTAGCGCGAGGTCTCATGGGTGGCGAAGGCGACCACCACCGATTCCTTGTCGGGGAAGTGGTGGTAGATCGTGGTGCGGCCGACCTCGGCGCCGGCCGCGATCTGCGCCATCGTGATCGCGTCGAAGCTGCGCTCGGCCAGCAGGTCGGCGAAGGCGGCGAAGACGCGCTGGTGGATCTGTGCGCGGTGCTCGGCGAGCGACCCGCCGGTGATCCTGGGCACGGGGCTACGTCAGGTCCGGGGCAGGTCGGCGCGGAGCATGCCGGTGGCCATGAAGACGAGGTTGCGCACGAAGGTCTCGGTGTCCAGCCCCAGGCGCTGCGTCGAGCCGCGCTCCTCGGCCCGGGCACGATCGCCGATGGCCCGCAGGACGAAGGAGGTCAACAGTGCCAGGCGCTCGGCCCGGACCTCCTCGGGCATCTCGGGCATCCGCGCGGAGATGAGCTCGTAGACAGGGACGCCGCCGGTGCGCTCGAGCGCGGCCCGGACGTCGGCGTCCTTGTCGTGCTGCTCGTCGGCGATCAGGTCGGCGACGACCACCAGGTAGCAGCGGCCGCTCCACCCGGTCTCCGAGAGCTCGGTCGCCGGTCGCACCAGCGCCTCCAGGGCCGCGGGGAGGTCGTCGGCGGGGCGCTCCAGCGCCGCCTGGTGCAGGCGGTGCTCGCGCTCGGCCAGGAAGTCGGCGTGCTGCTCGAGCACCGCGGCGAGCAGTCCCTCGCGCGAGCCGAAGTGGTAGTGGACCGCGCCCCGGTTGCGCTGGCCGGCCTGGCGGGTGATGTCGAGCAGCGAGGCGTTGGCGACGCCGTGCTCGGCGAAGGCCCGCGTGGCCGCGACCAGGAGCCGCTCGCGGGTCTCGGCGCCGCTCGAGGCAGGACCGGCGGAGGGACCGGTGGAGGGACCGGTGGCGGGACCGTCAGCGGGTGTGTCCGGGGAGGAGGGTGCGGTCACGGTGGGCTCCTGTCAGATCCGGGGGACGACGCGGCTGAGGAGGTCGCCCATGCGCGAGGCGGCCGCGCGACCGGCCTCGATCACCTCGGAGTGGTCCAGCGGCTGGTCGCTGATGCCGGCCGCCAGGTTGGTGACCAGGCTGATGCCCAGCACCTCCATGCCCGCCTCCCGGGCCGCGATGGCCTCGAGCGTGGTGCTCATGCCCACCAGGTGGCCACCGAGGACACCGGCCATCCGGACCTCGGCCGGCGTCTCGTAGTGCGGTCCGGGGAACTGGACGTAGACGCCCTCGTCGAGGGACGGCTCGACCTCGCGGCACATCGCGCGCAGCCGCGCGGAGTAGAGGTCGGTGAGGTCGACGAAGCGGGCACCCACGATCGGGGAGCGGCCGGTGAGGTTGATGTGGTCGCTGATCAGGACCGGGGTGCCGGGGGTCCAGGACTCCTTGAGGCCACCGCAGCCGTTGGTCAGCACGATCGCCCGGCAACCGGCGGCGGCGGCCGTGCGCACGCCGTGCACGACGGCCTCCACGCCCTTGCCCTCGTAGTAGTGGGTGCGGGAGAGGAAGACCAGCAGCTGGCGGTCGCCGGCGCGCACCGAGCGGATCTTGCCGCTGTGCCCGGCGACGGCCGCGGCCGAGAAGCCGGGCAGGTCGGTGGTGTCGATCTCGGCGGTCGCCTCACCGAGGGCGTCCACGGCCGGGAGCCAGCCGGACCCGAGGACCAGCGCGACGTCGTGGCGCTCGACCCCCGTCAGCTCCGCGAGGCGGGCGGCAGCGTCGTCGGCGCGGGTGTAGGGCGTCGGCTCGTCAGTCACGAGCGGTGAGGATACGCCCTCCGGTCCCGTGGAGGGACCGACTCACAGACCCGTCGAGCGGCAGGGGCGCCGTCGCAGGGCGGCGACGTAGTCGTCGGGCGCGTCGGCGGCCTCGGCGGCGTCGGCCAGCACACCCAGGTGCAGGGCGGAGGGCAGCCCGCCCTCGTAGGCGTCGAGGACGTAGGCCCAGGCCACGACCTCACCGGTCAGCGTGGAGACCCGCACCTTGGTCTTGCGGTAGAGCCCGCTGTCGGCGGACTCCCAGCCGTCCAGGGCCGTCTCGTCCTCACGGGTCACGTCGTAGATCGCCACGAAGACCTGCTCGAAGGCGTCCTGGACGATGGTCGGCAGGGCGCCGTCCCACCCGTGCTCCTCACCACCGAACGTCAGTCGCCAGCCCTCCAGCCAGCCCGTCGTGCGCAGCGGCGAGTGCGGGCAGCGCTCGCTCATCCGGGCGGGATCGAGGTTGGTCCCGTAGGCGGCGTAGAGCGTCACGACACCGAAGGCTAACGCTCGTGCGTCCGGGACTAGGGTGGACCTCGTGACGACCCACTTCGATGTCCTCGTTCTCGGTGCAGGCCCCGGCGGCTACGTGGCCGCCATCCGCGCGGCGCAGCTCGGCAAGACCGTCGCCGTCGTGGAGGAGAAGTACTGGGGCGGTGTGTGCCTCAACGTCGGCTGCATCCCCTCCAAGGCGCTGCTGAAGAACGCCGAGCTCGCCCACGTCCTGACCCACGACAAGGCCAAGTACGGCATCGAGGGCGACGCCACGATGTCCTTCGGCCCCACCCACGCGCGCAGCCGCAAGGTCAGCGAGGGGATCGTCAAGGGCGTCCACTTCCTGATGAAGAAGAACAAGATCACCGAGATCGACGGCTGGGGCACCCTCACCGGCCCGACCTCGATCGACGTCAAGGACAAGGACGGTGGGACCACCTCCTACACCTGCGACGACCTGATCATCGCCACCGGCGCGAAGGTCCGGCTGCTGCCCGGCCTGGAGCTGAGCGAGAACGTCGTGACCTACGAGGAGCAGATCCTCGACTCCGACCTGCCCTCCTCGATGATCATCGGCGGCTCCGGTGCGATCGGTGTCGAGTTCGCCTACGTGATGAAGAACTTCGGCGTCGACGTCACGATCGTGGAGTTCCTCGACCGCATCGTCCCCACCGAGGACGCGGACGTGTCCAAGGAGCTCGCCAAGCACTACAAGAAGCTCGGCGTGAAGATCATGACCTCCACGAAGGTGGAGAAGGTCGAGGACACCGGCTCGGGCGTCAAGGTCACCGTCAGCCCCGCCGACGGCGGCGAGAGCCAGGTGCTCGAGGCCGACAAGTTCCTCGCCGCCTTCGGCTTCGCGCCCCGCCTGGACGGCTACGGGCTCGAGGCCGCCGGAGTCGCGGTCTCCGATCGCGGTGCCATCGAGATCGACGAGTTCTGCCGCACCAACGTCGAGCACGTCTACGCGATCGGCGACGTCACCGGGAAGCTCATGCTGGCCCACGTCGCCGAGGCGATGGGCATCGTGGCCGCCGAGACCCTCGCCGGCGCCGAGACCATGCCGGTCGAGTACGACTTCGTCCCGCGCGCCACCTACTGCCAGCCGCAGATCGGCTCCTTCGGCTACTCCGAGGCGCAGGCCAAGGAGAAGGGCTACGACGTCAAGACCGCGACCTTCCCGTTCTCGGCCAACGGCAAGGCCCAGGGCCTCGGCGAGGCCATCGGGTTCGTGAAGGTGATCGCCGACGCCGAGCACAACGAGATCATCGGCGCGGCCATGATCGGCCCCGACGTCACCGAGCAGCTGCCGGTGCTGACGCTGGCGCAGAAGTGGGACCTCACCGCCGACGAGGTCGCGCGCAACGTCTTCGCCCACCCGACGCTGTCGGAGGCCGTGAAGGAAGCGGTGCACGGCATCACCGGCCACATGATCAACTTCTGAGCCACATCGACCACCAGCTGACCCGGAGGGGAGCCGCATGACCGACCGCGTCGTCATCGTCGGGGGAGGCCCCGGCGGCTACGAAGCAGCCCATGTCGCCGCCCAGCTGGGCGCCGAGGTGACCATCGTCGACACCGACGGCCTCGGTGGCTCGGCGGTGCTGACCGACTGCGTGCCCAGCAAGACCCTCATCGCCACCGCCGAGGTGATGACCGAGGTCGCCGAGGCCGGCGAGCTCGGGATCACCATGCGCGACAAGGAGGGTGACGCCGCGTCCGGCATCGCCGTCGACCTCGCGCGGGTCAACACCCGCGTGAAGGCGCTGGCGGCCGACCAGTCCCGCGACATCGCCCGCCGCATCGACCGCGACGGCGTGCAGGTCGTCCAGGGGCGGGGCCGTCTCGACGGCCCCGGCCGCGTGGTGGCCACGGCCGCCGACGGTTCGGAGACGACGCTGGAGGCCGACGCCGTCCTCGTCGCGACCGGTGCCGCGCCCCGCACGCTGCCCAGCGCCCAGCCCGACGGCGAGCGCATCCTGACGTGGGAGCAGGTCTACGACCTCGACGAGCGGCCCGAGTCGCTGGTCGTCGTGGGGTCGGGCGTCACCGGGGCCGAGTTCGCCTCGGCGTACCAGGCGCTCGGCATCCCCGTCACCCTCGTCTCCTCCCGTGACCGGGTGCTGCCCGGGGAGGACGCCGACGCCTCGCTCGTGCTCGAGGAGGTCTCCAAACGCCGCGGCATGAACGTGCTGTCGAAGTCGCGCATGGAGTCGGTGACCCGCGACGGGGACGTCGTCACCGTGGCCCTGACCGACGGCCGCGAGGTGCAGGCCTCGCACTGCATCCTGGCGCTCGGGTCGGTCCCCAACACCGCCGACATGGGCCTGGAGGAGGCCGGCGTCCAGCTCAAGGACGGCGGGTTCGTCTGGGTCGACCGGGTCTCGCGCACCTCGGCGCGGGGCGTGTACGCCGCCGGCGACTGCACGGGCGTGCTGATGCTCGCCTCGGTGGCCGCGATGCAGGGCCGGATCGCGATGTGGCACCTGCTCGGCGACACCGTGCACCCGCTGGACCTGAAGAAGGTCTCCTCCAACGTCTTCACCGCCCCGGAGATCGCGACGGTGGGCTGGTCGCAGCAGGCCGTCGACTCCGGGGAGATCCAGGCCGAGGTCGTCATGCTGCCGCTGTCGGGCAACCCGCGGGCCAAGATGCAGGGCGTCCGCGACGGCTTCGTGAAGCTCTTCATCCGTCCCGGCACCGGCATCGTCGTCGGCGGAGTCGTCGTGGGGCCGCGGGCCTCCGAGCTGATCCACCCCGTCTCGATCGCGGTGGCGGAGTCACTGACCGCCGACCAGCTGGCCCAGGCGTTCACGGTCTACCCGTCGATGAGCGGGTCGATCGCCGAGGCGGCCCGGAGGCTGCACCGGGTCTGAGCCGTGTCCGGGCCGGGTCTGAGCCGGGCTGGGGCGGTCAGCCCCTGACCGTGATCGAGATGCCGGCCAACGAGGCGTGGATGCGGGCCTCGGTGAGCGCTGCGGTGACCAGCGGGCCGTGCTCGACGGACTCCGCGAGCGGCATGCTCGTGAAGTGGGCGGCCGACGGTGCCTGCCACCACGGGACGTAGCGGTCCCCGACCCGCACCTCGCGATGGGCGGGGTCAGCACCGGTCTCGACGCGCAGCTCGCACCCCCGGCACACCTCCACCCTGCGACTGCTGCCGTGCGGGGGAGCCCAGTCGAGACGGGCCACCGCGGGCCCGTGCTGGGGGTTGAAGAAGCACGGTCCGCGTCGCGGGGGCAACGGCTCGCCGGCCTCCAGGGCCCGGACCGCGGCGAGCTCCCAGCGCGCCAGCTGGAGCACCTCGTCGAGGCGGTCGACGTCGTCGGTGCTGTCCGCGGCGTCGAGCATCCCGCGCGCCCGGTCGTAGCCCTCCAGGGCGAACCGGTGGTGCTCGCGGACCTCCTGGGAGGCCTCGGGCGGCAGTGCCAGGCCGGCGACGTCCTCGCCGAGGACCATCAGGTCCTCGCGCGCCAGGCGCTTCGCAGCCCGGAACGCCTGCCGCTCGAGCAGGTGGGCCTCGCGCCGCTCACGGCGCCGGCGGATGGGGTTCCACATGAGCGATACCTGTCCCGTGGTGGAGGGTGTGAAACGCCGCGGTCGGGTGGACGGCGTCAGGAGGAGCGGAGCACCTTCTCCAGCGGGCGACCCTTGGCCAGCTCGTCGACGAGCTTGTCGAGGTAGCGGATGCGGCGCATCAGCGGGTCCTCGACCTCCTGGACCTTCACCCCGCACACGGACCCGGTGATGAGGGAGACGTCGGGGTTGAGCTCGACGGCGTCGAAGAAGTCCTCGAAGGTCGTGCCGGCGTCGAGGTGCTGCTGCACCTGCGCGGGGGAGAGGCCGGTCAGCCAGGTCACCACGGCGTCCAGCTCCTCCCGGGTCCGGCCCTTGCGCTCGACCTTCGCGACGTAGTGCGGGAAGACCGAGGCGACGCTGGTCGTGTAGAGGCGGTGCATGGCTGCTGACCCTACGTAATGGATGCGACAGATGTCGGTCCGGAGGGACAGAATCCGCGGCGATGTTCACCGCTCTGCTCCGCCACGCCCGCCCGCCCTCGCCACTGGCCGGGAGGCTGGCTCGACAGTCGCTCCTCTTCGCCCTCGGCGACGGCGCGTTCCTCGCCGGCTCGGCGGTGTTCTTCACCGTCGTCGTCGGACTGCGACCGGTTGAGGTGGGGCTGGGGCTGACCATCGCGGGGGTCGCGGCGTTCCTGGCCGCGCTGCCGATGGGCAAGCTCGTGGACCGGTTCGGACCGCGCCGGATGTGGGCGGTCAGCGCCGTGGGACAGGCGTCGATGTTCGCGCTGTGGCCCTTCATCGAGGGCTTCTCGACCTACGTCGCGATGGCGGTCGCGATGGAGGTCATCGGTGTGCTCGGGGGCGCGGCGCACGGGGCCTACACGATCGACGTGCTCCCCCCGGGCGAGCGGGTGCAGTCGCGTGCCTACATGTACTCCGCGCTCAACGCCGGCTTCACCATCGGCGCCGCGGTGGGTCTGCTCGCCCTCGCGGTGCCGGGCGACCTGCTCCTGCAGGGGCTGCCGTGGTTCACCGCGTCGGTCTTCCTCGTCAACGCCGCCGCGATCACCCGGCTGCCCGACGCCTCCCACGACTCCAAGACCCCCGAGGAGCGCAAGGCCAAGGTCCCCGGGCCCGGTCCGCTGCGCAACCCGGGCTGGATGGCCACCACCTTCCTGCTCGGCGTCTCCTGGACCAACCAGGTCCTGCTGCACATGGTGATCCCGCTGTGGGTGGTCAGCGAGACCGATGCCCCGCGATGGCTGGTGGCGCTGCTGCTGGCCACGAACACCGTCATGTGCATCGTGCTGCCGATGGCCGCGGCACGCGGAGTGGCCGACGTGCCGACGGCGCTGAGGGCGATGCGACTGTCGTCCGTCTTCATCGTGGTGTCCTGCGTCATCACGATGGCGACGCACGAGACGGTCGGCTGGGTGACGATCCTGCTGATCTGGCTCGGGCACGTGACCCTGACCGGCGCCGAGCTGAAGCTGTCGGCGGCGAGCTGGACCTTCGAGGCCGATCTGATGGACCCGCGGCAGCGAGGCAGGTACCAGGGCGCGGCCGAGTTCAGCGGCACCCTGGGGCGGGTCTGGGCGCCGGCGGCGTACACCTTCCTCGCGATCACGTGGAGCGCGTGGGGATGGATGGTGATCGCCGGCATCATCGTGCTGGCCACCGTGGCCATCCACCCGGCCGCGACGTACGCCCGACGGTGGCTGGAGGAGCGCGTCCCGGCCGACGTGCTCGCGGACGCTCGATCCTCGGTGCCCGACGCCGAGGAGGCGATCGCGGTCGGGCCGCCGTCGCTCATCGACACCGACACCGCGGTGATGGACCGGCCCTCGCCGTGATGCCCTAGCCCAGCTGGTCGAGCAGCCGCTCCATGCGGGCGATCTCGGCGAGCTGGCCGGTCGCGACCTCCTCCATCAGCTCCAGGACGCGCGCGTTCGTCGACTCCGGCATCCCCTCGGTCGCCATCTGCACGGCCCCGTCGTGGTGGCGGATCATCCCCTCAAGGAAGAGCCGGTCGAACTCCGTGCCCTCCGCCCGGATGAGCGCGGCCATCTCCTCCGGCGTCAGCAGCCCGGCCATCCCGGCGTGGCCGTGGGCGGCGTGGTCCCACTCCGAGGGGTCGTCGCCGGTCTCGGGCACGTCGAGCCCCTCGGCCGCCAGCCACTGGCTCATCAGCCAGATCTCCGGCGCCTGCGCCGCGTCGATGCGGCGCGCCAGCGCTAGCACCTCGGCCGACGAGGCCCGCTCGGGGGCCAGCGCCGCCATCTCCAGCGCCTGACGGTGGTGCGGGATCATCATCTGCACGAAGGCCAGGTCGGCGTGGCTCCAGCCCGGGACCTCGACGTCGATCGGCCCGGACGCGGTGGCGACCGGCTCCCCGGGTGCCCCCGGCACCAGCTCGCGGACCTGCGAGGTCGGGCTCGCCGCCGGGTCGGGTGCGGCCGAGGGCTCGGACCCGGTGCACGCGGGCAGCGCGAGGAGCACGGACCCGGCGAAGAAGGCGGACGCCAGACGGCGTGGCGTGGATGACAGGCGCATGACGTTTCCATTGCACCACGCGACGTTCGCGTCCGACCCGTAACCTCCGGCCCGGTTCGACGGTTGCACGGCCATGAGCCACCGCTCCCTCCCCTCCACGCGCGCCCGACTCTCCTTCGCCGGCCTGGCCGTGACCCTCGCGGCGGGCCTCGGCATGACGGCGGTCAACGTCTCCGCCGAGGCCGACCCCGGGGTCCGAGCCTGCACCGCCGAGGAGTACGCCGCCCTCGTCGATGCCGGCGACAACTTCGCCCTCGGCTGCCAGCTGCCCGGGTCGGCCCTCGCGGACATCACGGCGGGCCTCGCCGACGCCCTGGCGCAGGAGCCGCTGCCGCTGACCAGCGAGGACGAGGTCGACAAGTCCGACAACGTCGAGCTGGTCGCGCACCTCCCGCTGGAGGGCAGCTTCGCCGAGGAGGGTGCCTACGGCACCGACATGGCGTTCAGGGGCCGCTGGCTCTACGACGGCAACTACAGCGGCTTCCAGGTCTTCGACATCAAGAAGCCGACCAAGCCCAAGCGTGTCGCGCAGGTGTTCTGCCCCGGCGGGCAGGGCGACCTGTCGGTCCACAAGAACATCCTGGTGATGAGCGTGGACGCCAGCCGTAGCGACGACTCGTGCTCGAGCACCGCTCTGTCGGCGACCGAGAAGTCGGCCTGGGAGGGCCTGCGGGTCTTCGACGTCTCCAACCCCCGCAAGCCCAAGTACGTCGCGGCCGTGGAGACCGACTGCGGCTCCCACACCCACACGCTGGCCCCGACGAAGAACGGCAAGTCCCTGTTCGTCTACGTGTCGTCGTACTCGCCGAGCGCGGACTACCCCGACTGCCAGCCGCCGCACGACAAGATCTCGGTCGTGAAGATCCCGGTGAAGAAGCCGGCGCGCGCGAAGCTCGCGGCCACCCCGGTCCTCTTCCCCGACGGCGGCAACCCGGGCGGTCCGATCCCGCTGCTGACCTCGAGCTCGACCAGCGGCTGCCACGACATCACCGCCTACCCCAGCAAGGACATCGCGGCCGGCGCGTGCATGGGCGACGGCATCCTGCTCGACATCAGCAAGCGCAAGAAGCCGAAGGTGACCGAGGTCGTGACCGACGACCTGAACTTCGCCTTCTGGCACTCCGCCACCTTCAACAACGCCGGCACCAAGGTGCTGTTCACCGACGAGCTCGGCGGCGGCTCGCTGCCGACCTGCCACCCCGGCTTCGGCCCCACCAAGGGTGCGAACGGGATCTACGACATCGTCGACGGGCAGCTGGAGTTCCAGAGCTACTACAAGATCTCGCGCATCCAGGCCCTCACCGAGAACTGCGTGGCACACAACGGCTCGCTGATCCCGGTCAAGGACAAGGACATCATGGTCCAGGCGTGGTACCAGGGCGGCTTCTCGGTCTTCGACTTCACCGACTCCGCGAACCCGACCGAGTTCGCCTACTGGGACCGCGGCCCCATCTCGACGACGAGCCTCGAGCTCGGCGGCGCCTGGTCGGTCTACTGGTACAACGGCTACATCTACTCCAGCGACATCACGCGCGGCCTGGAGGTCTTCTCGATCGACGACCCGATCGTGAACGCGGCCAAGAAGGTCACGATGGGCACCTTCAACGCTCAGTCGCAACCAACCTATGGCGGGTGATGTCATAGGGGCATGGGAACTCGGACCCTCGCCTTCACCGTCACGCTGACCCTCGGGCTCCTGGCCCCGACCGCGCCTGCCGCTGCGGCCGACCCCCTGGAGCTCGAGGGTCGCGGTTTCGGGCACGGCATCGGCCTCTCGCAGTACGGCGCCCAGCGCGCCGCCGGCCAGGGCGTGGGGTGGAAGGAGATCGTCCGCACCTACTACCCGGGCGCACGGCTGGGGAAGGTCGGCGGTGCGGTCGACGTCCTGGTCTCCGCCGACGACGACGGGGACACCCGGGTGCTGGCCCGCTCCGGGCTCACCCTCACCAAGGTCGGTACGACGAAGCGCTGGTCCCTCCAGCGGCTGGACCGTCGCGCGAAGCAGTGGCGGGTCCGCGCCGACGGCCGGGGCCGCAGCGTGCTGCAGGCGCGCCGCGGCGGCGGGGGCTGGCGCACCAGCAAGCGGTTCGGCGGGGACGCGGAGTTCTCCGGCAGGGGGCCGATCACCCTGGTGACCCCCGAGGGCCGCACCGACTACCGGGGACGGCTGCGCTCGGCCTCGGCCGACGACTCCGGCACCGACCGGGATACCGTCAACCGGGTCTCCCTGGAGGACTACCTGCGCGGGGTCGTGCCCCAGGAGGTGCCGGCGCTGTGGGACCCCGACGCGGTGCGGGCCCAGGCGGTCGCGGCCCGCACCTATGCGGCCTTCGAGCGGGGGGAGCCGCTGGCGTCGCACTACGAGATCTGCGACACCGACCGGTGCCAGGTCTACGGCGGCGCCTCCGCGGAGCACCCCGCCTCCGACGACGCCATCCGCGCGACCCGGAAGAAGGTGCTCGTCACGGGCGGCGAGCCGATCTTCGCGCAGTTCTCCGCGAGCAACGGCGGCTACAGCGTCGCCGGGCCCTTCGACTACCTGCCTGCGCGCGAGGACCCGTGGGACCCCTTCACCTGGAGCCGGACGATCTCGGTGTCGGACCTCGAGACGGCCTTCGACACCGTCGGTGACTACGAGAGCATCGAGGTCGTCGAGCGCGACGGGCGAGGGGCCTTCGGCGGTCGGGTCGTGCGGGTGACGGTGACCGGCAGCGAGGGCTCCAGCACCGTCAGCGGCGACACCTTCCGCATCCGGCTGGGCCTGCCCAGCACCCTGCTGCGCGAGGTGCCCTGAACTACAGATCTGTAGTTCGCGCGAGGCCATTGCCGCTCCGTGTGACGCATGGTGCGATGGGGTGCTGGTGTGGTCACACCGGCCTCCTCGCCCCCCTCCGCACCAGCCGTCACAGGAGTCCACCGATGCTCGTCCGCGCCCTCGTCCTGGCGGTCGCCACGGCCCTGGTCGCGGTCCCCGCGCCCGCCTCGGCGGCCTCCGACCGGTGGGACGTCCAGGGCGAGCCGACGCTGCGCATCCAGGGCCGCGGCTACGGCCACGGCCACGGCATGTCGCAGCACGGCGCGGAGGGTGCGGCCCGCGAGGGCCTGAGCGCCGCCGAGATCCTGTCCTTCTACTACCCGGGCACCGACGCCGGGCGCGCCGCGGGTCGGATCAGCGTGCTGGTCAGCGCCGACACGAGCGACGACCTGGTGGTGCGACCCCGGCGCACGCTGCGCATGACCGACCTCGGGACGGGCGAGCACACGGTGCTGCCCGAGCAGCCCGACGGGGTGGACGTGCAGGCCTGGCGGGTCCGCCAGGACCGCAAGGGTCGGGCGAAGGTGGCCTACCTGCCCCGGGGCGCCAAGGACTCCGGCGGTTGGCGCAAGCTCCTCGTCCTGCAGGGCGAGGGGGAGTTCTACGCCAAGAACAAGCCGATCACCCTCGTCCTCCCCGGCGGCACCGAGCGGGCCTACCGCGGCAAGCTCCGCGCCGCCGCACCCTCGCAGGGCAGCCAGGCCCGCGACACCGTCAACCGGCTCCGGCTGGAGGACTACCTCCGCGGCGTCGTCCCCCTGGAGATGCCCGCCTCCTGGAGCCCCGCGGCGGTCCAGGCCCAGGCGGTGGCCGCGCGCACCTACGCGGCGTACGAGCGGGCCCACCCGCGCGCCGGTCACTACCAGGTCTGCGACACGACCTCCTGCCAGGTCTACGGCGGTGCCTCCGCCGAGCACCCCGCCTCCGACGCCGCCATCCGCGAGACCAAGGGCCAGGCCCGCGTCGTCGACGGCCAGCCCGCCTTCACGCAGTTCTCCGCCAGCAGCGGGGGGTGGACCTCCGCCGGCTCGCGGGACTACCTCGTCGCGCAGGAGGATCCCTACGACGGCCACGACGGCAACCCGGTCCACGGCTGGTCGGTGACCGTGACCGACGACCGGATCGAGTCGCAGTGGCCGGCCCTCGGCGACCTGCGCAAGGTCGAGGTGCTCTCCCGCGACGGCAACGGCCAGTGGGGTGGCCGGGTGCGCTCGATCCGGCTGACGGGCTCGCAGGGCAAGGTGACGCTCAGCGGCGATGCGTTCCGCTTCGGGCTGGGACTGCGCTCGACGTGGGTGACGGTGCGGACGGGCTGACCCGCCGCAGCACCAGCCCCACCACCAGCGCCCAGAACGCGGCGCCGACGCCGAGGATGCTCACGCCCGAGGCGGCGACCACCAGGCAGCCGATGGCGGCCAGCCGGTCCGCCGGGTCGGCGAGCGCGTCGGAGAGGGAGGCCGCCAGCGTGCCGAGCAGCGCCAGCCCGGCAGCCGATTGCACGACCCCGTCCGGGGCCGCGGCCACGAGTGCCGTCAGCGCGCCCGCGCCCGCGGCGAGCACGAGGTAGGTGAGCGCCGCGGAGACCGAGGCGCGCCAGCGCTGGTCCCGGTCGGGGCCGGCGGCCGGCCCCGCGGTCAGCGCGGCGGTGATCGCGGCCAGGTTGACCGCGTGCCCGCCCAGCGGGGCGACGAGCAGCGTCCCGAGCCCGGTGACGCCCATCGACTCCCGCTACGGGACGCGGTAGCCGAAGCTGCCCATCACCGCGACGCCGGGGACGTTCTGGGAGGCCATGGTGACGACGTACAACGGCAGCGTGACCCCGACCATCGCCTGCCACGACCACGTCGGCGCGGTGAGAGCGAGCGTGGGCAGCAGGTCCCCGGCGGCCACCGCGTCCCCGGCGGTCACGACCACCACGACCAGCGCCACGACCAGTGCGGCGGGCACCGCCCAGCGGGCCGCCCGGCGCTGCAGCACCAGCCAGGTCAGCACGACCGGCGCGACCATGGCCGGGGAGTCGGCCAGCGCGAGGACGGGCTCGACGCACAGCGGCAGCAGGACGCCGGCCAGCATCGCCCGGGCCAGGGACGGCGGGATCGCGGCCACGAGGTCGCCGAACCTCGGCACCAGCCCGGTCAGCACGACCAGGACGCCCGTCGCCACGAACGCGCCGACCGCGGCGGGCCACCCGCCCTGGACGGCGCCGGTGGTCACCAGGAGCGCCGCGCCCGGGGTGGACCAGGCCAGCGAGACCGGGGTGCGGTGCCGCAGCGCGAGCCAGAGCATCCCCAGGGCCTGGGCGACGCAGAGCGCCAGCAGGCCAGACGCCGCCTGGTCCGGGGTGGCGCCGACGGCGGTCAGCCCGGCGAGCACGACGACGAAGGAGGAGGAGAACCCGACGACGGCCGCGACCACCCCCGCGCTGACCGGGGTCCCCTGTTCGTGCATGGTGGCTCCTGCGAGGTAGTACCGTTCCGTTTACGGAACAGACTGTAGGGGAGGCCGGCGTGGCCGGACCAGGCGCGTCCACGGGAGCCCGCATCCGCGCGCTGCGCGAGGAGCGGGGCATGTCGCTCAGCGCGCTCGCGGCCGCCGCCGGCATCGGGAAGGCCACCCTCTCCGAGCTCGAGGGCGGGCGCCGCAACCCCACCCTCGACACCGTGTACGCCGTCGCCGGCCCGCTCGGTGTCCCGCTGGTCGCCCTCGTGGCGGAGGCGGGCGCCTCCGACGCGCTGAGCGACGACGCCCTCACCGCGGTCCGCCTGCACCTGCTGACCGAGCCCGACCGCACCACGGAGGTCTACCTCGTCCGCGTGCGACCCGGGGCCGAGCGCTCCTCGCCCGCCCACGCCGCCGGCGCGGTCGAGCAGCTCGTGGTGCTGTCGGGGGAGGGGCGGCTGAGCTACGGGGCGGCCGGGGAGGAGCAGGTGGTCGACCTGGTCCCCGGCACGCACGTGCACTGGCCCGCCGACGTGCCGCACGCCTACGCGTGCACGTCGTCGGTGGAGCTCAGTGCGGTCGACGTGATCGTCACGCCGACCTGAGCGGCCTCACGCGGGGCTGAGCACCACCACGAGGTCGCCGCCGTCGACCGCCTGGGTGCCCGAGAGGGCCACCCGCTGCACGGTGCCGGCCATCGGCGCGGTGATCGCGGCCTCCATCTTCATCGCCTCGATCGTCGCCACGGTCTCGCCGGCCTCGACCTGCTGACCGGCCTCGACGACGACCGACACGACGCCCTGGAACGGCGCGGCCACGTGACCGGGCGTGCCCGGGTCGGCCTTCTCCGCGGCCGCCACCTCGGCCGAGACGCTCGTGTCGCGGACCGCGACCGGGCGGATCTGGCCGTTGACGGTGGCCATCACGGTGCGGAAGCCGCGCTCGTCGGGCTCGCTGATCGACTGCAGGCCCAGGATGAGGGTCTTGCCCTCCTGCAGGGTCACCTCGTGCTCGACGCCGCTGCGCAGCCCGTAGAGGTAGTCCAGCGTGGACAGCACCGAGGTGTCGCCGTAGGTCTCGCGGGACTCCGCGAAGGACCGCGTCGGGCCGGGGAACAGCAGCTCGTTCAAGGTCCGCCGCCGGGCACTCTCCAGGCCCGCCGACTGCTCCGCGGTGAGCTCGGCCGCGGGCTGCTTCCAGGTGCGGCCGGCCAGCGCCTTGCTGCGGAACGGCTCGGGCCAGCCGCCCGGCGGGTCGCCGAGCTCGCCGTTGAGGAACCCGATGACGGAGTCGGGCAGGTCGAAGCGGCTGGGGTCCTCGGCGAACTCGGCCGGGTCGGCGCCCAGACCGACCAGCGCCAGCGCCAGGTCGCCGATCACCTTCGAGCTCGGGGTCACCTTCGGGACGTTGCCGAGGATGTCGTTGGCGGCGGCGTACATGTCCTCGACCTGCTCGAAGCGCTCGCCGAGGCCGAGGGCGATCGCCTGCTGGCGCAGGTTGGAGAGCTGCCCACCGGGGATCTCGTGCCGGTAGACGCGACCGGTCGGGGCGGTGAGCCCGGACTCGAAGGGCGCGTAGACCCGGCGCACGGCCTCCCAGTAGGGCTCCAGCGCGTTGACCGCCGCGAGCGACAGCCCGGTCTCGCGCTCGGAGTGGTCGGTGGCCGCGACCAGCGCCGAGAGCGGTGGTTGGCTGGTCGTGCCGGCCATCGAGGAGGTCGCGGCGTCCACGGCGTCGACCCCGGCCTCGATCGCCGCGGTCAGGGTGGCGAGCTGGCCGCCGGTGGTGTCGTGGGTGTGCAGGTGCACCGGCAGGTCGAAGCGCTCGCGCAGCGCGGTGACGAGGCGTCGGGCCGCGGGGGCGCGGAGCAGGCCGGCCATGTCCTTGATCGCCAGCACGTGCGCGCCGGCGTCGACGATCCGCTCGGCCAGGCGCAGGTAGTAGTCGAGGGTGTAGAGGCTCTCGCCGGGGTCGGAGAGGTCGCCGGTGTAGCAGAGCGCGACCTCGGCCAGCGCGCTGCCGGTGGAGCGGACCGCCTCGATGGCCGGGCGCATCTGCTCGACGTCGTTGAGGGCGTCGAAGATCCGGAAGACGTCGAGGCCGGTGTCGACCGCCTCCTGCACGAACGCGTCGGTGACCGCGGTGGGGTAGGGCGTGTAGCCGACGGTGTTGCGACCGCGCAGCAGCATCTGCAGGCACACGTTGGGCACGGCCTCGCGCAGAGCGGCCAGCCGCTCCCACGGGTCCTCGGCCAGGAAGCGCAGCGCGACGTCGTACGTCGCCCCGCCCCAGCACTCCAGGCTCCACAGCTCCGGGGTGGTGCGCGCGACGTGCGGCGCGACGGCCAGCAGGTCGGCCGTGCGGACCCGGGTGGCGAGGAGCGACTGGTGCGCGTCGCGGAAGGTCGTGTCGGTCACCGCGACCCGGTCCTGGGCGCGCAGGCGCCGGGCGAACTCCTCGGGGCCGACCTCGCGCAGCAGCTGGCGGGTGCCGGCCGGCGGGGCGGCGTCGAGGTCGATGGCCGGGAGCTTGGTCGTCGGGTCCAGCTCGACGGGGGCCGCGCCGTGCGGCTGGTTGACCGTCACCTCGGCCAGGTAGGTCAGCAACTTGGTGCCGCGGTCGCCGCTGCCGCGGGCCTGCAGCAGCTCGGGGTGGGTCTCGATGAAGGCGGTGGTGACGCGTCCGGCGGCGAAGTCGGGGTCGTCGAGCACCGCCTGGACGAAGGGGATGTTCGTGGAGACACCGCGGATGCGGAACTCCGCGAGCGCACGGCGGGCCTTGTCGACGGCCTGCTCGAAGGTGCGGCCGCGACAGGTCAGCTTGGCCAGCATCGAGTCGAAGTGCGCGGAGACCTCGGCGCCGGTGTAGACCGTGCCGCCGTCCAGGCGCACGCCACCGCCGCCGGGGGAGCGGTAGGTCGTGATGACGCCGGTGTCTGGGCGGAAGTTGTTGGCCGGGTCCTCGGTGGTGATGCGGCACTGCAGGGCGGCGCCGCGCAGCCGCACGGTGTCCTGGGAGAGGCCGAGGTCGGCGAGCGTCTCGCCCGCGGCGATCCGCATCTGGGACTGCACCAGGTCGACGTCGGTCACCTCCTCGGTGACGGTGTGCTCGACCTGGATGCGGGGGTTCATCTCGATGAAGACGTAGTGGCCGTCGGGGTCGAGGAGGAACTCCACGGTGCCGGCGTTCTTGTAGCCGATCTCGCGGGCGAAGCGGACGGCGTCGGCGCAGATCCGGTCGCGCAGCTCGGGGTCGAGGTTGGGCGCGGGCGCGATCTCGACGACCTTCTGGTGCCGGCGCTGCACCGAGCAGTCGCGCTCGAAGAGGTGGATGACGCCGTCGGGACCGGTGCCGTCGGAGAGGATCTGCACCTCGATGTGGCGCGGGTCGACCACGGCCTGCTCGATGAAGACCGTCGGGTCGCCGAAGGCGGCGTCGGCCTCGCGCATGCAGGTCTCGACGGCCTCGCGCAGGGCGCCGGGGGAGTCGACGCGGCGCATGCCGCGCCCGCCGCCGCCGGCCACGGCCTTCACGAAGAGCGGGTAGGGGATCTCGCTGGCCCCGGCCGCCGCCACCAGGGCGTCGACGTCGGTGTCGGGCTCGACGCTCTTCAGCGTCGGGACACCGGCGGCCTTGGCGGCCGCGATGGCGCGTGCCTTGTTGCCGGTGAGCTCGAGGACCTCCGAGCCGGGACCGATGAAGGTGATGCCCGCGGCCGCGCACGCCTCGGCCAGCGCCGGGTTCTCCGACAGGAAGCCGTAGCCCGGGTAGACCGCGTCCGCACCGGCGCGGACCGCGACCTCGACGATGCCCTCGGGGTCGAGGTAGGCGCGGACCGGGTGGCCGCGCTCACCGATCTCGTAGGCCTCGTCGGCCTTCAGCCGGTGCTCGGACCAGCGGTCCTCGTGCGGGAACACCGCGACCGTGCGCGCCCCGAGCTCGTAGGCGGCGCGGAACGCGCGGACCGCGATCTCGCCCCGGTTGGCCACCAGCACCTTGGAGAACATGTCGGGAACCTACCGACGGGGGCGCCGGATGGGGACCGTCTGTCTCGGTGACCGGCGTCACTGCGACGGCGGCGTCCGATATCCGACCTCGGCCAGGAGGTCCGGGGTGAGGGCCGCCGCGAGCACCAGGCCGTCGTGCTCCGGCACGTCGAGCACCTGCACCCGTTGGCTGCCACCGGCCGTCGTGGCCTCCAGGGTCACCAGTCCCGACCGGCGCTGGAACCAGGTGTCGCGCACGGTCCAGCCGATGACGTGCTCGGCGCCCAGCACCTCCCGGTGCCGGGCCAGGCTGCCCGAGCGCGAGACCAGGAAGCCCTCGCTCGCGAGGTGCCCCAACGACCGGGCGCGGTCCTCCCCGAGGGCGATGGCGGCCGGCAGCACGAGCAGGGTCAGCGCGAGCGACCACGGCGTCAGCAGGTCCGCGACCACCGACGCGGCCGCCAGCGCCACGAGGACCACGGCCGGCGCCAGCGCACGCAGTCGTCTCCGGCGTACGGCGGCGGGCCCGTGGGTCCGCAGCGGGGCCGTGAGCGGGGCGTCGGTCGGTCGGTCGTCGCCCAGGACGGCCCCGGCGACGCCGTCGACCACTGCCCGCGGGGCGGGAGGGACCAGCGTCAGCGTGCCCTTCTCGCCCTGGCCCAGGCCGGTGACGACCGCCCCCAGCTCGGCGGCGCCGGCCAGCCGCAGCCCGAGCGGCTCACGCACGACGACTCCCGCCAGGCGGGCGTCCTCGACGGAGGTCTCACGGGTCGTGAGGAGGCCGCGGGTCAGCCGCCACTGCGTGGGGGTGCGGGTGAGGGTGAGGTCCCAGTGGGCGACGAGGTAGCCGAGCACCGCGAGCACTGCGCTGGACACGGCGGCGCCGAGCACCCCGACCGCCACCAGCAGCAGCCAGCCCCACCCGGCGGGGGCGAGGTCGGGCAGCCGGTCCAGGCGCCAGGCCGAGTCTGGCAGCGCCTGGGAGGCGACACCGAGCAGCGCCGCGGCGGCGACCACGCCGGCACTCGTGAACGGGGCGTAGCGCGCCCAGCCGGGGTCCAGCCGCAGCACCGGCCGCTCGGTCGGGGCCGCCCGGGGGGCGGCCGCCTCGGCGCCGTCGGGCGCGTGGGCCTCGTGCGCGACGCGCGCCAGCAGTGCCTCCCGCAGCTCCTGGGCCTGCGGGGCGCGCAGCCCGTCGAGCTCGAGGTCCTGCTCGGCGCCCGCCCCGGTGCCGATGCGCACCGTGGCCAGGCCGAGGACCCGGTGCACGAGGCTCGCGGTCACGTCGACGGTGCGGACCCGGTCGAGCTGGGCGGTGCGCAGCGTGCGCTGCAGCAGGCCGCGGCGCAGCTCCACGCGGCCGTCGAGGATGCGGTAGCGGGTGGTCAGGTAGCGCGCGACGCCGATCGCGACCGGGACGGCCACGGCCAGCAGCTCCCAGCCCAAGCCGCCACCGCGCGCGAAGCCGCCGGCCAGCAGCGCGCCGAGGAGGACCGGCAGGAAGCGGCGCAGCTCGGAGACCGGCTCGACGACCAGCATCCGCGGGTCCAGGCGCTGCCAGTCGCTCACGTGGCGTCCCCGCCGGCGGCCTCGGCCTTGGCGGTCAGCTCCGCGACCAGGGACTCGGCGGTGGCCTGGTCGAGCCCGCCGATGCTCAGCGCGCCGGCGGCCGACGCGGTGGTGATGGTGACGTTGGCCAGGCCCAGCAGCCGCTCCAGCGGCCCCTGGTCCCAGTCGACGGTCTGGATGCGGCTCATCGGGGCCAGGCGCCGCTCGCGGGCCCACCAGCCGGTCTGGGTGTAGGCCGCCTGCGGCGTGACCTCCCACCGGTGCACCCGGAAGCGCCAGGTCGGCACGACGACGCCGCGCACGACGGCGTACGTCGCCAGCAGGACCGGCATCCACCAGCGCAGGTCGTAGAGGTCGGCCACGACGCCGGTGGCGACGAGGGCGACGGCCAGGACGAGCACTTCGGTGCCCGCGGCCAGCTGCCACATCAGACGGGCCCGGGGGTGCACCCGGTGGGCCGGGGGGCGCAACGACGTCACGCCCCCCAACCTACGGTCTGCTGTCAGTCCTTGAGCTCGCAGATGACCTGGCCGTTGGTGACGGTGGCGCCGACCTCGGCGGTCAGGCCGGTCACGGTGCCGGCCTTGTGCGCCTTGAGGGGCTGCTCCATCTTCATGGCCTCGATGACCACCACGGTGTCGCCCTCGGCGACGGTGGCGCCCTCCTCGGCGACGACCTTGACCACGGTGCCCTGCATCGGCGAGGTGACGGCGTCACCGGAGGCGGCGGCGCCGGCCTTCTTGCCCGCGGCACGCTTGGGCTTCTTGGCACCGGCGGCCGGACCGGCCGCCAGACCGCCGAGCCCGGCGGGGATGACGACCTCGAGGCGCTTGCCGCCGACCTCGACCACCACGGTCTGGCGCTCGCCGGCCTCCTCGGCCTCGGCGGCGTCACCGGAGTAGGGCTGGATCTGGTTGTCGAACTCGGTCTCGATCCACTGCGTGTAGACGTCGAAGGAGCCCTCGCCGGAGGGGTTGGAGGCACCGACGTACGCCGGGTCCTCGAGCACCGCCCTGTGGAAGGGGATGACCGTCGGCATGCCGTCGACCTCGAACTCCGAGAGCGCGCGGCGCGACCGCTCGATCGCCTGGGTACGGCTGTTGCCGGTGACGATCAGCTTGGCGATGAGGGAGTCGAAGGAGCCGGGGACGGTCTGGCCGTTCTCGTAGCCGCCGTCGACGCGGACGCCGGGGCCCTGCGGCGGGGTCCACGCCGAGAGGGTGCCGGGCGCCGGCATGAAGTTGCGGCCGCCGTCCTCGGCGTTGATGCGGAACTCGATGGAGTGGCCACGGATCTCCGGGTCGTCGTAGCCGAGCTCCTCGCCGGCGGCGACGCGGAACATCTCGCGCACCAGGTCGATGCCGGTGACCTCCTCGGAGACGCAGTGCTCCACCTGGAGGCGGGTGTTGACCTCGAGGAAGGAGATCGTGCCGTCCTGGGCGACGAGGAACTCGCAGGTGCCGGCGCCGTAGTAGCCGGCCTCCTTCAGGATGCGCTTGGAGGACTCGTAGAGCTCGGTGACCTGCTCCTCGGTCAGGAACGGCGCGGGCGCCTCCTCGACCAGCTTCTGGTTGCGGCGCTGCAGCGAGCAGTCGCGGGTGGAGACCACGACGACGTTACCGTGCTGGTCGGCCAGGCACTGGGTCTCGACGTGGCGCGGCTTGTCGAGGAACTTCTCGACCAGGCACTCGCCGCGGCCGAACGCGGTCACGGCCTCGCGGACCGCGGACTCGTAGGCGTCGGGGATCTCCTCGAGGGTGCGGGCGACCTTGAGGCCGCGACCACCGCCGCCGAAGACGGCCTTGATGGCGACCGGCAGGCCGTTGGCCTTGGCGAACTCCACGACCTCGTCGGCGTCGGCGACCGGGTCCTTGGTGCCCGGGGCGAGCGGGGCGTTGGCGCGGTCGGCGATGTGCTTGGCCTTGGCCTTGTCGCCCAGCGCCTCGATGGCGGCCGGCGGGGGACCGATCCAGATGAGCCCGGCGTCCATGACGGCCTGGGCGAAGTCGGCGTTCTCGGCGAGGAAGCCGTAGCCGGGGTGCACGGAGTCCGCACCGGACTTCTGCGCCACGGCGATGATCTTCTCGATGTCGAGGTAGGACTCGGCCGGCGTGGCGCCACCCAGGCTGTGGGCCTCGTCGGCCATCCGCACGAAGATGGCGTCGCGGTCGGGCTCGGCGTACACCGCGACGCTGCCGATGCCGGCGTCCTTGCAGGCCCGGATGACCCGGACCGCGATCTCGCCTCGGTTCGCGATGAGGACCTTCTGCAGTGGCTTGATCTCCGGCACGTGGACTCCTGCCTGGCGTGGTGCGGGGTGGCTGAGGGCGGGCCGTGGGTGGCCCGCGACGCAGGGTATCGCCCGCCGAGCACCCGATCGGGACAGGTACGACGTTCGGACACCGACGCCCGGCGGCGACTCGCCGCCACTGGTCTGGACGTGAACCAGGTCACCATCACCGTGCACGCGTGCGCGCGTTGAACCGGGTGTGAGCGAGACGACCCCCACCCACCCGTGGGCTGCCGCCTGGACCGCCCTCAGCCCCCAGCGTCGTACCGCCCTGTGGGCGCGCGTCGTGGACCGCGAGCCGGTGGCCGAGCTCGCCGAGCGGCTCGGCCGGACGGTGGAGGACACCGAGGCGCTGGTCGCCTCCACGGTGCTGGCGTTCCGCCGCGAGGTCGTCCTCGGCATCGGCACGGGCTACGACGAGGAGTGCGGCTCGCTGGTGCTGCGCCTGGTCGACAGCGCCGGTGAGCGCCTGACCCGTCCCGAGCGCAAGGCCCTGGCCGTCCACGCCGACACCTGCCCCGCCTGCGCCCGCGCTGTCGGAGAGCTCCTCGAGCTCGACGCCCGGCTGCGTGACGGGCTGCTGCAGCTCGACGGCCCGTCGACCGCGGGCGCGAGCGGTGCGGCCGGCGTGGTGGCCGGCCCGGTCGTCCCTGCGCCCCGCGACGACTGGGAGCCGGCCTTCGAGACGCTCAGCCCCGAGCGCCGCACCGCGCTCGTGCACGGCGCCGCGGGTGCCGAGCCGCTGAGCGCGCTGGCCTCCCGGCTCGGGACCACCGAGACCGCCGCCCGCGACCTGGCCGCCTCGAGCGTCGTGGCGTTCCGCCAGACCGTGCTGCGCCGCCTGCCGGTCGGCAGCGGAGAGGGGTGCGCCCTGGTGGCCGCCCACCGCACCGAGGACCTCGTCGTCGACGCCGCACGGGAGCGCACCCTGCGCGCCCACGCCGCCGCCTGCTCCGACTGCGCCCCCGCTGTCGAGGAAATCCTGGCCCTGCACGGGTCGCTGCGCCCGCGGGTGGCCGGCATGGCCCTCGGGGCCGAGGGCGCCTCCTGGCTCAGGGCCCGCCCGCGCCGCAGCTGGGTGCCGGGCGTCGAGCGCCCCGCTGAGCCGGTCGACCGACGCCGGATCGGCATCGGCGTCGGCCTCGCGGCCACCGCGGTGACCGCCTTCGCCCTCCTCGGCGGCCTGCAGGGCGGTGAGGCCCCCCTCGACGTCGTCGTCGCGGCCCCGCCCGCCGCGGCCGCGGATGCCCCCGAGGTGCCCGAGGTGGACGCCCCCGAGGTCGTGGTGCTCGCCGGTGCGCGCATCGCACCCACGGCAGCCGCGCTCGAGCGGTCCGCCGGCGCGGAGACGCCGGCCGGCTCCGGCGCCACCTCGGCGCCTGCCCCGAGCACCCCGGCGTCCAGCCCGGGGTCGGACCAGCCGTCCGACCCGCCGTCCACGGGGACGCCGGCGCCCGGCACCCCGACCCAGCCCGAGCCCGAGCCGGAGCCCGAGCCGGAGCCGCAGACGCCGCCGCTTGACGTGGCCGTGGACACCGAGACCGGCTCGATCACCGTGACGGTGGGGCTGCTCGGCGAGCCGATCGTCATCAGCACCCCGCCCCTGGTGGTTAACAACCGCTAACCAACGGCGGTAGTCTCGCCGCCATGACTGGCACCCACCCCACCGGCACCCCGTTCGAGCTCTCCCGGGAGCACGAGGAGTTCCGACGCAGCGTCCGTGAGTTCGCGCAGGCCGAGATCGCGCCGCACGCCGCCCAGTGGGACCGCGAGCACCACTTCCCGGTGGACGTGGTGCAGAAGATGGGCGCCCTCGGGCTGTTCGGCCTCACCGCGCCCGAGGAGTTCGGCGGCGCGGGCGAGGACGGCGACTTCACCAGCCTGTGCGTGGCGATCGAGGAGATCGGCCGCGTCGACCAGTCGATGGGCATCACCCTGCAGGCCGGCGTCGGCCTGGGGATCAACCCGATCCTGACCTACGGCACCGACGCCCAGAAGGAGCAGTGGCTGCCCGCGCTCGTGGCCGGTGAGCAGCTGGCCGGGTTCGGCCTCACCGAGCCCGGTGCCGGCTCCGACGCCGGTGCCACCCGCACCAAGGCCGAGCTCGTCAACGGCGAGTGGGTCGTCAACGGGGCCAAGCAGTTCATCACCAACTCCGGCTCCTCGATCACCTCGCTGGTCACGGTCACCGCGCGCACCGGCACGCGGGAGGACGGCCGGCCCGAGATCTCCGCGATCATGGTCCCCTCCGGCACGCCCGGGTTCACCGCGGAGAAGGCCTACGACAAGCTCGGCTGGCACGCCTCCGACACCCACCCGCTCTCCTTCGAGGACTGCCACGTCCCCGCCGACCACCTGCTCGGGCAGCAGGGCCGCGGCTACGCGCAGTTCCTCGCGACCCTCGACGACGGCCGGGTCGCCATCTCGGCGCTGTCGGTCGGCTGCATCCAGGCCTGCCTGGACATGGCCGTCGAGTACGCCGGTGAGCGCCAGACCTTCGGGGGCCCGATCGGTCGCAAGCAGGGCGTGGCGTTCCAGATCGCCGACCTCGAGGTCATGCTCCACGCGTCGCGGATGCTGACCTACCGGGCCGCGGCGCTGAAGGACGCGGGTGCGCCGTACCAGGAGTTCAAGCAGGCGGCCGCGGTCGCCAAGCTCTACTCCACCGAGTCGGCGGTGACCGCCACCCGCATCGCCACCCAGGTCTTCGGCGGCTACGGCTTCATGGAGGAGTACCCCGTCGCCCGCTTCTACCGGGACGCCAAGGTGCTCGAGGTCGGCGAGGGCACCTCGGAGGTCCAGCGGATGCTGATCGCTCGTGGACTGGGTCTGCCGGTCGAGTGAGCCCTGGGCCAGGATGGCCCGGTGAGCATCCGTCGCGAGTTCAGCCGCTCCGCGGTGATCGGGACGGTGGCGTCCCTGGTCGCCGCAGGGCTGTTCAACTGGCTCGTGCACTGGGAGCCGGGCGGTGCCGGTGCGTGGCTCAACGGCTACCCGGTCACTGCGTTCCTGATCGCCAACAGCATCTCGATGCTGCTGACCTACCAGCTCAGCCGGGTCTGGGCCTTCCGCCACCGTGAGGCCACCGGCTTCCTCGGCGGGGCGCCGTTGTTCTTCGCGATCAGCACCGCCAGCCTGGTCATCCCGGTGATCTGCCTGTGGGGCAGCCGCAACGTGCTGATGCTCGATTCCGCGGTCGCGGACAACGTCGCGGCCAACGTGGTGGGGCTCTTCCTGGGCTTCCTGACCCGCTTCGCGCTGTTCCGGATGTGGGTGTTCAAGCGCGCGGAGCCCAGAGATCGGTCCACCGGTGACCGAGCTCCCCGACCATCTCCCGCAGCACCGGGAGACTGACGCCCACGACGTTGTGGTGGTCCCCCTCGATGCCACGCACGAAGGCGCCACCGAGCCCGTCGACGGTGAAGGCGCCGGCGACGTGCAGCGGCTCGCCGCGGTCGACGTACGCCGCGACCTCCTCGTCGCTGGGGCTGGCGAAGTGGACGGTGGTGGACGCGGTGACCGACCGCTCCGCTCCGCTGGCGGTGTCGCGCAGGCAGTGACCGGTGCGCAGCACCCCGCTGCGCCCGCGCATCGCGGTCCAGCGCCGGGTCGCCTCCTCGGGGGAGCCGGGCTTGCCCAGGGCCTGACCGTCCAGCTCGAGCACCGAGTCGCACCCCAGGACCAGGGCGCCTTCGGGCACCTCGTCCCGCTCCAGGACGGCGCGGCACTTGAGCTCGGCCAGCCCGACGGCCAGCTCGGCGGGCGGCAACCCGTCCAGCACGGACTCGTCGACGCCGGACACGACGACGACCGGGTCGAGGCCGGCGCTGCGCAGCGTGGCGAGGCGGGCGGGCGAGGCGGAGGCGAGCACGAAGGTCGGCACGGCACGGACCGTACCGGCCTCCCGGCAGCGGCATGAGGCAGCGGCATGATGGGAGCATGGCGCTCGTGGGTCGTGGGGAGCACGGGATCGTGAAGGTCCTCCTGGCAGCAGGGGTCGCGGTGGCGCTGGTCGTCGTCGGGGTGCTCCTCGCCCGCGGGCAGGAGTGGGGCCCCTTCGAGGAGGCTGATCCCCAGGCCCGCAACGTCTTCGCCGAGCGCGCCCAGTACGTCGACCCCCTCAACCGGACGCGCCGGGCGGCCGACCAGCTGCGCGCCGACGGGCGGGCCGACGACGCCGACCTGCTCATGCGGATGGCGGCGGTGCCGTCGGGGATCTGGCTCACCCCCGAGCAGTTCCCCCGCGGCACCGTCGGGGAGTACGTCGCCGACCTGGTCGCCACCACCGAGGAGCGGGACGAGGTGCCGCTGTTCGTGCTCTACGGCATCCCGGGTCGCGACTGCTCCGGCGGGTTCTCCGCCGGCGGGATGGAGGAGGAGTCCTACCGTCCGTGGGTCCAGGAGGTGGCCGACGCCCTCGCGGCCGCCGATGCGACGGCCGCGGTGGTGGTGGAACCCGACGCGCTGGCCTCGGCTCCGGAGTGCGATGTGGTCGACCAGCGGGTGCGCCTGCTGGGGGAGGCCGTCGACGTCCTGGCGACCGCGGGGGTCACGACGTACGTCGACGCCGGCCACTCCGACTGGGTCGCGGTGCGGCCGATGGCCCAGATGCTTCGCGACGTCGGTATCGACCGGGTGCGCGGCTTCAGCACCAACGTCTCCAACTACCAGACCGACGCCGACGAGCTCGTCTTCGCCGAGCGGCTCAGCGCGGCGCTGGGTGGCACCCACTGGATCACCGATCGGGGTCGCAACGGCAACGGCGCCACCGAGGTCTGGTGCAACCCCGACGGTCGGGCCCTGGGCAAGCTGCCGGGGTACGTCGCCGACGGCACCGGCCTGGACGCCTACCTGTGGGTCAAACCGCCCGCCGAGTCCGACGGGACCTGCAACCAGGGGCCGCCCGCGGGGGAGGTCTACCTCGACATGGCGGTCGAACTTGCCCGTGCCGCCGGATGGTGATCCTATGCCTGCTATAGGCTCCCGCGCATGGAAGGTGCCGACTGGACCGCCGTCATCATCGAGGACGACCCCGACGTCAGGGACCTCATCGACCTCGTGCTGAGCCAGTCCGGCTTCCGCACCGTCCTGGCCGAGGACGGCCTCGAGGGGGTCGACGCCGTCCGCCGGCACAACCCGCTGATCACCACGCTCGACGTCAACATGCCCGGCATGGACGGCTTCGCCGTCGCCAAGCGGCTGCGCGAGTTCAGCAACACCTACCTGATCTTCATCACCGCCCTCGGTGACGAGATCGACGTCGTGACCGGCTTCGAGGCCGGCGCCGACGACTACCTCGTCAAGCCCTTCCGCCCGCGCGAGCTGCGTGCCCGTGCGGACTCGATGCTGCGACGTCCCCGCGGACGCTCGGACGTCGGCGGCGCCGCTGCCGCCTCGCCCGCGCCCCCGGAGGAGGAGTCCTGGGCCACCAAGGCGGCGCGGGAGTTCGCCGACGACGCCCCGCGCGGTGGCGCCCACGCCGCCCGGCCGGCCGAGCCGGCGCCGCCGGCCTACCAGCCGCCCGTCCAGCAGCAGCCGCCGGTCCAGCCGCCGCCCGTCCAGCAGCAGCCGGTAACGGTCCAGCAGCAGCCGGCGCCCGTGCAGCAGCCGGCCCAGCAGACCTACCTCCAGGCCGTGCCCGGTCAACCGGTGCCGCCCGTGGCCGCCGGGCCCGGAGGTCCCGCGCCCGACGGCGCGTGGATCCGGTTCAACGGCCTGGCGCTCAACAACGAGACGCGGATCGTGACCGTCGACGGCGGGTCGGTCGACCTGACCCGCACGGAGTTCGACCTGCTGGCCTCACTGCTCAGCACCGGCCGCCGGGTGCGCTCGAAGGCCGACCTGGTCCTGACGATGCGCGGTCAGCAGTACGTCACGTCGTACTTCGTCAACGAGGCCGACAAGCGCTCGGTCGAGGTGCACGTGGCCAACCTGCGCCGCAAGATCGGCGACGACTCCACGAACCCCAGGTTCATCGAGACCGTGCGCGGCGTGGGCTATCGGCTGGCCGAGTCGCTCTGACCCTGCCGCGCCGACCCTGACGGGTCAGTTGGCGTTCACCGGGATCTCGGCGACCTCGGTCTTCTCCTCGGACTCGAAGATCGCGATCGGGACCGTCTGCTCGACCTCGCGCTGGATGTACTCCGAGCCACCGGCCTCGGTCTGGATCCACACGGTGGCGGTGAACATCAGGTCGATGCCCCGGGTGTCGAGCGAGGTCGGCTTGATGGCCTGGTTGCGCAGCTCGAAGGCGCCCTTGGGCGAGGTGATGAGCATGCCGTACTTCGTCGAGAGAGGCTCGGGGTCGAAGGTGATGTTCTTGGCGACCGCGTTGAGCTGGTAGGGGCGCTGGGTCTTGCCGCCCCCGCTCGTGATGGTCCGCGAGGTGACCTTGATCTTCGACAGGTAGACCTTGCGCTTGGTGCGGAAGGGGTCGCGCAGGTCCTGGGCGAGGTCGTAGGCCTGGAAGGTGAAGGAGAAGAACTTCTTGCCGCGGGGGTACCACTCGTTGGTGCGCGGCGTGGACTTGGTCGGGTAGAGCGTGTAGACGAAGTCGATGTCCTCGGCCCCGTCGACCGAGATGTGGCTCTGGAAGGTGCCGTCGCGGGTGAACTGGGAGTCGTAGACCCGCTCGAGCGCCGGCTCGGTCTCCGCGGGCGTGGGCTCGCTGCCGCCGTTGTCGAGCAGCCCGCAGCCGTTCAGCGTGAGCGAGGCCGCGAGGGCGAGCGCGACGGTCCGCGCGGCCGACCGGCCGCGCGCGGAGCGGTGACTCATGCCTTGTACCCCTTGTAGCGCTTGCTGGCCTTGATGATCATCCAGGCAGTCTGCAGGATCGTGAGCACCCCGAGCACGCGCCACCCCACGTAGAGGACGTCGGACTTGAGGTCGACGCTCCACGGCCCGAACTCCCAGCCGGCCACCAGGACGGCGTAGATCGCGCCGGCGATGGCGAAGGGGTACATCCAGGCCGAACCCTTGCCGCGCTCGGCCTTGGCCTGCGCGGCCCAGTTGTCGGACTGCTGGTTGGTGAAGAACTTCCACCACGCGCGGACGAAGTGCCCCATCCGCGTGAACATGTAGAGCTCGGCCGGGAAGATCAGCAGCACGAAGAGGTAGTCGCGCTTGTTGCGGAACTCCATCGAGTGCGCCACCCGGAAGTTCAGCCACACCGCGGCCAGCGGTGGGATCAGCCACAGCGGGCTGAACACGAAGGCGTCGAAGAGCAGCGACCACGCCAGCAGCACCATGAACAGGAACCGGGTGGTCATGTTCTGCACCATCGAGAGGTGCTCGAACCAGCGCAGCCGCAGGTTCGGGTGGAACGGTTGCCCGCGGGTGTCGCCGCGCTGGCCGGGCCACATCAGGTCGATGGCGCCGAAGTTCCACTTCACCTGCTGGGCGTCCAGGGAGCGCAGGGTGTTCATGCCGCCCACGTGGGCGCGGGCCCGGGCGGAGATCTTGGTGAGGTAGCCCGCGGACTTGATCTGCAGCGACAGCAGCGAGTCCTCGACCTCGGAGTCGCTCACCCAGGGGGTGCGCTGGTGGCTGTCGCGCATCACGTCGCGCAGCGCCTGCGTGGAGAAGATGGAGAACTGCCCGCCGAGCACCGCCATGTTGCGGCCCTTGAGGAGGTTCTGCATGTTGAACGCCGAGAACTGGGCGCGCTGCCCGGCGATCAGGAACTTCTCCATCCAGCTGTTCAGCGCGCTGTCGTCGATGGAGTAGATCGCGGAGATGCCGCCGATCCGGTCGTCGCTGGCGATCTCGTCGACCAGGTGCTGGATCGCGTCCGGCTCGGGCGTGGTGTCGCCGTCGACGCCGAGCAGGTAGTCCATGTGCTCGACCAGGGAGTAGCCGTAGTTGAGCGCCCCGACCTTCTTGTCGGGGTTCTTGCCGATGTCGTGGACGTAGATCGTCGTGTGCTGCTCGCCGCTGGGGGTCATCCGCGTGTGCGGACCGGCGTAGTGGCTGGCGATCTCGACCGACTCGTCGGAGGTGTTGTTGACGATCAGGTGGATGACGTCGGGCAGCCGGGTCTGCTGGAGCAGCGAGTCCAGCACGCCGGCGATCGTCTCGGCCTCGTTGTAGGCGGGGATGATGCAGCCGACGGTGGGACGGTAGGTCGGGATGGAGTCCAGGCCGTCCATGAAGTCGTCGGCGTAGGCCTCCATCCCTGGGTCGGACCGGCGCACGTAGTCGGGCACGGCCGAGGAGGGCGCGGGGGGCGCCCACGTCTGCGGCCGGCTGTCGAGCCGGGTGTCGTCGCTCATTCGTCTCTCCCATGGCTGGCGCCCTGTCGGCGCCTCACCACGAGTCTGGGGAGTCGACCTCAAGACCGCGCCCTGTGGAGGCTCAAGATCTCCTCAGGACTTCCTGTGGACGAATGCTAGTGGAACCTCTCAGTGAGGGAGGCCACTTGCGCGCCACGCACCTGCCCCGTGCGGCAGGGTGCGCCGGACCTGGCGGTGCGGCGAGGCCCACTGCGAGCGCGGCGGCGCCGGCGCGGGAGCACCGCCGCCGAGGGCGGAGAGCACCGCCACGACGGCGGCGACCTCCTCCGGCGTCGCGTCGGGGTTGACCACCCGCAGCAGCGGCTTCTGGTCCTCGCTCACAGCGGGATGTTCCCGTGCTTCTTGGCCGGCAGGCTCGCGCGCTTGGTCTTCAGCAGGCGCAGCGCGCGGATGACCTCGACGCGGGTCTCGTGGGGCTGGATGACGGCGTCGATGTAACCGCGCTCGGCCGCGATGTAGGGGTTGGCCAGGGTGGTCTCGTACTCGTCGATCAGCTCGGCCCGCTTGGCCTCGACGTCCCCGCCTTCGGCCTCGATCGCCGCCAGGGTCTTGCGGTGCACGATGTTGGCCGCGCCCTGCGCGCCCATGACCGCGATCTGGGCGGTGGGCCAGGCGACGTTGATGTCGGCGCCGAGGTGCTTGGAGCCCATCACGTCGTAGGCGCCGCCGTAGGCCTTGCGGGTGATGACGGTGACCAGCGGGACGGTGGCCTCGGAGTAGGCGTAGATCAGCTTGGCGCCGCGTCGGATGATGCCGTTCCACTCCTGGTCGGTGCCGGGCAGGAAGCCGGGCACGTCGACGAGGGTCAGGACCGGGATGTTGAAGGCGTCGCAGAACCGCACGAAGCGCGCGGCCTTCTCCGAGGCGTCGATGTCGAGGGTCCCGGCGAACTGCATCGGCTGGTTGGCCACGACACCGACCGGCGAGCCCTCGACCCGGCCGTAGCCGATGATCAGGTTGGGCGCGAAGAGCTCCTGGACCTCGAGGAACTCGCCGTCGTCGACGATCGAGCCGATGACGTCGTGCATGTCGTAGGGCTGGTTGGCCCCGTCGGGGATGATCGTGTCCAGCGCCCGGTCCTCGTCGGTGATCTCCATGACCGGGTCCTCGGGGAAGGTCGGGAGCTCGTCGAGGTTGTTCTGGGGCAGGTAGGACAGCAGCGCCTTGACGTACTCGATGGCGTCCTCCTCGTCGGACCCCATGTAGTGCGCGTTGCCGGAGCGGGTGTTGTGGGTCCGCGCGCCGCCGAGCTCCTCCATGGAGACGTCCTCGCCGGTGACGGTCTTGATGACGTCGGGGCCGGTGATGAACATCGCCGAGGTCTGGTCGACCATCACGGTGAAGTCGGTGACGGCGGGGGAGTAGACGTGCCCGCCGGCGCAGTTGCCCATGATCATAGAGATCTGCGGGATCACGCCCGAGGCGTGCACGTTGCGGCGGAAGATCTCGCCGTAGAGACCGAGGGAGACCACACCCTCCTGGATGCGGGCGCCGGCGCCCTCGTTGATGCCGATGATCGGGCAGCCGGTCTTGATGGCCAGGTCCATGACCTTGACGATCTTCTCGCCGTAGACCTCGCCCAGCGAGCCGCCGAAGACGGTGAAGTCCTGGGAGAACACGCAGACCTGGCGGCCGTCGATGGTGCCGTAGCCGGTCACGACGCCGTCGCCGTAGGGGCGGGTCTTCTCCAGGCCGAAGGCGGTCGAGCGGTGGCGGGCCAGCTCGTCGAGCTCGACGAAGGAGCCCTCGTCGAAGAGCATCTCGATGCGCTCGCGGGCGGTCTTGCGGCCCTTGGCGTGCTGCTTCTCGACGGCCTTGGCCGACCCGGCGTGCACGGCCTCGTCGAGGCGACGGTCCAGGTCGGCCAGCTTGCCGGCCGTGGTGTGGATGTCGAGGCCCTCGGCCTCGGGGCTCTGGTCCGGCGCTGCGCTCACAGGTGCGACTCTCCTCTGGTCCGTCGGTGCGTCGTACGCCAATCTAGTGCCCGTGACCGACGCCTCGGACCAGCGCCCACCTGTCGACAACCCCCTCGACCCCGGCCGCCTCGCGTCCCTGGGCGTGGAGGTGCTCCCGCACACGCCGTCGACCAACGCCGTCCTGGCCGAGCGGGCCCGCGAGGGGGCGCCCGAGGGCCTGGTGGTGGCCACCGAGCACCAGACCGCCGGCCGCGGGCGCCTGGACCGCACGTGGGAGACCCCCGCGGGCAGCGCCCTCACCTTCTCCACGCTCCTGCGCCCCGAGGTCCCGTCGGCCACCTGGCCGTGGTTGCCGCTGCTGACGGGGTACGCCGTGGCCAAGGCCCTGGCCGGTGCGGGCTTCGGCGCCGTCCTCAAGTGGCCCAACGACGTCCTCATCGGTGACCGCAAGGTGGCCGGGATCCTCGTGGAGCGCGTCGAGACCCCCGAGGGCCCGGCTGCCGTGGTGGGCATCGGCCTCAACGTGCTGGTGGCCGCGGAGGAGCTCCCGGTGCCCACGGCGACCTCCCTGCTGGTCGAGTCCGAGGGCCTCGGGCACCCCGTGCCCGACCGCACCGTCCTGCTCGCCTCGCTGGTCGACACCCTGCTGGAGTCCTACGGCGCCTGGCAGGCCGGCGTCGAGGACGGATCCGTCGCACGGCTGCGCGAGTCCTACACCCGGGTCTGCGGCACCGTCGGGCGCGACGTCGAGGTCTCCCTCCCTGACGGCAGCCGACTGGTCGGGCGGGCCACCTCGATCGACGAGCACGGCCGCCTGGTCGTGGCCCCGGCCGCCGGGCCCGAGGTGCCCGTGGGAGCGGGCGACGTCGTCCACGTCCGACCCGCCTGAGGGCGCGCCGACGGCCGGAGGTGACATGATCGGGACGTGGCCATCTCACGCACGCTGCTGAGCGAGGGGGAGCGGGTCGTCGTCTCCACGCGCACCCACCCCAAGGCGCTGCTGCTGCCGGTCCTCGCGCTCGTGCTGCTGCTCGCGGTGGGGACGTTCGTGGAGACCCGCGTCGACGGCGACCAGCGGCTGCTGGCGTGGATCGTCTGGGGCGCGGTCGCGCTGGGAGTGCTGTGGCTGTTCGTGTGGCCGCTGCTGACCTGGCTGGTGGGGCACTACACGATCACCGACCGCCGCATCATCACGCGGACCGGCGTGCTGACCCGCCGCGGCCACGACATCCCCCTGTCCCGCATCAGCGACGTGCAGGTCGAGCGGCACCTCAGCGACCGTCTCCTGGGGTGCGGCACCCTCGTGATCGGTGACGCGAGCCCGGACGGCGCGGTCGCGCTCCCCGACATCCCGCGGGTGCGCGAGGCCCAGGCCCGGCTCAACGACCTGCTGCACGCTCTGCACTCCCGGGGTGGTCGTCATGACGAGGGCGCCTGACCCCGAGCCCGGCTCGGGGGGTGCTCCCACGAGCGGCCCCGTGACCGGCCCCGTGACCGGCCCCGTGACCGGCCCCCAGCCCGGCGACCTCGAGCAGGCGATCCTGGGTGGGCTGCCCGAGCTGACCGCCCCGGAGCTCGCCGACGCCGCCGGCGTCACCGGCGAGCAGGCGCGCCGGCTCTGGCGGGCGCTGGGGTTCCCGGAGTACCCCGACGACACCCCCGCGTTCCTGGCCGCCGACGCCGATGCGATGCGACTGCTCGCCGGGGTCATGGAGGCCGGCCTGCTCGACATGGACCTGGCCGTCAACCTCACCCGGGCGCTGGGCCAGACGATGGCGCGCCTGGCCGACTGGGAGATCTCCTCGCTGACCCAGCGGGTCGAGGAGATGACGGCGGAGGGCTCCGGACGCACACGCATCGACACGGCCGTGGCGCTGGTCGAGCAGTTCTCGCGGCCCTTCGAGGAGCTGCTGATCTACGCCTGGCGCCGTCACCTCGCCGCGGCGGCGGGCCGGATCGAGGCCCTGGCCGACCAGGACGACGAGGACCTGCACGTCACCGACCTCACCGTGGGCTTCGCCGACATCGTCGGGTTCACCGCCCTGTCCAACACCCTCACCGAGGACCGCATCGGCGACCTCGTCGAGCTCTTCGAGATGCGCTGTGCCGACGTCGTTGCCAGCCAGCGGGGGCGGGTGATCAAGAGCATCGGCGACTCGGTGCTCTTCGTGAACGACGACACCGTCCGCGCCTACGACACCGCCGAGGGGATCATCCAGGTCATCGGTCGCGACCCGCGGATGCCGGACGTGCGCGTCGGCCTGGCCAGCGGCTCGGTCGTCATGCGGCTCGGGGACGTCTTCGGCCCGCCGGTCAACATGGCCGCGCGGCTGACCAACGTCGCGCGCCGCAACCGCATCATCATCGACTCCGGCACCGCGGCACGGCTGCCGGCCGACCAGTTCGAGACCCGGCGGATGGCCGCGCGGCCGGTCCGCGGCTTCGGGATCGTCGAGCCCGTCGCCGTACGTCGGCACTGACGCCTCGGACGACCGGAGGTCTGGACCGCCCGGGGGGATGGGGACGGAACTGACAGATGAGTCTGTCAAGTCGAGTCATGCGATCGCGTCAATCCCGACATCCCCACGCGGCCGACGGGCCCTGATCCCCGTCCCACCTGGCCCGATGCTGCCCGCGGAGGGCCACGGAGGCGGCCTAGGGGCCGACTCTTGGCAGGAAGAGGTCACTGTCATGTCGGGCCAAACCCCTACCGGGGAATCATTTTGCTTTTTACGATGTGCGGGTGATCAAGGTCCAGGAAATCAGCATCGATCCCACCACCCGCCGCGCCTGGCGCGCAGGAGAGGAGATCACGCTCTCCCGCAAGGAGTTCGACCTCGTTCACGCCCTCATCAGCCGCGCCGGGGACATCGTCACCCGCGAGGAGCTGATGCGCGACGTGTGGCACACGTCGTTCTGGACCTCCTCGAAGACCATCGACGTCCACCTCGGCTGGGTCCGACGCAAGCTGGGCGACGACTCGCGCCACCCGCACCTGATCACCACGATCCGTGGCAAGGGCCTGCGCTTCGAGAAGTCCTCGCCGGCCGCCTGACCCCGCGACGCCACCACCACGGGAGCGGCCCTAGGCTGACCCGGTGCCTGAGTCCCACGCGCCCACCCTCGCCGTCATCGGGGGCGGTCAGCTCGCCCGGATGATGGCCCAGCCGGCCATCGCGCTCGGCCTGCCGTTGCGCCTGCTCGCCGAGGCCGAGGGCGTCTCCGCCGCCCAGGTCGTCGTCGACCAGCTCGTCGGCGACTACCGCGACCTGCCGACGCTGCGTCGGGTCACCGACGGCTGTCCGGTCGTGACCTTCGACCACGAGCACGTGCCGACCGAGCACCTGCACGCCCTGGAGGCCGACGGCGTGGCCGTCCGTCCCGGCCCCGACGCGCTCGTCCACGCCCAGGACAAGGCCGTGATGCGCCGCCGCCTGGCCGAGCTGGACGTGCCCTGCCCGCGCAACGCCGTCGTGGCAGACGTCGACGAGGTGGTCGCCTTCGGGTTCCCCTGCGTCCTGAAGACCACCCGCGGCGGCTACGACGGCAAGGGCGTGTGGGTCGTGCGCGAGGCGGCCGACTGCGCGGAGGCCTTCTCGGCGGCCGAGGCGGCGTGTGTCCAGGTGCTCGCCGAGGAGCTCGTCGACTTCCGGCGCGAGCTCTCCGCACTCGTCGCGCGCTCGCCGAGCGGCCAGGCCGCGGCGTACCCCGTCGTCGCCTCCACCCAGCTCGACGGGATCTGCCACGAGGTCGTCGCACCGGCGCCCGACCTCTCCGAGGAGCTCGCGGGCCGCGCGCAGGAGATCGCCCTGCGCCTGGCCGGCGAGCTGGGCGTGACCGGCATCCTGGCCGTCGAGCTCTTCGAGACCACCGACGGGCGCATCCTGGTCAACGAGTTGGCGATGCGCCCGCACAACACCGGCCACTGGACGCAGGACGGTGCGGTCACCTCCCAGTTCGAGAACCACCTGCGCGCCGTCATGGACCTGCCGCTGGGCTCGCCCGCCCCGCGCGAGCGATGGACGGTCATGGTCAACATCCTCGGCGGGCCCGACCCCGAGGTGGGGCGGCTCTACGACGGCTACCCGCACGCCCTGGCCCGCGATCCTCACCTGCGGGTCCACCTCTACGGCAAGCAGATGCGTCCGGGCCGCAAGGTCGGCCACGTCAACGCCTACGGCGACGACCTCGAGGACTGCCTGGAGCGGGCGCGGCACGCCGCGGCCTGGTTCCGCGGTGACCTCGGCAACGAGAGCGAGTGAGATGAGCGAGCAGGTCACCGGCACGGGGAGCGGCGCCCGGGTCGGCATCGTCATGGGGTCCGACTCGGACTGGCCGGTCATGCAGGCCGCGGCCGAGGCGTGCCGGGAGTTCGACGTGGAGATCGAGGCCGACGTCGTCTCGGCGCACCGGATGCCCCACGAGATGCTGGCCTACGGCGAGCAGGCCGCCGAGCGGGGACTGTCGGTCATCATCGCCGGCGCCGGGGGAGCAGCCCACCTGCCGGGCATGCTCGCCGCCGTCACGCCGCTGCCGGTCATCGGGGTGCCGGTCTCGCTGAAGTACCTCGACGGCATGGACTCGCTGCTCTCGATCGTCCAGATGCCCGCCGGCGTCCCGGTCGCCACGGTCGCGGTCGGCAACGCCCGCAACGCCGGCCTGCTGGCCGTCCGGATCCTGGCCGCCTCCGACCCCGGGCTGCGCGAGCGGATGGTCGCCTTCCAGGCCTCGCTGCGCGACAGCGCCCACGCCAAGGGCGAGGTCGTGCGGCGTGAGGCCCAGCCCGAGCGCCGGCTCGGCTTCTAGCCCGGACGTCCCTCCCGGTGGGCACGACGGGCGCGCGGGCGCAGGGGCGGCTGGTCGGCCTCGACGCGGCCCGGTTCCTGGCCCTGCTGGGGATGATGGCCACCCACCTGCTGGCCACCCGCAGTGACTCCGGTGACCCCACGTGGGTGGCCGAGGTGCTCTCCGGACGCGCCTCCGCACTCTTCGCGCTGCTGGCGGGGGTCAGCCTGTCCCTGATGACCGGCGGCCCCCGACCGCTGCGCGGTGAGGCGCGCGTGGCCCGCAGCGCCGGCCTCCTGGTGCGGGCCCTGGGCGTGGGGCTCCTGGGCCTGGTCCTCGGTGGGGTCGACTCCGGCGTGGCGGTGATCCTGGTCAACTACGCCGTGCTGCTGGCCATCGGCGTGCTGCTCGTCGGGTGCAGCGCCCGGCTGCTGGCGGTGCTCTGCCTCCTCGCGACCCTGGTCACGCCCGTGCTGCTGTGGTGGGTGCGTCCCGGGCTGCCGCCGCGCGGCTACGACAGCCCCTCGATCGAGGGGCTCGAGGAGCCGGGCCGACTGGCCTCCGAGGTGCTGTTCACCGGCTACTACCCCGTGCTGGTGTGGAGCGCCTACCTGCTGGCCGGGATGGCGCTGGGCCGGCTGGACCTGCGTCGGGTGCCGGGGCGGGTCCTCGGCCTGGTCGCCGTGGCGGCGGCCCTGGTCGCCGCAGCGGCCGAGCTGGTCTCGGACCGGTTGCTGGCGCGCGAGGGCACGGTCCGCCGGCTCGACCGGGACCTGTGGCTGCTGGTCGGTCGTGACGACGAGGAGGCGCTCGAGCGCCTGCACCGCCTCATCGACACCGGCCTCTACGGTCAGACCCCGGTCGACGGCGCGTGGCAGTGGCTGCTGGTCTCGGCCCCGCACTCCAGCACCACCTTCGACCTGCTCCGCACCGGTGGTGCCGCCCTCGCGGTGGTAGCACTGCTCGTGTGGGCGCTGCGTGCCCTCGACGGACCCGCCCGTCACCTCGTCACCGTCCTCACCGGCGCCGGGGCCATGACGCTGACGCTCTACACCCTGCACGTCCTGATGACCTCGGACCTCCTCCCGCCGGCGGAGGGGCGCCAGGGGACCGTGGTCCAGGTCGGCGTGGTCGTGGTCGCCGGTGCGGTCGTGGCGCTGCTCGGTCGCCGCGGGCCGCTGGAGGGCCTGGTCGCGCTCGCCGCGCGCGGCACCGAGCGACTCGTGCGGGGACCCAGCGGGGGCCGCTGAGGGCCTTCGGTCTGGACCACCGCCCTGCCCGCGCATCGGGCGGTGGTGGCCGGGTACGGACCCGATGTGTTGCGGTCCTCCGCCAACTCGGGGAGGCCGGTGCCGCGTCCCCAACCGTCCCCCCGGGCGGCACCGGCCCCCTCCCCGGAAGGGTGGTATGACCCCCCGTGGCCGTGGGTAACTTCGAGGACATGGCTATCAACCTGAAGTACACGACCCCCGGTCTGGACGAGAAGGACGCCGTGCGCGTCGTCGAGCTGCTCCAGGACCGCCTGTACGCCGCCAACGACCTGCACCTGACGCTCAAGCACGTGCACTGGAACGTCGTCGGCCCGCACTTCATCGCCGTCCACGAGATGCTCGATCCGCAGGTGGAGGAGGTCCGCGGCTTCGCCGACGACCTCGCCGAGCGGATCGCGACCCTCGGTGGCTCGCCGGTCGGCACCCCCGCCGCGATCGTCGAGAACCGCTCGTGGGACGAGTACTCCATCGGGCGTGCGACCACCCAGGAGCACCTCGGTGCCCTCGACGTCGTCTACCAGGGCGTGATCACCAGCTACCGCGAGGCGATCGCGGAGCTCGGCGAGCTCGACCCCGTCACCGAGGACATGTTCATCGGTCAGACCGACAAGCTCGAGCTGTTCCACTGGTTCATCCGCGCGCACCTGGAGGACAAGAGCGGTGAGCTCTCCACCAGCGGTGCCTCCTCGGAGCAGGGCGCGGCGCGCGCCGCCGGCTGACCCACCGTCGCACCCGCAGTCGCGGGAATCGCCCTCCCGGCCGTCCCGACCGTGCCACCATCGTGGTGTGGGGGACGACCGGGAGGCGCTCACCGCGCGAGTGGGCGAAGCCAGGCGGCGCTCCGAGACCGCCCGGCTGCTGATGCGTGCCCGCGCCTCGTCGGGCGCCACGCGCACGCGCTACGAGAACGAGGTCGTCTCGCTCAACCTGCCGGTGGCGCGTGACATCGCCCGCAGCTACCGCGGTCGCGGCATCGCCGACGACGACCTCGACCAGGTCGCGAGCCTCGGGCTCGTGAAGGCCGTCCGGGCCTTCGACCCGACGCTGGGCGACGACTTCCTCAGCTTCGCCGTCCCGACCCTGCGCGGGGAGCTGCGGCGACACTTCCGCGACGCCGGCTGGACGGTCCGTCCGCCGCGCTCGGTGCAGGAGACCCAGGCCGCGGTCGTCTCGGCCGAGGCCGAGCTGTCGCAGCGTCTGGGCCGACAACCCGACGTCGCTGAGATCGCCGCCCACCTGGGGCTGTCGGTGCCGCTGGTCCGCGACGCGCTGTCGGCGGAAGGTTGCTACGCGCCGGTCTCGCTGGACGCGCCCCGTCCCACCACCGAGGAGTCGCCGGTGGCGCGGCTCGGCGACGTGGACCCGGCGTTCGCCTCCACCGAGGCACGGTTGGCCGTCCTCCCGCTCCTGGTCGGGTTGGGGGAGAGGGAGCGCACGATCGTGGGCATGCGGTTCTTCGACAACCGCACCCAGTCCGAGATCGGTGACGCCGTCGGGGTCTCCCAGGAGCAGGTGTCGCGCCTCCTCGCCGGCATCCTCGCGCGCCTGCGCGAGGCGCTCGAGGAGCCGGTCGAGGCCGGCGCGACCCGTCAGGTCGGGTAGATCCGCGGAGCCTGCGACGCCTTGCGGGTGAACTCGGGGGCCCGCTTGTCCAGGAAGGCGGCCACGCCCTCCTTGCCGTCGCCCATCGACGTCCAGTACATCGCCAGCGAGTCCGAGAGGTGCGCCTCCAACGGGTGCGCCGCGGCACCGTTGCGGTAGACCATCTGCTTGGCCAGGGCCAGCGCCATCGGCGAGCGGTCCTTGACGAAGGAGCGAGCCAGCTCCAGCGCGGTCGGGAGCAGGTCGTCGGGTTCGTGCACCGAGCGCAGCAGCCCGCCCTCGAGGGCCTGCTCGGCGGTGAGGATCTCCGCGGAGTAGATCCACTCCAGGGCGCGCTGCGGACCGACCAACCGGGGCAGGAACCACGTCGAGCAGGCCTCGGGCACGATCCCGAGCCGACCGAAGACGAAGCCGATGCGGGCCTTGGTCGAGGCCAGGCGCAGGTCCATCGCCAGGGTCATGGTCGCGCCGATGCCCACGGCCGGGCCGTTGATGGCGGCGATGACCGGCTTGGGCAGGGCGTGGATCGCGAGCGTGACCTTGCCGCCGGTGTCACGGACGCCCTCGTCGTACGGCGGCTCGTCGTAGGCGGCCCGGAACTCCTCGGGGGTGGGGCGCACCGACTCGTCGAGGCCGAAGACGTTGCCCTCGGCGGAGAGGTCCATGCCGGCGCAGAACGCGCGGCCGGAGCCGGTGACGACCACCGCGCGGACGTCGTCGGCGCGGGCGTCGGTGCGGAAGACCTGCTCGAGCTCGCGGGCCATCGTCAGGTCGAAGGCGTTGAGCGCGTCGGGACGGGTGAGGGTCAAGGTGGCGACGCCGTCGGCGTCGACCTGCCAGTCGAGGGTCTCGTAGGTCCTCTCGGGCGTCTGCGTCATGAGGCCAATCCTGACGGAGAGCACAGCTGCTTGCCGATGCGGTCCGTGTCGTCGTCGATGATCGCCTGGAACATCCGCGGCGCGCGCTCGGAGTCCCAGCGCACCGACAGGTCACTGATCGGCACCCCGCACGTCAGGCCGTTCTCCCCGTTGACCTGCGTCATCGCCATCGCCCAGAGGCCGGCCCGGACCGGGGACATGCCCTTGCCGAACTCCACGGTGCGGGTGGCGGCCATGTTGAGGTTCCAGTAGCGCAGCGGGTTGAGCACCGACCACGGCGAGAGCACCTCCGCGCCGACGGCGGAGACGACCTCGCGCTGGGCCTGGGCACGCTGGATGTCACCGAGCCCGGTGTAGAGCTTGCGGGACCGGGCGTAGCCGAGGGCGGTCTTGCCGTCGGCCTCCTGGCAGCCCTTCTTGACGTCCAGGTTGGCCTGCGGGTCCTTCATCGCCATCTTCGGGCAGATCTCGATGCCGCCGACGGCGTCGACGAGGTCGACGAACCCGCCGATCCCGATCTCGACGTAGTGGTCCACGCGGATGCCGGTGTTGAGCTCGATGGTCTCGGTCAGCAGCTTGGGGCCGCCGAACGCGTAGGCGGCGTTGATCTTGCTGGTGCCGTAGCCGGGCACCTCGACGAGCGAGTCGCGCGGGATCGACATCAGCAGGTTCGGGCCGGACCCGGTGTGCAGCATCATGATCGTGTCGGTGCGCTGCCCGGACGCGTTGCCCGTGCCGAGCTCCTTGCGCTCCTCGGGCGACAGGCCGGCGCGGGAGTCGCTGCCGACCATGAGGTACGTCGTGCCCGGCTGCTCGGCGGGGCGCTCGCCCTTGGGCTCGAAACCGGACTCGGAGATCTTCGTCCAGGCGTGGAAGGGCGTGTAGACGAGGAAGATCAGCCACAGGACCAGCAGCAGGAACACGTAGCGGAGCCGGAACCGCGGTCGCCTGCGTGGTCCGCGTCCCGACGGGCCCGACGGGGGAGTCGGGGCGAGCGGTGGGGCCGGCTGGGGGGTCGGCTGGGGTGCCGGCTGCTGCCGTGGCGGGGGCTGCTGGCGCGGGCTGCCGGAGGTCCCGCGCGGCTGCACCGGGATGCGACGGGTGGCATCGGGGTCGGCGTCGGCGCCGCCGTCGGTGGGGCGGCCCTGCTTGCCGTACAGCCAGTCGTAGGGCGGCTTCTCGCCATCGCCGCCGGTGGGGGGACGCTCCGTCATGGCGGGGACGCTACCGTGCGTGCCTGTGGCCTCCCTCGAACCGCGGTCCCCGGCCTTCGCGCGGGTCTCCCTGGCGGTGATGACGCACTCGCCGCAGGCCAACCTGCTCGGCAACGTGCACGGTGGGGAGATCGTCAAGCTCGCCGACTCGACCGCCGGCGCGGTGGCCCAGCGACACAGCGGCGGCCCGGCCGTCACCGCCGCCCTCGACGAGATGGTCTTCCTCGCCCCGGTCCACGTCGGCGACATCGTGCGCACGCTGGGCCAGGTGAACTGGGCCGGGCGCTCCTCGATGGAGATCGGGGTGCGCGTCGAGGCCCAGCCCTGGAACGACCCGAGCGCGGACGGGCTGCACGTGGCGTCGGCGTACTTCGTCTTCGTCGCCATCGACGAGGAGGGCCGCTCGCGCGAGGTCCCACCCCTGGTGCCGGAGACGCCCGACGACCTGCGGCGGCACCGCGAGGCGGAGATCCGTCGCGCGCACCGACTGGCCCGCAAGTCCGAGATCGAGGCGGGTCGGCGCGCCTAAGGAGTGTGGCGCCTGTGACTGGTGATACTGCTGGGCATGCCCGCCCCTTCCCCCGGGTCGCCCGTCCAGGCAGCGCGCACCTCGGTCGCCGAGCGTGCCGCGCGGATCCGGTTCCGTCGCGCCCTCTCGCTGATGGTGATGACCCTGGTCGTGCCCGGCTCGGCGCAGCTGGCGGCCGGGGGCAACCGTCGCGTCGGCCTGGTCGCGCTGCGGACCTGGGTGGGGATGTGGCTGCTGGTCGTCGTGGGAGCGGTGGCGGTGGCCTTCGACCACGGGCTCGCCCTCACCCTCGGCTCGACCCCGTGGTTCCTCCTGCTGCTGCGCCTGGCACTCCTGGTCGGCGCGGTCGGCTGGGCGTTCCTGTTCATGGACGCCTGGCGCCTGGGTCAGCCGCTGACCCTCGGCCTGGCCCACCGTCGAGCCGCCGTCGGCGTCAACGGTGTGCTGTGCCTCTCGGTCGCCGGCGCGCTGCTCTTCGGTGCGCACGTCGTCGGCGTCCAGCGCGACCTGATGCTCACCATGTTCGGCTCCGGCCAGGTCACCGACGCCCACCACGGCCGCTTCAACGTCCTGCTGCTCGGCGGTGACTCCGGCGCCGGACGCTGGGGCCTGCGCCCGGACTCCCTGACCGTCGCCTCCATCGACGAGGACACCGGCCGCACCGTGCTCGTCTCGCTGCCGCGCAACATGCAGAACTTCCCCTTCGCCGAGGGGTCGGTGATGGCCGAGCAGTTCCCCGACGGCTTCGACGCCGACTACCTCAACGGCGTCAGCACCTGGGCGCAGGACAACACCGAGCTCTTCGAGGGCAGCGAGGACCCGGGCGTCGACGCGACCATCTCCGCGGTCGAGGGCATCACCGGCCTGCAGATCAACTACTGGGCGATGGTCAACCTCCAGGGCTTCAAGGACCTCGTCGACGCCGTCGGCGGCATCACGCTCAACGTGCGGCAGGCGATCCCGGTCGGCCTGCCCCACGACGACTTCTTCCACTACATCGACCCCGGCACGCGCAAGCTCTCCGGCTTCGAGACGCTCTGGTACGCCCGGGCGCGATACGACTCCGACGACTACTCCCGCATGGCCCGTCAGAAGTGCGTCATGAACGCGATGCTCCAGCAGGTCAGCCCCAGCGTCGCCCTGCGCAACTTCCAGGCCATCGCCCAGGCGTCCTCGGAGCTGATCTCGACCAACGTCCCCGCCTCCGAGGTCGACACGTTCCTCGAGCTCGCGCTGAAGGCGAAGTCGCAGAAGATCTCGACCCTCTCGATCGTCCCGCCGATGGTGAACACCGCCGACCCCGACATCGACCTGGTCCACCGCAAGGTCACCGCCGCGATCGAGAAGGCCGAGGGCACCGCCGCCCCGTCCAAGGGCAAGACGTCGAAGAAGAACGCCGGCGCCCCTGTCACCGGAGGCTCGCTCGGCTCGCTGTCGGAGGGCTACGCCGCCAACCAGGCCGGCGACCTGGCCTCCGCCTGCTGATCGTCACCGCCGGTCGAGGAGGCGCGCCAGCGCCGTCTCGAGACCCCGCCCCCACCGCCGGTCGAGGAGGCGCCGAGCGACGGCCTCCACCGCCGGTTGAGGTGCGAGGAGCGCCAGCGACGAGCCTCGAAGCCCCGTACGCCGACAAGCAGCCTGCTCTACGGGGTGACTGGAGGGTTCCTCGTGAACCCCTTTCACGGCACGCCCTCCGGTCTGCATCGACTCGGTGGTCCGGGTGGGTGGGCGCCTGGGCGTTCGCGCTGCAGCAGGTCCTGCATTTATCGAAGGCGTGCTTCCGGTGGGCATTCGATTTCGGTACTTGGTTGAGGTTCGCTTGACCCTTTCGGTCCGCCGGGGTGCTCGCTTGGGTTGCGCTTGACTCGTCCTCCACAGATTCTTCCCCGGGCCCGCATCCAGGGTTCCTTTCGAACTGGTGTTCCAGTAGAATCTGGTCATGGCACTCGGGCACCAGGATCACTCGGCACAGGACTCCACTCCTGTGCCGACCGGTGACCTGCTGACCGAGATTCGCGACCTCGACCAGGCTGCTGACCAGGCCGACCGGGACCGGTTCATCGCGATCGCCGAGTGGGCTGAGCGCCACACCACCGGCCAGCTGCTCCCCGACCTGTACGGCACATTCGGGCTGCCCGACGACGACGCCCACACCGAAGCAGAGAACGCCTGGCTGTCCCGGTTCGGGATGCCCGGTGCCGACACGATGCTCGAGCTCGCCGGCCCCGGTGCACCGGAGATTTCGGAGTTCGCGGTCATCGAGCTCGCCGCCGCCCTGGGTCGCTCGACCGACTCGGGCCGGATGCTGCTCTCCGACGCCGTCGAAGCCCGTTACCGACTCCCCAAGATCTGGCAGCGCCTGCTGGACGGCCAGGTCCAGGTCTGGCGGGTCCGCCGCGTCACCGACCTCACCCGCGCCCTGACCGCAGAAGCTGCGGCGTTCGTCGACGCCCACCTCGCCCACGTCATCCACACCGCCTCCTTCACCACCGTCAAACGACTCGTCGCAGAAGCCGCCGCACGGTTCGACCCCGAGGCATGCGAGATGGAAGAGGCCGACACCCAGTCCACGCTGCACGTCACCCTCGACCTCTCAACCGCGTGGTCCATCGGCACCGCCAACGGCGTCCACCTCACCGGCCTTCTCGACCGTGCCGATGCCGAAGAGCTCGAGCACGCCATCCGCACCATCGCCGACCAACTCCTCGCAGCCGGCTCCACCGACTCCCTCGACGTCCGCCG
>LUPK01000028.1 GCA_001627335.1 Nocardioides sp. REDSEA-S33_B3 | reverse complement strand
CCGCCCTGGGCGAGATCCCGGTGGAGGGTGGGCGACCGGAGCCGGTCAAGGCCGCCACTGGCGTCGAGCTCGGTGCCGCTTTCTGCGAGCTGCTGGAGAAGCTTGATGGCTCCCAGGTCCCGGAGATGTCGACCGGCGCGACGGTGGTCGTCACCATGACCCTCGAGACCCTGACCGGCGGCCTGGCAGCCGCCACGTTGGACACCGGTGACCGGATCGCCGCCCACACCGCCCGACGGCTGGCCTGCGAGTCCGACATCGTCCCCGTCGTCCTGGATGGCCGACGCGAGGTCCTCGACGTCGGCCGCCGCAAGCGGCTGTTCACCCGCGCCCAACGCATCGCGCTGGCCACCCGCGACAAGGGCTGCACCGCGGTCGGTTGCCGGACCGCGGCCTGGTTCTGCCACGCCCACCACGACCAGCCGTGGGCCACCGGCGGCACCACCGACCTGGCCAACGGCCGGCTGCTGTGCCCCACCCACCACCGCACCGCCCACGACCCCCGCTACGAGATACGGGTCCTGGCCGACCACCAGATCGAGTTCACCCTCAGATGCTGAGTCGCCGAGCCTCTCGGAGATCCGCCTCTCCGACGAGCAAGTGCAGGAGCAGTTCGCCCTCGAAGCCGAGCCCCGACACCAATTCGACGGCTACAGGCGGCGCCGCTGAACGTCCGCTTCTGCCGCACCGTGTGCCCTTCGTCTGACAGACGCATGTGGAGTGCAGACGTCACGCATGGCGTGTCGAGAGCACTTCACAGTCGGATCCCGGGGCCTCGACCCGCACCGGAGACGTCCTGAGATGTGGCGAGGGCGCTCGCGCGACCGCCGCACTCCGCGGCGCTGCGGGCGCCGCACCGACGGTGGTCGCCGTCGTCGACCGCGCCACCGGGTCTCGACACGCGGGTCACGGCTTCGCAGGCTCAGCCGTGCCGCTCGCTCGACCACCGATGATCTTCCGAGATGGCTTCGCCATCACGGAAGATCGAGCAGCTTCTCCTTGACGGCGTACATGACCGCCTCCATGCGCGAGTGCAGCTGCAGCTTCTCCAAGATGTTGCGCACGTGGTTCTTCACGGTGTTCTCGGAGATGAACAGGTCCTTGGCGATCTCGCGGTTGTTCTTGCCCGTGGCGACCAGGCGCAGCACCTCGAGCTCGCGCTCGGTGAGCCGCAGGCCGGGCATGTGCTCGCGCTCGGGCTTGCTCATCTGCTTGAACTCGTCGATGAGCTTGACCGCCATCGAGGGGCTGATCAGCGACTGGCCGTCGGCGACGACGCGGACGGCCTGGGCGACCTCCTCGATCGAGGAGTCCTTGAGCAGGTAGCCGGCGGCGCCGCTCTTGACCGCCTCGTAGAGGTCGGCCTCCTCGTCGGAGACCGTGAGCATGATGATCTTGGCCGAGGGCACGGCCTCCTTGATGGCCTTGCACGCCTCGATGCCGGTGCGCTTGGGCATCCGCACGTCGAGCAGGACCACGTCGGGGGCAGCGGAGGCCGCGAGCTCGGTGCCCTCGATGCCGTCACCGGCCTCGCCGACGACGTCGATGCCCTCCTCGACGGAGAGCAGCATCGTCAGGCCGCGGCGGAACAGCTCCTGGTCGTCGACGACGAGGACTCGGACGGACTCGTCGTTCTCGCTCTGGGACACGGGCCGAATCATGGCACGTTCGGGCCCCCCAGGGGGACCCGAACGTGTCATCCGTCGGTGCGCGGGGCTGGCCCGCGCGGCTCAGGTGCGTCTCAGCTGAGGGCTCACTCCTCGCCGAGGTCGAGGGAGATGACGCCGTAGTCGTAGCCGCGGCGGCGGTAGACGACCGCGGGCCGCTCGCTCTCCTTGTCGACGTAGAGGTAGAAGTCGTGACCGACCAGCTCCATCTCGTAGAGCGCCTGGTCGAGGGTCATCGGGGAGGCCGGGTGGGTCTTCTCGCGCACGACGAGCGGGCCGTCGCCGGTGACCGCGATGGGGCCGACGTAGCGCTCCTCGCTGGTCTCGGCGGGCTTCTCGTCCTCGACGACCAGACCACCGGGGCCCTCACCGGGCAGCGGGAGGCCGGCGGTCGCCTGGCCCACCGACATCGGGCGCTTGCCGCCGCGGTGGACGCGCCGCCGGTCAGCGGCCTTGCGCATCTGGCTGGCCATCTTGTCCAGCGCCAGGTCCAGGGCACCCATCTTGTCGTCGGCGGCGGCCTCGGCCCGGATCACCGGCCCCTTGGAGAACGCGGTCAGCTCCACGTGGACGGCACGGTCGTGCTGACGTGGGTTGGGCTCGCAATCGACCTCGACGTGGACCCGCATGATGTGGTGATCGTGCTTCTCGAGCTTGGTCAGCTTCTCCGAGACATGGGCCCGGAAGCCCTCCTTGATCTCGCAGTGACGACCGGTCACGACAACGTCCATGGCAATCCCTCCTCAGCGCGCACCGTCGGTGGTGCGCCGTTGGTGTGTGGCAGGAGGAGTCCGTCCGGCCGACCTGGTCTTCGTCCCCACAATCGCCTGCTGAAGCGTTCGCAGCTTCTCTGCCACTACTGGCCTTCTCCCGACATCGGTCACATCTGGTGACCTGGTCGAGGCAGGACTTACGTCTAAGCCGCACCGTGATCCCGCCCGGAGGCGGTTACGTGGACCGTTTCGCCTGCGACTGGCATCGGCTTGCCGTGAGGGCGTCCGGATGGACCGACGCGCCCTGACGACGCAACCACGGACCCGGACGGACTCCATGACGAGACGATAGGCCCAACGGCGGGTGCACGGAAGGGAACGAGGACCCCTCTTGGCAAAGCCTCAGGTGCGCCGTCCCCTCCCCTCGGTACCCCGCCGAGAGGTCGCCGCCACCGTGGCGCTGCCCAGCACCGGGACCCCCACGGCCCGCAGCGCCCGCTGCGCCTCCACGAGCGTGGCGCCGGTCGTCACGACGTCGTCGCAGACCACCGCCCCCGCGATCTCCGGTACGCCGCCGGCCAGCCGTCGCAGGGGCCCCGGGCGCACCCGCAGCGCACCGTGCAGGTTGGCGGCGCGCGCGGCCGTGTCGAGCCCGGACTGGTCCGCCACCCCCGGACGGGTGGCCAGCAGCGGCACCGAGCGGGCCGGCACCCCACCCCGCTCGAGCTCGCGCGCCGCCGCCCGCACCAGCGCCAGCATCGCGTCCCTGCCCCGGGCCCGCACCGCGGCGGGCCGCGAGGGCACCGGGACCAGCACGAGCACCGCGCCCGGGGCGACGCCGCCCTCCGCCGCCAACCCGGCGACGCTCTGCGCGAGCAGTGCCCCCAGTGGCGCGGTCAGCTGGTGGCGCCCCTGCTCCTTGTGCGCCAGCAGCAGCGCGCGCAGCGCGCCGGTGTAGCCGCCGCAGGACCAGACCGGCAGCAGGCCGGGCGGGCAGGGCCGCGGCCGGGTGCGCGAGCGGGTCAGCGGGGCGTCGAGGAGCAGGCGCTCGCGGCACGCGCGACACAGCACTCCCCCGGGTCGGTCGCAGGCCGCGCACCGGCCGCCGAGCAGCAGGTCACGGGCGCCGTCGCGCAGGGTGGTCGGGTCCACGGGGGCATCCCACCGCCTACCGGACCGCCGTCGGGACGACCGGGCGACGGCGGTGGAGGACCCGGTCAGGAGCGGGGCGTGTGGAGGGTCGGCGGGTCAGCCGGCGTACGTCACGAAGGTGAGGCCCTCGTCGAGCACCCGCGGCCCACGGACAGTGGCGTTGAGGTCGGCCAGCCCGGTGTCGGTCACGGCGTAGACGCGCGTGCCGCGTGCCGGTGAGCCGACGAGGGCGGTGGCGCCGGACAACGTGGTGATGATGCCGTCCAGCCCGCCGGGCGAGCCGTCGACGCCGACGGTGACGACCTTGGCCGAGACGTCGGTGAGCCGGTTGAGCACGGCCAAGGTGGTGGTGGACGTCCACGCGACGTCGCGGATGCGTCGGCTCGGGTCGTCGTCGAGGTTCAGCGGGCGCGACCGGGTCGCCCCGGTCACCCGCTCGCTGTCGTCCCCGCGGATGCGCGCCACCCGGACCGTGTCGGCGCTCGGACCGCGGACCACGGCGACCAGGCGGGTGCCGTCACGGGAGACCAGGAAGTCACGCACCTCCTCGCCGGTGACCCCCGGGACGTCCAGCACGCCACTGTCCTCCCCCTGCACCCACCTGACGACAGCGCCATCGGCCGTGCGGTCGAGCAGCCAGAGCCGGTCGTGGACGTCCCAGGCCGGTGGCAGCAGGTCGGTGCCGACGGCCGCGGTCGTCACGTCGGGCAGGCCGGGGTCGGTCGACGGGTCCTCCCGCGGCGTGACCCCCTCGCCGTCGGTCAGCGGGGCCAGCAGGACGGTGCCGCCGGCCTCGGACACCGCGGCGACGCGCGTGCCCAGCAGGTCCACGGCCACCGAGCGCACGCCGAGGTCGACACGACCCATGACGCCGCCGACCGGGTCCAGGGAGCCTGGCGTCCCCGAGACGAGCAGCCCGTCGCGCAGTCCGTGCAGCAGCGAGTCGGTCTGGAAGCCGACCGGGTCCAGCTGGTCGCCCACGGCCACGGGGATGCGCGTCTCCCCGCCCACGGTCCGCACCGGCCGACCGTCGATCGCCAGGGTGAAGGCGTCGACGTCGGGATCCTGGCGCAGCGTCCAGGCCAGCTGGGCGAAGAGCAGCTCGGTGTCGGCGGGCGAGAACGCGCTCGCTTCACCGGTCAGGCTGATGGCGGCCAGCCCGTCGGTCACCGGCACCGACAGGTCGACCTGGAGCCCCGAGGGCAGCTGGGTGCCGAGGACACCCTGCAGGGCGCGGCCCGGGCCGCGCAGCAGCCCGGAGACCAGCGAGGAGGCGAAGGTCGGGTCGTCGCCGACGAAGACCGGCTCCGGCACCAGCACCGACCCCGAGGGGTCGGGGAAGTAGAGAGCCACCCGGCGGTAGCGCTGCTCGAACCAGGTCTCCGGGACTACCAGGGCGTCGGGCAGGTCGGAGATGCGGTACTCGCCGTCCTCGGTCACGAGCCGGAACCCCAGGATGCTGTCCTCGGGGGCGAGGTCGCCCTGCCAGGCGCCGCGCGCGTCGAGCCGGCTGGCGCCGCCGAGCCGCACCTCGATCCGGGCGGCAGCGCCCGCCGGCGGCAGCGCGTCCTCGTAGACGATGGTGCCCGCGGGCGACCACGTCGACCGGGTCTCCGAGCTGAGGAACTGCTTGGCCGTCGACAGCTCGGTGGGCCAGGCCTGCATCGCGTCGAGGAAGCCCTTGACCACCTCGGCCGCGGACATGCCCTCCTGCGGAGGTCGCGCATCGATGGCGGCGGCACCGCCGGTGTCGGTGGCCGAGCCGCCCGACTCCTCGACCTCGACGACCGGCCCGGCCTCGGGCAGCGCGACGCAGCCCGTCAGCGCCGCGAGGCAGACGGCGACCAGGCTGGCCGCGACCCGGCGCCTCACACCGGCTCCACGACGTCGTCGGGGATGAGCGGGATCGGGCTGCGGCGCAGGGCGTCGCCGTTGCGCCGCGGCAGCGTGAGCCGGAACTGCGCACCCTCGCCCGGGCGGCCCCACGCCTGCAGCCAGCCCCCGTGCAGGTGGGCGTCCTCCAGGGAGATCGACAGCCCCAGGCCGGTGCCGCCCGACGTGCGGGCACGGGCGGGGTCGGCCCGCCAGAAGCGGTTGAAGACCATCGCCGACTCCCCCGGCGCCAGGCCGACGCCGTGGTCGCGCACCGCCACGGCCGCGGCGTGGTCGTCGCCGGCCACGCGCACCACGACGGTGGGCGTGGCGCCCGGGCGCCGCGGACCGGCGTGGTCGATCGCGTTGCTGACCAGGTTGCGCAGGACGCGCTCCACCCGGCGTACGTCGGCCTCGGCCAGGCAGGGCCGGTCCGGGGCCCGGACGACGAGCCGCACCCCGCGCTGGTCGGCCAGCGGCCGGGTGCTCTCCACGACGCGGTGGGCGACGTCGACGAGGTTGACGTCGTCGACCTCGAGCTGCGCCGCGCCGGCGTCGAAGCGGCTGATCTCCAGCAGGTCCGCGAGCAGCGTCTCGAACCGGTCGAGCTCGGTCTGCAGCAGCTCCGCCGCGCGCGCGGTGACCGGGTCGAAGGACTCCTTGGCGTCGTGCAGCACGTCGCCGGCCATCCGCACGGTCGTCAGCGGCGTGCGCAGCTCGTGGGAGACGTCGGAGACGAAGCGGCGCTGGACCCGGCTGAGCTCCTCGAGCTGGCGGATCTGGCGCTGCAGGTTGGAGGCCATCTGGTTGAAGGAGGTGGCCAGGCGGGCCAGGTCGTCCTCGCCGGAGACCTCCAGGCGCTCCTGCAGCTGTCCGGCTGCCAGCCGCTCGGCGACCCGCCGCGCCATCCGGATCGGGGTGACGACCTGCTGGGCCACCAGCCAGGTCACGCCGGCGACCAGCAGGAGCAGCAGCACCCCGGCGGTCAGCAGCGCCCGGGTGACCAGCGCCAGGGTCTCCTCGTCCTCGGAGGTCGGGAACAGGAGGTAGAGCGTGTAGGTCCGGCCGTCGGCCGGGAGCGTGACCTGCGAGCCCACCGCGATGCCCGGTTCGGAGACCGGCGTCTCCCCGTCGGGGGCGAGCCGGCGGATCGTGGTGAAGGTCCACGAGGGCGTCGCGACCGTCGAGAAGTGGTCGACCAGCGAGGCCGGCTGCTCGGCGGCGTCGACGTCGCTGAGGGTGGCCGAGGCCAGCCGGGTGCGGGCGTCCTCGGTCTCGTCGAGCGCCTCGGCGACGACGGCGTCGACCCGGTCGTCGAGCAGGCCGTCGCGGGTCTGGCGCAGCAGGAACCAGCCGACGACACTGACGACCAGGAACGACAGCACGAGGGTGCTGGCCACCACCCGTGCCTGGATGGAGCGGCGCCAGAAGGTGAGCGCGGCCACCCGTCGGCCGCTCAGGCGGTGCCGGCCTTGTAGCCGACGCCTCGCACGGTCACCACGATCTCGGGGTTCTCCGGGTCGTGCTCGACCTTCGAGCGCAGCCGCTGGACGTGCACGTTGACCAGGCGGGTGTCGGCCGCGTGGCGGTAGCCCCAGACCTGCTCGAGCAGCACCTCGCGGCTGAAGACCTGCCACGGCTTGCGGGCCAGGCAGACCAGGAGGTCGAACTCCAGGGGCGTCAGGCTCACCGGGCGACCGCCACGGGTGACCTGGTGGCCGGCAACGTCGATGTGGACGTCGCCGATGGTGAGCGTCTCGGCCTGCGCGGTCGCGTCGAAGCGGCGTACGCGCGCACGGATGCGGGCCACCAGCTCCTTGGGCTTGAACGGCTTGACGACGTAGTCGTCGGCACCGGACTCCAGCCCGACCACGACGTCCACGGTGTCGCCCTTGGCGGTGAGCATCACGATCGGCACGCCGGACTCGGCGCGGATCTCCTTGCACACGTCGATGCCGTCGCGACCGGGCAGCATCAGGTCGAGCAGGACGACGTCGGGGCGGTAGTCGCGGAAGGCCTCGACGGCCTCGTCGCCGCGCAGGCACATCCGCGAGTCGAAGCCCTCCTGGCGCAGCACGATGGTGAGCATCTCGGCCAACGAGGCGTCGTCGTCGACGACGAGTACCCGACCCTTGGTCGTGTAGTCGTCCTGCGGCGCTGCCTCACTCATGGTCACCATCTTGCACCCTCCCCCCTGGCGGGCGTGCGAACGGCGGCCCCGACACCGCGGGGCCGCCGTGCGCGATCGATCAGTAGCGGTACTCGTCGGACTTGAACGGCCCCTCGACCGAGACGCCGAGGTACTTCGCCTGGTCGTCGGTCAGGGTCGTCAGCCGCACGCCGAGCGCGTCGAGGTGCAGGCGGGCGACCTCCTCGTCGAGGTGCTTGGGCAGCACGTAGACGCCGACGGGGTAGTCCTGCGGCTTGGTGAAGATCTCGATCTGCGCCAGCACCTGGTTGGTGAAGGAGTTCGACATCACGAACGACGGGTGGCCGGTGGCGTTGCCGAGGTTCATCAGGCGGCCCTCGGACAGCACGATGATCGCGTTGCCCTCGCCCTCGGGGAACGTCCACAGGTCGACCTGCGGCTTGACGTTCTTGCGGACGACGCCGGGGTAGGTCTCCAGGCCGGCCATGTCGATCTCGTTGTCGAAGTGACCGATGTTGCCGAGGATGGCGTTCTTCTTCATCCGGCGCATCTGGTCGACGCTGACGACGTCCTTGTTGCCGGTGGCGGTGATGACGATGTCGGCGATCTCGATGACGTCGTCGAGGGTCGACACCTGGTAGCCGTCCATCGCGGCCTGCAGCGCGCAGATCGGGTCGATCTCGGTGACGATGACGCGGGCGCCCTGGCCGCGCAGCGACTCCGCGCAGCCCTTGCCGACGTCGCCGTAACCGCAGACCACGGTGACCTTGCCGCCCATGAGGACGTCGGTGGCGCGGTTGATGCCGTCGACGAGGCTGTGGCGGCAGCCGTACTTGTTGTCGAACTTCGACTTGGTGACCGAGTCGTTGACGTTGATGGCCGGGAAGAGCAGCGAGCCCTCGCGCATCATGTCGTAGAGGCGGAGCACACCGGTGGTGGTCTCCTCGGTGACGCCGATGATCTCGCGGGCGACGTTGGTCCAGCGGTCCTTGCTCGCGGCGAGGCTGCTCTGCAGCACCTCGAAGATGATGCGCTGTTCGGTGCTCGTGGCGGTGGCCGGGTCCGGCGCCTCGCCCTTCTTCTCCGCCTCGACACCGAGGTGGACCAGCAGGGTGGCGTCGCCGCCGTCGTCGAGGATCATGTTCGCGAAGCGCTTCTCGCCGGCCTCGTCGGTGCCCCAGTCGAGGATCTGCTGGGTGCACCACCAGTACTCCTCCAGCGTCTCGCCCTTCCAGGCGAAGACCGGCACGCCCGCGGGCGCGTCGACGGTGCCCTCGGGGCCGACCGCCACGGCCGCGGCCGCGTGGTCCTGGGTGGAGAAGATGTTGCAGGAGGCCCAGCGGACCTCGGCACCGAGCGCGGTCAGCGTCTCGATGAGGACCGCGGTCTGGGTGGTCATGTGCAGCGAGCCCGCGATGCGGGCGCCGGCCAGCGGCTTCTCGGCGCCGTAGCGCTCCCGCATGGCCATCAGGCCGGGCATCTCGTGCTCGGCGAGCTCGATCTCGGTGCGGCCGTAGTCGGCCAGGGACAGGTCGGCGACCTTGAAGTCCATCAGGGTGTCTCCTCGCAGGGGGTTGGAGCCAGGCCTGCGTCGCGCATCTGCGCACCGTCGGGATCTCCCACGCAGTCCGCCGTCCAGCGTAGGCGGACAGGCGTGACGACCGGGAATCCCGGCGGGTGGTGGGCTGGAGCGGCCAGCCGTCGAGCAGCCGTCGACCCGTCGCGGACCAGCCCGGGGGTCAGTGCGCGTTGCGCCGCGGCACCAGGTGCATCACCGCGACCAGGACGGCCCCGATGACCAGCCCCAGGACCGCCGAGCAGCCGGTGTTCGTCACCCAGCCGAGGACCGACCCGAGAGCACCCGTGGCGTCGTGCACGGCCTCCTCGAGGTGGTGCACGACGTCGTACGGCGCGTGCCAGCCGAGGTCGTGGGAGCCGACGAGCACGATGTGCCCACCCACCCACAGCATCGCGGCCGTGCCGACGGCGCCGATGACCTCGAGGACCCGCGGCATCGCCTGCACGAGCCCGCGGCCGACCCGCTGGGCGACGGCGCTGGAGCGTTGGGCCAGCGAGAGGCCGACGTCGTCCATCTTCACGATGAGCGCGACCACGCCGTAGACGACCGCGGTGATGAAGAAGGCGACGACCACCATGATGGCGGCGCGCGACCAGAAGCTCTCGCCCGCCACCTCGTCGAGGGAGATCACCATGATCTCGGCCGAGAGGATCAGGTCGGTGCGGATGGCGCCGGAGATGAGGGTCTTCTCGGTCTCGGCCGGGTTGCCGGCGGCGACCTTCTCCAGCGCCTCGTCGTCGTGGTGCCCGTGGCCGGGGCCGAACTTCTCCCAGATCTTCTCCGCGCCCTCGTAGCAGAGGTAGGCACCGCCGCACATGAGGATGATCTTGAGCAGGGAGGGCAGCAGCTCGCTGAGCAGCAGCGCGGCCGGCAGGATCAGCAGCAGCTTGTTGCGGATCGAGCCGATCGCGATCTTCTTGATGATCGGCAGCTCGCGCTCGGCCGCCACGCCCTGGACGTACTGCGGGGTGACGGCCGTGTCGTCCACGACGACACCGGCCGCCTTGGCGCTGGCGCGCCCGGCGGCGGCACCGACGTCGTCGATGGAGGCGGCCGCCAGCTTGGCGAGCGCCGCGATGTCGTCGAGAAGGGCGAAGAGTCCACCGGCCACGTCGGGAGCCTAGCGGTGCCTCAGACCCGGACCGTCTCCCGCTGCACGTGCGTCTCGATGCGCGCCGCGAGCTCGTCGGCCTCCTTCTTGGCCTCGGCCACCTCCAGGGCGTCCTTCACCCGGCGCTCGCCCCAGCCCAGCGGATCCACCGCGTGCTGCAGCACCCGGGCCACCGGTGGGCTGGCCAGCAGCAGCGCCACCGCGACCGACCCGAGCGTGGTCACGACCAGCCCGAGCGCGACGTGGTCGCCGAACAGCTCGCCGTAGCCCGCGTAGCCCAACCCCTTCACCACGAAGCCGTGGAAGAGGTAGACGATCAGCGTCGAGGCACCCATCGCGGTGAACCAGCCGCGCACCCGCGGCACCAGCGCCAGGAACGCCCAGGTCCCCAGCGTGCCGAGCACCAGCAGCGCGGCCCGGGTCAGGAACGCCTGGCCGTCGCTGACGTCGAGCTCCTCGTAGCGGGCCCGGTAGTAGAGCCACTCGGTCCCCGCCCAGTCGTCGGTGCGCGAGGTCAGCACCCAGATGCCGACGAAGACACCGAGGGCCGCCACCTGCGCCGCACGGCTGCGCAGCAGCTCGAGCCGCTCCGGGGTCGACTTCAGGCCCAGGACGAAGAACGGCAGCAGACCCAGGATCCGCGCCACGTCGAGCGTGTCACCGGCGTACAGCCCCGCGACCAGGGAGATGACGACGGCCAGCCCCAGGCCGCCCCACATGTTCTTGAACACCGGGGTCAGCAGCCGCCAGAAGAACAGCGCCGAGAGGTACCACATCGGCCAGTGCGGGTCGCGCCAGAGGTTCTCCAGCTCCTCGCCACCGACATGGATGCGGAACATCGCGATCGCGGCCTCGAAGAGCACATACGGCACGGCCACCGTGCGCACCAGCTGCCACATCCGCGCGCGGGTGTAGGTCCAGCGCTGGGAGAGGTAGCCGGTCAGGAAGACGAACGCCGGCATGTGCCAGGCGTAGAGGAAGTCGTAGAGGTGGTCGTTGGTCGTGGAGTCGGGCAGCACCACCCACGCGTGTCCCACCACCACCAGGGTCACCAGCGCCATCTTGGCGTTGTCGAACCACGGGTCTCGAGAAGAGGCCATGGGAACCGTTCTTCCCGCTCCTCCCCCGCGGCGAAACGTGACGCATGCCCCTCTCAGCGACTCCTCAGGCGAGCGCCAACGACGGCACCCACCGCTGGGTGAGGTGCGATGAGCGCCAGCGACGTCCCATCCGCCGGTCGAGGAGGCGCGCCAGCGCCGTCTCGAGACCCCGTACGCCGACGAGCAACCTCATGCCGGCGCGACTGGAGGGTTCCTCGTGAACCCCTTTCACGACACGCCCTCCGGTCCTTGTCGACTCGGTGGTCGGGGTGGGTGGGCGCCTGGACGTTCGCGCTGCAGCAGGTCCTGCATTTATCGAAA
>LUPK01000027.1 GCA_001627335.1 Nocardioides sp. REDSEA-S33_B3 | reverse complement strand
CTGCCGGGGCGGGGGCGGCGGGTTGCGCCGGGGCCGCGTCACCGGGTGAGGGTCGGGGCGCGGCCGGCGGGCCGGCGTCGGGGGAGGCACCGGGGTCGACGATGGTCTCGATGCGCCAGTCGGCGCCGACCACGTCGATCGCGGCCTGGCGCACGATCTCGGCGCTGCCGTTGCCGTCGAAGGAGTCGCGGGCCCCGGAGTTGGCGAACCCCAGGGTGAGGGTGCGCTCGTCGACCGCCACGACCTGGGCGTTCTGGGTGAGGTGGATCCAGGTGACCCGGCGGCGCAGCTTGGTGGCGTCGACGATGTCGGGCCACAGGCGACGGACCTCGACCAGCGACAGGCCGCCACCCGGTGCCGTCGACTCCGCCGCACCGGAGGTCGCAGTCGGCGCCTGGTCCCGAGCCGGACCTCCGGTCGCGGGGGCCTGCTGCCCCATCGGCTCGGCCGGCGGGTTCGGGACGGGCTCGGGGGTGGTGGGCCAGCCCTGGGCCGGCGCGGGGGTCGGCGCCGGCGTGGGCACCGGCTCGGGCGCGGCCGCCGCGGGGGCGGGCCGGTCCTGGGCGGGCACCTCGTCCGGCGACCGGTGGGTCGCGGCGGGGGCAGGCGCGGCCGGAGCCGCCGGCTGTGCGACGGGGGCGGCCGGGTCGGTGGGGGCGGCGGCCGCAGGAGCCGGCCGGGCAGGGGCGGGCTGGTGCGCGGGCTGGGCGGCAGCAGGGGCCGGCGTACCGGTGACCGACATCCGGCGCTCGAGTCGGTCCAGGCGGGCGGCGAGGCCGTCGGTGCCGTGGTCGGCTGCGGGCAGGAGGACGCGGGCGCAGATCAGCTCGAGCAGCAGGCGCGGGGCCGTGGCACCGCGCATCTCGGTGAGCCCGGCGGCGACCAGGTCCGCGGCGCGGGTCAGGTCGGCGGCACCGAAACGGGCCGCCTGTGCGACCAGCCGCTCGCCGGCGTCCTCGGAGACGTCGATGAGCCCCGTGGCGGGCGCGTCGGGGACCGCGGCGACGATGACCAGGTCGCGCAGGCGACGCAGGAGGTCCTCGGTGAACCGTCGCGGGTCCTGGCCGGTCTCGATGACCTTGTCGACCACGCCGAAGACCGACGCGCCGTCACCGGCCGCGAAGGCGTCGACGACCTCGTCGAGCAGGCTGTCGGGGGTGTAGCCGAGCAGGCCGGTGGCCAGCGCGTGGGTCACGCCCTCCGGGCCGGCGCCGCCGAGCAGCTGGTCGAGCACCGAGAGCGTGTCGCGCGCGCTGCCGCCGCCGGCGCGGACGACCAGCGGGATCGCGGCCGGCTCGATGGCCACGCCCTCCTTCTCGCACAGCTCGGAGAGGTAGCTCGAGAGCAGCCGAGGCGGGATCAGCCGGAAGGGGTAGTGGTGGGTGCGGGAGCGGATCGTCCCGATCACCTTGTCGGGCTCGGTCGTGGCGAAGATGAACCGCAGGTGCGGCGGCGGCTCCTCGACCAGCTTGAGCAGGGCGTTGAAGCCCTGCGGGGAGACCATGTGGGCCTCGTCGATGATGTAGATCTTGTAGCGGCTGCGCACCGGCGCGAAGAACGCCTTCTCGCGCAGGTCGCGGGCGTCGTCGACGCCACCGTGGGAGGCCGCGTCGATCTCGATCACGTCGATCGAGCCCGGGCCGCCGCGCGCCAGGTCGCGGCAGGAGTCGCACTCGCCGCACGGGTCGGCGATCGGGCCCTGCTCGCAGTTGAGCGCGCGCGCCAGGATGCGCGCCGAGGTGGTCTTGCCGCAGCCGCGCGGGCCCGAGAAGAGGTAGGCGTGGTTGACCCGGTTGTTGGCCAGGGCCGCGCGCAGGGGCGCCGTCACGTGGTCCTGCCCGATGACCTCGCTGAAGGTCTCGGGCCGGTAGCGGCGGTACAGGGCGAGCGGCGACTCCACGCCCCGACCCTAACCAGCACCGTCGACATCGGCCACGGCGCGGCCACCGGCCTGGGGAGAGCGCCCGTCGTGAGGTCCTCCGCCGCCGGGTGCGGGCATGAAAAGGCCCCCCGCGCACCCGACAGAGCTCACTTACCCTTGCTGCCTCTCGGCCCTGGGGGAGTTGGGCGAGATGCCGCCACGCGGGGGGTTGCCGATGAGTCTAGGTGAGGCCCGGAAGGGCGGCCAACCCGACCCGAGCGCCCCCGGGTGCCTCCGGCTGCTGCCGCGAGCCGCCGTCCCGGGCGATTTCGTCCGCCCGCGGACCCACCGGTACCCTCCTCGGCGGAGGTATCGCCTAGTGGCCTATGGCGCTCGCTTGGAAAGCGGGTTGGGTTAATAGCCCTCGGGGGTTCGAATCCCCCTACCTCCGCCATCGAGACGGCGTCGACCACACGGTCGGCGCCGTCTTGCATTCACTCCGCGCGACGCACCAGCGGGCGCAGCAGCAGCGCCAGCAGCAGCACGCCCCCGCCCAGCAGGCCCCACCAGACCGCCTGCTCCCGGGCCGCGGCGAGCGGGTCGGGAGCGGCGACGGGCGCGGTGGCGGCGCCCGCGGGCGGGGGCAGGGCGGTGTCTGCGGCGAACACGGCGTCGAGGTCGTCCGCGACCTGGCCCGGGGTGGCGGTGAGCGCTGCGAGGGCACGGACCTGACCGGCGCCCGTGAGCGGGGAGCGGACGTCGGGCCGGCCGTCGGCCGTGCCGATCAGCCGGGCGACCAGCGCCGCGGGCGACTCGTCGGGGTGGGCGCCACGCAGCAGGGCCAGCACGCCGGCGACGTACGCCGCGGACCAGGCCGAGCGGACCTCCCCGACCGAGCAGGTGCCACCGACCAGCGAGGTCGAGACCGCACCCTCCGACGGGGCGACCACGTCGAGCGCGGTCGACGACAACGGAGCGCGGGCCTCCTCGGGGACCGGCCCGGCGGCGACGACTCCCTCGACCGATGCGGGGGTGACCAGGGGACCGGCGTCCTCGCCGGGGCGCTGCTCGGCCAGGACGGAGAGCCGGTCCGTGGGGACAGCGGCGTCGGCAGGACGGTCCCCGCCCTGGGCGACGACCAGCACGCCCGACCCGACGAGGTCGGACACGACCTCCCGGACGCGGTCGTCGGGCTCGACCTGGAGCGGGACCACCACGACGTCCACGCGGGGCAGCCGGTCGCGGACGTGGGCGAGCCCCTCGGCGAGGGCCCGGGCGCTGGGACCCTGCTCGCCGTCGGAGGTCGGCACCTGACGGTCCAGGACGCGGACGTCCACCAGCTCGGCGCCCGGGGCGATGCCCACCGGGAGGTCCTCGGAGCGTGCGGGACCCGCGACCAGGCCAGCCACGACGGTGCCGGTCGGGTCCACCACCGGACCGGGACCCACGACCGACGTCCCGCCGTCGCCCAGGGGCAGGCCGGCGTCACGGGAGATGCCGGTCGACAGGATCGCCACGGTCACGCCGGCCCCGGCCTCTCGGGCGGAGCGCTGCAGCCACGCCCGGGCCCGGTCGACGCCCATCGCCGCCAGCGGCGCACTGGCCAGGTCGGTGCTCGGTCGCGGGTCGTCGGCCGTGACCGCGAGGCAGTCGACCACCTCGCCGACGGCGGGCGCAGCCGCCGCGACCGGCGCCCCCGTCGACCAGGCCGCCGCCAGCACCGCGGAGGCGACGAGGCAGCGACCGGTCAGGCGCACGACCCGTCCTCGGACGACGAGCCGGGCGGGCAGAGCGCGGCCTCCTGCGACAGCGCGACCCCGGGCGCGAAGAGGTCCAGCCAGGAGGAGGGCACGAGGGGCGCGGGATGCTCGGCGTAGCCCAGCAGGGACGGGGTGTCCTCACCGACCAGGGCGTCCACGCGGCCCTTCTGGTCGACGACGAACCGCCGACCGCCCTCGGCCGGGGCGACCTCGCCCCACTCCCCCGACACGACGTAGGCACCGGCGCCCGGTGCCACGTGCACCGACCGCTGGCCGCGGTCGAGCAGGGTCTCGGCGGACGCCTCCCCCTCGGGCGAACCGGCCAGAAGCACCTGGGGCGGCCGCTCGGCGTCGGCCTCCAGGAGCGCGCAGGCCTGGCCGGCCACCGAGGTGAGCGCGCCGGCGGGCCAGCGCGCCGCGTCGTACGCCGGAGGGGCCGAGGCCCCGTCGAGGTTCTTCTCGGCCGGTCGCCGGCCCCGGTCGGGCGAGACGTCGAGGGTGCGCCACAGGGCGGCGGCGAACGGCGTCAACGGCTGGAGCGCGCCGTCGTCGTCGACGAGCAGGCCGCTGCCGTCCGAGGCGGTGGCGTAGTCACCGACGCGTACGCCGTCGGGCTGGTCGGGCGCGGCCTCGCCGAGCTCCTCGAGGCCGAAGGTCTCCTCGCTCAGGTCGCCGCCGCGGGGGAAGAGCTCCAGCCACTCCCGCGGCACCCGCAGCGCCTGCGCGGAGCCGCTGCCGAGGCCGACCTCGCGCAGGAAGGCGTCGGTGCGCTCCGAGGAGCCGGCCGGCAGGAGGTAGCGGTGGGCCTGGGCGGGCTCGGCGCCGGTGTCGGGCGCGGTGGCCACCAGCCACAGCCCCGCCGACGACCCGCCCTTGACCTCGACGAGCACGGCGTCCGTGGCCGCGGAGGGGGCGACCCCCGGTGGGTCCTGGACCGCCACGGCGAGCCCCAGGCCGTCACCGGTGCAGGCGCTCCACCCGGTGTCGACGAGGGCGCCGGGGTCCGGGAGGGAGGCGGGGGCGTCGAGGATGCCGAGGTCGGCACCCACCGGCCGGGTCTCCAGCACGTCCTGGGCGACGATCCGCGGCTCGAGTCCCTCGGCGCCGAGGATCAGCTGCGCCGAGGTGATGTTGAGGACCGGTCGCAGCTCGGGCAGCTCGTCGTCGGCGAGGTCCTCGTCGAGGATGACGTAGGCGGCGCCGAGCTCCTTGCTGATCACCAGCCCCGGGGCGTCCCAGTCGCTGTCGGGACGGTCGGAGAAGACCCCCGTGATCGCGGCGGCCGCGACCAGCAGCACCGACAGGGCGACGCCGCCGACGATGGTGCGCCCCGGCCGGACGGGCTCGACCTCGCGGCCACCGGGGGCGCCGGAGACGAAGGCGGTGACCAGTCGCCGCCGGCTGAAGGCGTGCGCCTCGACCAGGTCGCGCTTGGTGGCCACGGGTCAGCCCACGATCGCGGCGAAGAGCCCGCAGGCGACGACGGCCAGGGGCAGCAGCGCGAGCAGGGCGACGGTCTCGGCGACGTCACCGAGCCTGCCCCGGCGCACCGAGGGCGGGGCGGGGACGAGGGTGAGCGCGAGCAGCACCCCGCCGGTCGCCGCGAGGACGACGGCCGTCGTCGGCCGCCAGTCCGGGTGGAGGACGAGGACCGCGGCTGCGGTCGAGACCAGCCCGAGGACACCGCTGAGGAGTCCCACGAGCACCTCGGTGCCGGTGCGGTACTGCCGCGTGCGCAGCATCAGCACGACCGCGCAGAGCAGCGCGAGCAGGGTGCCGGAGAGGCCGCGCCCCACCGCCAGCGGCGAGACCGTGACCAGCAGCAGGCCGACGGTGGCGCCGATGGCCAGCAGCGCCTCGTGCGCGAGCCGGGCGTCGGCACCGACCGCCGCGGCGTCGATCTCGTCGGGGTCGGCGGTGAGGTCGTCGAGGGAGTAGGCCTGCTCGACGCCGCGGCCGGTCAGGCTCAACGCCCACCAGGGGAAGACGCTGCCGAGCAGCACCAGGAGCACCAGCAGCGCGACGAGCACGACCGCCGGATCGAGGTCGGTGTCGGCCAGCACCAGCCCGGTGACCAGGAAGACGGCACCGACAGCAGCAGGCGGCAGCGTGAGGGCCCGCCCCTCCCCCACGGCCAGCAGCGACAGCGCGCCGACCAGGACCGCGCCGAGACCGGCGCCCACGGCCGAGGGGCCGAAGCCGCCGTCGGCGGCGAGGAGCAGACCGGCCACGACGGCGTACAACGAGGCGGTCCAGGAGACCGCGACCGCCGCCTCCGGCTCGCCCTGGACCCGGGAGAGCACGACGGAGCCGGCGAGCAGCGTTGCGGCGACGAGGGCGGCGGCGGTGCCGGCGAGGGTGGAGTCGGTCTGCAGCAGCAGGCTGCCCGCGCCGAGGACGAGCAGCAGGCCCGCGGCTCCCAGCGCCGTACGCCGGCCCGAGGCCGGCGACCAGGGCCGCAGGTCGCGCTCCACGACGTCGGTCATCGCCTCGACCACGTCGTCGTAGACCCGGGGCGGCTCGGCGTCCACGCCGGCGCTCACGGTGAGCAGCGCCCCGTCCTCGACGCCCTGCAGCACCAGGCCGGCGTCGCCGGCGAGCCGGCGCCCGTCGGGGCCGGTGACGGTGTAGCCGCCGTGGACCGTGAGCGGGTCGAGCAGCCCCACGCTGCGGGCCAGCTCGGGCACCAGCTCGGCCACGGGGACCGCACCGGGGAGCACCAGGTCGACGCGCCGGCTCCCGGAGGCCACGGTGACCCGGACCAGGCCGGACAGGGGCGCGGGGCCGGCGCTGGGGGGCGCGGTGCTCATGGGTGGTCCTCCCGAGAGGGGTTGCCGGGGGTGGGGATCGGGGTCAGGGGCGGTGTGGTGCCGGGCTCCTACCCACGTCGAAGCGGCCCGTCCCCCCGGTCTGGACCGGGAGGGCGGGCCGACTCACGCGGGTGCGGCTCAGCCGCCGAAGAGGGCCGCGCCGCGCTGGTCGGCGGAGCGGTAGTCCTGGTTGGCGGTGGAGACCGCCACGCTGGTCTTGGCCAGCAGGTCCTTCATCTCGTTGATCGCCTGGTCCCACTGGGCCTTGGCCTGGGTGTAGGCCTGCTGGGCCGAGCCGGACCAGCCCGAGCCCTTGAGCTCCTTGAGGTCGTCCTCGAGGCGGTTCATCCGGTCCTCGATGGCCTTGACCCCGTTGGCCAGGTCGCCGGCCCCGATGTCGAGGCCGCCGTGGTTGACGCTGATGCCGTCGAACATGTCTGTCTCCTTCTCCTGTCCTGGCCCGGTCAGCGACCGTTGGGCAGGGCGCCCAGCGAGTTCTGGAGGGCGGTCATCGAGGACTGCTGCGCGTCGTCGGTCGACACGTTGTCCTTCTCGGTGGTGATGAGGTTCTGCTCGAACTCGTTGAGCGCGCTCACGATCTTCTGCTGCTTCTCGTTCCACGCCATCGCCAGCGTCTGGAACGCCGTCGAGCCCTGCCCGCCCCACTGGCTGCGGAGGGTCTCGACGTTGGTCATGAGCTGCTTGGAGATGCCGTCGAACTCCGCCTTGGCGTCGGCGACGAGTCCAGCGGCCCGCGACAGGGTCTTCTCGCCCTGTCCGTAGTCGGCTGCTGCCATGGGAACTGCTCCTTCCTCGGAGGCGACCCCGTCGCCCGAGATGTGGGTGTCGTCCGTCCCGCGGTGACCGGCGCGCCCCTGCGGGCCCGGCGCTGCGCGACGTCAGGGCGTGTACCCGGGTCTTTGCCCGCTAAACCAGCGCCTGCCCCGGCTGTGGAGAACCCCGACGGCCCCGTCGACGAGCGGTCGAGGAGCGGTCGACGAGCGGCCGCCGGACGGTCAGGCGGACGGTCAGGCGGATGCTCAGACGTCGGGGACGTTCTCCCACAGCAGCCGGAAGAGCCCGGTCGCCGGCACCAGCGCCGCCAGCGCGAACGCGCCCGCCAGCCCCTCGAGGACCTCCGCGCGGCGCGACCACCAGGCCGAGCGCCAGCCCCTGCCCGTGGCCACCGCGGCGGCCACCAGCGCGAGCCCGACGGCCACCGCGCTCGCGCCGACGAGCAGTCCGGCACCGGCCTGCAACGAGGCGGCCAGGTCGAGCAGGAGCGCCACCCAGACGCCCAGCCCGGCGAGCCGGAGCAGCGCCCGGGCGGCGCGGTGGCGGTAGCTGCGGGCGGCCAGGAGGAGGGCGGCGCCGCCCAGCAGCACCAGCGCCCTCGCACCCACCACGTCGGGGGTGTGGACGACCGCGGCGAGCAGCGCCGGGGCCACCACGACGACCACGGCGAGCACCGCGGCGGACGCGGCGGTGACCACCACCGCGCCGCGCGAGGCCACCTCGTCGACGAGGGCCGGTGGCACGACCGTGCGCCCGCGCCGCCCGACGGGTCGCTCGCGCGCGGACCAGGCGTTGACCGAGAGCCGCTCCAGGTCCACCAGCAGCTGGTCGGGGACGTCCACGGCCAGGCCGGGCACGAAGCGAGGGGCCAGCACCGCGAGCACCAGCAGCACCGACCACACCACCGGGGCGGGGGCGCCGACCAGCGCCCCGAGCGTGGTGAGCACGAAGAGCGTGGCGCCGACGACGGTCCAGACGCGCAGTGCCTCGGACGGACCCGGCGCGAGCACCCGGGCCACGCCGGCCGCCACGGCGGAGACCAGCGCCACCACGCCCAGCAGCACCGGCCAGCGCTCGGGCACCGGCTCCCACACCACGGCGTACGCCGCTGCGCCGGCGTAGACCGGGGCCAGCAGGGCCCGGTGGGGGACCGAGCGGCCCGGCAGCGCCGCGACCAGCGCAGCGAGCACCAGGAGCGTCACGGTGGCGGTGCGTGCCCCGCCCTCGGACGCGGCTCCGGCCCAGCCCGCCAGCACGCCGAGCAGGGCGGCGAGCCCCAGCAGCAGGCCTCCCAGCAGGCCCGGTGCAGGTCCGGGCAGGGGGCCCGGGCCGACCCCGTCGGACGGGACGCCGGGTGGAGCGGGGAGCTCGGCCGAGGTCGCCAGCGCCCCCACCGGCGCCGGCTCGACCGCCACCAGCAGGGCGCCGGCACCGACCCCCGCCTCCTTCAGCGACCGCGAGGGGTCCAGCGGGCCGGTCGAGCCGCCCGCGAGGTCGGGGGCGACCGGGAGGCCGAGCTGCGCGGCGTACTCCGCCGCCACGTCGGCGACGGTCGCGCCGGCGGGGACCACGAGGTCGACCACGCCGCGGGGGCCGTGCACGCTGAGGGCGAGGACGTCGCCCGCACCTGCCGCCACTGCACCTCCCGATCGGTTTCGCCGCGCTGGGTGAAGGGTAGTCGCTCGCCGTGACGACGACCCTGCGCGGACAGCGCCTCGAGGCACCCGAGATGCCCTCGGGTGAGCTCCGACTCCAGGCGCCGCCGGAGCTCGACCGCTCCGAGGGCGCGTCGGGCGTCATGATGAACGCGATCCCGATGCTCGGCAGCCTCGGGTCGATCGTCCTGGTCGCCTCGATGGGCGCCGGCGGCGGGGGCGGTCGTTCCTACATCGCGGCGGGCATGTTCCTCTTCGCCACGCTCGGCTTCATCGTCGTGCAGATCGACCGGCAGCGGAAGCAGCGTGCGCAGTCGGTGACCGGCTCGCGCACCGAGTACCTCCGCTACCTCTCCTCGGTCCGGACGGTGGCCCGTGAGGCCGCCGCCCAGCAGCGCCGCGCGCTGACCTGGCAGCACCCCGAGCCCGGCTCGCTGCCCGCCCTGGCCGAGGAGCGCAGCCGGGTGTGGGAGCGCGGCGCCGGCGACCCGACCTTCCTCCACGTCCGGTACGGCGTGTGCAGCCAGGAGCTCGCGCTGCGGCTCGTCCCGCCCGAGAGCGCCCCCATCGACCAGGTCGACCCGGCCGCCGCGTCGGCCCTGCACCGGCTGCTGGTCGTGCACCGCAACCAGCCCGACCTGCCGGCCTCGCTCGACCTGCGCGCCTTCGACCGGATCGAGGTGTGCGGCTCCGAGACCTCCGCCCGCGGCCTCGCCCGGGCCCTGGTGTGCTCGGCCACCGCCTTCCACTCCCCCGACCAGCTCGTGGTGGCGGTGCTGGCCGGTGAGCGCCAGCTGGCGCACTGGGACTGGGTGAAGTGGCTGCCGCACGCCCACTCCGCGCGGGTCACCGACGCCGTCGGCCCCCGACGGATGGTGGCCACCTCCCTCGACGAGCTCGCCGACCTGCTGCCCCCCGACCTGGCCGACCGGCCCCGCTTCGGCGCCGACGAGCGTCCCGCGGTGCCGCACGTCCTGCTGCTGCTCGACGGCGCCGACCTCCCCCCGGGCAACCACGTCGTCCCGCCCGACGGGCTGCACGGCGTCACCGTCGTGGACCTGCCGTCCCGCTGGGACGAGCTCGAGGACGCCACCCGGCTGCGGCTGGCGATCCTCGACGACCCCGCCGCCGTCGCGAGCGCCCCGACCCCGGTCGCGACCGGGGACGCCCGAGCCAGCGGCACGGTCGCCCTCGAGGCGGTCCGGGTCCGTGAGCAGCCGGTGCGCGCCCGCGGCGACCAGTGCGACCTGGCGACCGCGGAGGCCTTCGCCCGGCGGCTGACGGCGCTGCACACCGTGACGGCCGGCTCCGGCGTACCCGACGAGGCGGCGCCGCTGGAGCTCTCCGGCAGCACCGACTTCATGGACCTGCTCGGCCTCGGTGACGTGCACGCCTTCGACGCCGACGCCGCGTGGCGCCCGCGGCCGGCACGCGACCGGCTGCGGGTGCCGATCGGCGTCGGCGAGGGCGGCCTGCCGGCCCACCTGGACCTCAAGGAGTCCGCCCAGCAGGGCATGGGCCCGCACGGCCTCGTGATCGGCGCGACCGGCTCGGGCAAGTCGGAGTTCCTGCGCACGCTGGTGCTCGGGCTGGCGATGACGCACTCGCCCGAGCAGCTCAACATGGTGCTGGTCGACTTCAAGGGCGGCGCGACCTTCGCCGGGATGTCCGACATGCCGCACGTCTCGGCGGTCATCACCAACCTCTCCCAGGAGCTCACGCTCGTGGACCGCATGCAGGACGCGCTGTCCGGGGAGATGGTGCGTCGCCAGGAGCTGCTGCGCGAGGCCGGCAACTTCGCCTCGGTGCGCGACTACGAGAAGGCACGCACCGCCGGCGAGGACCTCGCCCCCCTGCCCTCCTTGTTCGTCGTGGTCGACGAGTTCTCCGAGATGCTCAGCGCCAAGCCGGAGTTCATCGACCTCTTCGTCGCCATCGGCCGCCTGGGCCGGTCGCTGGGCATCCACCTGCTGCTCGCCAGCCAGCGCCTGGAGGAGGGCCGGCTGCGCGGCCTGGAGTCGCACCTGTCCTACCGCGTGGGACTGCGCACCTTCAGCGCCCAGGAGTCCCGGGCCGTGCTCGGGGTGCCCGACGCCTACGAGCTGCCGGCCGTGCCCGGTCTGGGCTACCTCAAGCCCGACCCGACCACGATGCAGCGGTTCAAGGCCGCCTACGTCTCCGGGCCGCCCAGCGGCCGCGCTCCGGTGCGTCGCGACGAGGGCGGCCACGTCCGCGGCATCCTCCCCTTCACCGTCGCCTCGGTCCGCCCGCTCGAGCAGGAGCCCGACACCGCCCCCGAGCCGGTCGCCCCGCAGCCGGTCAGCGACACCTCGCTTCTCGACCTCGCCGTACGCCGGATGGCCGGTCGTGGCCCGGCCGCGCATCAGGTCTGGCTGCCGCCGCTGGAGGAGCCCGACACGCTCGACGGGCTGTTCGGCGACCTGGTCGAGGACCCGGCGCTGGGCCTGCACTCCCCGTCCTGGCGCGCCCTCGGCGGGCTCACCGTGCCGCTCGGCACGGTGGACCGTCCCCGCGAGCAGCGCCGCGACACCCTGACCGTCGACCTGTCCGGGGCCGCCGGTCACGTGGCGGTCGTGGGCGGCCCGCGCAGCGGCAAGTCGACGCTGCTGCGCACCATCGTGGCCAGCGCGTCGCTGGTGACGACGCCACAGGAGTCGCAGTTCTTCGTCCTCGACTTCGGCGGCGGCACGTTCGCTCCCCTGGCCGACTTCCCGCACGTCGCCGGTGTGGGCACCCGCTCCGAGCCCGACGTGGTCCGTCGCATCCTCGCCGAGGTCACCGGTGTGGTCGACCGGCGTGAGGCCTACTTCCGCGAGCAGGGCATCGACTCGATCGAGACCTACCGGGCACGGCGGCGCCGAGCCGCGGCCGACGACGGGTTCGGCGACGTGTTCCTCGTCGTCGACGGCTGGTCGACGCTGCGCGCCGACTTCGACGACCTGGAGATGGAGATCCAGCAGCTCGCCGGGCGCGGCCTCACCTTCGGCCTGCACGTCGTGGCGGGCGCGGCCCGCTGGTCGGACTTCCGCGCCGCCATGCGCGACGTCTTCGGCACCCGGCTCGAGCTGCGCCTCGGCGACCACATCGACTCCGAGATCGACCGCAGGCTCGCCGCGCTCGTGCCCACCGGCCGTCCGGGCCGCGGCCTCGTGCAGTCCAAGCTGCACTTCCTCGGCGCCCTTCCGCGCATCGACGCCGCCCCGACCGGCCACGACCTCGGCGACGGCGTCGAGGACCTCGTGCGGCGGGTGGGTGCCGCGTGGCGGGGGCCGGCCGGCCCGAAGCTGCGGCTGCTGCCCGAGCGCATCGACCTCGACGACGTACGCCGGATGGCCGGCGCGGGCGAGAGCGCCGGAGCGGACGAGCCGGCCGGCGGGCCGCTGCTCCTCGGCGTGGACGAGCGCGAGCTGGCCCCGCTGGGGCTGGACGTCGACGCCGAGCCGCACCTGCTGGTCCTCGGCGACGGCCAGTCGGGCAAGAGCGCCCTGCTCCGCGCCTACGTCCAGGAGGTCGCCCGCACCCGTGGTGCCGCCGAGGCACAGGTGGTGGTCGTCGACTACCGGCGCTCCCTGCTCGGCGAGGTCCCCGAGGGGCACCTCCTGCAGTACCTCACCTCCGCGCAGCAGGCGACGCCCGCGCTGCGCGACCTCGCGGCCTACCTCGAGCAGCGCATCCCCGGCCCCGACGTCACCCCCGAGCAGCTGCGCAGCCGGTCGTGGTGGCAGGGGGCGGAGGTGTTCGTGGTCGTCGACGACTACGACCTCGTCGCCACCCAGCAGAGCTCGCCGCTGGCGCCCCTGCAGCCGCTGCTGGCCCAGGCCCGCGACGTCGGCCTGCACGTGGTCGTGGCCCGTCGCTCCGGCGGTGCCTCACGTGCCCTCTACGAGCCGGTGATCCAGACCCTGCGCGACCTCGCGATGCCCGGCCTGCTGCTCTCCGGCAGCCCCGACGAGGGTCCGCTGCTCGGCACCCTGCGCCCCACGCCCCTGCCGCCCGGACGCGGCCGGCTGGTCACCCGCGACCGCGGGGTCGAGACCGTGCAGGTGGCGTGGAGCGAGCCCACCGTCTGAGCCCACCGTCTGAGCCCACCGTCTGAGCCCACCGTGTGAAGCGCTGGACTCAGACGTGCGTGTGCTCGCCGGGGCCCTTGACGCTCAGTGACGGCAGGTCGGCGAGGTTGTACGTCGCCTCGTAGGTGCGGCGGTAGCCGGTGTGCGCGACCCGCCAGCCCTCCGGCGTACGTACGTAGCGGTCCTCGTAGAACGCCGCACCCTCGAGCATGAACCCGAACGCGGCGACGAGGACCTTGTCCTGGAGGTACCACCGCGCGGTCGCGGTGTCGCCGTCGATGGTGATCTCGGGGTGGTGGACCTGGTGGAGGGTGATCATCCCCTCGCCGAGGTTGGTGCGCATGTAGTCGACCAGCGCGGCCCGGTCGGCGAACTCCAGCCCGTTGTAGTCCGCGGTGGCCTCGGGCAGGAAGCACGCCTCGAAGTCGTCCCACTGCTTGGTGTCCAGGGTGCGCAGGTAGCGGTACTTCAGCGCCTTGACGTCCTCGTGGTCGCGCCACTCCGAGGACGCGCCCGAGGTAGAACCTGTTCCAGTTTCACTCACGGCGGCAGCGTACGCCGCTTGTCCAGTCGCACCGTGCGAGCCGGTCGTCCCCACTGACCGATCCCCAGCCCACACAGGGATTGGAGCGATCCACATCACATGGCGCACAACATCCCCGTAACCCGGCGTCAACCTCCGCGCGATCTGGCGGGCGCAGGCTGAGAGCACTGATCAATCTCCAGGACCCGAGGAGCACACCATGGCCGACACCACCCCCGTCACCGCCAGCACCACCGCCAGCACCGCCAACACCACCGACCTCAAGACCGCCGCCGACAAGCTCGGCGAGCAGCGCGCGGCCCTGCGCCTGCGCCACTCCCAGCGCCTCACCGCGCTCATGGAGACCCGCCGCGACCTGCGCGGCGTGCACGCGCTGGCCGACTTCGTCGACGACTCGGTGCGCTGGAGCGCCTGACGCGCTCCGCTCCCTCCTCCTGAGCACCACCCCCACGACAGCCGCCCACCCCCTCCGGTGGGCGGCTGTCGACGTCCCGGCCCCCCACTAGACTCGCGGCCGTGATCTTCAAGCGGGTCGGCGACGGACGCCCCTACCCCGAGCACGGACTCTCGTCCGGGGACTGGGCCGCGCTGCCCCCGCGCCAGGTGCGCCTCGACGAGCTGGTCACCACCAAGGACACGCTCTGGCTCGGCACCCTGCTCGACGAGGACTCCACGTTCTACGGGGACCTCTTCGCCCACGTGGTGGACTGGCACGGCGAGCTCTACCTCGAGGACGGCCTGCACCGCGCGCTGCGTGCGGCGCTGCAGCAGCGCCCCGTCCTCCACGCCCGGGTCCTCGACCACGCCGCCCACGGGAAGCGCACCGCATGATCGACCTGCCTGCCGGTCTCCGCACCGCCCTGACGCTCGGCGTCCTGGCGGTCCTGCTCCTGGTGATGCTCGCCTGGGGCTGGTCCAACGCCACCGCGCCGCTGCCGGGCCGCGGGGAGGCGGAGGACTCCGGGGTCTGCGAGCCGTGGACGGTCGTGGAGGGCGAGCGCCTGGACGCCTCGCAGGTCGAGGTCACCATCCTCAACGCGGGCAGCCGCGAGGGCCTGGCCGGCGCCGTGATGGACGGCTTCGTCGAGCGCGGCTTCCGCGAGGGCACCAGCAGCAACGCCCCGCGCGACACCGAGGTCGCCAAGGTGCAGGTGTGGGCCGCGGACAAGCGCGACCCGGCCGTCGTGCTGGTGCGCAGCGTGCTGCCCAAGCCCTCGCCGGTCCGCGAGGCTCCGGTCGACCTCGTCGACCTGCCCGGCGTGGTCGTGGTCGTCGGCAACGACTTCGGCGACCTGCGTCCCGGCCGCTCGTCGGTCACCGCCAAGCAGGAGGGCGCGGCCTGCGCGCCGTGAGCCCCGCCCCTGGCCCCGCCCCCGGCCGCGGTGGGCTCAGCGCACCGGACCGAGCCACTGGGCCAGTCGCCCGCCGCGACTGACCTGCCGCAGCCGCTTCTCGGTCTGCTCGCGCTGGCGGCGCGGGGTGACGACGAGCAGGTGGTCGCCGGCGTGCAGGACGGTACGCCGCTCGGGCACCAGCGTCTGGTCGTCTCGGATCACCAGCGACACCGACGCCCCCTGGGGCAGTCGCAGCTCGCCCACCTCGACCCCGTGCATCAGCGACCGCGGGCTGATCGTCACCTGCAGCAGGTCCGCGGCCACCCGCTCCAGCGGGGCCGCCTCGACATCGAGGTCGCGTGGCTCGGAGCGGCGCGCCACCCGCAGCACCCGTGCCGCCCACGGCAGCGTCGGACCGGTCAGCAGCGTGAACACCACGACCATCACGAAGACCAGGTCGAAGAGCCGCTCGCTGCCGTCGATCCCCTCGGCCATCGGGATCGTGGTGAGCACGATCGGCACCGCGCCGCGCAGCCCGGCCCAGGACAGGAAGGCCAGCTCGCGCCACGGCATCGGCTGCACCACGGCGCTCACCGCCACCGAGATCGGCCGCGCGACCAAGGTGAGGACCAGCCCGGCGGCCAGCGCCAGGCCCACCGTCGACAGGGTGATCCGGCCCGGGGAGAGCAGCAGGCCCAGCATGACGAACAGCCCGATCTGGGCCAGCCAGGCCACGCCCTCGGCGAAGGACCGGGTGGCGCCGCGGTGGGGCAGCTCGGAGTTCCCGAGCACCAGCGCAGCGACGTACACCGCAGCGAAGCCGGAGGCCTGGGCGGCCGCCGCAGCGCCGTAGGAGAGGAAGGTCAGCGACAGCACGGCGAGCGGGTACAGACCGGCCGTGGGCAACGCCGCCCGACGCATCAGCCAGGCACCGCCGACCCCGGCGGCCAGGCCCACGGCGACACCACCGAGGAGCTGGCCGACGACCATCGCCACGACCACACCGGGGTGGTGGTCGCTGACCGCGCCGGTCGAGACGAGGACGACCAGGACGACGGTGGGCGCGTCGTTGAGACCCGACTCGGCCTCGAGCGCCCCGGTCAGCCGCTTGGGCAGCGGCACGACCCGGAGCACCGAGAACACCGCCGCCGCGTCCGTGGGCGAGCACACCGCCCCGAGCAGCACCGCCAGCTGCCAGGGGAGGCCGAGGAGGTAGTGGCCGGCGACGGCGACGAGGGTCACCGACACGACGATGCCGAGGGTCGCCAGCGAGGCGCCGAGACGGATCGAGGAGCGCATCTGCCGCCAGTTGGTGGTCAGGCCGCCCTCGGCCAGGATCACCGCCAGGGCGGCGAACCCCAGCGCCTGGGTCAGCTCGGCGTCCGCGAACGGGATGCCCAGCCCGGCCTCGCCGAGGGCGACGCCCATGAGCAGGTAGATCAGCAGCGAGGGGAGCCCCGCGCGACTGGAGAGCCGGACGGCGAGGATCGCGAGCAGCGTGACCGCCGAGCCGATGAGCACGAACTCGTTGAGAGCCTGCACGTCGACGGTCATCTCGCCCCTGTCGTGGTGTCGTGGTCGGCGGGGTCCGATCCTATCGACGTACGCGCCCGCGCCACCCCGGCGCCGACGCGCTGGACAGGTGTCCGGCCAGTCGTTCCGGAAAAGTGGAACTTGTTCTAGATTTGGTGTCATGAGCGACACCAGCACCTCCGGCACCGCCGTCCCCGCCGCCCTGCCCGCCTCCGCCCTCGAGGGGGCCGAGCGCTTCGACGTCGTCGTGGTCGGCTTCGGCATCGCCGGCGGCAGCGCGGCCCTGGAGGCGGCCCGCGCCGGCGCCCGGGTGCTGCTGCTCGAGCGTGCCGCGGTGCACGGCGGCACCTCGGCGATGTCGGGCGGCCACTTCTACCTCGGCGGCGGCACGCCGGTGCAGCAGGCCACGGGTCACGAGGACTCGGCCGAGGAGATGTACAAGTACCTCGTCGCGGTCTCCAAGGAGCCCGAGCACGACAAGATCCGCGCCTACTGCGACGGCTCGGTCGAGCACTTCGGCTGGCTGGAGGCCCTCGGTTTCGAGTTCGAGCGCTCCTACTACCCCGAGAAGGCCGTCATCCAGCCCGGCACCCAGGGGCTGATGTTCACCGGCAACGAGAAGGTCTGGCCCTACAAGGAGCAGGCCCGTCCGGCTCCCCGCGGCCACAAGGTCCCCGTCGCGGGGGACACCGAGGGCACCAAGATGGTGATGGACCTGCTCCGCGACCGGCTCGCCGAGGCCGGCGCCGAGGTGCGCTACGAGACCGGCGTGACCAACCTGGTCGCCGACGACTCCGGAGCGGTGGTGGGCGTGGCCTGGAAGTCGTTCGAGCGCAGCGGGGTGGTCGCCGCGGACGCGGTCGTCGTGGCCGCCGGCGGGTTCGTGATGAACCCCGACATGGTCGCCGCGCACACCCCCGCGCTCGGCTCGAAGCTCTTCACGCTCGGGTCGACGTACGACGACGGGCTGGGCATCCGGCTCGGCGAGTCCGTCGGCGCGGAGCTCAAGCACATGGACGAGCCGTTCATCACCGCGCCGGTCTACCCGCCGGCCTCGCTGCTGACCGGGATCATCGTCAACAAGCACGGGCAGCGGTTCGTGGCCGAGGACAGCTACCACTCGCGCACCTCCCAGCACGTGATGGAGCAGCCGGACTCCGCGGCGTACGTCATCGTCGACAGTGAGCACGGCGAGCTGACCAACTACTCCATGCTGGTGCCGATCATCGACGCCTACGACACCATCGCCGAGCTCGAGCAGGCGCTGGAGCTGCCGGAGGGCTCGGTCCAGGAGACCCTCGCGCGCTACAACGAGCACGCCGCGAAGGGCGAGGACCCCGACTTCCACAAGAGCAGGGAGTTCCTGGCGCCCCAGGACGCCGGCCCGTGGGCGGCCTTCGACCTGCGGCTGGGCAAGGCGATGTACGCCGGGTTCACCCTCGGCGGCATGCGCACCGACCTCGACGGCCGCGTCCAGCGCCCCGACGGCTCGGTCGTCACCGGGCTGTACGCCGCCGGCGCCTGCGCCTCCAACATCGCCCAGGACGGCAAGGGCTACTGCTCCGGCACCCAGCTCGGCGAGGGCTCGTTCTTCGGGCGCCGGGCCGGCCGGCACGCGGCGGGTGTGGCTGCCGGGCAAGGTTTGTCGGCCGGCCGATAGACCCTGCCACTGGCCCTGTCTGCCAGTCTGCGTGTGAGTCAGTCGCTCTGATCTAGGAGTGATCGACTTGCCCATCGAAGGTGTCTACAGCGTCGAGGAACGA
>LUPK01000026.1 GCA_001627335.1 Nocardioides sp. REDSEA-S33_B3 | reverse complement strand
CTCGACGCCCGCTCGTCGCTGGCGCCCCTCGCTGCTCGACCACCGGAGAGGGCCCGCTCGACCGCCGAGCCCACCGCCCACCGGCACTGCGGCGTACGGCGCTGTGACCTGCCCCACGACCCTTGGCTCGATCCAATATGCGGACACCGATGTCCGGATTAGGGTCGCCGCACCGTGTGCGTGGCTGGCAACGACGCCTACTCCCCACGTCGTCCACCTTCTCAGGCAAGCATGCCGGCGAGACCCGAAGAGGCCCCATGACCCTCACGTCCATCGACCTCAGCACTGCCCCCACGACGCACGAGGGCATCCTCGCCTTCGTCCGCGAGGTCGCCGAGCTCACCCAGCCCGACGCCATCCACTGGTGCACCGGCTCCGACGAGGAGTGGACGATGCTGACCGAGGCCCTCGAGGGCACCGGCACGTTCACCCGCCTCGACCCGGCCAAGAAGCCGAACTCCTTCTACGCCGCCAGCGACCCGATCGACGTCGCGCGCGTCGAGGACCGCACCTACATCTGCTCGGTCGACGAGAAGGACTGCGGGCCCACCAACAACTGGATGGACCCCGAGCAGATGAAGGGGATCATGCGGGGCCTCTACGAGGGCTGCATGCGAGGCCGGACGATGTTCGTCATCCCCTTCGTCATGGGCCACCTCGAGGCCGAGCGCCCGATGTTCGGCATCGAGCTCACCGACTCCGCCTACGTCACCGTCTCCATGCGCGTCATGGCCCGCATGGGCTCCGCGGTCCTCGACAAGATGACCGAGACCGACGCCGACTTCGTCCAGGCCATCCACTCCGTCGGCCACCCGCTCGCCGACGGCGAGGCCGACGTCGCCTGGCCGTGCAACGACACCAAGTACATCGTGCAGTTCCCCGAGGAGCGGGCCATCTGGTCCTTCGGGTCCGGCTACGGCGGCAACGCCCTGCTCGGCAAGAAGTGCTACGCCCTGCGCATCGCCTCGGTCATGGCCCGTGACGAGGGCTGGCTCGCCGAGCACATGCTCATCCTCAAGCTCACCAGCCCGCAGGGCGTCGTGAAGTACGTCGCCGCCGCGTTCCCGTCGGCGTGCGGCAAGACCAACCTGGCGATGCTCAAGCCGACCATCCCCGGCTGGAAGGTCGAGTCCATCGGCGACGACATCGCCTGGATGCGCATCGGTGAGGACGGCCGCCTGTGGGCGGTCAACCCCGAGTACGGGTTCTTCGGCGTCGCCCCCGGCACCAACGAGCACACCAACCCGCACGCGATGGCCACCATCAACAAGGGCAACTCGGTCTTCACCAACGTGGCCCTGACCGAGGACGGCGACGTGTGGTGGGAGGGCCTGGAGAACCCGCCGGCCAAGGCCACCTCCTGGAAGGGCGAGCCCTGGACCCCCCAGATCGGTGAGCAGACCGAGGAGCTCTCCAGCCACCCCAACAGCCGCTACTGCACCCCGATCAAGCAGTGCGACATCCTCGCGCCGGAGTTCGACGACCCGCGTGGCGTGCCGATCGACGCGATCCTCTTCGGTGGCCGCCGCAAGACGACCGTCCCGCTGCTCTTCGAGGCCCGCGACTGGACCCACGGCACGTTCCTCGGCGCCACGCTCTCCTCGGAGACCACCGCCGCCGCGATCGGCGCCACCGGCGTCGTGCGCCGCGACCCGATGGCCATGCTGCCCTTCATCGGCTACAACGCCGGCGACTACTTCGGCCACTGGATCAACATCGGCAAGGACAACGACGAGTCCAAGCTGCCGAAGATCTTCTACGTCAACTGGTTCCGTCGCGACGAGGACGGCGGCTTCCTGTGGCCCGGCTTCGGCGAGAACAGCCGCGTCCTGAAGTGGGTCGTCGAGCGCCTCGACGGCCAGGCCGCCGCGGTCGAGACCCCCATCGGCCACGTGCCCGCCCCGGGCTCGATGGACGTCGAGGGCCTCGACATGACCGACGAGGCGCTCGCCGCCGCGCTCCACGTCGACGTGGAGGAGTGGAAGGCCGAGATCCCGCAGATCCAGGAGTGGTTCGAGAAGTTCGGCGACGACCTGCCGGCCGTGCTCTGGACCGAGCTCGACGGCCTGAAGGCACGCCTGGGTCTCTGAGAGACATCCCGCAGCGAGCCCGTCCCGGTACGCCGGGGCGGGCTCGCTGCGTCGTACCGGCTCGGGAGGGCGGTGCGACGGATTGCAGGAATGTGCAACGATCGGCCCCACTCGGGGCACGACGGAGGATCGGAGGGCGTGGTGGCGACGTACGGTCCCGAGCAGCGCGCGCTGCTGGAGTCGGCCGGGGTGGAGCTGTTCGAGCGGGTGCTCGCCGAGGACGGGATCGCCGTCGACGACGAGCGGATCGCCGAGGGCGGCCCGGACCGCGCGGCCTTCGACCTGCTCGTCGAGCTCGGCCTGCTGCTGCTCGACCCCGACGCCGGCACCTGGCTGCCCGAGGACCCCGCCACCGCCCAGTCGCGGGTCGTCTCACCGCTGACCAGCGAGAGCGTGCGGCTGCTGCAGGAGTCCGGTGACTGGGCGCGCGCCTTCGGCAGCGTGACCGCCACCTGGCGCCGTGCACCGCGCTCGGACGCCCGCGGCCCGTTCACCTACCTACGCGACGAGGCGATCGGGAAGTTCCTCGCCGGCGTCGTCGCCGAGGTCGAGACCGAGATCCTCACCGCCCAGCCGCAGACCGGCCGCGACGCCCAGACGCTCGCCGCCGCCGCGCTGCGCGACGTCGCGGCCCTCGAGCGCGGGGTCAAGATCCGCACGCTCTACCAGCACTCAGCGCGACGCTCCTCGGTCACGCACAAGTACGTCGCCGAGGTCACCGCCCGGGGCGCGGAGGTGCGCACGCTCGATGAGTTCTTCAACCGGATGATCATCGTCGACCGTCGGGTCGCGCTGATCCCGGGAGCCGAGGACCTGCGCGTCGCGGTCGCGGTGCGCGAGCCGTCGATCATCGCCTACCTCGTCGACGTCTTCGAGCGCGCATGGGAGCGCGGACGACCGTTCGCGAACCGCGAGAGCTCGATGCTCAAGGACATCGCGCTCGAGCAGCGGGCGATGACGATCCGCATGCTCATCGAGGGGCACGCCGACCCGGTGTCAGCCAAGCGCCTGGGCGTCAGCCCTCGCACGTACGCCGGCTACGTGGCCGACCTCAAGGAGGAGTACGAGGCGGAGACGCGCTTCCAGCTGGGGTACACGATGGGGCGGATGGGCCTCACCGGGAACGAGCGCCCCGGTGAGGAACCCACCACCGGAGACTGAGTCAGTCTGTGGGTGCTGGCTCAGGGTGCCGGGCGGCAGAAGCCGCCGCAGCCCCAGCTGGTGTCAGCCTGGGCGGGAGCAGCGGCTCCGAGGACGCCGACGGACATGATGGCGGTGGCCAGCACGACCGCGGCCTTGCGCATGATCTTCATCAGTGAGAGTTCCCCTCATCGTGTGCGGGCCCACGGAATGGCCCCGTGGCTCATTGTGTGTCGCCACCGGGCCCGGCAAACACCGTCGCGCTGCCTCACAAATCTGCAATGCAGGAACCTGCAGACGGACGCCGTCACGGGGCCCGGGCCTGCGTCGATGGCGCGGACCCGCGCGGAGGGACGCGGAGGGGATGCCGGGGGCATACGTCTCGGCCCCCGTCCGAGGGACGGGGGCCGAGGCCGGCGGAGGCGGAGGGATTTGAACCCTCGATGGGGTTGTAGCCCCAAACCCGCTTAGCAGGCGGGCGCCATAGACCTGACTAGGCGACGCCTCCATGCAGCCCCGACAGGCTACAAGGAGCGGTGCGCGGGCGCCGAATCGCCCTCACCCCGCGGCCACGGAGCAGGCCGGGCGCTCAGGAGAGCGGCTTGAGCTTCTGCCCGGCGGCGAGGCGGCGCTGCATCTCGCGGACGAAGTCCTCGCGGTCCACGGCCAGCGTCTGGACCGGCAGCGTGGTGCGGGTGCCGTCCTTGAGGTGCAGCACGAAGCAGGGGATGCCGTTCGGGCTCGCGGTCGAGGCCTGCTCGACGTCGGTCCAGCGGGCGGCCCGCGTGCCGGCGCCACGGACCAGGCGGACGGCGTACCCCTCCTCGTCGACGCGCAGCACCCACGCGCGGGTGCGCAGCCACCAGCCCAGGGTCAGCACGGCGGCCAGCCCGAGGGCGATCCCGACGACCAGCAGGTCCGGCGGGAGACCGGTCGCGGCGACCAGCGCGGTCAGGCCCAGCACCAGCAGCGCGAGCAGCACCAGCGCGGGCCCCATCAGCCGCGCCGCCATCGACGGGGCGAGGCGGTAGACGTGCGGGGTGGGGAGGCCGGACATGCCCCCATCCTCTCAACCCGCCCCCGTCGCCTACGATCGCACCCAGCCCTCGGCTGCGGCCGGAGGCGATGGAGGGGTGCCGGAGTGGCCGATCGGAACCGCCTTGAAAGCGGTCGTAGCGAGAGCTACCGCGGGTTCGAATCCCGCCCCCTCTGCCAGGAGCCCCGCCGGGTGCGGGCCGGGTCCGGTGCGGATCGGGCGTGGGGGTCAGACGGTGAGGGCGATCAGCACGTCGCCCTCCTGCACCACGTCGCCCGTGGCGACCTTGACCGCGGTGACCGTGCCGGCGCGCTCGGCGATGACGGGGATCTCCATCTTCATCGACTCCAGCAGCGCGACCGTGTCTCCCACGGCCACCTGGTCGCCGGGGGCGACGGAGACGCTCATGACGTTGGCGACCATCTCGGCCACCACCTCGATCACCTGTTCGCGGGGCACGGATCGACCGTAGTCGTTACCGGTGCGTACCCCGAGTCGAGCGGATCCGCAGGTCGCGCCGGCGGCTTGATCAGAGGAGCGCGGCGGTGCGCCGCGGCTCGGGTCGTACGGCGCTGGCCTGCTCGTCGCGGCGGGCGCGACGCCCACGGGAGCCGGCCAGGGCCAGGTCGACCCGGATCACGACGTACCCGATCACCAGGCCGATCAGCAGGCCGTAGCCCACGGAGAGGCCGCTCTCGAGCAGCGCCACCGACGGGTCGACCAGCGCGTTGGCGATCGAGACGGTGCCGGCGGCGCCGAACGCGCACACCCACCAGCCCTGGCGGCGGCGGGCGCGCATGTGGCAGCCCCAGGCGAGCGCCGGGACGCCGAGGACGGTCTCGAGGGGGCGCGGGAAGGCGCCGAGGTTCTCCCGGGACCAGCGCACGCCGTCGAGCAGCGTGGTGACGACGTCGCCGGGGCCATACTCCCGCAGCAGCTCGGCGTACCCGACGAAGACCAGCAGCACGACGCCGCCGCCGACGGTGGCGATGAGACCGCGGCGCCCGAGGCCGTGCAGACCGGCGCCGAGGCGGTAGACGAGCAGGAACGCGCCGGCGAGCGCGAGCCCGAGGGTGGCGTACTGGAAGCGCACGACGGTCAGCGCCGGCTCGAAGCCGACGGTGGCGAACGCGCCGACCGAGGCGATCGCGACGGCCACGGCGCACTCGCGCGCCGCCTCGCGGAACCGCTTGGCGGGCACGGTCATCATCACCGCGAGCACCGCAGAAAGGGCGCACGTCATCACCGCGGCGCCCGTGCTGGCGCGGTCGTCGTCGACCAGCAGGACCACGACCCCGACCAGGGCGGTCAGGGCGCCGAAGACGCCCGGTCGGCCGCCGGTGCGGGCCGCCAGCGCCCAGACGTAGGAGGTCGCCACCGCGACCGAGCCCGCACCGCCGAGCCACGCGGGGCCAACGGGGACGACGCCGGCGACGAGGAGGCCGACACCGGCCAGGAGCAGCAGCCACCAGGACACGTGCGGCACGCGGGACTCGCCCAGCGCCACCGCGCGGGCGCGCCAGCGGTCGAGCCGGCTGCCGTCCTGGGTCGGGCCGGTGGATCCGTCCGTCTCCGCGGCCGCGGTCGGCGTCACGCCCTCTGAGGTAATGGTGACCGGCGGGGTCACCGGGCGGGCCGGCGCCGGTGCGGGCGAGCCGGAGGGCGCCGGGGTCGCCTGGGTCGTCGGGCGGCTCGGGGCGGGTGCCGCGACGGCGGCTGACTCCCGCTCCGGGGTGCGCTCAGGGGTGCGTCCTGGCCGCGTGCGACGGGCGCGGCGCGGCTTCTCCGCGCGGCGTCGGGGGGCGGCTCGGGACACGGCGCTCGAGCCTACAGCCGTCGGTTCGTCAGCGAGGGGTTGGTCCGGCGGGCCTCGAGCAGCCGCTCGCAGCTCACCACGGCTCGCACGACCTCGGGCCCGTCGCCGGCCTCGGCGAGCACGTCGCCGAGCGGGTCGACGACCATCGAGTGCCCGCTGTAGCGCGGCGCCGGCTGGGCGGCCGCGGCCACGTGGACGGTGTTCTCGATCGCCCGAGCGCGCAGCAGGGTCCGCCAGTGGTCGACCTTGCGGTCCCCCGCGACCCACGCCGCCGGGACGACCAGCAGCTCGGCGCCCGCGTCGACCAGGGCGCGCGCCATCTCGGGGAAGCGCAGGTCGTAGCAGGTCATCAGGCCCACGGTGACCCCGCCGACGTCGACGGTCACCGGCTCGAGCGGGCCGGGACTGAGCCGGTCGGACTCGCGGTAGCCGAAGGAGTCGTAGAGGTGGATCTTGCGGTACGACGCCCTCGACCGCCCGCGCACCAGCAGCGTGTTGAACGGGCGACCCGGGTCGTCGCTGCGCTCGAAGGACCCGGCCACGACCGTGGTCCCGTGCTGCTCGGCGACCCGCGTCAGCTCGGTGTCGAAGGGCCCGCCGACCTCCTCGGCGAACGCGCTCACGTCGTCGCCCGGCGACCCGAAGTCGCGGGCGAAGGCCTCCGGCAGCACCACCAGGTCCGCGTCGTCGGGCACCAGGTCGGCCAGCCGCGACCGGTTGACGTCGGGGTCGAGGTCGCCTGCCTCCTGGACCAGCGCGATCCGCAGCGTGACGTCACTCATGCCCTCCAGCCTGCCACCTCGGGCCAGGACTCTGTGAGAGTGAGGACGTGGCCGACGCACCCCCCTCTCCTCCGCCCGGCGAGATCCCCGGCGAGTCCCTGGGCGCCTTCGCCGCGGTCGTCCTCGCCGGCGGCACCGCGGTGCGCATGGGCGGCATCGACAAGGCCTCGGTCGAGCTGCACGGCCGCACCCTGCTGGCCCGCGCGCTCGAGGCGGTCATCGACGCCCGCGAGGTCGTCGTCGTGGGCGAGGAGGTGCCGACCGACCGCCCGGTGACGTTCGTGCTGGAGGACCCGCGCCACGGCGGCCCGGTCGCCGGCCTGCTGACCGGGCTCGACTCGCTGCTGCGCCCGCCCCCGCTGCTGGCCGTCCTGGCCGTGGACATGCCCCTGGTCACCGCGACGACCTTCGACCGGCTCCGGGCGGGCATCGGCGACGCCGACGGCGCCCGGCTCGTGGACCCCGACGGCCGGCACCCGCTGGCGCTGGTGCTGCGGACCGACCGGCTCAGCGGCGTACGACCCGACCGGGAGGGGCAGCACGGCATGGCGCTGCGCGCGCTGCTGGCCCCGCTGGACCTGGCCGAGGTGCCGACGGTCGGCGACGAGCACCGCGACGTCGACACGTGGGAGGACCTGCGCGACCTGTCCTGAGTGCTGGCGGGTGACCCCTCCGGGGCGGGGTTGTCGCCGCGCGTGTCGACGCGGATAGTGGGCCCCGTGAACCTCCCCGACTGGATCGACGAGCTCTGCGACGCGCTGGACCTCGACGCCGAGGTCGACGAGGCACTGGTGCTCGACCTCGCGCGGGTCGCCGCGCACAACGTCGTACGCCCGGCCGCCCCCATCTCGACCTTCCTTCTCGGGCTGGCCGCGGGCCGCCAGGGCGCCGGGCCCGAGGAGCTCGAGGAGCTCGCCGGCCGCGCCCGTGCCCTCGCCGAGGCCTGGGACCGCCCCGCCGGCGCCACCGCCGCCGAGGACGAGGACGTCGAGGTCCCCGACGACAGCGCGGTCGACCACTCCGGCGACGCCCGGGAGCTCGAGGACGCGTGAGCCCTGCGGGACGGCGGGGGCGGTGCGTCATCAACCGTCCTGTGGCCTCGATCGGTTGACAGTTCACCGCCCGGCCCCGGTCCGCTGATCAGCGGTGCGAGATCAACCGGCTGCCCGGCCGATTCGGTTGACAGGTCACCGCCCCCACGGCACGGCGTACGGCGGTGTGTCAGCAACCCACTCCGGGCCCAGACGGGTTGAGGACTCACCGCTCCCCCGGGCCTGCCCGGGCGACATCACGGCCCCGGTAGCGTCGACACCATGCGTGCCGTCGTCGCCCAGGGGACCGGTGGTCCCGAGGTCCTGTCCGTCGCCGAGATGCCCGACCCGCAGGCCGGGGCCGGCGAGGTCGTCGTGGAGGTCACCGCCGCGGGGCTGAACCGCGCCGACCTGCTGCAGCGGATGGGCTTCTACCCGCCGCCGCCCGGCGCCTCCGACATCTTCGGCATGGAGTGCTCCGGCACCGTCGCCGAGGTCGGCGAGGGCGTGACGCAGTGGTCGGTGGGCGACGAGGTCTGCTGCCTGCTGGCCGGGGGCGGGTACGCCGAGCGCGTGGCCGTGCCCGCGGGGCAGGTCATGCCCGTGCCCGACGGGGTCGACCTGGTCACCGCCGCCGCGCTGCCGGAGGTCGCGGCGACCGTGTGGTCCAACGTCTTCATGGTCGCCGGCCTGCGTCCCGACGAGACGTTCCTCGTCCACGGCGGCGCGGGCGGCATCGGCACGTTCGCGATCCAGCTCGCCCACGCCCTCGGGGCGCGGGTGGCGACGACCGGCGGCACGGCGGAAAAGCTGGAGTTCTGCCGCTCGCTGGGGGCCGACGTCACCATCGACTACGGGGAGCAGGACTTCGTCGAGGTCCTGCGCGAGGCGACCGGCGGCCACGGGGCCGACGTCATCCTCGACAACATGGGCGCGAAGTACCTCGCCCGCAACGTCGAGGCGCTCGCCACCGAGGGCCGGCTGGTCGTCATCGGCATGCAGGGCGGGACGAAGGCCGAGCTCGACCTCGCGAAGCTGCTCACCAAGCGCGGCGCGGTCATCGCGACCTCGCTGCGGGCGCGACCCGTCGAGGGCAAGTCCGCCATCTGCGCCGGGGTGGTGGAGCACGTCTGGCCGCTGGTCGCCGAGGGCAAGGTGCGCCCGATCGTCCACGAGGTCCTCGGTCTCGACGACGTGGTGGCCGCCCACGAGCTGATGGGCTCGGGCGCGCACACCGGCAAGATTCTGCTCACCCCGTGAGCGTCGTACGTCCCCCTAGGGTGGAGGCATGAGCGAGCAGCAGTCCCCCACCGGTCAGCCGGGTCACGGCGCCCAGGGCGGCCAGAACGGCCAGACAGAGGAGCAGCAGGTCGTCGTGGTCGGCCCCGACGGCCGACCGATCGGCACCATGCCCGCCGCGGCCGCCATGGCGATGGTCAGCCAGGGCCAGGCGCCGTCGGAGGGCACCACCGGCGACTCCGACGACGAGCGGCACCTCACCGAGCTGGTCGAGCAGCCGGCGAAGGTGATGCGCATCGGCGGGATGATCCGCCAGCTGCTCGAGGAGGTGAAGGCGGCCCCGCTCGACGAGGCCAGCCGCAACCGGCTGCGCGACATCCACGCCGCCTCGATCACCGAGCTCGAGGCCGGCCTGGCCCCCGAGCTGATCGAGGAGCTGCACCGGCTCAGCCTGCCCTTCACCGAGGACGTCACGCCCTCCGAGGGCGAGCTGCGCATCGCCCAGGCCCAGCTCGTGGGCTGGCTCGAGGGGCTCTTCCACGGGCTGCAGACCGCGATCTACGCCCAGCAGATGGCCGCGCGGGCGCAGTTCGAGCAGATGCGCCGCGGGCTGCCCGCGGGTCACGGTGGTCATCCCGGGCAGCCGGGTCAGCCCGGTGAGGAGCCCGGCCCCACGCCCGGGGACTCCGGGGGGATGTACCTCTAGGTCGGCCGCCCGGCAAGGTTCATCGGCCGGCCGACAGACCCTGCCACGGGACGACGGAGCTTCACCGGCCACGGAACCTGTCAACCTGCGTGGAGTCGGTCGCGGTTGGTTTCTTGGTTGATGGCCACTTGGGCCATAGGGGTCGGTACCCGGGGCGGGCCGGC
>LUPK01000025.1 GCA_001627335.1 Nocardioides sp. REDSEA-S33_B3 | reverse complement strand
GCCGTGGACGAGGCGCATTGCGTTAGTGAGTGGGGCCATGATTTCCGCAATGATTATTTGCAACTGTCCCTGCTGCACCGGGAATTTCCCCATGTACCGCGCATCGCCCTGACCGCCACGGCGGATCAACGCACACGAACGGAAATTGCCGAACGGTTGGACCTGACCCAGGCCCGTCACTTCGTCTCCAGTTTTGATCGGCCCAATATCCATCTGGCCTTTGCCGCCAAGGACAGTCCGCGCCGCCAGATCCTGGACTTTGCCGCCGCCCGAAAGGGCCAGTCGGGCATCGTCTATTGCGGCACCCGCGCCAAGACCGAGACCCTGTCGAAGGCCCTGCGCGAGGCCGGGCATCCCGCGATCTACTATCATGGCGGGATGGAGGCCGACGATCGCCGCCTGGCCGAACAGCGCTTCCAGCAAGAGGACGGGGTGATCGTCGTGGCCACCGTTGCCTTTGGCATGGGCGTCGACAAACCCGATATCCGTTGGGTCGCCCACGCCGATCTGCCCAAGTCGATCGAGGCCTACTACCAGGAAATCGGCCGCGCCGGCCGCGACGGAGCCCCGGCCGAGACGCTGACCTTGTTCGGCGCGGATGACATTCGCCTGCGCCGGTCGCAGATCGACGAAGGCCTGGCCCCGCCCGAACGCCGCATGGCCGACCATGGCCGGCTGAACGCGCTTCTGGGCCTGGCCGAGGCGTTGGACTGCCGCCGCGCCACCCTGTTGGAATACTTCGGGGAAGAGGCCCAGGGCTGCGGCAAATGCGACCTCTGCGATCGCCCCGCGGATGTCTTTGACGGGACCGAGGCGGTGCGCAAGGCGCTCTCGGCGATTCTGCGGACGAGCGAATGGTTCGGCTCGGGCCACCTGATCGACATCCTGATCGGCAATCCGACGGAAAAGGTCCGCGCCAAGGGGCACGAGGACCTGCCCACCTTCGGCGTCGGGCGCGATCTGAAGCGGGGCGAATGGCAGGCCGTCTTCCGCCAGATGATGGGCCACGACCTGATCCGCCCCAATCCCGACCGCCACGGCGCGCTGACCATGACCGACGCCTCCGCCGACGAGGTCGTGCTGGCCTGGGGCGACGGCCTCACCGGCCTGCTCGCCTTCATGACCCAGGTGGCGCTGGTGCTGCTGCTGGGCTACTCGCTGGCCAACGTCGGCCCCGCGCACAAGCTCCTGGTGAAGGTCGCGCAGCTACCGCGCAGCCCCCGCCAGGCCTACGGGTACCTCGCGCTGGTCGGCGGCCTGGCCTCGCTGGTCAGCTTCGGCCTCGGGCTGATCGTCGCGGGCGTCATGGCGGTCGAGGTCTCGCGGGTCTTCCGCGACCGCGGCCGGCCGCTGCACTACCCGCTGCTGGTCGCGGCCGGCTACTCCGGCTTCGTGGTGTGGCACATGGGCTACTCCGGCTCGGGCCCGCTGAACGCCGCCACCGAGGGCGGTGCCTACACCGACCTGCCCGGCGGGCTGGTCCCCGTCGCGGAGACGACCTTCTCGTCCTGGAACATCATCGCCACGCTGGTCACGCTGGCGGTCATCACCGTCGCGATGATGGCGCTCGCCCCCTCGGACGAGAAGGACGTGGTCGCCGCCCCCGACGCGGTGTACGACGAGGCGGCCGAGGCCCCGGCGGCGACGTCGGTCGACCACGAGACCCGGCCCTCGCCGGCGGACCGCATCGACACCTTCCGCGGCGTCACGCTGCTGGCCGGAGTCTTCATGTCGACGTACCTGGTGCTGTTCTTCTACGACAACGGGTTCACCCTCAACCTCGACCTGGTCAACTGGACCTTCCTGGCGCTGATCCTGCTCCTCGTGGGCAACGCCAAGGAGCTCGCCGAGCTGATCGCCCGCGGCGGCCGGACCGTCGGCGAGGTGCTGCTGCAGTACCCGCTCTACGCTGGCATCATCGGGATGATGGGCGCGACCGGGCTGGTCGAGATCATCAGCGAGTTCTTCATCGACGTCTCCAGCCCGGGCACGCTGGGCGTGCTGGCCTTCCTCTCCGCGGGGCTGCTCAACATGTTCGTGCCCTCCGGCGGGGGCCAGTTCGCGCTGATGGCGCCGCTGTTCGCCGGGGCCGCCGACGCGCAGGGCGTCGACCAGTCGGTGGTGATCATGGCGATCGCGTACGGCGACCAGTGGACCAACATGATCCAGCCGTTCTGGGCGGTGCCGCTGCTGGCGGTCGCGGGCCTGCGGGTGCGCGACATCCTGGGCTACACCTTCGTGACGCTGGTGCTCTCCGGGATCGTCTTCGCCGGGACGCTGATGATCGTCGGGGCCGGCTGAGCCGCTCCTGCCCGGGACCTCTCCGGGGCCGGACGCAGAAAGGCGCCGGGGCCGTCCTCGCGGACGGCCCCGGCGCCTTCGTGCTGCTCGGTGTGCGGGTGAAGCCCCGGTCAGCCGCGGTCAGCCGCGGGCGGCCTTGCGCGCGCGGCTCGCGATCTTCGCCCGCTCGTTCTGGTCGAGGATGACCTTGCGGATGCGGACGCTGTCGGGGGTGACCTCGACGCACTCGTCCTCGCGGCAGAACTCCAGGCACTGCTCGAGGCTGAGCTTGCGCGGCGGGATGAGCTTCTCGAAGTTGTCGGAGGTGGCGGACCGGATGTTGGTCTGCTGCTTCTCCTTGGTGATGTTGACGTCCATGTCGTCGGCGCGGGAGTTCTCGCCGACGATCATGCCCTCGTAGACCTCGGTGGTCGGCTCGACGAACATCGTGCCGCGCTCCTGGAGCGAGGTCATCGCGTACGCCGTCGCCGCACCCTTGCGGTCCGCGACCAGCGAGCCGGAGTTGCGCGAGCGGATCTCGCCGGCCCACGGCTCGTAGCCCTCGGAGATGTGGTGGGCGATGCCGGTGCCGCGGGTCTCGGTGAGGAACTCGGTGCGGAAGCCGATCAGGCCGCGCGCGGGGACGACGAACTCCATGCGCACCCAGCCGGTGCCGTGGTTGGTCATCTGCTCCATGCGGCCCTTGCGGGTGGCCAGCAGCTCGGTGATCGCGCCGAGGTACTCCTCGGGGGCGTCGATCGTGAGGCGCTCCATCGGCTCGTGGACCTTGCCGTCGACCTCCTTGGTGACCACCTGCGGCTTGCCGACGGTCAGCTCGTAGCCCTCGCGGCGCATCTGCTCCACGAGGATCGCCAGCGCCAGCTCGCCGCGGCCCTGGACCTCCCACGCGTCGGGGCGGTCGGTCGGGAGGATCTTGAGCGAGACGTTGCCGATGAGCTCGGAGTCCAGGCGGTCCTTGACCAGGCGGGCGGTGACCTTCGAGCCCTTGACCTTGCCCACGAGCGGGGAGGTGTTGGTGCCGATGGTCATCGAGATGGCCGGGTCGTCGACGTGGATCAGCGGCAGGGCGACCGGGTTCTCCGGGTCGGCCAGGGTCTCACCGATGGTGATGTCGGGGATGCCCGCGATGGCGACGATGTCACCGGGGTAGGCGACCTCGCCGGGCTTGCGCTCCAGGCCCTCGGTGATGAGGAGCTCGGAGATGCGGACGTTCTTGACCTCGCCGCTGCGCTGCATCCAGGCCACGGTCTGGCCCTTCTTCAGCTCGCCCTGGTGGATGCGCAGCAGCGCCAGGCGACCCAGGAACGGGCTGGAGTCGAGGTTGGTGACGTGTGCCTGCAGGGGCGCGCCCTCGACGTACTTCGGGGCGGGGATGGTCTCGATGATCGTGCGGAACAGCGGCTCGAGGTCCTGGGAGTCACCGGGCAGGGTGCCGTCCTCGGGCTGCTCGAGGCTCGCGACGCCGGCCTTGCCGGAGGCGTACACGACCGGGAAGTCCAGGGCGTCCTGGGAGTGCGACTCGTCGAGCAGGTCCATGAACAGCTCGTAGGTCTCGTCGACGACCTCGGAGATCCGGGCGTCGGACCGGTCGGTCTTGTTGACGACCAGGATCACCGGCATGTCGGCGTTGAGCGCCTTGCGCAGCACGAAGCGGGTCTGCGGCAGCGGACCCTCGGAGGCGTCGACCAGCAGCACGATGCCGTCGACCATCGACAGGCCGCGCTCGACCTCGCCACCGAAGTCGGCGTGGCCGGGGGTGTCGATGATGTTGATGGTCATGCCGTCGGGCGCCGAGGGGCCGACGTACTTCACCGCGGTGTTCTTCGCGAGGATCGTGATGCCCTTCTCGCGCTCGAGGTCACCGGAGTCCATGACGCGCTCGGCGACGCCCTCGGCCTCGTGGGCGCTGAACGCGCCGGCCTGGTGGAGCATCGCGTCGACGAGGGTGGTCTTCCCGTGGTCGACGTGGGCGACGATGGCGACGTTGCGAAGCTGGGCGGAACGGGTCTCTGGCACGGGCCACGAGTCTAGGTCCGCCGCGCGGATACGCCGATTCCTTGCCGAGCGGCCCCCGCCTCAGCCCCGCCTCATCCCCGCGTCAGCCGGCCAGCGACCCGCCGAAGATCTGCCAGGCCAGGGCGCTCTTGGCGACCAGGCTCAGCACCAGGTACGCCTTCTCGCCGAAGCCGTAGCTCGCCCACGGCCCCACCCCGCGGTACTGCAGCCACTGGTTGAGCCCGAAGCTGGAGAAGAACACGAACAGGCTCACGACGATCCCGTAGACGAAGCCCGGCACCTCCGGCGCGCCCACGGTGCTGACCACGATCGCCACCCACGGCGCCAGCCCGGCGACGGTGCCCGCCCAGAACGGCAGCATCGTGCGGGTCGGCTCCCCGGGCGGGTTCACGGCCTCCTGGACCCAGCCGAAGAGGATCATCGCGACGTTGGCGCCGGCGATCGCGATCACCGCGGAGACCTCCGTGATGCCGTTGTAGGAGGCGATGAGCAGGATCATCAGCGTGGCGCTGACGGAGTACTCCATCCAGCGGAACCGGTTGATCCCGGCCCGCAGGTCGCGCTCGTAGACCCCGCGCGCCACCGTCGCGGTCATCCCGTGGTCGAGTGCCGCCAGCAGGAGGAACGCCGCCACGGCGTACCCGATCCGGACGTCGAAGAGCGCCTCGGCCTGCGGCGGCGTGGTGCCCGGAGGGCCCTCGGGGAAGGTCTCGACGACGCTGATCGCGAAGTCACCGGCCAGCACCAGCACGAGCACCGCCTGGGCGGCGTGCAGGATCGTGAGGCCGAGGTTCCAGCGGCGCAGGGAGGCCAGGGCGGCGTCGTCGGTGCCGCTCGCCCGGGGAGGTGCGGTGGTCGAGGTGCTCATGCTCCTCCGGTACCCACTCGCGGCTCCTTCGTGCAGGTGGCCGCTTCACCCCCTTGGTCCCTCGGGACGTCATCCGTCCCGCGGGAGCGGGGGTGCCCGGGAGATCCACAGCTCGGTCGAACTTCGGTAACGCGGGTCGTTGGGCCCTTCCCGGGCGGGTGCCGGCTCCCTACGCTCGGGCGGGTGACGTTGGCTGGGGGGCCGCGCGATCACGCGCGAGGACGACTCGCGTCGGCGGTGGCCGGCGCTCTGCTGGTGACCTCCGGGGTCGCCTCGACGACCGTCGGTGCGGCGGTGCCCGCGGTGGCCGACGACCCGCCCGCGGCGACGGTCGAGCCGGAGTCGGCCGAGCAGGAGTCGGCCGAGCAGGAGTCGGCCGAGCCGGACGCGGCGGGGCCGAGCACGCTCGGGCCCATCGCCGTGGCGGTGAACAGCCGCGGGACGTCGTACGTCGGGTTCGAGCACGGGCGCGGGGTGGTGCGTCTGGGCGCCGACGGCACGCGGCGCAGGGCGCTGCCGGTGCCCGGCGGGTTGCCGGTCACCGGGCTCGCGGTCGACGGGCGCGACCAGCTGTGGGTCGACGACGGCGAGCGCGTCTCGCTGTTGGACCGGCGCGGACGGCTGGTGCGGACCTTCGCGCACCGGCCGGTGCTGAGCTGCCCCGTCGACGGCGGTGACGCGCGGAGGTACGGCGACCTCGCGCTCGGCCCTGGAGCGGTCTACGTCGCGGACCGCTGCCGCGGGACGGTCGCGGAGTACTCCCGCACCGGCGTGCTGCGCGCGACCGTCGTGCTGCCGGGAGGGACGCCGGCGGGCGGCCTGGCCTTCCTCCGCGCCGGCCAGGGGCGACCCGACCGGCTGCTGGTGACGGTGCCGGACCGCGCGCGGCTGCTGGTCTTCGACGCGGCCCGCCTCGGTGACGGCGCCCGGCCGCTGCAGGTCCGCAAGGTGCGTCGTGTCGGCGGCGGGAGGCGGCCGCAGCCCAGCGGCGTCGTGGCCGACCGGTTCGGCCAGGTGGTCGTGGTCGACGCGGCCAACCAGGTGCTGCAGTTCCTCGACGGGGACAACGAGCTCTCGCTCTACCGGACCCGGGGCGTGCCGGGTCGAGGCGGCTCGGGCGTGGGCCGGCTGCGGGGCGCCGCGGCGCTGGCGCAGTTCGCCCAGGACGGCAGCGGCCTGGCGGGGAACCTCTGGATCGCCGACACCGGCAACCGTCGGGTGCAGCGCTTCGACTCCGGCACCTACACGTGGTTCGCCCGGACAGTGAGGGCGCCCGACGTCGAGCCGCTGGCCGCCGAGCCCGAGCCGTGCGCCGGGCCGGTGTCGGTGCGGGTCAACGCCGGGGAGTCCTGGACACGCACCCCGCAGGTGACGGTGCGGGTCGTCGCGCCCGCGGACGCCACCGGGCTGACGTTCGCCGCGCTGGGCGGTGGGTCGTCGGAGCCTGGTGGGACTGCTGAGGCCGGAGAGCCGGTGTCGGTGGGGCTGCGGGAGGACTGCGACTACGACTGGCTCCTCGCGGCCGGGGACAGGGGCGTGCAGGTGCGCATCGACGGCGGTGCTCGCGACGGCGAGGTGCTGGCCGACCGGATCGGGCTCGACACCAGGGCCCCGCGCGTGAAGGCGGTGTCGGCGCGCTGGGTGCGGCGCGAGCAGCGGTGGGAGCTCCGGGTGCGTGCGGTGGACCGGGCCGGCCCCGCGGGCACGGCCGGCGCGGCCGGTCGCTCGGGGGTCAGCGGGCCGCACACCGTCCTGCACGCGGGGCGGCGCAACGGGTCGGCCGGGACCTTGCGCGTGGTGGACGGCCGGGCCGTCGGGTACACGCGCGACGACCGGTTGCTGGACTGGGTCCGCGTGCTCGACCGGGCCGGCAACGCGAGCGACTGGGTGCGCGTGAAGCGTCGCTGACCGGCGTACGGCTGCCTGGGCTGGTGGGCGTGGTGGGTCGAGCCGGCGTGTTGATGCGCCGGTTCGGCGCGCGACGGCCCTGAGGGGTGGGTCGTCGGCGACGTACTGTCGAGGCCATGGCGAACCTCGCGACAGCCCGACGCGTCGACCTCAACGAGCTGCTGCACTTCGTGCGGCCGCTGCACCACATGACGCTGGTGACCTTCCGGCGCGACGGACGCCCCCAGATGTCGCCGGTCACCGGGGGAGTCGACGCCGACGGAAAGATCGTGATCTCGACCTACCCCGACCGCGCGAAGGCGGTGAACCTGCGGCGCGACCCGCGCTGCTCGGTGCTGGTGCACGGGCAGGGGTGGGACGACGCCTACGTGCAGGTCGACGGCGAGGCGGCCGTGCTCGACATGCCGTCGCAGGCCGCCGAGGACGGGCTGGTGGAGTACTTCCGCTGCATCTCCGGGGAGCACCCGGACTGGGAGGAGTACCGCGCCGCCATGCGCCGTCAGGGCAAGTCGCTGCTCCGGATCACCCCCACCTCGTGGGGCCCGATCGCCACCGGTGGCTTCCCGCCGGACCGCGCGCCGCAGGGCTGAGCCCGGCTCGGTCCAGCGCGACCTCAGGGGTCTCAGGCGTCACAGGGGTCACACGGCGGGGTTACTCCGCATTCTTTTTCACCCTTACTGCGCAGTAAGGGTGAGATCGAATTCGTCGTATCCCGGCGCCCCTCAGGCCAGCGCGCGGTCCAGAGCAGCCTCGACGTGCAGGCTGGTGCAGGGGAAGACGGGGATGTCGGCGTCGGCCTGGCGGACGAGCAGCTCGAGCTCGGTGCAACCGAGGATGACCCCGCCCGCGCCGGCGTCCCAGAGGTCGTCGATGAGGCTGACGACGGTACGCCGCGACTTGGTGACCACGCGGCCGTGCACGAGCTCGTCGTAGATGATCGTGTTGACCGTGTCGTGGTGGTCGGTGGGCGGCACGTGGACGGTCAGGCCGTGCGAGGCGAGCCGGTCGGTGAAGAAGGACCGCTCCATCGCGAAGGTCGTCCCGAGGAAGCCGACCTGGGAGAGCCCCGCGGCCTTGCACGCCTCGGCGACCACGTCGGCCAGGTGCACCACCGGGATGTCCACCGCCGCCTCGACCTGGTCGAAGACCCGGTGGAAGGTCGTGGTGCACAGCAGCAGGAAGTCGGCGCCTGCGCGCTCCACGCCCTGCGCGGCCTCGACCAGGATGCGCGCGACGCCGTCCCAGTCCTCGGCCTCCTGCAGGCGCGTGACCTCGGCGAAGTCGACCGACGACATGATCGTCTTCGCCGACGACAGGTCGCCGACCCGCTTCTCGACACCGGTGTTGAGGAGTTCGTAGTAGGCGGCGCTGCTCTCCCAGCTCATCCCGCCGATGAGTCCGATCGTCTGCACGGCCCGCAGTCTTCCACGCGCCGTGCGCCGGCGAGCCACCTGTCCGTGACCCGGCCGCGTCAGTCGCCGTTCGCTTCGCTCAGGGCTCCCGGTGGACCTTGTGCTGGGCGGCCTGGGCACGCGGCCGGATGACGAGCTCGTCGATGTTGACGTGCGGGGGCCGGGTGACGACCCAGGAGATCGCGTCGGCGACGTCCTCGGCGACCAGCGGCTCGCGGACCCCGGCGTACACGGCGTCCGCCTTGTCCTGGTCGCCGCCGAAGCGGACGAGCGAGAACTCGTCGGTCTTGACCATGCCGGGCGCGACCTCGCAGACCCGCACGGGCTGGTCGAAGAGCTCCAGGCGCAGCGTCTCGGTGACGACCTGGGTGCCGTGCTTCGCGGCCGTGTAGCCCGCCCCGCCCTCGTAGGCGATCCGGCCCGCGGTCGAGCCGACGTTGCAGATCACACCGGCGCCCGAGGCCTTCAGTGCCGGCAGCAGGGCGCGGGTGACGAGCATCAGCCCGATGACGTTGACCTCGTACATCGCGCGCCACTGCTCGGCGTCGGCCTCCGCCACCGGGGCCGAGCCGAACGCGCCGCCGGCGTTGTTGACCAGCACGTCGAGCCGGTCGCCGACGGTCGAGGCGAGCGCGGCGACGGAGTCCTCGGAGGTGACGTCGACGGTCACGGGGGTGCCGCCGATCTCCTCGGCCAGCTCGACGACCCGCTCGGTGCGCCGGGCCGCGCAGTAGACGTGGAACCCCTCCGCGGCCAGGGCACGGGCGGTGGCGGCGCCGATGCCGCTGCTGGCGCCGGTCACGACGGCGGTACGACGGGTGTCGGACTCGGTGTGGGACGTCATAGCGCCATCGAACCACCCGGTCCGCGAGGGGACCCACAGGCGGGTGGGACGGCTCTGGTCCCGCGGTGCCCGGTGGTGCACGATGGGGCAGCGCTCGAGCCGGGTCGGGTGCGGCCGTCGTGGGGCGGCGCAGTGGGGCCGGACAGGTCCTCCGGGGAGCGTCGGGAGGGTGGGGTGCGCGTGCAGGTCGGGACCGTCGTCAGCGGCATCGGGGTGCTCGGGGCCGGGGCGTGGGTCGCACGCTGGGCCACCGACCTCGACCCGCTGCTGTGGGTGGGCGCCGCGCTGCTCACCGTCGTCGCCGTCGCCGCGGGTGCGGGGATGGTCAAGCCCGTCCCGCTGCGCGCGGTCGTCGGCGTCTGCCTGGCGCTGCTGTGCTGGTCGCTCGGCGCCGTCGCCGGTCTCGACGGCGACCCGGTCCGCGCCGGGGTCGTCGGGCTGGTGCTCGTGGTGCTCGTGCCGGTGGGCTGGGAGCGGGTACGCCCGGTCGGGCCGAGGCGGGCGACCGGGTCCTCCGCGGAGCCCGCGCGGGCCGGGCGGACCGCCGCGAGGCGCGCGGCTGAGAAGCGCTCGGCTGAGAAGCGTCCCGGCAGCCACGCGCGCTGAGCCCGACGGGCGGGCGGTGCCCGCCGGCGTACCGGCCCACCACCCATGGGGTGGGAATGCCCCGGGGTGGTCGGGTGTTCACTGGTGTTGAGCCCGACCCGACCGTCGTCCACCATCGCTGACCCGTCGATCACCCGTGAGGGAGCCTGTGAGCCCTGATGTCGCCCGGCCCGTGCGCCGTCTCGCGATGATCAGCCTGCACACCTCCCCGCTCGACCAGCCGGGCACCGGTGATGCGGGCGGCATGAACGTCTACGTCATCGAGCTGGCCCGACGTCTGGCGCGGCAGGGCATCGAGGTCGACGTGTTCACCCGCGCCACCTCCTCCGCGCTGCCGCCGGTCGTCGAGGCCGCCGACGGGGTGCTGGTGCGCCACGTCCACGCCGGTCCCTACGAGGGCCTGGCCAAGGACGCGCTGCCCGGCCAGCTGTGCGTGTTCGCCCGCGAGGTGCTGCGCACCGAGGCGGTGCAGCCGCGGGGCCACTACGACGCCGTGCACTCCCACTACTGGCTCTCAGGCCAGGTCGGCGCGCTCGCCCGCGACCGCTGGGGCGTGCCGCTGGTGCACACCATGCACACGATGGCCCGGGTCAAGAACGAGTCGCTCGCCGAGGGCGACACCCCCGAGCCCGAGGCCCGCGTCATCGGCGAGCAGCAGGTGGTCGAGGCCGCGGACGTGCTCGTCGCCAACACCGACATCGAGGCCAAGCAGCTGATCAACCTCTACGACGCCGACCCCGGCCGCGTCGAGGTCGTCCACCCCGGAGTTGACCTCGACGTCTTCCGGCCCGGCTCGCAGGCCGCCGCTCGCGCCGCGCTGGGCCTGCCGGCCGACGCGCAGGTCGTGCTGTTCGCCGGCCGCATCCAGCCGCTCAAGGCGCCCGACGTGCTGCTGCGCGCGGTCGCCGTGCTGCTCGAGCGCCAGCCCGCGCTGCGCTCGCGGCTCGTGGTCCCGGTCGTCGGCGGCCCCTCCGGGTCGGGCCTGGAGCACCCGGAGTCGCTCGTCGAGCTCGCGGTCACCCTCGGGCTCGACGACGTCGTGCGGTTCGTCCCGCCCGTGGCCCAGTCGCAGCTGGCGCAGTGGTACGCCGCCGCGACACTGGTCGCCGTGCCGAGCTACAACGAGTCGTTCGGGCTCGTCGCGGCGGAGGCGGGCGCGTGCGGTACGCCGGTGGTGGCCGCGGCCGTGGGCGGGCTGCCCACCGTCGTACGCCATGAGCGGAGCGGGCTGCTCGTCGACACCCACGACGACACCGACTGGGCGCGTGCGCTCGCACGCGTGCTGACCGAGCCGGGCCTGCACGACCGGCTGGCGGCGGGCGCGGCGGCACAGGCACGGGAGTTCAGCTGGGACGCGACGGCCGGCGCGATGCTGGAGACCTACGAGCGGGCCCGGCAGCTGATGAGGGCGGAGGTCACGGCGTGATCGAGCAGGAGCTGGAGTCGAGGCGGGACGAGGGTCGCGAGCAGGTCATCGAGGTCGTGCGCGGCTACCTCGCCGACAACGAGCTGGAGGCCGACGAGGTCGCCGACGGGGTGTTCTCCTTCGCGTTGCCCGGCGAGAAGAAGCTGCAGACCCCCGTGCGCCTCGACGTCGGCCCGCACGCCCTGGGCATCCACGCCTTCGTGTGCCGCCGCCCCGACGAGAACCACGAGCGCGTGTGGCGCTGGCTGCTCGAGCGCAACCTGAAGATGTACGCCGTCGCGTTCGCCTGCGACCACCACGGCGACATCTACCTCGATGCCCGGCTGCCGCTGGACGTCGCCACCCCCGACGAGTTAGACCGGCTCCTCGGGTCGGTGCTGAGCTACGCCGACGAGTCGTTCAACGCGATCCTCGAGCTCGGCTTCGCCTCCTCGATCCGCAAGGAGTGGGAGTGGCGCAAGCTGCGCGGGGAGTCCACCCGCAACCTCGAGGCGTTCCGGGGCTGGCTGGAGGCCGAGGACGCCGCCGGCGGGGCCGGCGGGGGCTGAGTCCCAGGGGTCACTCGGGTCCCAGGGGTCACGTCAGCGGGGTACTCCGCATTCGATCTCACCCTTACTGCGCAGTAGGGGTGAGATCGAATTCGTCGTATCCCGGCCTGTCAGCCCACCCGCCCCACCGACCCCGAGCCGCACGAGCACCGCTGCCTCTGCGCCGAGGCCGTCCGACGCTTCGAGGATGCCTGCCGGCGCCTGCGGGTCGGTGCGAGCTGTGGTCGGGAGCGCCCCTCCTCACCCCGTCGGGCAGTGTGGCGACCGCCGTCGGGGGCACCCTCGCGACATGCAGACAGAGAAGATCCAGGCAGTGCAGGGCGTCGTCGACCGTGTGGGCTCCTACCAGGAGGGCGCCCCGGAGCGGACCGTCGAGCAGGAGCTCCGCGATGGCTTCGCGGACGCGGGCTTGGACCTCACCGACGACGAGGTGACCCGCCTGGCCGCCGCCATCGACGACGTGGACGGCATCGTGGACGTCGGTAAGGTGCTGGGCGACTGAGGCGCCCCTGACTCACGCAGGTGCGGCGGCGTCGGCCCGCACCCGCGGCTTGCGGCGGGCGACGGCGACACCGACGAGGGCGAGCGCGCCACCGGCGTACGCCATGGTCGGCGGGGTCTCGCCGAGCGCCAGCCAGCCCATCACGATGGTGATCGGCGGCACGAGGTAGGTCGTGACGCCCAGGTTGGACGCGGACATGTGCTTGAGCGCGAACGCGTAGGTCGTGAACGCGATCGCGGTCGGGAACACCCCGAGGTAGACCAGCCACCAGGTGCTCGAGGCCGGCGCCTCGCCCAGCTCGCGGAGCAGTCCCGGCGCGAACGGCAGGCACACCACGGCGCCGACGGTGCACGCCAGCCACGTCACGTGGACCGCCTGCAGCCGCGCGACCAGCGGCTTCTGCAGGATCAGGCTGATCGAGTAGACCACCGCCGAGAGCAGGCACAGGAACACCCCGACCACGTCGTGCCCGGCCGACTCGCGGGTGGAGACACTGATCAGCGCGACGCCGCCGAAGGCCAGCGCCAGGCCCAGCCCGAGGTACGCCGTGAAGCGCTCGTCCAGGAACACCGCCGCCAGCAGGGCGATCAGCACCGGCGAGAGCTGGATCAGCATCGCCGCCGTGCCGGCGTCGACCCGCTGCTCGCCCTCGTTGAGCGCCACGTTGTAGATGCCGAACCACAGCACCCCGATGCTGACGAGCGAGACCCACTCGCGCCGGGTCGGGTGCGGCACCCCCCGGCTCAGCGCCACCACGCCCAGGACCGCCGCCCCCACCAGCAGGCGACCCAACGAGAGCGGGCCGGCCGAGAAGTCCTGCCCCAGGTGCCGGATCGCCACGAACGCGCTGGCCCACAGCAGCAGAGTCGTCCCGACGGCCGCCAGCGGCAGCCAGCTGGGGACGTCGCCGGCGCCGGAGGAGGCGGGCTGCGCGGACGCCGGGGTCGCGGTCGATGTCATGGGTGAAGCCTAGGGACGCCCATGGACGTCCGTCGCGCGGGTTTCGGTCACGGATGCGCGACCCGCGGCGACGTGGGGCAGCCGGATCACGACGTACTGCAGGAAAATCGGCCCGAGAACCTGCAGAACGTCGTGGTCGGTGACCTCAGAGGTCGAGTTTGTACCCCAGGCCGCGGACCGTCACGAGGTACTTCGGCTCGGACGGGTCCGGCTCGAGCTTGGCGCGCAGCCGCTTGACGTGCACGTCGAGGGTCTTGGTGTCGCCGACGTAGTCCGAGCCCCACACGCGGTCGATCAGCTGCCCGCGCGTGAGCACGCGACCGGGGTTGCGCAGGAACATCTCGAGCAGCTCGAACTCCTTGAGCGGCAGCTTCTGCTCGTTGCCGTCCACGGTCACCACGTGCCGCTCGACGTCCATCCGGACCGGCCCGGCCTCCAGCGTGGAGGGCGAGAGCTCCGGCTCGGTGCCGCGGCGCAGGACCGCACGGATGCGGGCGACCAGCTCACGGGGGGAGTACGGCTTGGTGACGTAGTCGTCGGCGCCGAGCTCGAGGCCCACCACCTTGTCGACCTCGTCGTCCTTCGCGCTCACCATGATGACCGGGACGCTGGAGGTCGCCCGGATCTGCCGGCACACCTCGGTGCCGGGGATGCCGGGCAGCATCAGGTCCAGCAGCACGATGTCTGCCCCGTTGCGGTCGAACTCCGTCAGCGCGGTGTTCCCGTCCGCGGCGATGGCCACCTCGAAGCCCTCCTTGCGCAGCATGTACGCGAGGGCGTCGCTGTAGCTCTCCTCGTCCTCGACGACCAGTACCCGTGTCACGGGCTGTCCTCCTGTGTCTTTCTCTCTGCTCCGAAGTGCTGGGGCAGCGTGAGGGTGAACGTAGAGCCCTGACCCTCTGCTGACCAGACCCGGACCTCGCCGCCGTGGGTGGCGGCGACGTGCTTGACGATGGACAGGCCGAGCCCGGTGCCGCCGGTGGAGCGGTGGCGGGCCGGGTCGACCCGGTAGAAACGTTCGAAGATGCGGTCGAGCTCCTCGGCGGGGATGCCGATGCCCTGGTCGACCACGGAGATGTCGACCGAGCCCTCGTCCACGCGCGTGGTGACCAGGACGGTCGAGTCGTTCTCGGAGTAGGACACCGCGTTGCTCACGAGGTTGGAGACCGCGGCCAGCACCTGCTGCTCGTTGCCGAAGACCTGCAGGTCGGAGGTGCCGCCGACCATCACCTGGATGTTCTTGTTCTCCGCGTCCATCCGGCTGGTGTCCACGGCGGTGGCGATCACGTCGTCGAGGTGGACCGCGACCGGCGCGTCGAGGGGGTCGTCGGCCTGCAGGCGAGAGAGCTCGATGATCTGCTGGACCAGCTTGCCCAGCCGCTCGGACTCGGTGAACATCCGGTCCGCGAAGCGGCGCACGGCCTCGGGATCGTCGGCGGCGTCCTGCATCGCGTCCGAGAGCAGGCGGATCGCCCCCACCGGGGTCTTCAGCTCGTGGGAGACGTTGGCGACGAAGTCGCGGCGGACCTCCTCCACGCGCTTCTCCCGGGTGCGGTCCTCGACCAGCGCGAGCACCAGCCGGGAGCCCAGCGGCGCGACGCGGGCGGTGACGTAGCGCGAGGGCACCCCCGGTCGCGCCATCAGCAGCTCGGTCTCCCGGATCTGCCCGTCCCGGCGTACCTTGCGGACCACGTCGGCGAGGTCGGCCGAGACGAGCTTGCTGCCCCGCACCAGCCCCAGCGCGTACGCCGGAGCAGACGCCTTGAGGACCTCGTCGTTGTCGTCCACGACCACGGCGCTGGACCGCAGCACCGACAGCACGGTGCCCACCCCGTCCGGGACGACCGGCTGGGCGTACGGCGGGATCGTGCGCTGCTGGCGGTCGCTGATGTGCCACGCCAGGACCGCGCCGCCGGCGACGACGGCGCCGATGAGGGCTGCGAGGGCAGCCTGGAGCGTCGGGTCCACGGGGGAAGCGTACGCACGAGTTTCACCGGGGGTTCAGCCCCGGACGCCGACGTAGGGAACGTTCACCCCGCGTTCATGGCCACACCCCGTATGGTCACCCGGCTCTCCTAAGGTGGAGCCCATGCGTGACGTCTTCCACGAGCAGCTCGACGCCGTCTTCGGCGACCTCGCCACCATCTGCGGTCAGGTCGAGACCGCGGTGTGCCAGGCGACCAAGTCCCTCCTCGAGGCCGACGTCGAGATCGCCGAGCAGGTCATCTCCGCCGACGTCGACATCGACCGGGCCCGCGTCGAGGTCGAGGAGCAGTGCTTCGAGCTGCTCTCCCTGCAGCAGCCCGTCGCCGGCGACCTGCGCGTGGTCGTCGCCGCGCTGCGGATGGTCACCGAGCTCGAGCGGATGGGCGACCTCTCGGTCCACGTCGCCAAGATCGCCCGGATGCGCGTCCCCGACGTCGCCGTGCCGGCCGAGATCCAGCCGACCGTCTCCCGGATGGCCGACGTGGCCCGCGACATGGTGGCCCGCGTGAAGCAGATCATCGTCGACCGCGACGTGTCCGCCGCCATCGAGCTGGGCCGCGACGACGAGATCATGGACCAGCTGCGCCGCGCCAGCTTCACCCAGGTGCTCGGCGACGACTGGACCCACGGCGTCGAGGCGGCCGTCGACATCGCGCTGCTCGGTCGCTACTACGAGCGCATCGCCGACCACGCGGTCTCGATCGCCAACCGCGTGGTCTTCGTGGTCACCGGTGAGGACCCGCGGGCTGCGGCCAGCGAGGCCTGAGCCGGGGGGTCCAGCGGGGGGCGGCGGGTCGGCCGGGTTTGTCGGCTGGCCGACAAACCCGGAAGTGGGACGACAAAGGTACGTCGTCCAGCTTCCGGGTCCTTCGGCTGGCCGACAAACCTTGCGGGCGGGAGTCGGAAGGTTCGACTGACGTCAGTCCGACCTTCCCGCGCGCAGGCCCTACTTGCCCTGGTTGGCCACGGCGGCGGCAGCAGCGGCCGCGGCGTCGGGGTCGAGGTAGCGGCCACCCTTCTCGACCGGCGAGAAGGACTCGTCGAGCTCGTAGACCAGCGGCATGCCAGTGGGGATGTTGAGGCCGGCGATGTCCTCGTCGGAGATGCCGTCGAGGTGCTTGACGATCGCGCGCAGGCTGTTGCCGTGGGCGGCGACGAGCACGGTCTTGCCGGCGGCCAGGTCGGGGATGATGTCGGACTCCCAGTAGGGGACCATCCGGGCGATGACGTCCTTGAGGCACTCGGTGGCCGGCAGGTCCGAGCCGAGGTCGGCGTACCGGACGTCGGAGGCCTGGGAGAACTCGTCGTCGGTCTCGATCGGCGGCGGGGGAGTGTCGAAGGAGCGGCGCCAGAGCATGAACTGCTCCTCGCCGTACTGCTCCAGCGTCTGCTTCTTGTCCTTGCCCTGCAGCGCGCCGTAGTGGCGCTCGTTGAGGCGCCAGGAGCGCTTGACCGGGATCCAGTGCCGGTCGGCGGCGTCGAGCGCGAGGCCCGCGGTCGTGATCGCGCGGCGCAGCAGCGAGGTGTGCACGACGTCGGGGAGGATGCCGGCCTCGACCAGCTGCTCGCCGCCGCGTCGGGCCTCGCCCTCACCCTTCTCGGTGAGGGGTACGTCGACCCAGCCCGTGAAGAGGTTCTTGGCGTTCCAGTCGGACTCGCCGTGCCGCAGCAGGACCAGGGTGTACGTCACGCTCAGTGCTCCCCGTCCTCAGAGCCCTCGGCGTGCTCCTCGTCGGAGTGCTCGCCCTCGGGGTGGTAGTTCTCGTAGCGACCGTCGGCCACGGGCTCGAGCGGCTCGCAGTCGTACTCCTCGCCCTCGGACTCGCTGACGTCGAAGCCGTCGAACTCGTCGCAGTCGGTGACGACCGGGATCTGCATGTCGACGATCTCGCCGTTGTCGAAGGCGAGCTGGACGCCGACGAAGTTGCCGGCCTCGAAGTCGCCGGTCACGACGATGCCGTCGCCCTCGGCGGAGAGGTTCTCGAAGCCCAGGCGCGGGATGCGGCGGTCCTCGAAGTCCTCGAAGGAGATGCTGGTGTCGCCGACGGGGCGGATCGCCTCGAAGGTGATCGCCTCGGTGCCGGAGTTGTTCGACAGGCCGGCGATGAACGTGCCGGAGCCGGGCGCCTTGGACACGATGACGGCGGAGAGCACGTCGACGGTGGCGTCACGGTCGATGGGGCCTGCGGCCGGGGTGTAGACCCGGTCGGTGGCGTAGTCGAACCCGCAGGAGGACAGGGTCGAGGCCAGGGCGAGGGCGCTGGCAGCGGCCACGAGCGAGCGGCGCAGGTGCATGTCGGAAAGCCTTCGGGTCGATCTGGATCCGGCGGCGACAGCCTAGCGGTGCCTAGGCGTGCAGGCCGACCAGGGTTCCGGTGATGATCATCCCCGCGGTGACGAGGGCGAGGTAGGTGGCGGTCAGCGCCAGCAGCCGCGCCGCTCCGACCTTCATGCCCAGCCGCAGCGGGAGGTAGGTCCAGCCGTCCTCGTGGTCGGCGACCAGGCCCCACAGCGAGGTCAGCAGGTGCACCCCGATGCCGAGCAGGGCCGCCAGCACCGTCATCGCCGGCTGCGGTGCGGCGCCGCCGTCGTGGTTGCCCCAGCCGCCGAAGGACAGGAAGGCCGGGTAGAGCGCGAACGCCGCGGCCCACGGCACCCAGCTGAGGAACCCGGTGCGCAGCGTGTAGTTGCCGAGCACGCCGATGGCGAGCGAGACGAGGTAGAGCAGGCCGGCGGTGATGCCGTTGGACAGGGCCAGCGGGATCACCAGCAGCACGGCGCACGACAGCGCGAACCACGCGGTGCTCGGGTCCAGGCGCCCGTCGGCGACCGGCTTGTCGGTGCGCCCGTGCCGGGCGTCGCGGCGCCGGTCGACCAGGTCGTTGTGCCAGCCCAGCAGCGCCTGGCCCACGAGCACGGTCCCGAGCACCAGCCCGAGGTCGCGGGTGGGCCGGTCGGCCAGGGCCGCGGCGACGGCCATCAGCACGGCCGTGGCGACGGCCTGGCGGGGGTGCGCCGCGCGCAGGAGCAGCAGCGGGGTGGCGTCGAGCACGCGACGGCGGGGCACGGCCGGCGGCGGAGGGGGTACGTCGTCGGCCACCTCGGTCAGCGTCGTACCCGGTGGGGTGTCGGCGTCCCGGGCGTCCTCGGCGCCGCCCTCGGGGGTCGATCGGGCGGCGGAGCCCGTGGGATCCGCCTGGCGGTCGCGTCGTCGCAGCCGTGGTCGAGCCATGCCCCGCAGTATGTCCGTAGATGGGGCCCGGATCGTGCGTTTCCCCAGCACAGGGCGGGTTCCGGGGTGTCGACGGGCTCCCCCGTGGGGGTGGTGATGGGTGGGCGCGACGGCTCGTGACAGCCCCCTGCCAGCACGGCGTCGCGGGATCTGTCAAGCCCTTGTTAGCGCTCTGACCTGCAGAAACGCTGTCCGACACGCCGGGAAGCCGTGTTAAGATGGCGGCCTAGGAAGGGGAACCTGACATATGACTTTCACCGTCGGCGAAACGGTTGTCTACCCGAATCACGGGGCCGCGATCATCGAGGACATCGAGATGCGGAAGATCAAGGGAGAGGACCGGCAGTACCTCGTTCTGAGGATCGTCGCACAGCAGGACCTGGTGGTCCGTGTGCCCGCCTGCAACCTGGACCTCGTGGGGGTCCGCGACGTCGTCGACAAGGAGGGTCTGGACCGCGTCTTCGACGTGCTGCGTGCCGCGCACGTGGAGGAGCCGACCAACTGGTCGCGTCGCTACAAGGCCAACCTGGAGAAGCTGCACAGCGGCGACGTCATGAAGGTCGCCGAGGTCGTGCGCGACCTGTGGCGCCGCGAGCGTGACCGTGGCCTGTCGGCCGGCGAGAAGCGGATGCTGGCCAAGGCGCGCCAGATCCTCGTCTCCGAGCTGGCCCTGGCCGAGCACACCAACGAGGACAAGGCCGAGGCCATCCTCGACGAGGTGCTCGCCTCCTGAGTCACTGACTCACTCAGCTGCACTCGAGGCCCCCGGGACCGTCCCGGGGGCTTCGTGCTGTTCCGGGGCAGACGAGCGGTGAGTCCTGAACCGTGTAAGCGCCAGGAACGGTTGACCACCCACCGCTCCCGCGGCGAGCGGTGGATGGTCAACCGTCTGGCACTGGCGGGGGGTTGAGGACTCACCGCTCCCGGCGGAGGGCGACTAGCGTGAGGGACGTGCTGTACGACGAGGACGGGTCGCTGGGGGTCGTGGTCGAGTCCGGGCGCGGGTCGCTGCCCTTCGCGCTCTGCCACGGGGAGGCGCTGGTCGCCTGCGCGGCGTGGGCGCTCGGGGAGGCGGGGGTCACCCAGGTCGACCTGGGCACTCCGTGGGAGGCGCTGGTCGAGGCCGGGGAGCCGCTGGTGCTGCACGACCCGCTGTGCCCGATGACGCCCGCGGACTTCATCGCCGCGTGCGTGGAGCGGTGCGCGGCGACCCAGGCGGTCGTCGTCGGCGTACGCCCCGTGACCGACACGCTCAAGGCCGTCGACGCCGACGGGGTCGTCCAGGACACCGTGGACCGCGAGGCGATGCGCCAGGTGACCTCGCCGATCGTGCTGCCCGCGTCGGTGGTGGCAGGCCTGGAGGGCCTGGCGAGCACCGACTTCGCCGAGCTCGCCGCCGACCTGGCCGCGAGGTTCCCGGTCGTGACGCTCGAGGCGCCCGCCGAGGGCCGACGGGTCGGCGACGAGGACGACGTGCGCGTCCTGGAGGCGCTCACCGCGCGCTGAGCAGCTCCTCGGCCAGGGCGAGGTCCTCGGGCCAGGTGACCTTGAGGTTGGCCGGCGTGGACGGCACCGCGACGACCGGCAGGCCGGCGTACCGCTCGAAGGTGGCGGCGGTGTCGGTGCCCTCGAAGCCGTCGCGCGCGGCGGCGCGGTAGGCCTCCAGCAGGGGGCGGGCGCGGAAGGCCTGCGGGGTCTGGACCCCCACGAGCCACCTCGGTGCCGGCGTCAGGTCGGCGGTCACCAGCCCGTGGGTGGCCGCGGCCGGCAGTGCGCCGCCGTGGCGCCGGGCCGCGGCGACCACGGCGTCGAAGAGCGCGGGCGAGGCCAGGGGGCGCGCCCCGTCGTGGATCGCGACGACGTCGGTGCGGCCGGCCTCGACGTGCCCCGCGACGGCCTGGAGCGCCGCCCACTCCGACCCGTGGCGGGAGGTGCCGCCGGGCACCAGCGCCACCTCCGGGCCGTCGCTCGGGCCGTCCTGGGGCAGGTACGCCGACAGCGCGTCGGCGACCTCGGCGTGCTCGGTGGGCGCGGCCACCACGACCACCCGGTCGACCCCGGTCGTGGCCAGCGCGTGGGTGAGCGACCAGGCCAGCAGCGGCCTCCCGGCCAGTTCGATGAGGACCTTGTTGACCCCGGCGCCGACCCGGTTGCCCGCGCCGGCGCCGAGCACCACGACCGTCACGCCGGGACGCGGCGGAGCAGGCGCGGGGGAGGAGGGGGCGGAGGTCACCGGCGCAGGCTAGCGGGCCGGACCGGGATGAGTTTTCACGGCTGTTACATGGAGAAACCTCGGTGGTACCCGGCGCCTCCTACGTTCGGAGGCCGAAGGAGGTCCGATGCGCGAGAGCAGCGTGGTCGGCGTGAGGAGTCCGGGCGGCCGGGCATGACCCCCAGGCAGCGCGACCGGCAGCGGGAGAGCGGGGAGTGGCACGCCGTGTGCCGGCTCGAGCAGCTCGAGGTCGAGCGTGGCGCCACGGCCCTCGTGCACGGTCAGGCGGTGGCGATCTTCAAGATGTCCGACGAGACCGTCTACGCGCTGGGCAACCACGACCCGTTCGCCAAGGCGTCGGTGCTCGCCAAGGGCATCGTGGGCCGTCGTGGCGACGTGCCGTTCGTGGCCTCGCCGCTGCACCGGCACGGCTTCGACCTGCGCACCGGCCGCTGCCTGGAGGATCTCGCCGTCTCCGTCCCGGCCTACGAGGTCAAGGTCGAGGGCGGGGTCGTCCACATCGGGCGGCGCCGGGGCGACGCCGCCTGATCCGTGGCCCAGCCGGAGCCCCGCCGGAGCCCCGGTCCGCTCAGGGGCGGGCCCGCTCCACGGCGGCCACCAGCTCGGCCGAGACGGCCTCGTCGCGCTCCAGCGGCAGGTAGTGCCCGGCGCCGGGCAGCACGAACATCCGCGCCCCCTCGATGGCCGACGCCAGCCGCCGCGCGTGCGAGGGCGGGGTCAGCACGTCGGCACTGCCCACCATGACCGTGGTCGGGACGCCGTCGAACGCCTTGAGGCCGGCGGTGCGCTCGTGGCGCATCAGGTCGCTGTAGTAGCCCGACATCGTCGCCGGCGAGCAGCTGACCATCTGGTCGACGACCAGGCCGGCGTCGCGCAGTCGCAGCGGCGAGCCCATGAGGAACCGGTTGACGACCCACCGCTCGATGGAGGGGGTACGCCGGCGCTCGGCGCGGCTGAGCAGCCGGGCCCGGGTCGCGAGGACCCGCGGCAGTCGCGCCCGCAGGAACGGCCCCATCTCCGGCAGCCCCAGCGTCACGGTGTCCAGGCCCCCCGACGAGGTCGCCACGAACACCAGCCCCGCCACCCGGTCGACCAGGTCGGGCCGCTCCTCGGGCAGCGACATGATCGTCATGCCGCCGATCGAGTGGCCGGCCAGGACGATCGGTGCCTCGCCGGCGTACGCGTCGATGACGTGGCCGAGGTCGCGGCCCAGCCGCGAGACCGTGCAGTCGCGCTCCGGCGCGACCTCCGAGCGGCCGTGCCCGCGGGCGTCCCAGGTGACCAGGCGCAGGTCGGGCCCGTAGGTCGCGAGCAGGTGCCGCACCTGGTAGTGCCAGTCCTGCTCGTCGGCGGTCCAGCAGTGCGCGAGCAGCAGCGTGACGGGCGCGTCCTCACGGCCGTAGGTCGTGACGTGCAGGCGGGCGCCGTCGTCGGCGAGCAGGCTGTGGGTGGTCGCGGTCATCGGGCTCCTCTTGCGGGCTGTCCGGAGGGTGCGGGGGTGGTCGGGACGACGAGGGCCGTGGCGATCGCGGCGACGCCCTCGCCGCGGCCGGTCAGCCCGAGGCCGTCGGTGGTGGTCGCCGAGACGGTGACCGGGGCGTCGACCGCGGCCGACAGCGCCGCCTCGGCCTCCGCGCGACGCGGCCCGACCTTGGGGCGGTTGCCGATCACCTGCACGGCGACGTTGCCGATCGCGAACCCGGCCGCGCGGACGCGGCGAGCGGTCTCGGCGAGCAGCGCGGCGCCGGCGGCACCGGCCCACTCGGGCTCGCTGGTGCCGAAGTTCGAGCCCAGGTCGCCCAGGCCCGCCGCGGACAGCAGCGCGTCGCAGGCGGCGTGGGCGGCCACGTCGGCGTCGGAGTGGCCCTCCAGGCCGTGGGTCTCCTCGGGCCAGGCCAGTCCGGCCAGGTGGAGGGGGACGCCGGCGACGAGGCGGTGCACGTCGGTGCCGACCCCGACGCGGGGGAGTCCGGTGATGGGGTCGCTCACCCGGGGGAGGGTAGTCGTCACCGGACCGTCACACCTGCCGTCCCGATCGCTGGAGACCGCTGCGTCATGATGGCCACATGGCTCCCCGACCCACGCTCGAGCAGCGCGCCCTCGTGTGGCCGCTCGCCGGGCTCGTGGCGGGCGCCGCAGGCATGCTCACCAGCTACGCCGCCGCGATGGTGCTCACCGTCCGCGAGGCGCCCGTCGTGGCGATCGCCGAGCTCGTGGTGCGCTCGGCGCCGGGACCGATCGTCTCCTTCGCGCTGAAGTTCCTCGGCGCGTGGAACAAGACGCTGCTGCTCTCGGTGATGGCGGTGCTCACCGTCGTCCTGTTCTGGTACGTCGGTGCCTGGGCCCGTCGTCGGTGGTGGGTGCCGGTCCTCGTCTACTCACTGATGGCCACGCTCGCGGCCGTCGCGGTGCTGCTCTCGGCCGACTGGTCCGGGGTCGACCTGCTGCCCGTGGCGGTCGGCTACGTCACCTGGCTGGTCGTGCTCTCGCTGCTCACCGAGCCGCTGCGGCGGGCCGACGCGGTCGCCGGGGAGGGACCCGAGCCCGGGTCGACCGGCGCGGCGGCGTACTCACGGGGGAGGCGGCAGTTCCTCGTGCGCGCCGGCCTGCTCGGCGCGGCCGCGGTGGCGGCCGGCGTGGCCGGGCGCGTCGTCGGCAGCGGGCGCCGCCAGGTCGAGGAGGTCCGGCGACTGCTGCGGCTCGACGTCCGCGCGCCGCGGGTGCCCGCGGGCGCGCACCCCGACGTGCCGGGGCTGGCCCCCTGGCAGACGCCGACCGAGGAGTTCTACAAGATCCACACCGCGATCGTGGTGCCCGCGATCGAGCCTGCCGACTGGTCGCTGCGCATCCACGGGATGGTCGAGCGGGAGGTGGTGCTGGGCTACCAGGACCTCCTCGACCGCGGCCTGACTGACGCCTGGGTGACGCTGTGCTGCGTCAGCAACCCGATCGGCGGCCCGCTGGTCGGCAACGCCTGGTGGAGCGGCGTGCGGACCGCCGACCTGCTCGCCGAGGCCGGGGTGCTCGACGGGGCCGACGCGGTGCTGCAGACCTCGCAGGACGGCTGGAACTGCGCCACGCCGATCGAGGCCCTCACCGACGACCGTGACGCGATGCTCGCGCTGGCGATGAACGGCAGCCCGCTGCCCATCGAGCACGGGTTCCCCGTGCGCACCGTGGTGCCCGGTCTCTACGGCTACGTGTCGGCGACCAAGTGGGTCGTGGACATGGAGGTCACCCGGTTCGCCGACGTCGACGCCTACTGGACCCAGCGCGGCTGGGGCGAGCGCGGGCCGGTGAAGACCGCCTCGCGCATCGACGTCCCGCGGTCCGGCTCGACGGTCGCCGCCGGTCCCGTCCGGGTCGGCGGCGTCGCCTGGCACCAGCACACCGGGATCTCCGCGGTCGAGGTGTCCGTCGACGGCGGGCCGTGGCAGCCGATGGAGCTGGGCCGGGTGCCCAACACCGACACCTGGGTGCAGTGGGGCGGCACCGTCGACGTCGGTCCCGGTGACCACCTGATGCGGGTCCGGGCCACCGACGCCGACGGGGTCGTGCAGACACCGGTCGAGCGCGACGTGCTCCCCGACGGCGCCACCGGCCACGACGTGGTCGACTTCTCGGCCGAGGAGGCCTGAGCGTGGAGCAGGACTTCGCCGGACGCCGGGGCGCGGCGCTGGTCGTCGGCGGCAACGGCGGCATCGGCGCGCGGGTCGCGTCGATGCTCGCGGAGCGCGGCGCCACGGTCGCGGTCACCCACCGTCGTACGCCGGCCGGGGGCGTGTCCTCGCACCGGCTCGACCTCGGCTCGCCCGACGCGGCCGCGCAGGCCGAGCGGGTCGTCGCGACCGTCGTGGCCGAGCACGGGGGGCTGCACACGCTGGTCCACGCGGCCGGCCCGCACGTGCCGATGGTCCACCTCGGCCGGGTCTCCGCCGAGGAGATGGCCACCCAGCTGCACGACGACGCCGGCGGGTTCTTCACCGTGGTCCGGGCGGCCCTGCCGGCGCTGCGGGAGACCCACGGCGCGGTCGTGGCCGTCACGACCGCGGCCACCACCCGCTTCCCCAAGCGCGACGGGCTGTCCTCGGCCCCGAAGGCCGCGGTCGAGGCGATGGTGCGCGCGCTGGCGGTCGAGGAGGGGCGCTACGGCGTCCGCGTCAACGCGGTCGGCCCCGGCATGCTCACCGACGGCATGGCCGCCCGGCTCATCGGCTCCGGGGACCTGTCCGAGGAGGCGCTGGAGGTCACCCGCCGCAACATCCCCCTCGGCACGTTCGGCACCGCCGACGACATCGCCGAGGCCGTCTGCTTCCTCGCCTCCGACCGCGCCGGCTTCATCTCCGGGCAGAAGCTCGACGTCGACGGCGGCTACGGGGCCTGACCGGTCGCCGAACCGTCACTCACGCACGGCCGAACCGTCTGCGGGGTCAGAGGAATGTCGCAACACCCCCTGCCCCGAGGGGGATGTTGTGCCGACTCCACCGATGCCTGCTGACCAGCTCGACCTGATCCATTG
>LUPK01000024.1 GCA_001627335.1 Nocardioides sp. REDSEA-S33_B3 | reverse complement strand
ATTCGTCGACTATGACACACTGTTGAGTTCTCAAGAATCAGACGCACACCGTCCTGATCACTCTCGCGACCAGCGGCGGGACAACCTGCAGAAACTTACCGGTCTCCCCCACCCGAGTCAACTCGAACCGAGCTGCGGGAGGTGAAGCCTGGAGGCTCCTGGCTGCGGACGTGGCGGAACCACTCGTTTCGGCCTGTCGGCCCGAGGGGCTCCGCGGCGGTGCCGCGGCGAGAAGAACGTTACGCACACATGTCGTGCACACCAAATCCGGGGGTGCCTCCCCCGTCCGGAGGGTGCGGCCATACGCTCAGAACGGGCAGATCTCGCGCCTAGCGGCGCTTCGCAGCCGGCCTGTACGCCGACACGGTGGGCTCGCCCGTCAGCCAGAACCGCCACGGCCGATCCGGCGCTCCGCGCAGACCGACCCGCGGGCCGGTGCTCACCCGCCCCGGGTCAGGGGCCGCGGCCAGCACCAGGCGGACCGGCCCGCGCGACAGGTCCGTCCCGTCGAGGTCCAGCCCGATGCCCAGGGCCCGACAGAGATTGGCCGGCCCCCTGGCGAGGTCCCGCTCCCGGGTCGTCGCGCGCCGTTCCCGTGCGAGGTCGACCCCGTCGACGACCTCTCCGGCGCGGAGGAGGACCGCGGAGGCTGTGCCCTCGCGGCCGGTCACGACGTTGGCACAGACGTGCATGCCATAGCTGAAGTAGGCGTACAGGTGACCGGGCGGACCGAACATCACTCGGGTGCGCGGCGTGGGGCCGCGATACGCGTGCGAGCCGGGGTCGTCGGAGCCGGCGTACGCCTCGACCTCGGTCAGGCGCACCGTGACGCCGGCATGCGTCAGGGACGCGCCGAGCAGCCGGGGCGCGACGTCGAGCACGTCCCCGGCCAGGAGGGCCAGGTCAGGCGAGCCGCTCACGGAGTGCCGCCGCGCGGTCCACCAGCTCGGCGTGCTGCTCACGCACCCGGACCGGCGCGGTGCCGCCGCGACCGTCCCGGGAGGCGACGGACCCCTCGGCCGTCAGGACCTCGCGGACCTGTGGCGTGAGGTGGGGCGAGATCCCCGCGAGGTCGTCGTCGGAGAGCTCGTGCAGCTCGCACCCCAGCTCCTCGCAGCGTCGGACGCAGGCGCCCGCCAGCTCGTGCGCGATCCGGAACGGGACGTCTTGGCGCACCAGCCACTCCGCGACGTCGGTGGCCAGGGAGAAGCCACGGGGCGCCAGCTCGGCGGTGCGGTCCCCGTGGAAGACCAGGGTGGCGACCATGCCGGTGAACGCGGGGAGCAGGACCTCCAGGGTGTCGACGGAGTCGAACACCGGCTCCTTGTCCTCCTGCAGGTCGCGGTTGTAGGCCAGCGGCAGCGCCTTGAGCGTGGCCATCAGGCCGGTCAGGTTGCCGATCACCCGTCCGGCCTTGCCACGCGCGAGCTCGGCGATGTCGGGGTTCTTCTTCTGCGGCATGATGCTCGACCCGGTCGACCAGGAGTCGTGCAGCGTGACGAAGCCGAACTCGTGGGTGGCCCAGAGGATGACCTCCTCAGCCAGGCGGCTCACGTCGACACCGATCTGAGCGGAGACGAACGCGAACTCCGCGACGAAGTCGCGCGAGGCGGTGCCGTCGATCGAGTTGGCCGTCGAACCGGTGAAGCCGAGCTCGGCGGCGACACCGGTCGGGTCGAGTCCGAGGCTCTGCCCGGCCAGGGCGCCGGAGCCGTACGGCGAGTCGGCCGCCACGCGGGCGTCCCAGTCGGCGAGCCGGTCGACGTCGCGCAGCAGCGGCCAGGCGTGCGCCATCAGGTGGTGGGACAGCAGCACCGGCTGCGCGTGCTGCAGGTGCGTGCGGCCCGGCATGATCGTCGGCGGTGCGGTGTCGGATCCCAGGTGCTGCGCGGCCTGGTCCGCGAGCGCCTGCACGAGGTCGAGCACCTGGGCGGCCACCACCCGGGCGTGGTCGCGCAGGAACACCTTGAAGAGCGTGGCGATCTGGTCGTTGCGGGAGCGGCCGGCCCGCAGGCGGCCACCCACCTCGGCACCGACCTCCTCCAGCAGCAGTCGCTCGAGAGCGCCGTGGACGTCCTCGTCGGAGACGTCGGGCTGCAGCTCGCCCGCGGCGTACCGCTCCCCCAGCACGTCGAGGCCCCGCAACAGCTCCGCGTGGTCGGCGTCGGCGAGCAGCCCGGCGCGGTGCAGCGCGTTGGCGTGGGCCCGGGACCCGGCGAGGTCGTAGGGGGTCAGCCGCCAGTCGAAGTGGGTCGAGCGGGACAGGGCCTCGAGCTCGGGCGAGGGGCCCCCGGCGAACCGACCACCCCACAGCTTGCCGGTGTTGGTGCTCTCGGCCTTGGCGTTCACTGGGTGCTCCTGTCGTGGATGGCCGCGACGGCCTTGGTCATGATGTCGGGCAGGTCCGGCAGGACGGCGGTGCCGTCGGCCTCCAGCGCCTCCGGGCTCCACCACCCGTGGGCGAAGACGTTGTCGACCTCCACGGGCTCGAGGTGGTCGAAGACGACCTCGGCGTCGTGAGCCAGGGCGAGCGCGAAGAAGGTCGAGTCGCCGATGAACGCCCGGTCGCCGTAGGTGAAGGGCACGACGTCGTGGTGCACCGGGCCGACCAGGTCGCCGGCAGCGACGGCGATGCCGGTCTCCTCGTGCATCTCGCGCACCGCCGCCTCGAGCAGGGTCTCCCCCGGGTCCACGGCGCCGCCGATGGTGCCCCACCGCAGGATGCCCGGTCGCCCGGGGTCCTGGTCCTGCAGCAGCAGGACCTCGCCGCGGTGGTTGACCGGCAGCACGCGTGCGGTGACGCGCAGGGTCGGCTCCGCCTCGTCCGGCCTCGGCTGGTCCATCAGTCCGTGCCGAACTCCATGGCCGCCGCGTCGAGCGCCTCGTCGCCACGGTCGTCGCCGAGCTCGGTGTTGGCCGCGATCCGGCTGGCACCACCGGGCTCGATCTCGCCGAAGAGCGTGCCGTTCTCGACCAGGACCTGGCCCTGGTCGAGGGGCTGCGAGGCGTACATTTCGAGCTTGGCGCGCGAGTCCGCGATGTCGAGGTTGCGCATCGTTAGCTGGCCGATGCGGTCCAGCGGACCGAAGGCGGCGTTCTCGGTGCGCTCCATCGAGAGCTTGTCGGGGTGGTAGGAGAAGTCCTTGCCGATGGTCGAGAGGACCGTGTAGTCCTCACCGCGGCGCAGCCGCAGCGTGACCTCGCCGGTGACCAGCGAGGCGACCCAGCGCATGAGCGCCTCACGGATCATCAGCGCCTGCGGGTCGAGCCAGCGACCCTCGTACAGCAGGCGGCCCAGCTTGCGGCCCTCGTTGTGGTACTGCGCGACGGTGTCCTCGTTGTGGACCGCGTTGAGCAGGCGCTCGTAGGCGATCCAGAGCAGCGCCATTCCCGGCGCCTCGTAGATGCCGCGGGACTTGGCCTCGATGATGCGGTTCTCGATCTGGTCGGACATGCCCAGGCCGTGCCGGCCACCGATCGCGTTGGCCTCCATGGCCAGCGCCACCGGGTCGCGGAAGGTCTCGCCGTTGATGGCGACGGGACGGCCCTGGTCGAAGCGGATGCGCACGTCCTCAGTGGGGATCTCGACCGAGGGGTCCCAGAACTTCACGCCCATGATCGGCTCGACGGTCTCCAGGGAGACGTCGAGGTGCTCGAGGGTCTTGGCCTCGTGGGTGGCGCCCCAGATGTTGGCGTCGGTGGAGTACGCCTTCTCCTTGGAGTCGCGGTAGGGCAGGTCGTGCTCGGTGAGCCACTGGCTCATCTCGGCGCGGCCGCCGAGCTCGTCGACGAACTCAGGGTCCAGCCACGGCTTGTAGATGCGCAGGTCGGGGTTGGCCAGCAGTCCGTAGCGGTAGAACCGCTCGATGTCGTTGCCCTTGAACGTCGAGCCGTCGCCCCAGATGTCCACGCCGTCCTCGTGCATGGCGCGCACCAGCATGGTGCCGGTCACCGCGCGGCCCAGCGGCGTCGTGTTGAAGTAGGTGCGGCCGCCGGAGCGGATGTGGAAGGCGCCGCAGGCGATGGCCGCGAAGCCCTCCTCGACCAGCTGGCGACGGCAGTCGACCGCACGGGCGATCTCGGCGCCGTACTGGAACGCGCGGTCGGGGACGCCGGAGATGTCGGGCTCGTCGTACTGCCCGATGTCGGCGGTGTACGTGCACGGGATGGCGCCCTTGTCGCGCATCCAGGCCACGGCGACGGAGGTGTCGAGACCTCCGGAGAACGCGATACCGACGCGCTCCCCCTTCGGCAGCGTGGTCAGGACCTTGCTCACGGGTGCTCCTTCAGGTTCTGGGTCTGGGGACGGTGCGGGGCCTGCTGGCCCGGTGTGACGTCGTACGTCGGGTGGTCGGCCATGCCGAGGAACCGGCGGGCCAGGTCGTCGCCACCCATCGGGTCGCGACCGATCACGAGGATGGTGTCGTCGCCGGCGATGGTGCCGAGGATGTCGGTGAACTCTGCCTTGTCGAAGGCCGAGGCCAGGAACTGGGCGGCGCCGGGCGGGGTGCGCAGGACCACGAGGTTGCCCGAGGCCTCCGCACTGACCAGCAGCTCCGCGCACAGCCGGGCGAGCCGGGCGCGGCCGGTCGCGGTGTCTGCCGGGGCGAGCGGGGTGCGGTCCCCGCCCTCGGCAGGCACGGCGTAGACCAGCGCGCCGTCGGCGCCGCGGACCTTGACCGCCTCGAGCTCGACGAGGTCGCGCGACAACGTGGCCTGGGTGACCCGCAGTCCGTTCTCGGCCAGCAGCACCGCGAGCTCGCCCTGGGAGTGGATCTCGTGGGAGCCGACCAGCTCGACGATCAGCTGGTGGCGGGCGTTCTTGGTGGTGGGGCGGAGTGCGTACTCGGTCATCGCAGCAACGCCCCCTCCTTGGTGCGCAGCAGCCAGGCCAGCACGGCCTTCTGGGCGTGGCGGCGGTTCTCCGCCTCGTCCCACACCGCGCTCTGCGGGCCCTCGAGGACCTCGGCGCTGATCTCCTTGCCGCGGTACGCCGGCAGGCAGTGCAGCACGATCGCGTCCGGTCCGGCGCAGGCCAGCAGGTCGGCGTCGACGGTGTAGGCGGCGAAGGCCGCGGCACGGGCGGCCTCCTCGCTCTCCTTGCCCATCGAGATCCACGTGTCGGTGACGATGACGTCGGCGCCGTCGACCGCGGTCTTCGGGTCGGGCTCGGCGACGGCCGAACCACCGGTCTCCCCAGCGATCTCGTTGGCCCGGTCGAACATCGCCGGCGAGGGCATGAAGCCCTCGGGGGCGCTGACGCGGACGTGCATGCCGGCCGTGGCGCCGGCGAGCAGCCAGGAGTTGCCCATGTTGCAGGCGCCGTCGCCGACGAAGGCGACGGTCAGCCCGGCCAGGTCGCCCTTGTGCTCGCGCACGGTGAGCAGGTCGGCGATCAGCTGGCAGGGGTGGAAGTCGTCGGTCAGCGCGTTGACCACCGGGACGCCGGCGTTGGCGGCCATCGCGTCGAGGTCGGACTGGTGGAAGGTGCGCCACACGACCACCGAGACTTGCCGGCCGAGGACGCGGGCGACGTCCTCGACCGACTCACGCACCCCGATGCCGGCGAGCTTGCCCTCGACGAGCATCGGGTTGCCGCCGAGCTCGGCGATGCCGGCGCCGAAGGAGACCTGGGTGCGCAGGGTCGGCTTGTCGAAGATCATCGCGACCGACTGCGGACCGGCCAAGGGCTTGGCGTCGTAGGGCGCCCGCTTCATGGCGGCGGCGAGGTCGAGCACCTCGGCCTGCTCGGCCGGGCTCAGGTCGTCGTCGCGCAGGAAGTGGCGCAGCACGGGCACGGGCACCTCACACCTCCGCGGCGTCGAGGATGCCCGGCCACGCCTGCAGGAAGGCGGCAGCGTCGTCGTCGGTCAGCACCAGCGGCGGTGCCAGGCGGATGCGCTGCGGCGTGGTCATGTTGATGATGAAGCCGGCGTCCTGCGCCGCCTCCACGACCGCAGCCGCGGACTCCGACGCCAGGTCGAGACCGATCAGCAGACCCTCACCACGCACCTCGGTGACCCGGGGGTCGGCGGCCAGGCCGTCGCGGATCTTCTGGCCCAGGACGGTGACGTGCTCGAGCAGTCCCTCGGCCTCGATGGTGTCGAGCACCGCGAGCGCAGCCGCGCACGCGACGGGGTTGCCACCGAAGGTGGTGCCGTGGTTGCCCGGCTGGAGCAGGTCGGCGGCCCGACCGAGCCCGATGACGGCGCCGATCGGGAAGCCGCCCCCCAGGCCCTTGGCGAGGGTGACGACGTCGGGCACGACACCGTGCCGCAGGTGCGCCAGCCAGTCACCAGTGCGCCCGATGCCACTCTGCACCTCGTCGAACCACAGCAGCGCGCCGTGCTCGTCGGCGACGCGGCGCGCCGTGGCGAGGTAGCCCTCGGGCGGCACCAGGACGCCGGCCTCGCCCTGGATCGGCTCCAGGCAGATGGCCGCAGTCTCGTCGGTCACGGCGGCGGCGAGCGCGTCGGCGTCGCCGTACGGGACGAAGGTGACGTCACCGGGCAGCGGCTCGAACGGCTCGCGGTAGGCGGCCTTCGAGGTCAGCGCGAGCGCGCCCATGGTGCGGCCGTGGAATCCGCCCTCGGCCACGACCACGTGGGTGCGGCCGGTGCGCCGGGTGAGCTTGAAGGCCCCCTCGTTGGCCTCGGCGCCGGAGTTGGCGAAGAAGACCTTGCCGCCCCCCAACTCCGACACAGCCCCGCCGACGAGGGCGAGCAGCCGCTCGGCCAGCTCCACCTGGGGGCCGGTGGTGAAGAAGTTGGAGACGTGCCCGAGGGTCTGCAGCTGCTCGGTCACCGCACCGACCAGGGCGGGATGGCCGTGCCCGAGGGAGTTGACCGCGATGCCGGCCAGGAGGTCGACGTACTCCTTGCCGTCCTCGTCCCACACGTGGGTGCCCTCGCCGCGCACCAGCGCGAGCTTGGGCGGGCCGAAGGTGTTCATCAGGGCGCCGGTGTAGCGGCTGGTCAGGTCGCTCACTTCTTCACCGCCTTCTGCCGGGCCTTGCGGACCTTGGTGTCGACGCCGGGCAGCACCTGGGTGCCGACGCCCTCGTCGGTGAAGAGCTCCAGCAGCACGGCGTGCGGCTCGCGACCGTCGACGACGGTGGCGCGCGGGACGCCCTCGGCGACGGCCTTGCGGCAGGCCTCCATCTTGGGGACCATCCCGCTGGCCAGCGTCGGGAGCATCTCCCCCAGCGTCTCCGGGCTGATCTCGTAGATCACGTCGTCGCTGTCGGGCCAGTCACGGTAGAGACCCTCGACGTCGGTGAGGACGAGCAGCTTCTCCGCGCCGAGCGCGACGGCCAGCGCGGCCGCGGCGGTGTCGGCGTTGACGTTGTGGACCGCGCCGTGGACGTCGGGCGCGACGCTGGAGACCACCGGGATGCGGCCGGCCTCGATGATGTCGCGCACCGCCTCGGGGCGGACCTTGGCAACCTCGCCGACCAGGCCGAGATCGACCTCCTCGCCGTCGACGATGGTGTTGGTCGGCTCGGCGGTGAACAGGCCGGCGTCCTCGCCGGACATGCCGACCGCGAGCGGGCCGTGGCTGTTGATGAGGCCGACCAGCTCGCGCTGGACCTGGCCCACGAGCACCATGCGCACGACGTCCATCGCCTCGGGCGTGGTCACGCGCAGGCCGCCGCGGAACTCCGACTCGATGTCGAGCTTGCCGAGCATCTTGGAGATCTGCGGGCCGCCGCCGTGGACGACCACGGGCTTGAAGCCGGCGAAGCGGAGGAAGGCGATGTCCTCGGCGAAGGCGCGCTTGAGGTCGTCATCGGTCATCGCGTTGCCGCCGTACTTCACCACCACGACCTTGCCGTGGTAGCGCTTGAGCCATGGGAGGGCTCCGGCCAGCACCGTCGCCTTGTCGGGGTCGGCGGGCTGCACCTCGCTGAAGTGCATGTTCTGGGGGTCAGTGGCGGGATGGCTCATGAGGAGTAGGCGCTGTTCTCGTGGACGTAGGCGTGGGTGAGGTCGTTGGTCCAGACCGTGGCCCGCTCGGACCCGGACTTGAGGTCGATGGTCACGCTGACCTCGCGCGGCTTGAGGTCGACCGTCGCGGGGTCGGCGTGCGGGGTGGACTGCTTGCAGACCCAGACGCCGTTGATGGCGACGTCGAGGTCGGCGGGGTCGAAGGTCGCGTCCGTGGTGCCGATGGAGGCGAGCACGCGGCCCCAGTTGGGGTCGTTGCCGAAGACCGCGGCCTTGAACAGGTTGCTGCGGGCGACGCTGCGCGAGACCTCGACGGCCTCGTCCTCGGTGGCGGCGTTGAGGGTGGTGATCGCGATCTCGTGGTCGGCGCCCTCGGCGTCCTTGAGCAGCTGCATCGCCAGGTCGGTGCAGGCCTGGGTGAGCGCGGCGGTGAAGTCCTCGAGGCTGGGCGTGATGCCGCTGGCGCCCGAGGCCAGGAGGCTCACCGTGTCGTTGGTCGACATGCAGCCGTCGGAGTCGAGACGGTCGAAGGAGACGCGGGTCGCGGCGCGCAGCGCGGTGTCGAGGTCGGCTGCCGGGACGACTGCGTCGGTGGTCAGCACCACCAGCATCGTGGCCAGCTGGGGTGCGAGCATGCCGGCGCCCTTGGCCATCCCACCGATGCTCCACCCGGCACCCTCCACGACGACCTGCTTGCTGACCGAGTCGGTGGTCATGATCGCCTCGGCCGCGTCCGTGCCGCCCTCGGCGGAGAGGGCCGCCGCCGCCGCGTCGACACCGGCGAGCAGGTCGTCGCGGTCGTTGAGCATGCCGATCAGGCCGGTGGAGCAGACGACCACGTCGATCGCGCCGATGCCGAGGTGGTCGGCGACGCGCTCGGCGGTGGCGTGGGTGGTCTGGAAGCCCTCGGCACCGGTGTAGCAGTTGGCGCCGCCGGAGTTGATGACGACCGCGCGGACGGTGCCGTCCTTGACGACCTCCTTGCTCCACAGGATCGGGTTGGCCTGGCAGCGGTTGGCCGTGAAGACCGTCGCGGAGTCGAAGGTCGGACCCTGGTTGACGACCAGGGCCACGTCCTTGGCGCCGGTGGACTTGAGGCCGGCGGCGACGCCGGCGGCGGAGAATCCTGCGGGGGCGGTGATGCTCACGGGGCGAGTCCGATCGTGGTCAGGCCCGTGCCCTCGTCGAGGCCGAGCGCGAGGTTCATGCACTGCACGGCGGCGCCGGCGGTGCCCTTGGCGAGGTTGTCGACGGCGCCGACGGCGACGAGTCGTCGCGCGGCCTCGTCGACGGTCACCTGCACGTGCACGGCGTTGGAGCCGGTCACGGACTGGGTCTGCGGCCACTGGCCGGCGGGCAGGACGTGGACGAACGGCTCGTCGGCGTACGCCTTCGCGTAGGTCTCGTGGGCCTCCTCGGCGCTCACGTCGCGTGCCAGCGCGGCCGAGCAGGTGGCCAGGATGCCGCGCGACATGGGGACCAGCAGCGGGGTGAAGGACACCGCGACGGTGCCCTCGACCAGGCCCGAGAGGTTCTGGGTGATCTCGGGGGTGTGCCGGTGCGTGCCGCCGACGCCGTACGCCGAGGCGTTGCCCATGATCTCGCTGCCCAGCAGGTGCGGCTTCGCGGCCTTGCCGGCTCCGGAGGTGCCGCTGGCGGCGACCACGACGACGTCGGGCTCGACGAGGCCGGCGGCGACGGCGGGCGCCAGGGTCAGCGTGGAGACGGTCGGGTAGCAGCCGGGGACGGCCACCCGCTTCGCGCCGCGCAGCCGGTCGCGCTGGCCGGGCAGCTCGGGCATGCCGTAGGGCCAGGTGCCGGCGTGCTCGCCGCCGTAGAAGGCCTCCCACGCCGAGGCGTCCTGGAGACGGAAGTCGGCGCCGCAGTCGACGACGACGGTGTCGTCACCGAGCTGGGCGGCGATCGGGCCGGACTGACCGTGCGGCAGCGCGAGGAAGACGACGTCGTGGCCGGAGAGCACCTCGAGGGTGGTCTCCTCCAGGACGCGGTCGGCCAGCGGCACGAGGTGCGGCTGGAGGCCGCCGAGCGGCTGCCCGGCGTTGGAGGCCCCGGTCAGGGCCCCGATCTCCACGTCGGGGTGCGCGAGGAGGTGGCGCAGCAGCTCACCTCCGGCGTACCCGCTGGCTCCGGCGACGGCGACGCGTGTCCGAGTCATGTGCATGACTATACAAAGCCCTGCATGGATATGTGAATCGGGGTCCCGCTCCGACGGAAAGCGGGTGCTCGGTGTCGCTGCCCCGCCCTACGTTGAGCGTCGTGACCCGACTCGACGCCGACTCCTACTGTGCCCACCTGCGCCGGGAGTCAACCAGGATCCGTGACGTGCTGGCACTCACCCCGGCGGCGGCCCGCGTGCCGTCGTGCCCGGACTGGGACGCCGACGACCTGCTGTGGCACCTGACCGAGGTGCAGTGGTTCTGGGGCGAGGTGGTCGCGGGCCGACCCGCGGGCCCGCCCGAGGAGCACCCCGAGCGACCGGGCTCGCGAGAGGCACTGCTGACGTTCTTCGACGAGGTCTCCGATCGTCTGTGCTCGCTGCTCTCGACCGCGGGGCCGTACGAGCAGGCCTGGTCGTGGGCCGACGAGCAGACCGTCGGATTCACCCAGCGCCGTCAGGCGCACGAAGCGATGATCCACCGACTCGATGCCGAGCTGTGCGCGGCTGCGTCCGGAGGCGAGGTCACCGCCCTGCCGGCCGACCTCGCTGCCGACGGCGTCGCCGAGCTCGTCGAGGTGATGTACGGCGGCGAGCCACCGACCTGGGGCGTGTTCACGCCCGACGGGCACCTCACCGCACTCGAGCTGACCGACACCGGCCACCGGCTCGTCGTCCGGACCGGCCGCTTCGTCGGCACCGACCCCGACAGCGGGACCGCCCTGGACGTGGCGCACCTGGTGCGGGTCGAGGACGACGTCCCGGCGGACGCGACCGTGACGGGCACCGCCGCCCACCTCGACGCCTGGCTGTGGAACCGCCGAGACGACAGCGGCATCGAGGTCAGCGGCTCCCCCGAGGCCTACCGCGCGTTCCGCGGAGCCGTCGGTGAGCCGCTGACCTGAGTGCCGTGCGGCCAGCCGGGATCAGGCGCGCTGGCTGGCCCCGGTGCGCTCCGCCGCGAGGGCGACCGCGGCCTCCCGGGCCGAGGTGGTGTCCTCGTCGGTGAGGGTGCGGTCGGGTGCACGGAAGCGCAGCGCGAAGGCGAGCGACTTGCGTCCCTCACCCAGCTGCTCGGAGCGGTAGACGTCGAAGAGCCGGATCGACTCCAGCAGCTCGCCGGCGCCCTCGCGCAGCGCCGCCTCCACGTCGGCGGCCGCGACGGACTCGTCCACCACCAGGGCGACGTCCTCCTTGGCCGCGGGGAACGTCGAGAACGTCGGCGCCTGCCGCAGGTGCACGGCGTGCTCGATCAGCACGTCGAGGTCGACCTCGGCCGCCACCGAGCGGGCCGGCAGTCCGAAGGTCGTGCAGACCCGGGGGTGCAGCTCCCCCGCGTGGCCGACCGAGGTGCCGCCGAGCAGCAGCTCGGCGCAGCGACCGGGGTGCCACGGGGCCAGTGCGGCCGGACGGGTGGTCAGCTCGAGACCGAGGGCGTCGGCGACCTGGCGCACGGCCTCGACCGCGTCGGACCACTCCACCGGACGTCCCTCGCCCCACCAGCCGGAGGGGTCGGCCTCGCCCGCGGCCACGAGTCCGAGGTGCAGCGGCTGCTCGGGCAGTGCCTCGAGCAGCGAGTCGAGCTCGGCGTCGGTGGGCCGGCGGTCGACGGGCAGGATCGGGGCGCCCTCGGTGGCCCGCGGCAGCGTCACCGTGGCGGTCTCGAAGAGCGCGACCGAGCCGGCCCCCAAGCCCACGTTGCGACCGGCGGTGCGCAGCAGCGCCGGCAGCAACGTGGTCGTCATCGCCGGTGCTTCGTGGCTGAGGGGGTTGGAGAGCCGCAGCACCGTGCGCCGCGGGTCGTCGGCCTCCAGGCCCAGCGCGTCGAGGTCGCCCTCCCCCACGAACGGGAAGTCCACGACCTCGACCCAACCGGCCCCGGCCAGCGTGCGGCCGATGCGACGGCGCAGCTGCTGGGGACGGGTCAGCCCTCGCCCACCGGGGGCGGGGGGCAGGACCGACGGGATGGTGTCGTAGCCCACCAGCCGCACGACCTCCTCGACCAGGTCGTGGGGGTCGGTGACGTCGGGACGCCACGGCGGCGGCGTCGCGGTGAGCGTCGCACCGTCGACCGTGACCCCGCAGCCGACCGCCTCGAGGTGGGCGACCACGGTGTCGGTGTCGATCGGCAGGCCCGAGACCCGCGCGGGGAGGTCGGTCGCCATCGAGACGCGCGGCTGCGCCGGCGGGGCGCCCACGACGGTCACGCCCGGCTCGACCGTGGCTCCGCCGTACGTCGTGAGGAGCTCGACCACGCGGTCGGCCGCGGCCTCGCAGATCGTGGGGTCGACACCGCGCTCGTTGCGCTTGCCGGCCTCGGAGGTGATCTTGTGTCGACGACCTGTGCGGAACATCGAGACCGCGTCCCAGTGGGCCGACTCGACGAGCACGCGGGTGGTGGTCTCCGAGATCTCGGTGGACTCTCCGCCCATGACGCCACCCAGGCCGATCGGGCCGGAGTCGTCGGTGACGACGAGGTCCTCGACGCTCATGGTGCGACGGGTGCCGTCGAGCGTGGTGAGCTGCTCCCCGTCGGTGGCGCGGCGCACGACGATCGGGCCCTGCAGCTTGTCGGCGTCGTAGCCGTGGATCGGGCGGCCGGTCTCGAGCATGACGTAGTTGGTGACGTCGACGGCCAACGAGATGGGGCGCATGCCGGAAGCGGTAAGCCGCTGGGCGATGAAGTCCGGGGTCGGGGCGGAGGGGTCGAAGCCGGAGACGGTGCGCGCGACGAAGACCGGGCAGCCCGACGGGTCCTCGACGCGGACCGGGTAGCCGGCGTCGTCCGCGGCCGGGGTGTCGCGCAGCGCCGGGTCGGCGAAGCCGGAGGCGCCGGCGACCGAGACGGCCACCTCGCGGGCGATGCCGCGCAACGACAGGGCGTAGGCGCGGTCGGGGTTGACCTCGAACTCGATGACCTCCTCGTCGAGACCGAGGACGCCGCGGGCGTCCTGACCGGGCTCACCGGCGCCCTCGGGCAGCACGATGATGCCGTCGTGGTCCTCGCCGAGGTTGAGCTCGCGCGCCGAGCAGATCATCCCGGCCGAGACGTGGCCGTAGGTCTTGCGCGCGCTGATCTCGAAGCCGCCGGGCAGCACTCCCCCGGGCAGCACGGTGACGACCAGGTCGCCCGGCTCGAAGTTGTGGGCGCCGCAGACGATGCCCTGGGGCTCGCCGGTGCCGTTGGCGTCACCGACGTCGACGGTGCACCAGTTGATGGTCTTGCCGTTCTTCTGCGGCTCGGGCTCCATCGTGAGCACCCGGCCCACCACCAGCGGGCCGGAGATGTCGGCGCCGGCCGACTCGATGGCCTCGAGCTTGAGGCCGGTGAGGGTGAGTCGCGCGGTGAGCTCGTCGGTGGTCGTGCCGTCGGGGACGTCGACGTACTCGAGGATCCAGGACTTGGGGGCCTTCATCGTGTGTCTCTTCCCAGCTCAGATCTCGGTGCCGAACGCGGCGCTGAAGCGGACGTCGCCCTCGAAGAGGGGGCGCAGGTCCTCGAGGTTGTGGCGGAACATGAAGCTGCGGTCGATGCCCATGCCGAACGCGAAGCCGGAGTAGCGCTCCGGGTCCACGCCGCAGGCGACCAGCACGCGCGGGTTCACGACACCGCAACCGCCCCACTCGATCCAGCCCTCGCCACGGCAGGTGCGGCAGGCGTCGGCGTCGGCGTCGACACCACGGCAGACGAAGCAGCGCACGTCGACCTCGGCCGAGGGCTCGGTGAAGGGGAAGTACGACGGCCGGAACCGGGTGTCGATGCCCTCGCCGAACAGCTGAGCGGCCAGGTGGTCCAGCGAGCCCTTGAGGTGGGCCATGGTGATGCCCTCGTCGACGACGAGGCCCTCGACCTGGTGGAACATCGGGCTGTGGGTGGCGTCGTACTCGTCGGTGCGGAAGACCCGCCCGGGGCAGGCGACGTAGATCGGAGGGGTGCGGGTGAGCATGGTGCGGGCCTGCACCGGCGAGGTCTGGGTGCGCAGCACGACGTGACGGTCGGCCGGCTCGGTCCAGAAGGTGTCCTGCATGGTGCGCGCCGGGTGGTCGGGGCCGAGGTTGAGGGCGTCGAAGTTGAGCCACTCCGCCTCCACGACCGGGCCCTCCGCGATCTCCCAGCCCATCGCCACGAAGATGTCGGCGATCAGTTCGGACTGCAGGGTGATCGGGTGCCGCCCGCCACGGCGGCGGCGGTCGGTGGGCAGCGTGACGTCGACCGTCTCCTCGACCAGCATCCGCTCCTCGTGCTCGGCCTCGAGCACCGCCTGGCGCGCGGCGATGGCCTGGTTGATCGCACCGCGGGCCTGGCCGACGCGCTGGCCGGCCTCCTTGCGCGCCTGCGGCGGCAACGCGCCGATCTCGCGGTTGGCCAGGGCCAGGGGCGAGCGGTCACCCGCGTGCTCGAGGCGCACCTGCTTGAGGGCCTCGAGGTCGGCGGCCGCCTCGATCGCGGCGATCGCCGCGTCGCGGGCCTCCGCCACCTGCTCGGCCTGGAGCGGGGTGACCTCGACGGGGTCGTACTCGGTGTTCGGGCCCGACATGCAGCGCCTTCCTCGGGTGGGCGTCCAGAGCCCCCGGACGGGCCGGGGGCGCGGTCAGTCTAGGAAGGCCTGCCGGCCGGGCGCGAACCGGATGCGCGGTGGTCCTCGACCGGCCAGCGGACGACGACCCGCGCCCCGCCCGCGGGGGCGTCGTCGATGACGACCTCACCGCCGTGCGCCCGGGTCAGGCCACCGACGATGTAGAGCCCCAGGCCCGAGCCGCCGCGCGCACCGTGCTTCCAGAACTTGGTGAACACCTGCCGGCGCAGCGCCTCGGCGATGCCCTCGCCCTCGTCGTCGACCGTCACGACGACGTACGCCGCCCTGCCGGCCCGTCCCGGCTGGTGCTCGAGGGTCACGCGGACGTGGCCGTCGCCGTGGCGCACGGCGTTCTCCACGAGGTTGGTCAGCACCTGGGTCAGCTTGTCGGGGTCCGCGAAGACCCGCGGCAGCTCGTCGTCCGCCGCCAGCTCGACGGTCCGCGAGGTGGCTGCGCGTACCGAGTCGACGACCCTGGTCGCGAGGACCGTGACGTCGGTCGGCCGCGGGTGCAGCTGGAGGCGGCCGGTGTCGATGCGGGCGACGTCGAGCAGCTCGGCGATGAGCCGGCTGAGCCGGTCGGAGTCGGAGTGGACGGTGGTGAGCATCAGCTTCTTCTGCTCGTCGCTGAGGCGGTCCCAGCGGTTGAGCATCGCCTGGACGAAGCCCTTGACCCCCGTCAGGGGCGAGCGCAGCTCGTGGGCGACGGTCGCCACGAGGTCGGAGCGCTCGCGATCCAGACGGGCCCGTCCACGGCCGGAGCGGATGCTGATCGCGACCCGGTCGACCGGTCGATCGGTGGCGGTGCGGTGGATGCGCGCTGCGACGAGGACCTCGCTGCCGTCCGGCAGGGTCCAGGACTGCTCGGGCACGCCGGTGCGGGTGGTCAGCCCGTCGTACGGCCGATGGGCGTCGTACCAGCGACAGCCCTCGGTGTCGCGCAGCAGCAGCACGTCGGCCAGCGGCTGGCCCACCGCCGCGGTCGCGTCGATGCCGAGCATCCGGGCCGCCACGGAGGAGACCATCTCGACGCGCTGGTCGGGTCCGGCGAGGAGCACCCCGTCGGGCAGGGCGTCGACCACCTGCTGCGCACTCGGCTCCACGCCGTCACCCTAGCCGCGTGCGTGAGAGACCTCTCGGCCGTGCGTGAGTGACGGGTCGGCCGTGCGTGAGTGACGGGTCGGCCGTGCGTGGGTGACGGCTCGGCGGTCGGTCAGCGCTGGACGCGGGCGGAGGCGTAGAGGCAGAGCGCTGCGGCGGTGGAGAGGTTGAGCGACTCGGCCTTCCCGTGGATGGGGATGGCGACCCGGTGGTCGGCAGCGGCGGCGAGGTCGTCGGGCAGGCCCCAGGCCTCGTTGCCGAAGAGCCAGGCGGTGGGGCGGGCGAGCAGCTCGTCGGCCTCGAAGAGATCGACCTCACCGGCGCCGTCAGCGGCGAGGACGACCAGGCCGGCGGCCTGCGCGGCGCGCACGGCGGCGAAGGGGTCGGGCTCGACCGCGACGGGCAGGTGGAAGGCGCTGCCGACGCTGGCACGCAGCGTCTTGGGGTTGTAGAGGTCGACCGAGCTGCCGGCCACCACGACCGAGTCGGCGCCGGCGGCGTCGGCGCAGCGCACGACGGTGCCGGCGTTGCCGGGGTCACGGACGTCGGCGCAGATGGCGACGAGGCGTGACTGCTCGGTGACGGCTCGCTCGAGCGGCACGTCGACGAAGCGGCACACGGCCACGACGCCCGCCGGGCTGACCGAGTCGCTGAGCGCGGCCAGGGCACGCTCGTCGACGAGGGTGCGGCGTACGTCGGCGGGCAGGTCGGGCACCAGCCCGACCGCGTCCGGGCGGCACAGGACCTCCTCGACGCAGCCGGCTGCGAGGGCCCCCTCGACGGCCTTCGGACCGTCGGCGAGGAAGAGCCGCCGCTCCGATCGCTCGGAACGGCGGCTCAACCGACGCAGCTGCTTGACGCGAGGGTTGCTCGCGGCCAGCGGGGTCTGCGTCACGGGGTGACTCAGGCCGAGACCTTGGGCGCGTTGACGTCCTCGGGCAGGGCGGCCTTGGCGGTCTCGACGAGCGCGTTGAACGCGGCGACGTCGTTGACGGCCAGGTCGGCCAGGATCTTGCGGTCGACCTCGACGCCGGCCAGGTTGAGGCCCTGGATGAAGCGGTTGTAGGTCATGCCCTGCGCACGCGCGGCGGCGTTGATGCGCTGGATCCAGAGGCGACGGAAGTTGCCCTTGTTCTTGCGCCGGTCGTTGTAGTTGTAGACCAGCGAGTGGGTGACCTGCTCCTTGGCCTTGCGGTACAGGCGCGAGCGCTGGCCGCGGTAGCCGCTGGCGCGCTCGAGGGTGGTCCGACGCTTCTTCTGGGCGTTCACTGCGCGCTTGACGCGTGCCATGTCAGTACTCCTTGGTGCTCGTGAGGTTCAGGGGTGGGTCAGCGACCCAGCAGCTTCTTGGCGCGCGGGACGTCGGCCTTGGCCAGCTCGACGGTGCCGGTCATCCGGCGGGTGACCTTGGAGGGCTTCTTCTCCAGGTTGTGGCGCTTGCCGGCCTTCTCACGAAGGATCTTGCCGGAGCCGGTGACGCGGAAGCGCTTGCCGGCGCCGGAGTGCGACTTGTTCTTGGGCATGGTGGTGCCTTTCGTTGTCCTGCCTGACCGGTGGGTCAGGCGTCGATCTCGGGGTCGAGGTTCTCGGAGCGACCGCGCGGCTTGGCCTCGGTGCTGCGGGTGGCGTTCGCGGCGGTGCGCTCGGCCTTCTCCTCCGCGTCGCTGGCGGCCTTCTCCGCGGCGGCGGCCGACTTGGCGGCCTTCACCTCGGCCTTGGCCTCGGCCTTCTTCTTGTGCGGGCCGAGGACCATGATCATGTTGCGGCCGTCCTGCTTGGGGGCCGACTCCACGAAGCCGAGGTCGGTGACGTCCTCGGCGAGCCGCTGGAGCAGCCGGAAGCCCAGCTCGGGGCGGTGCTGCTCGCGACCGCGGAACATGATCGTGATCTTGACCTTGTCGCCGGCCTTGAGGAAGCGCACGACGTGACCCTTCTTGGTCTCGTAGTCGTGCGCGTCGATCTTCGGCCGGAGCTTCATCTCCTTGATGATGACGTTGGTCTGGTTCCGGCGCGCCTCGCGGGCCTTCTGGGCGTTCTCGTACTTGAACTTCCCGTAGTCCATGAGCTTGCAGACCGGGGGGCGCGCGGTCGGGGCGACCTCGACCAGGTCGAGGTCGGCCTCCTGCGCCAGGCGCAGCGCGTCGGCCGTCGGCACGATGCCGACGGTCTCTCCGTTGGGGCCAACGAGGCGGACCTCGGAAACCCGGATCCGGTCGTTGATTCGCAGCTCGGTGCTGATGTGTCCTCCTGGGGCTCGATGACAAGCGGAACCCAGTCAGGACACCCCTCCCCGTCACCCGGGGGGTGCATCAGCGAGGGCGCGTGGCTCTCGCGGACCGGACCCGACGACCTGGTGTCCTCGCGGACGGCGGTCGGTGCGGGTGGGAGACGGATCGTGCTGGTCCCCGCTTGGAGATCACTCCCGTCCACCTCGGGCGAGCCCGGGGCAGGCGGAACTGATCGGTCAACACCGAAGACTACCCCGGTGTTCCCCGCCCTCACCAATCGTGGCGCGAGGCGGTGCCCCGGGGGCCGTGCGTGTCGCACGCTCAGGGCCCTCCGGGGCCTCAGCGTCCTCCGGCGGCCTCGAGGGCCTCGAGGGCCTCGGGCCTCCGCGCACGTCGGTCCCGCCAGACCGACACGGCTGCGTCGACGACCAGCACGAGCATCGCACCCGCCACCACGTCCAGCAGCCAGTGGTTCGCCGTCGCCACCACCACGACGGACGTGACCACCGGGTGGGCGACCGCCAACAGACGGACCACCGGCCGGCGGCTGAGCCGCCACACCGCCAGCCCGACCCACACCGCCCAGCCCACGTGGAGCGACGGCATGGCTGCCAGCTCGTTGGTGAGGTGGCCCAGACCGGCGGGCGCGGACGCGTGGTCGGTCCACCAACCGGCCGTCGCGGTGGTGGCCAGCACGTCGACGTACCCCATCAGCCGCGGCGGGGCGACGGGCAGCGCGACATAGACCACCAACCCGATCGCCGAGGCGAGCACCAGCGTCCAGCGCTCCTTGGAGTACGCCGATGACCGTGACCACCACAGCCACAGCAGCACCGCGGGCGTGACGGTGTAGTGGCCGACGGAGTACCAGTAGGAGGCGGCGACGGCCAGGACGTGGTGGGAGGCCAGCCAGGTCGACCAGGCCCACTCCAGGTCGAGGCCCACCAGGCGCTCGACGTGGAGGATCTGGGCAGCCCGGTCGCTCGCGGCGGCGAGGTCGTCGTCGGCGAGCAGCCGGCCCACGGAGTAGCCGGCGTAGAGCAGCGCCACCACCAGCAGCTCGCGCGCGCCCGAACGCCAGCGCACCTCGGTCGATCGCGTCTCGACGACCTGCTCGCGCTCGGTCTCGGACTGCCGGCGGACGGCGGTACTCACGAAGGAGGGCTCCTCGGTCACGGTGTCACGCACCGTCACGGACACCTCGTGTCCGCAACTGTGCCGCCTCCCGCGCCGGGATGCGAGCACCTAACCGGGTGCCCCCCCCGGCTCCCGTCGCGCACCCAGGCCACCTGGTCACCCACCCGGGCGAGCCGCCACCCGCGCGCCAGTCCCTCGAGGTCGACACCCTCCACGACCAGCCGGGCCGGGCCGGCCACGTCGACGAGCAGCGCGGCCGCGCCCTCCTGCATCGCCGCCTGCGCCGCCAGCTGCGCGCGCACCGGGACCGGTCGCGCCTCGGGGTCCCACGCCTGCATGGAGGCGGTGTGGGTGAAGGACAGCAGCGCGGTGCGCCCGTCCCGACCGGTGAGCAGGACCGCCGCCATGTCGCTGGACTTGTCCCGGGCCAGCCCGTCGTCGCCGACCTCCACCTCGCCGAGGACCGCCACGACCGGCACGAGCAGACGGGCACCCTGGAGCGCCTCGAGGCAGGCGGGGAGCAGGGCACGCCGCTCCTGGGGGTCGTGGGCGGCGGCGTACGCCGTGAGCGCGGAGCGCAACCGCGGGTCGTCGCCCCCCTCGTCGTCGGGGAACTCGCTGCCCAGCAGGCGGCGGGCGTTGTCCGGTGCGCTCACGCGGCCATCCTCTCAGTCGTCTGCTCAGCCGCCGCTGCCAGCCGTTCCTGTGGCAGGGTTGAGGGGTGGACGACGCCGCCTGGACCGCCCTCGCCCTGGCCCTCACGATCGTGGGGGGCCTCTACACCTGGCGCGCCTACCGCCGTCGCGGGCTGACCGCCGGCATGCGCGGTGCCGGTCTGACGCTGCTCGTGCCGGCGGCGTGGCTGACCGACACGCTGCGGATGTTCACCCGGATCGTCGACGCCGTGGGCGACTGGGCGCTCGGGCTGGTGTTCTCCCCGCTAGTCTGGGTCGGCGTGGTGCTCGGCGGCCTGGGGGCTGCGCTGCTCGTCGTCAGCGGCATCCTCACCTCGCGCCAGCTCGGCACGACCGCACGCTCCGGGTCGGGGGCCGGCAGCGCTCCGAAGGAGGTCGGCCCCGCCGAGCGTCGCGCGAAGGGCGAGCCGGCCATCGACGACGACCTGGCCGACATCGAGGCGCTGCTGCGTCGCCGGGGCATCTCCTGACGGCCCACTCCTCCGCCGTTCCCGAGCGGGTCCTCGAGGAGGTCCTGCGGCGCCCGGCATCGTGCGGGGAGGCTCGGCTCCTGCGCCTGGACGGCCCCTCCGGCTCGGGCAAGACGACGCTGGCGCGCGAGCTCTCGAGGCTGGCCCTGCGCCGAGGCGTCGGGTGCCGGGTGCTGCACATGGACGCGATGTACGACGGGTGGGACGGCCTGCCCGAGGTGCACACCCAGCTGGCCACGCTGCTGCCGCCACTCGCCGAGGGTCGTCCCGGCCGGTACCGCGTCTACGACTGGCGACTGGGTCGCTACCGCCGCACCGTGGAGGTGCCGCCCGTGCCGCTGCTGGTGCTCGAGGGTGTGGGGTCCGGCCACCCGACGTACGACGCGCTGAGCACGCTGCTGGTGTGGCTGGAGGCGCCGCTGGCGCTGCGTCGCGAGCGGGCCCTGGCGCGCGACGGCGACGACTTCGCCCCGCACTGGGAGGCGTGGGCCGCGTCCGAGGGCGAGGTGCTCGCCCGGGACCGGACCCGTGACCGGGCCGACCTGCGCCTCGACACGACGGACGTGGCGGTCAGTCCCGAGGCTGGTTGACCAGCGCGCGCAGCTGCCTGGCGGCCGTGGCCGACCGGGACCCGTCCGACCCCTGGATGCCCATGGCCGAGCAGGTGGTGCCGTCGGCGAGGTCGAGGGTGACCCACGGCGCCCCGGGAGGGAGACGCACCGCGACGACCTGCTCCCACGCGAGCACGCGGCGGCGGTAGCCGTTGACCACCACCAGCGCCTCGGGGGTGGCCACGACCCGCGAGCGCATCAGGGCGTTGAGGCAGGCGAAGCCCAGCCCGGCGACGGCGAGCACCGTGAAGATCTGCAGGCCGGTGAAGCTGTCCTGGGTCTCCTGGTCGAAGGAGAGCCACGCGGCTGCGAACACGACGAGCAGCCCGACGCCGAGGACGGCGCCGACGATCCGGGGGCCCAGCGGGCGCCAGGTCACCGGCAGGGCCGGGACCTGGGCCGCGGGCTCAGAGGCGGCAGGCATGGATGTCGGTGAGGAGGATGCCGCGGGCGCCGAGGCCGTACAGCTCGTCCATCAGCCGCTGGGCGCCGTCCCTGGGGACCATCGCCCGGACCGCGGACCAGCCCTCCTTGTGCAGGGGCGCGACCGTCGGGCTCTCGATGCCCGGCGTCAGCTCGACCGCGGCCTCGACCTGCTCGGTCGGGATGTCGTAGTCCATCATCACGTAGCTGCGGGCGACCAGGACGCCCTCGAGCCGGCGGCGGAAGACCTCCAGCCCGGCCGGGGCCTCGCCGCTGCGGGTGATGAGCACCGCCTCGGACTCCAGGATCACCTCGCCGAAGACCTCCAGGCCGGCGCGGCGCAGCGTCGAGCCGGTCTCCACGACGTCGGCGATGGCGTCGGCCACGCCGAGCTGGATGCTGGTCTCGACCGCCCCGTCGAGCCGGACGACGGTCGCCTCGATGCCGCGCTCCTCGAGGAAGGCGCGGACGACGCCGACGTACGACGTGGCGATCCGCATGCCGGCGAGGTCGGCGACGTCGGAGAACCGACCGGCGGGACCGGCGAAGTGGAAGCGGCTGCGCCCGAAGCTAAGCTGCAGGGCCTCCTCGGCCTTGGCCCCGGAGTCGGCGAGCAGGTCGCGGCCGGTGACGCCGACGTCGAGGGTGCCCTCACCGACGTACAGCGCGATGTCGCGGGGGCGGAGGTAGAAGAACTCGACGCCGTTCTCGGCGTCGACGAGGGTCAGCTGCTTGGAGTCGCTGCGCTGGCGGTAGCCGGACTCGCGCAGCATCTCGGTGGCCGACTCCGAGAGCGACCCCTTGTTGGGGACGGCGACCCGGAGCAGCCGCTGGTCGGTGTCGCCGGTCGTGGTGCCGGGCGTGAGGGCAGTCATGGGTGACCTCTCAGAGGTGGGCGTAGACGTCGTCGAGCTCGATGCCGCTGGCGAGCATCAGGCACTGGGCGTGGTAGAGCAGCTGGCTGATCTCCTCGGCCGCCCGCTCGCGGCCCTCGTGCTCGGCGGCCATCCACGACTCGGCGGCCTCCTCGACCAGCTTCTTGCCGATCGCATGGACGCCGGCGTCGAGCTGCTTGACGGTGCCGGAACCGTCGGGACGGGTACGCGCCTTCTCGCTGAGCTCGGACCAGAGCTCGTCGAACGTCTTCACGGCTCAGAGCCTAGGCGCTCACGCGGCACGCCCCGATATCCGCGTGCCTCGTGGGACGGCGTACGTGAGGCGGACCACGACGTCCTGCAGGAGATCGGGTCGGATTCCCTGCAGGACGTCGTGGTCGAGCCCGCCGGTCGTGGTCAGCCGCGGATCTGCTTGATCGAGCGGGCCGTCAGCAGGGCGGCCGAGGTGGCCTCGTAGCCCTTGTCCTCCTTCGACCCCTCCAGGCCGGCCCGGTCGAAGGCCTGCTCGTCGGTGTCGCAGGTGAGGACGCCGAAGCCGATCGCGACGGTGTGGTCCAGCGCGACGCGCGTCAGGCCGTCGGTGGCCGCGGAGCAGACGTACTCGAAGTGCGGGGTGCCGCCGCGGATGACGACGCCGAGGGCGACGACCGCGTCGTAGCCCTTGCCGGCAAGCGCCGAGGCCACGACCGGCAGCTCGAAGGTGCCCGGCACCCGCTCGAGACGGTGCTCGGCGACGCCGTGCGCCTCCAGGGCGCGCCGGGTGCCGGCCAGCAGGCCGTCCATGACCTCGGTGTGCCAGGAGGCGGCGACGACCGCGACGCGCAGGTCGCTGCAGTCGACCGGCTCGGTGGTGGGGGCTCCGTGTCCGGCCATCTCAGGCTCCGTCCTTGATCAGCTCGTCGTTGTCGCGGTGGTGCGGCTCGTCGGCCAGGCCGGGCAGCACGTGGCCCATCCGGTCGCGCTTGGTCAGCAGGTAGGCGAGGTTGTGGTCGTTGGGGTGCGGCGTGAGCGGCACCCGCTCGGTGACGGTGATGCCGAAGTCCTCGAGGTTGCTGATCTTGTCCGGGTTGTTGGTCATCAGCCGCACCTGCTCGACACCGAGGTCGCGCAGGACCTGGGTGGCCGTGCCGTAGTGCCGGGCGTCAGCGGGCAGGCCGAGCTCGAGGTTGGCGTCCACGGTGTCGCGGCCGCCGTCCTGGAGCTGGTAGGCCTGCAGCTTGGCCAGCAGGCCGATGCCGCGGCCCTCGTGGCCACGCAGGTAGATGACGACGCCGCGGCCCTCCTCCACGACCCGCTCCAGCGCCTCCTCGAGCTGTGGTCCGCAGTCGCAGCGGTGGCTGCCGAAGACGTCGCCGGTGAGGCACTCCGAGTGCACCCGGGTGAGCACCGGCGCGCCGTCGCGCAGCGACTCGGGGTCGCCGTGCACCAGGGCGATGTGCTCGGACCCGTCGACGGTGATGCGGTAGCCGAAGGCCGTGAACTCCCCCGCCCGCGTGGGCAGCCGGGTGACCGCCCTGCGCTCCACGAGGTTCTCGTGGCGACGGCGGTAGCGGACGAGGTCCTCGATGCTGATCATCGCCAGCCCGTGCTCGTCGGCGAACTCGCGCAGCTCCGGGCCGCGCTTCATGGTGCCGTCGTCGTTGACGACCTCGACCAGCACGCCGGCCGGCGTCAGGCCGGCCATCCGGGCCAGGTCCACGGCGGCTTCGGTGTGCCCGCGGCGTACGAGGACACCGCCCTCGCGGTAGCGCAGCGGGAAGACGTGTCCGGGGCGGGTGATCTCCCACGGCTCGGTCGCGGAGTCGGCGAGCACGCGGGCGGTGCGGGCACGGTCGGCGGCGGAGATGCCGGTGGAGACCCCGTCGCGGGCGTCGACCGAGAGCGTGTACGCCGTGCGGTAGGCGTCCTTGTTGTGCGGGGTCATCAGCGGGATCTCGAGGCGGTCGAGCATCTCGCCGGGCATCGGCACGCAGATGACGCCGCTGGAGTGGCGGATCGTCCAGGCCATCAGCTCGGGGGTCGCCTTGGAGGCGGCGAAGATGATGTCGCCCTCGTTCTCGCGGTCCTCGTCGTCGACCACGACCACGGCCTTCCCGGCGGCGATGTCCTCGAGCGCGCGCTCGACGGTGTCGAGGCGGATGGTCCGCAGGGTGGGGTTGTCGTGGGGCGCGTCGGCCTCGTGGCCGTCCTTGGCGCCGTCGATGGTGCTCATGCCTGCTGCTCCTTGCTGTGCTGCTCGCCGGCCGCCGTGGGGAGGTAGGCCGCGACGAGCTTGGCGACGTGCTTGGCGATCACGTCGGTCTCGAGGTTGACCCGGTCGCCGACCTGCCGGTGACCGAGGGTGGTGCGCGCGAGCGTCTCGGGGATGAGGCTCACGGTGAAGCTCGTGGGGCGTGCCTCGACGACGGTGAGGCTGACGCCGTCGACGGTGATGGAGCCCTTGTCGACGAGGTAGCGGCCCATCTCCTCGGGCATCGCGACCTCGACGACCTCCCAGTGCTCGCTGGGGGTGCGGGCCAGGACGGTGCCGACACCGTCGACGTGGCCCTGCACGATGTGGCCGCCGAGACGCTTGTCGGCGGTGACGGCCCGCTCGAGGTTGACGGTGTCGCCGGGGGCGACGCCGTGCAGGCTGGTCCTGTCGAGCGTCTCCTGCATGACGTCGGCGGTCCACGTGTCGTCGGTGCGGGTGGCGACGGTCAGGCAGCAGCCGTTGACGGCGATGCTGTCGCCCAGGCCGGTGCCCTCCAGCACGGTGGTGGCGCGGACGGTGAGGCGGATCGCGTCGCCCTGGTCCTCGACGGACTCGACGGTGCCGAGCTCCTCGACGATGCCGGTGAACATGTCAGTGGTCCTCTCGGTGGGGTCTCGTGGCTCGCTGCGCTCGCACCTCGACCGACGAGGGCGGCTCGAGGGTGAGCCGGACATTCGGCTCCTCGCCGTCGACGACGGGCTCGAGCACGGTGAGGTCGACGACCCGGGGGCGCCAGGCGTCGGCGATGGTGGTGATGCCGAGGTCGGCCACAGCCTGCTGGCCGGCGCCGAGGAGGAAGGGCGCGACGTAGACGACGACCTCGTCGACCAGGCCCTCGTGCACGAAGGCAGCGGCCAGGGTCGGGCCGCCCTCGAGGAAGACGTGCTGGCGGTCGCGCTCGCGCAGCGCCTGCAGCGCCAGGTGCGGGTCGCGGGTGCGCAGGTGCACCGTCTCCGCCTGGTCGTCGAGGACGCGGCGATCGGGGGCGAGGTCGCGCAGGCCCATGACGGCGCGCAGCGGCTGGTGCGGCAGCGGCCGGTCGTGGGCGTCGCGCACGGTCAGCTGCGGGTCGTCGACCTCGACGGTGTTGGTGCCGACGAGCATCGTGTCGACGAGCGCCCGGAGCCGGTGGGTGTCGCGCCGCGCGGCGGTGCCGGAGACCCAGCGGCTGGTGCCGTCGGCGGCCGCGCTGCGACCGTCGAGGGTGGTGGCGAACTTCCAGGTGACGAAGGGGCGGCCGGTCTCGACCGCGAAGGTCCAGACCCGGTTGAGGGCGTGGGCGTCGTCGGCGAGCAACCCGTCGACGACCTCGATGCCGGCCACCCGCAGGGTCTCCGCGCCGCCTGCGGCGTCGGGGTTGGGGTCGCGCTGGGCGTGCACCACGCGGCGTACGCCGGCAGCGATCAGCGCCTGGGCGCAGGGGCCGGTGCGGCCGGTGTGGTTGCAGGGCTCGAGGGTGACCACGGCGGTGGCGCCTCGGGCGCGGTCACCGGCAGCGGTGAGGGCGTCGACCTCGGCGTGCGCCGAGCCCGCACCGCGGTGGAACCCCTCGGCCACGGTGCGGCCGTCGTCGTCGAGCAGGACGCAGCCGACGCGGGGGTTGGGGCCGGTGGGCACGCCCGGGGTGGCTGCGAGCTCGAGGGCGCGCCGCATGGCGGTCTCCTCGGCGGCGGTCCACGTGGGGGTGCCCTGGTCGCTCATCGCTCGTCCTCGGTCCGGTCGCGGACCCTGGGGGACGGCGGGCGCTCGCGGCCGTCTCGCGACGGCGCGCGGGTGACCTGCCGCTGCGTGCGCTTCTCATCCGGACTTTGACCGTCGGCCCAGGAATCTCACCTGGTCCACCGGTGACTGGCTGTCACCGGGTCGCGGGCTGCGCGGCCTCTCGGCCACTCACCGCCGGTGCGGAATTTCACCGCCCCCAGAGCACGCGAGCATGTTCACTCGTCTGCGGTAGTCAACCACAGCGCTCGGCGTTTGTTCCCGGTGACCGTGGTCACGTCGCCCCTCAGGCCGCCTCGGCGTGGTCGCCGACCGCGTGGGCCCAGAGCCAGTGGGCCCGATCGCGGTCCAGCGGATCCACCGGCGCGATGATGCGGTAACGCAACCCGTCGGCGATGGCGAGCCACGTGTCCAGGACGTCGTCGTCGCGCTCACCGGTGGCCTCGGCGAGGATGGCGCGCTCCTCGAGGCGCATGTCCCCGACGGTGCCACGTAGCTCAGGGTCCGATCGGCTCAGCTCCACCCACGAGGCCCACAGCCGGGCGGCCAGGACGCCGTCATCGTCGGCCGGCAGGAACCCCTGGGCCCCACGGTCCACCACCTGGCACCGAAGATCCTTCACCCAGGCCTGCGACGCCATCTGGCACATGAGGTGCATGAGGCGCCGCCTCGAACCGTAGTGGTCGCACAACGAACCCAGGCTCATCCGCATGCGGCCCGCGATGGCACGCAGCGACAGCCCGCGTGGGCCGCGCTCCTCCAGGATCAGCTCGGAGACGCCCAGCAGGCCGAACGCGCGTCCGTCGACATCGGTGCGTTTCGGCATGTGTCCATGCCACCACGGATGTGCGTTCGCGGGCGGTGGTCATCCACAGCCAGCCGGGTGCCCCTCAGGGGGGTGGTCTCCGGTTGGACGGACGTCCGTCCAGGGTGGTGACCGGGTCTCTTGGACGGACGTCCGCTCACGGGTGCTGCCGGCCCTATGAACGGACGTCCGTCCAAGCTGATCGGCACCCCACGGGCGACGGGCGACGGGCCGAGGGCAGGATGCCGCGGTCAGTCGCGCGAGTCGGACGCCTTCGCGCGCAGGGCGTTGACCATGGCGTCGGGGTCGTCGGCGGAGAACACGGCGGAGCCGGCAACGAAGGTGTCGGCACCGGCCTCGGCGCAGCGCTCGATTGTCTCCAGCGAGACTCCCCCGTCGACCTGGAGCCAGGTCTCGACGCCGTGCTTGTCCATCAGGGCCCGGGCACGGCGGATCTTGGGCAGCACGAGGTCGAGGAACTTCTGGCCGCCGAAGCCGGGCTCGACGGTCATCAGGAGCAGCATGTCGAGCTCGCCGAGCATGTCCTCGTACGGCTCGACCGGGGTGGCCGGCTTGAGCGCCATCGACGCGCGACCGCCGGCAGCGCGGATCTCGCGGGCCAGGCGGACCGGCGCAGCCGCCGCCTCGACGTGGAAGGTCACCGAGGCACAGCCGGCCTCGACGTACGTCGGGGCGTGCCGGTCGGCGTCGGCGATCATCAGGTGCGCGTCCAGCGGGATGTCGGTGGAGCGGGCCAGCGCCTCGACCATCGTCGGCCCGAAGGTGAGGTTGGGGACGAAGTGGTTGTCCATGACGTCCACGTGGATCCAGTCGGCGCTGGGGATGCGGGCCACCTCGGCCCCGAGGGCGGCGAAGTCGGCGTTGAGGATGCTCGGCGTGATCTGGATACCCACGAGCGGTCATCCTCCCAGATCGTCGCTCACTCCCCCGCCCCAGCCCGGGGCGCTCCTCACACCTCGGGTGCCGACTCCTCACGGCGCAGGGTGACCTCGAGGTCGGCGACCTCGCAGCCCAGCGCCTGGAGCGCACGGACGATCGCCAGGGCGATGACCGGCGCCTTCTGCAGCGGGGCCTCGCGCATCCACGCGCTCAGGTCGGGCGACCACGGCTTCTGCCAGCCCTGCTTCGTCAGGAGGGCCTCGACCTCGGCGGCGGTGTCCCACTCGCCGCCGAAGCTGGTCGAGCCGACGACCTCGGCGATCAGTGCTGTGCGGGCGGCGGTCACCGAGGCCCACCGGTGCGGCGGGGTGGGCGCCTGCTTCCTGAAGAAGGCCTTGCGGGGCTGCTCGACCTGCTCGGCGACGACCAGCACGTCGTCGAGGTCGAGCGCGAGGATCGCGCCGGCGAGGCGGCGGTTGACGTCGTCCCAGGTGCCGCGCATCAGTCGCTCTCCCCCGGTCCCTCGGGCCCGGCCGGGGGATCCGCGCCCTCGGCCTCGTCTCGGTCGGCCCACTCCAGCAGCGGCGTGATGTCCCAGGCTCTCTCGTCGATCCGCTCGTGCAGGTCGCCCAGCTCAGCGAAGCGCTGCGGCACGGTGAAGATCGTGAAGTCGCGGGGGTCGGCGTCATCGACCTCGGCCCAGCGGATCGGGGTGGAGACCCGCGCGTCGGGCAGCCCGCGGACGGAGTACGCCGCGGCGATGGTGTGGTCGCGGGCGTTCTGGTTGTAGTCGACGAAGACCTGCGAGGGGTCGCGGTCCTTCTTCCACCACGTGGTGGTCACGTCGTCGCTGCGCCGCTCGACCTCACGGGCGAAGGCGAGCGCCCCGCGGCGTACGTCCTGGAAGCCGTGGTCGGGGCGGATGCGCACGTAGACGTGCAGCCCCTTGGAGCCGCTCGTCTTGGGGAACCCCTCGACGCCCAGCTCGTCGAGCACCTCGTGGACGACGTGGGCGACCCGCTGGACCGCGGCGTAGTCGCAGTCCGGGCCGGGGTCGAGGTCGATGCGCCACTCGTCGGGTCTCTCGGTGTCGGCGCGCCGGCTGTTCCAGGGGTGGAACTCGACGGTCGACATCTGCACCGCCCAGATCACCTGGGCGAGCTCGGTGACGCAGAGCTCGTCGGCGGTGCGGTTCCAGCGCGGGAACTGCAGCTCGACGGTGTCGATCCAGTCGGGCGCGCCGGCCGGCACCCGCTTCTGGTGGACCTTGTCGCCCGCGAGGCCCTTGGGGAAGCGGTGCAGCATGCACGGGCGCTCGTAGAGCGCGTTCACGATGCCCGGGCCGACGGCCAGGTAGTACTCGACGAGGTCGAGCTTCGTGGCCCCCGACTCCGGGAAGTAGACCCGGTCGGGGTTGGAGACCCGCACCACCTTGTCGTCGACCTCGATCTCGACGGCGGGCGGCTTCGAGGGCATGCCGCGAGCGTAGTGGGCCTCAGGGAAGAGGAGGCGGGTCCTCGCCGACCGCGACGGCGACGCTGCAGGCCGCACGACCCTCGCGCCACTCGCGACGGGTCATCGGGATGCTCAGCTCGACCACCCGGCGGCTGCCGGCAGCGACCTCGGTGTCCACCGTCGCGACGTAGGGCTGGGTGCGAGGGTCGCGCACCCGGTGCACGAACGCGCGGACCATCACCGGGACGTCGCCGCGACCCTCGACGCGCACCGGCACCCGGACCACCGCGGCGCCGTCGTCCCACGCGCAGGACACCTCCCCGGTGGAGACGGCCTCGACCGCCGGGCGCCACGGGCGGGCCCACAGCAGGGCGGCGGCCAGCGCGAGCACGAGGAGCAGCAGGACGAGCACCCCGCCGGGTCGGCTCGTGCGCGTCGTGGTGCTCGGGTGCTCGTCGGTCATCGCGGCGTCCTCAGCGTCCTCAGCGTCCTCAGCCCTTGCGGCGCAGCAGCGCCATGAACATCGCATCGGTCCCGTGCCGATGCGGCCAGAGCTGGAGCGTGCCCTCGAGCGGGCCGTCGCAGTCCTCGACCTGGCTCAGCACCGGACGCAGGTCCACGAGCTCGACGTCGTCGCGCTGCTCGAGCACCTTGGAGACGACTCCCCCGGTCTCCGACAGCGCCGGCGAGCAGGTCGCGTAGAGCACCACTCCGCCCGGACGCGTCGACGTGATCGCGCTGTCGAGGAGGCTGCGCTGCAGCGGCACCAGGCCCCGCAGATCGTTACGACTGCGGCGCCAGCGCGCCTCCGGACGACGCCGCAGCGCCCCCAGACCGCTGCACGGCGCGTCGACCAGCACCCGGTCGAGGCTGCCGGGTCGCACCGGCGGGCGGGTGCCGTCCCCCGTCACCACGAGGTACGACGCTGGGCTGGTCGCCAGGTTGCGGCGCACGAGCCCGGCGCGGTGGTGGGCGCGCTCGACGGCCAGGAGGGCGGCTCCCTGCTGCGCGGCGAGCGCCGCCAGCAGCGCGCTCTTGCCACCGGGGCCGGCGCACCAGTCGGCCCAGCGCCGGTCGTCCCCGTCGAGGTCGGCGCCCGCCAGGGCGAGCGCGACCAGCTGGGAGCCCTCGTCCTGCACCCCGGCTCGGCCCTCGGCCACCGCGGGGACGCTCCCGGGGTCACCCCCGTCGAGCACGACCCCGTGCGGGGAGAGCCGCGTCGCCTCCCCGGGCAGCTCGTCGCGTGTCGCCAGCCCCGGCCGCGCGACCAGGGTCACCCGGGGCGGGTCGTTGTCGGCGGCGAGCAGGGCCTGGACCTCGTCGGCCCCGACGGCCTTGCGCAGCTCGGCCACCACCCACGCGGGGTGGCTGTGCACGACCGCGTCGTGCTGGTCGCTCCCGGACTCGCGCGGCGGGGCCACCTCGGCCAGCCAACCCTCCAGGTCGAGTTCGGAGACCTTGCGCAGCACGGCGTTGACCAGCCCCGCGGGACGGCTACCAGCGACGGAGCGGGCCAGCTCGACGGAGGTGTCGATCGCCGCATGCGGCGGCACGCGCGTCGCCAGCAGCTGGTGGGTGCCCAAGCGCAGCACGTCCAGGACGTCGGGTGAGAGCCGGCGCAGTGGCCGGTCCACGCAGGCGGCCAGGACCGCGTCGTAGGTGCCTTGCCGGCGTACGGTGCCGGAGGCGAGCTCGGTCACCAGGCCGGCGTCGCGGCCGGTCAGCCCGTGGCGGCGCAGGACCGCCGGGAGCACCAGGTTGGTGTAGGCGTCCTGCTCGCGGACCGCGGTGAGGACCTCGAGCGCCGCCTGCCGGGCCGGGTCGGTCACCTCTCAGTCGCCCAGCCGCGCGCCGTCCTCCAGGCGCGCGCCCCGGGCCCAGTCGGCCGCCGACATCAGCTTCTTGCCGAACGCCTTGACCTCGCCGAGGCGCACCGCGGAGGTGCCGGTGCCGACGAGGACGTGGTTCTTGCCGACGGCGATCTCGCCGGGCTCGAGGTTCGAGGCGGCCTGGGTGACCGGGCCGATCTTGATGCGCTCGCCCTCGAAGGTGGACCAGGCGCCGGGGAACGGCGTGCAGGCGCGGATGCGCCGGTCGACGGCCTGGGCCGGCTCGGTCCAGTCGATCCTGGCGTCCTCGACGAGGATCTTGGGGGCCATCGAGACGCCCTCCTCGGGCTGCTCGCGCGGGACGAGCACGCCGTCCTCGATGCCGTCGAGCGTGGTCACCAGCAGACCGGCGCCGCCCTCGGCGAGGCGGGTGAGCAGGTCGCCGGCGGTGTCGGTCTCGCGGATCCGCTCGGTCATCACCCCGAAGGTCGGACCGGCGTCCATCGCCTTGACGATGCGGAAGGTCGTCGCGCCGGTGACCTCGTCGCCCGCCCAGATCGAGTGCTGCACCGGGGCGGCGCCGCGCCACGCGGGCAGGCAGGAGAAGTGCAGGTTGACCCAGCCGTGGGGCGGGATGTCCAGCGCGGACTGGGGCAGGAGGGCGCCGTACGCGACGACGGGGCAGCAGTCGGGGCGCAGCTGCTTCAGCGCCTCCTGGAACTCCGGGTCGCGCGGGTGCTCGGGCTTGAGCAGCGGGACGCCGAGCTCCTCGGCGCGCTGCGCCACGGGGCTGGCGACCAGCTTGCGGCCCCGGCCGGCGGGCGCGTCGGGGCGGGTGACGACGCCGACCAGCTCGTGGCGGGACTCGGCGATGGCGTCCAGGGCGGGGACGGCGACCTCGGGGGTGCCGGCGAACACGACGCGCATGACTAGATGCCCAGTCCTCTCATCGGGTGCGGGGAGAGCTTCACGGTCGGCGGAGCGGCACCGAACCACTCCGCCTCGCGGATCTCCTTCATGGCGGCCTTGCGGGTCTGCTCGTCGAGCCGGTCGACGAACAGCACGCCGTCGAGGTGGTCGGTCTCGTGCTGGATCGCCCGAGCCAGGTAGTCACTGCCGTGGATGGTGACCGGCTCGCCGTGCATGTCGAAACCGTTGGCGACCACCGACAGCGCACGCAGGCACTCGAAGGTCAGCTCGGGGATCGACAGGCAGCCCTCGAGACCGTCCTGCTGCTCCTCCGAGAGCTCCAGCGTCGGGTTGACCAGGTGGCCGACCTCGCCCTCGACGTTCCAGGTGAAGACCCGGAGGCCGACGCCGATCTGCGGCGCGGCGAGACCGGCTCCGGGTGCGGCGAGCATGGTGTCGGTGAGGTCCTGCACCAGACGGCGCAGCTCCTTGTCGAAGTCGACGACCTCGATGGCCGGCTTGCGCAGGATCGGGTCACCGAAGAGGCGGATCGGCTGGACTGCCATGGGCCGGAGTGTAGGTGCGCCGGGTGGGGCACTCCGAACTCCGGCGTGCGCGAGTGACCTCTGGGCCGTGCGCCAGCGACCTCTCGGCCGTGCGCCAGCGACCTCTCGGCGGTCAGAGGGTGGGCGGGTCGACCTGGATGCGGACGGGGTCGAGCTTGCGCGCGGAGCGGAGTCGCTGGAGCTCGCCGAGGGAGGCCGAGAGGCGGGACCCGTGGGCGCGGGGGACGCGGACGACGACCCGCTGGCGCTCCCCCGGCTCGCCGGCCCCGGCCCCGGCCCCGGGGCCGTCGGCGACGTCGACCGGACCCAGGACCTCCACCGGCTCCGGGACGTCGAGCAGGGTGAGCGCGTCGTCCAGTGCACCGGGGGCCCCGGTGAGGGTCGCGAGCCGGGTCGCCGGGGGCAGGTGGGCCTCCACGCGACTCGATGCCTCGCGAGCGGCGTACCCGGCGACGTCCCAGCGCACCAGCGCCTGCACGGCGGGATGGGTCGGGTCGCCCACGACCAGCGCACGACCGCCGGGCCGGACGAGGGCGACGGCGTTGGCCCAGCGACGCAAGGCCTCCTCCTCGGTGCGCAGGTCGGGCCGCGAGAGCAGCAGCCAGGTGTCGAGCAGCACGACCGCGGCGTAGCCGCCCTCCGCGACCGGCTCGGCGCCCGGCGTGGCCACCACGACCTGCGGACGCCCGTCGATGTGGGCGAGGACGCCGTCGCGGGCGGAGGTGCGCACCCGCACCCGCGGCAGGGCACGACCGATCTCCTCGGCGGTGCGGGACTGCCCGATGACCGGAGCACGCAGCCCACGGTGCCCGCACTCGGGGCACGCCCAGGCCGGCGCCGCCTCGCCGCACCAGCGGCAGGCGGGTGGCTCGGTCGGCGAGCCCAGTCGCAGCGGGCCCGTGCAGGCCGAGCACCGGGCGGGGGTGCGGCAGCGCTCGCAGGCCAGCGCGGGAACGTAGCCGTGGCGGGGGTTCTGCACCAGCACCGGCCCCTCCTGCGCGGCCTCCCGGAGCAGGTCGTGCACCTGCTTGGGGATGCGCGCGGCACGGGCGGCGGTGTCACGGGCGAGGTCGTGCTCGGTCGCGCCCGCGACGGCGGTGGTCACCGAGCGGCGCAGGACCTCGCGCGGCGCTGTGAGCTCGTGGGCCCACCCGCTGTGCACGAGGTGGTGGCACTCGACGCTGCGCGAGAACCCGCCCACGAGCACGGCCGCCCCCGCACGGTCGGCGCGCAGCAGCAGGGTCTCGCGGGTGTGGGGGTAGGGCGCCCGGGGCTCGGCGTGCAGGTCGTCGCCGTCGTCCCAGACGACCACGAGCGCCAGGTCGCGCACGGGGGCGAACGCAGCCGCCCGGGTTCCGACGGCGATGCGGCGCTCGCCGCGCAGCAACCGCAGGAAGGAGCGGTAGCGCGCGGCCGGGCCGGAGTCGGCGGTGAGCACGGCGTGCTGCTCGGGCTCCCCCGTCGCGCGCAGCGCGGCGTCGACCCGCTCGACGTCCTTCCCGTCCGGGACGCAGACGACCACGCCGCCGGGTGCGCTCAGGGCCGCCTCCGCCACCAGCCGCGGCCAGTCCGCCGAGGGCGGTGGGTTCCACACCGCGCGGGGTGCGGCGCCCTCGCGCAGGTGCGACAACCAGGCACCCGCCAGCGGGTGGTCGGCCCAGGCGGCGGCTGCCGCCGCAGGGTCGCGAGGCACGACGCCGGCGGGCTCGCCCGGCGGCTCCTGCTCGGTCGTGGCGTGCCGCGGCGGGACGGCCAGCCGGAGCACGTCGTCGCGGGTGCCGGCGTACCTCGTGGCGACCTCGCCCACCAGCCCCAGCACCTCGGGGGTCAGCACCTGCTCGGGGCTGACGACGCGGCGCAGCGGCTGGAGCGGACCGGGGTGGTCGCTCTCGGCGAGCCGCTGCAGGACGAACCCGTCGGCCTCCTGGCCGGCGAAGCGGACCTTGACCCGCACGCCCGGCTGGGCGGCCTGCGCCATCGTCTCCGGCACCGAGAAGTCGAAGGGCCGGTCGAGGTGGGCCAGCGGGAGGTCGAGCAGCACCCGGGCCACGGGGTCGACGTCGGTGATCGTGGCGCCGGCGGCCTTGCGCTCCCGGGTGGCGCGCGCCTTCGCCTGGGCCTGCTTGACGCTCGAGCGCACCATGCCTGGGATCAGCTCGGGCTGGTCCTCGGGCGTGCTGGGCATGGGCGAGTTCTACCAGCCCTCACCGACGTCCCCCGACCCGCTGCCGGCAGGCACGTCGAACCGGCGTATTGATACGCCGGCTCGACGGGTTGTGCGGTCTCAGCCGGCGGAGACGGCGGCCTTGAGGGCCTCGGCGCGGTCGGTGCGCTCCCAGGTGAAGTCGGGCAGCTCGCGACCGAAGTGGCCGTAGGCGGCGGTCTTGGCGTAGATCGGCCGCAGCAGGTCGAGGTCGTGGATGATCGCGGCCGGACGCAGGTCGAAGACCTCGAGCACCGCGGCCTGGATCTTCTCGTCGGCCACCGTGCCGGTGCCGAAGGTCTCCACGAACACACCCACGGGCTGCGCCTTGCCGATCGCGTAGGCGACCTGCACCTCGCAGCGGCGGGCCAGGCCCGCGGCCACGACGTTCTTGGCCACCCAGCGCATCGCGTACGCCGCGGAGCGGTCGACCTTCGAGGGGTCCTTGCCCGAGAACGCGCCACCACCGTGACGGGCCATGCCGCCGTAGGTGTCGACGATGATCTTGCGCCCGGTCAGACCGGCGTCACCCATCGGACCACCGACCACGAACGTGCCGGTCGGGTTCACCAGCAGGCGGTAGCCGTCGGAGTCGATGTCGAACTGCTCGAGCACCGGGGCGATGACGTGCTTGGCGATGTCGGGCTGCAGGCGGGTGTCGAGGTCGATGCCGGCCTCGTGCTGGGTGGAGAGCACCACGGTGTCGACGCGGACCGCGCGGGCCTGGTCGTCGTACTCGATGGTGACCTGGGTCTTCCCGTCGGGACGCAGGTAGGGCAGCGTGCCGTCCTTGCGGACCGCCGTGAGCCGCTCCGAGAGCGTCTGGGCGATCTTGATCGGCAGCGGCATCAGCTCGGGGGTGTCGTCGCAGGCGTAGCCGAACATCAGCCCCTGGTCACCGGCGCCCTGCTTGTCCATCGCGTCGACGGACTCCTCCAGGCGCGACTCGTAGCCGGTGTCGACGCCCTGGGCGATGTCACCGGACTGGCCGCCGATCGCGACCATGACGCCGCAGGTCGTGCCGTCGAAGCCCTTGTCGGAGTGGTCGTAGCCGATGTCGAGGATCTTCTGACGCACGATCGACTTGATGTCGACGTAGCCGGTCGTGGTCACCTCGCCAGCCACCACCACCAGTCCCGTGGTCAGCAGCGTCTCGACGGCGACCCGCGAGTGCGCGTCCTGGCGCAGCATCTCGTCGAGGACAGCGTCGCTGATCTGGTCGGCGATCTTGTCCGGGTGACCCTCGGTCACGGACTCGGAGGTGAACAGGCGTCCCGTCATGCGGGACAGCCTAGACGGCGGCCCAACGTGCGGTGACGCAGTCCCAGATGGCGTGGGCGAGGGCGCCCTTGGAGCCGTGCGGGACCTCGACGTAGGACCCGTCGGCCTCGAGGATCACGGCCTCGTTGTCGGGGCTGCCGAAGACCGCTCCCCCGCTGACGTCGTTGACCACGAGCAGGTCGCAGCCCTTGCGGGCGAGCTTGGCGCGGGCCAGGTCGAGGACCGAGCCGGTGGCGTCGCCGGTCTCGGCGGCGAACCCGACGACCACCTGGCCGGCCACGGAGCGCTCGGCGGCCAGCTCGCGCAGGATGTCGGGGTTCTGCTCCAGCTCGATGGCCGGGGCCGAGCCGTCCTCGGCCTTCTTGATCTTGGCGTCGCTGCGCGCGAGCGGGCGGAAGTCGGCAGGGGCGGCTGCCATCACGACCGCATCGGCACCGGCCGCGGCCGTCAGGACGGCCTCGCGCAGCTCGGCGGTGGTCTCCACGGGCACGACGTCGACCCCGGCCGGGTCGGCGAGCGCGGTGTTGGCGGCCACCAGCGTGACCTTGGCGCCGCGGCTGGCCGCGGCCCGGGCCAGGGCGTAGCCCTGCAGCCCCGAGGAGCGGTTGCCGAGGAAGCGCACCGGGTCGAGGTACTCCCGCGTGCCACCGGCGCTCACCACGACGCGGCGTCCCTCGAGGTCACGACCGGTCTCGCCGTCACGCTCGAGGACCTCGCGGCAGAACGCGAAGACCTCCGCGGGCTCGGGCAGCCGGCCCTTGCCGGTGTCGGCGCCGGTCAGTCGACCCTCGGCGGGCTCGACGACCAGGACGCCGCGCTCGCGCAGGGTGGCGACGTTGGCGCGAGTGGCGGGGTGCTCCCACATCTCGGTGTGCATCGCCGGCACCAGGACGACCGGGCAGCGGGCCGTGAGCAGGGTGTTGGTGAGCAGGTCGTCGGCCAGGCCGTGCGCGGCCTTGGCCAGCAGGTCGGCGGTGGTGGGGGCCACGACGACGAGGTCGGCCTGCTGACCGATGCGCACGTGCGGCACCTCGTGGACGCGATCCCAGACCTGGTCGCTGACCGGCTTGCCGGACAGCGCCGACCACGTGGGCGCCCCCACGAACTGCAGGGCCGAGGCGGTCGGCACGACGGTGACGTCGTGGCCGGACTCGGTGAAGCGGCGCAGCAGCTCGCAGGCTTTGTACGCCGCGATGCCGCCGCCCACGCCCAGCACCACGCGGGGCCGGTCGGCCGCGACGTCGTGGGGAGCGCCCTCAGAAATCGCAGAGAGCCGCTCCCCCGTCGGGGAAGCGGCCTCAGCGGTGGTGCGTGGCTCCGTCACAGGCGGAGCGTCACTCCAGACCGGTCGCAGCGTCCGCGGCGGCGGCCTGGGCGGCGGCCTCCTCGGCGGCGAGTTCGGCGGGGTCGACGTGCTCGCAGGTCAGGAGGTCCTCGTTGATCTCGCGCAGCGCGATCGAGAGCGGCTTCTCCTGCACGTGGGTCTCCACGAGCGGACCGACGTACTCCAGCAGGCCCTCGCCGAGCTGGGAGTAGTAGGCGTTGATCTGTCGGGCGCGCTTGGCGCCGTAGAGGACCAGCTGGTACTTGCTGTCCGTCTTGGTCAGCAGGTCGTCGATCGAGGGGTTGGTGACGCCCTCGGCGGCGATGTTGGGAGCAGACACAGGTCTGGCGTTCCTCACGAGTCGTTGGACAAAGATGTGGACCCGCGGGGCGCCGGGACGGCGGCCTCGGGGTCGAGCATCATCAAGGTTACCAAGTCGTCGGCGGCGGCACGAACTTCGTGGTTGACGATGGTCACGTCGAACTCCGGCTCGGCGGCCAGCTCCTCGCGTGCGGTGACCAGGCGCCGCTCGCGCTCCTCCTCGGTCTCGGTGCCCCGGCCGACCAGCCGGCGGACCAGCTCGTCCCACGACGGGGGCTTGAGGAACACGAACAGCGCGTCGGGCATGGTGCGACGCACCTGACGCGCCCCCTGCAGGTCGATCTCGAGCATGGAGGGTCGTCCGGCGCGCAGCGCCTGCTCGACCGGACCGCGCGGCGTGCCGTAGCGGGCCGCCTTGTGCACGACCGCCCACTCCAGCAGGTCGTCGTCGGCGACCATCCGGTCGAACTCGTCGTCGGAGACGAAGTGGTAGTGGACCCCGTCGACCTCGCCGGGTCGCGGCGCGCGCGTCGTCGCGGAGACCGAGATCCACACGTCGGGGTGCGAGTCGCGCACGGCAGCCGCGACGGTGCCCTTGCCGACGGCCGTGGGGCCGGCCAGCACGACCAGCCGGCTGCGGCGCTGCTGCTCGGGGTGGTTCGGGGCGCTCACGCCGAGGTGCCGCCGAACTCCTTCTCGAGGGCGGCGACCTGCTTGGTGCCGAGCCCGCGGACCCGCCGGCTCTCGGCGATGCCGAGCCGCTCCATCACCTGGCGGGCGCGGACCTTGCCCAGGCCCGGCATCGACTGGAGCAGGTCGACGACCTTCATCTTGCCGATGACCTCGTTGGTCTGACCCTCGTGGAGCACCTCGACGATGGAAGCGCCGGAGTTCTTGAGGCGGTTCTTCACCTCGGCCCGCTCCCGTCGAGACGCTGCGGCCTTCTCGAGTGCCGCCTGACGCTGTTCGGGAGTGAGTGGTGGGAGTGCCACAGGTGGTCGTCCTTCGACTGCGAGTGCGAGATGGGAGCACGAGATGGGGTGGGCCTGAAGTGGGCAATCTAGTCAGAACTCTCAGAGCCCGGCAAACGTCCCGCCACTCGACGGTCCCGTGGTCCAGCGCTCTGCGGCGTGCTGTGCTGGGGGGTCAGAGGTACAACGGCGTCTGGCACACGTCCCGGGCCTGGGTCTCCACCGACGCCATCGACTGGGCCGTCTCCGGGCGCACCAGCTCCCGCGCGGCGGCATCGATCGCGGTGCGATCGGCGGGGTCCAGCCCCTCCGGCGGGTCGTCGCGGTCGTAGTCCGCCGGGTCGACACCGGCGTCGTCCAGCGCGCGCTGCAGCGCCTCGAGCCGGCCCACCACCTGCTGCCACTCGTCGGCGATGTCGGACGGCGCCGCGTCGCGCAGGTCCCGCAGCTCGGCCAGCACGTCGAGCAGGGCGTCCGGACCCCCGGCGGCGACGGCCTCTCCCAGCGCCGCCTGGTGCTCCTCGACCCGCTCGCAGTAGGTCTCGTAGGGGTCCGACGAGCAGCCGCCGAGCCCCAGCAGGAGGGGCGCGGCGACGGTGAGCCCGAGCAGCACGGGCAGCGGTCGGGTCACAGGTCGGCCAGCGCCTCGTTGGTGCGGCGTACGGCGTCGGCCATGGCGCCGGCGTCGGGGCCGAGCCGCAGGACCTCGCGCGAGGAGCTCGGCAGCACGTGCCGAGCCTGCGTGCCGAAGATCCGCGCGATGTCGGCGACGGTGCCACCCTGGGCACCGAAGCCGGGTGCGAGCACCGGGCCGTTGAACGCCAGGTCGGCGGTGGTCGAGCCGATGGTGGCGCCCACGACCGCGCCGAAGGAGCCCAGCGGCTCGGCGCCCTCGGCCGTCTCGACCACCGCACAGACCCGCTCGCCCCGTTCGACGTCGGGGAGTCCGATGACGGCCACGGCACCGACCGACGGGTGGGCGTACAGCACGTCCTCGATCTCCTTGGCGGCGATGTTCTCGCCCTTCCGGATGATGACGTCCTTGAGCCGGCCGGTCAGCGTGACGTGCCCGTCGTCGCGCATCACGGCCAGGTCGCCACTGCGGAACCGGCCCCGGTCGTCGAAGGCGTCGACGTTCAGGGCCTCGTCGCGGTAGCCCTTGAAGAGCTGCGGCCCGGAGATCCGCACCTCGCCCTCCTCGCCCCGCTCGCACTCGGTCCCGTCGGGTCGGCAGATGGTGACCAGCGCGGCGTGGACCGGATGGCCCTCGGTGTGGGCCAACTGGTCGTCGGTGTCACCCGGCGATCCCTGGCAGATCATCGGACTCTCGGTCATGCCGTAGC
>LUPK01000023.1 GCA_001627335.1 Nocardioides sp. REDSEA-S33_B3 | reverse complement strand
GTGGAGCAGGTTGCTTGTCGGCGTACGGGGTTTCGAGGCTCGTCGCTGGCGCTCCTCGCACCTCAACCAGCGGTGGGGGCGGGGTCTCGAGACGGCGCTTGCGCGCCTCCTCGACCGGCGGTGCGTTGGGTCAGCCAGCGGTGGGTCAACCGGCGGCGTCGGCGAGGTGGAAGGCGGCGCGGACCAGCGCGAGATGGCTGAGCGCCTGGGGGAAGTTGCCGGCCATCCGGCCCTCTCCGGGGTCGTACTCCTCGGCTAGCAGGCCGACGTCGTTGACCAGGCCCACGAGCCGGTCGAAGAGCGCGTGCGCGTCGTCGAGACGGCCGGCGGCGGCGTAGGCCGAGACGAGCCAGAACGAGCAGGCCAGGAACGGGTGCTCGTCGCACTCGATGCCGTCGACGCCGGAGGAGGTGCGGTAGCGCAGGACGAGCCCGTCGCGGGTGAGGTCCTCCTCGATCGCGCGGATGGTGCCCAGCATCCGCGGGTCGTCGCCCTCGATGAACCCGAAGGCGACCAGCTGCAGCAGCGAGGCGTCGACCTCGGTGCCGCCGTAGTGCTGGACGAAGGTCCCACGCTCCTCGTCGTAGCCCCGCTCGAGCACCTCTGCACGCACCTGGTCCCGGACTTCGCGCCACCGCTCCACGTCGCCCTCGAGCCCGTGCTCCTCGACCCCGCGGACCGCCCGGTCCAGGGCGACCCAGACCATCGCCTTCGAGTGCGTGAACTGCTGCGGCTCTCCGCGGATCTCCCAGATGCCGTTGTCCGGCTGGTCCCAGTGCTCGAGCAGGTCGCCGACGAGCGCCCTCTGCAGGGCCCAGGCGAAACCGTCGGGGTCGACGTCGTGCTCCCGGGTCTCGGACAGGGCGTCCATGACCTCGCCGAGCACGTCGTGCTGCAGCTGGCTCACCGCGCCGTTGCCGACGCGCACCGGCAGCGAGCCCTCGTAGCCGGGGAGGTGGTCGAGCTCGATCTCGGGCAGGCGGCGGGCGCCGTCGACGCCGTACATGATCTGCAGGTCCTCGGGGTCGCCCGCGACGGCCCGCAGCAGCCAGTCGCGCCACAGCATCGCCTCGTCGGTGAAGCCGGCCTCGAGCAGGGCGCCGAGGGTGAGCGCGGCGTCGCGGAGCCAGCAGTAGCGATAGTCCCAGTTGCGGGAGCCGCCGAAGCTCTCGGGCAGCGAGGTCGTCGGCGCCGCGACGATGCCGCCGGTCTCCTCGTGCGTCATCAGGCGCAGGGTGAGCAGGGAGCGCTTGACCACGTCGAGGTGCGGCAGGTCGTCACGGCACGCGTCGACCCAGCCCTCGTCGGCCTCGACGGTCTTGTTGACCACGTCCTCGTGCGTGGCGAGGTCCTGTAGCGGTCGGTGGGAGGGGACCCAGATCATCGAGAAGCGCAGCTCGTGGCCCTCGACGACCTCGACCTCGCCCTCGTGCGTGTGGTCCACGGCGACCGGGAGGTGGGGACCGCGCAGCACCAGGGTGTCGGGGCCGGCGACCGCGGTGATGACGGGCTCGTCGCCGACCTTCCGGCGACGCACCCACGGCCGGATCTGGCCGTAGTCCATCCGCACCCGCCAGGTGTGCTTGAAGCGGACCCGCCCGGTGACCCCCCACAGGACCCGCACCACGTCGGCGCGCCCGGCGGTGTGCGGCATCAGGTCGGTGAGCGTGGCCTCGCCCTCGTCGGTGCGGAAGGTGGTCTCCAGGACCGCCGAGTCGCCGACGTAGCGCCTCTCGACGGTGTAGTCGCCGATCGGCTCGAACTGCCAGTGGCCGTGCTCCTCGGTGCCGAGCAGGGCGGCCAGGCAGGCGGGGGAGTCGAAGCGCGGCAGGCACAACCAGTCGATCGACCCGTTGGTGCCGACCAGTCCGGCGCCGCGGCGGTCCCCGATGAGGGCGTAGTCCTCGATGCGCAGCGCCATGCCCTCGAACGTACGTGTGCCAGTCTCACCCCCATGGTCGAAGACAGCACGGCGGCGGCTCGGGTGGTGCGACTCCTGCGCGATCGCGGGCAGACCCTCGCGACCGCCGAGTCGCTGACCGGCGGGCTGCTCTCGGGGGCGGTCACGTCCGTGCCCGGCTCCTCGGCGGCGTACGTCGGTGGGCTGGTGACCTACGCGACCGAGCTCAAGCAGCGGCTCCTCGACGTCCCGGCAGAGGTGATCGCCTCCGAGGGCGTGGTGTCGGCGGGGTGCGCGGTGGCCATGGCCCGCGGCGCAGCGAGCGGCACGGGTGCGGACTGGGCCCTGGCCACGACCGGGGTCGCGGGGCCGGACCTGCAGGAGGGCAAGCCCGCGGGCACCGTCTTCGTGGGCCTGGTCGGCCCTGGCGTCGAGACGTATCGACGGCTCGCGCTGGACGGTGATCGGCAGGACGTGCGTGCGGGGACGGTCGTCGCGGCGCTCGACATGCTGGGCGAGGTTCTGCTCTCAGCGAACACGCCGGGCTCCTGAGCGCCGCTGCACCGCCCGTCGGCGCCCGTCGGCGCCGATGGAGGCGGGAGGAACGTGCAAAGACTGCTCCCGGGCGGTCCTCGAGCGGGGGATGGCCACCCGGGAAGGTGTGGGCGTCCGGTAGCGTTGAGCCATGGTGCTGTTCCGACGTCTCCTGGGTGAGGTGCTCCGCGCCCACCGCGTGGACCGGGGCATGACGCTGCGCGAGGTCTCCGCCGAGGCGCGTGTCAGCCTCGGTTACATCTCCGAGATCGAGCGGGGGCAGAAGGAGGCATCCTCCGAGCTGCTCGCCTCGCTGTGCGGCGCGCTCGACGTGCCGCTGTCCTCCGTGCTGCGCTCGGTGTCCGACGCCGTGGCGCTCGAGGAGGCCGCGATGGCCCCCACGCCGATCCCGGTGCTGCCGGTCGACGCCCGCGTGGCCGCCTCGGTCGCCTCCGCCGCCTGACCGCCGTCCGCCCGGCCGCTCCGCCTGGGACCCTCCGTCCCGCGGTCGCTTCGTGGCCTGTTCGTGACGTAACCGCGTGCCCGCACGCGTCGTTGCGTCACCGTGCCCCCCACGCGTCCGCGCCTGCTGCCCCTGCTCCTGCTCATCGCCCTGTGCCTGGGCGTGGGGCTGCCCACCACGGCACTGTCAGCGTCGGCCGACGACGAGGGGCGTGAGACCGGGCGGCGCATCGGGGCGTTCACCGCTCTACGGGGCTTCGCGCTGCCGTCCGCCGACCGCGTCGACGGTGCGCCGGTGCGGGTGCGGCCGGTGCGCTACCGGGCCTTCGAGGTCGACGTCGCGGCCATGGCCGACCGACTGTCCGTCTCCTCACCCGGTGCCCGCGCGGTCCGGGTCGAGGTGCCCGGGCCGGACGGCGCCCCGCGCACGGTCGAGGTCGTCGAGGACCCCGTGCTGCAGGCCGGGCTCCAGGCCGCGCACCCCGAGATCCGCACCTACGCCGGCCACGTGCTCGGTGACCCGTCCTCCACGGTCCGCCTCAGCGTCACGCCGGTCGGCTTCCACGCCTCGGTGCGCGGGCCGGGCGGTGCCTGGTCGGTCGACCCGGCGCTGGCCGAGCGCGGCGCGACCACGCACGTGGTCTACGACCGGGCAGCGCTGGGCGACCACGACGACCTCGAGCGGGTCGCCGAGGGCCTGATCGAGTCGGCCACGACGGGGCGCGCGAGCGGGTTGCCCGCGGCCGCGCGGACCGCCCCGGGGGCGCTGGTCCAGCGTCGTACGTTCCGGTTGGCGCTGGTCACCGACCCGGCCTACGCCCGCTACTTCGGCACCGACGGCCGGCCCGCCGACCCCGAGATCGTGCTCGCCGAGAAGGCGGTGCTGATGAACCGGGTCAACCAGATCTACAACGACGACCTGGCCATCCACATGGTGCTGGTCGACGGCAGCGAGGCGCTCAACCTCGACACCGCGGCCAAGGCGACCGGCGCCGACGGCCCGTGCGGCGCGAGCGCCTGCTTCGACGCGGCCGACCTCGACCCGGAGACCGGCGGGTGCACCGGCCCGCTGCTCGACCGGATGCAGTTCGTCGCCGGGCAGATCATCGGCGCCGACCGCTACGACGTCGGTCACCTGATGCTGGGCATCAACGGAGGCGGCGTCGCCTACCTCGGCGCGGTCGGCGGGGCCGACAAGGCCGGCGGCTGCACGGGGCTGCCGTTCCCGACCGGCGACTTCATGGCCATCGACTACGTCGCCCACGAGCTGGGCCACCAGTTCGCCGGCAACCACACCTTCAACGGCACCCAGGGCGCCTGCTCGGGCGGCAACCGCAACGGCGGGACCTCCGTCGAGCCCGGCTCGGGCTCCTCGGTGTTGGCCTACGCCGGCATCTGCGACACCGACGACCTCCAGCCGCACACCGACCCGGCCTTCTCCCAGCGCACCATCGACGAGGTCACCGCGCACGTCACCGACTCACCGAGCGTCTACGACGAGTCCCAGACGATCTCGATGACCGGCTTCGACCAGGTCGACGAGCTGACCTTCCACTACCCGGGTGCGGAGCCGATCACGATCGGCACGTCCTTCCTGGAGTACAACTCCCTCAACATCTCCAGCACCGTCCACCAGCTGACCGGCTTCCGCCCCACGGTCGTGGGGTACGACGCCGCGCTGCCGCCGGTGAGCGCGGACGGCTTCACGCTGAAGTTCAACCTCTCCGCGGGCCGCGGCGTCGACGTCGAGCGGGTCACCGTCACCGGCGACGCGCCCGGCTTCACCGCGACCACCGGCGTGCAGGTGCAGGGCGGCCCGGGCACCAACCAGGGCTTCCTCGTCGAGGAGACCACCAACCACGCGCCCACGGTCACCGCCCCGGTCGACCGCACGATCCCGCTGCGCACCCCCTTCGAGCTGACCGGCTCCGCGACCGACGTGGACGGCGACGCGCTGACCTACCTATGGGAGCAGAACGACACCGGCGGCACCACCGGCTCCGCGCTGACCAGCGGCTCGACCACGACCGGCCCGCTGTTCCGTGTCTTCGGCACCGCCGCGGACGTCTCGCGGGAGGAGTCGCTGACCTACGGCTCGCCCGACCTCAACCTCGCCGCCGACGACCCGAGCCGCTCCTTCCCCGACCTCGCGCAGGTCCTGAGCGGCAACACCAACGCCGCCACCGGCTCCTGCCCGGCCGCCACGGGTGAGGAGCTGGCCCCCGAGGTCGTCGAGTGCCACTCGGAGAAGCTGCCCACCGCGACCCGGTCGCTGTCGTTCCGCCTCACCGCGCGCGACGGCTTCGCGACCGGCGGCGGCACGCAGCACGACGACGTCACGCTCACCGTCGGGTCGGCCGGCCCGTTCCGCGTCACCTCGCAGGCCACCGCGACGGTCGTCGAGGGCGGCACCACGGGCACCGTGACCTGGGACGTCGCGGGCACCAGCGCTGCGGCGTACGCCCCGACGGTGCGGATCCTGCTCTCCACCGACGGCGGCGCGACCTTCCCGACCGTGCTCGCGACCACCGCCAACGACGGCAGCGAGCAGGTCACCTGGCCGCGCACCGGCACCGAGCAGGCCCGGCTGCGCATCGAGGCGGTCGACAACTACTTCTACGACGTGAACCGCGCCGACTTCACCATCGAGTCCCCCGTGCGCCTCACCGTGCCCGCCTCCGCTGCGGTGCAGCACTCCGACCCGTTGCTCGACGGCGAGGGCGAGCCGCTGACCGTCGAGGTGACCGGCGCCGACGCCGAGACCCTCGACGCGCTCGAGGTCGCGGTGACCGGCATCAGCGGGGTGAGCGCCGTGCGCCGCGGGGACACCGGCGTCTTCGACCTGCTCGGCGGCCTGACCGACGCGCCGGGCACCGCGGAGGCGACGGTCACCGTGACGGGCCCCGAGGACCTGCTGGTGGAGGAGTCCTTCCCGGTGACCGTCACGCCGGAGGACCTCGACGTGCGCTGGACCGGCCCGAGCGTCGCGCAGCTCGACGAGCCGGTGACGCTGAGCGTCGCGCTCACCGAGCCCGACGACGGCTCCGCCGGTGACCCACGCGCGGCCGCGGTGACGCTGGTCGACCGCGACGGCGGCGAGCTCTGCACGGCCACCACCGCCGGCACCCCGGAGGCCGCCACCGCCTCGTGCACGATCACCCCGACCGGGGAGCCGCGCACGATCACCGTCGGCACGGTCGTCACCGGCACGCACGCCGCCGACGACCCGGCCGACGACGCCGCGCTCGATCTGGTGGTGACCGTCGTGGACGACGTGGCTCCGGAGACCTCCTTCGTCACCGCGCCCGCCCAGGTGCTCCCCAGCAAGCGGCTGACCGCCTCGCTGCTGTCCTCGGAGGCCGGCTCGACGTTCCGCTGCACCCTGGACGGCAGGGCCCTGCCGTGCGCGGACGGCACCATCGACCTCGCGCGCGCCAAGAGCGGCACCCGCGTCCTCGAGGCCGTCGCCGTGGACGAGGCCGGGAACGTCGACACCACCCCGGTGCGTGCGGTCGTCGCGGTGCCCTACGGCCCCGGCAAGCTGAAGAACCTGACCGGCTGGAAGCGCGTGAGGTCCGACTCCGCCCTCGGCGGCTCGTTCTGGCGCAGCGACCCCCGCGGGGCGCTGCTGACCACCAAGCGCAAGGTCAAGAAGGCCGACGTGCTCGCGCTGGTCGTGTCGACGGGCCGCAGGGCGGGCTCGATCACCGTCGACCTCGGGCGTCGGGACCTCGGCCGCTACTCGCTGAAGACCGACGAGACCGAGGACCACGTGGTGCTGCTGCTCGACCTCGACAAGCGACGCAGCGGCAAGCTGGAGATCCGCACGCTGAGCAAGAAGGACGTGCAGATCGAGGGGATCGCCTGGCTCACCCGGCCGTGAGCCCGGGGCCGGTCGTGGGGCCGGTCGTGCCGCCGGTCGTCAGGCGGGGGCCTCGGGCTGGCAGCGCGGGCACCAGTAGATCGCCCGCTCCCGGCCGGCGGGGCCCTGCATGTCCACGGCGATCGGGGTCCCGCAGCGGCGGCACGGAGAGCGGTCGCGGCGGTAGACCCACATCCGCTCGCGCTCGCGCAGGTCACCGGTCGTGGACTGCACGGCCCGCTCCTTGTTGAGCTCGAGCATCTGCTTGCCGCGCCGCAGCATCCGGGGTAGGCCGGTCAGCTCGCCGACGGGTCGCCGGGGGTGCACACCGGAGACGAAGCAGAGCTCGGCGACGTACATGTTGCCGAGGCCGGCGAGGTTGGTCTGGTCGCGCAGCGCGTCGCCGACCTCGCGGTCGGGTTCGGTCAGCAACCGGCGCAGCGCCTCGGGCTCGTCCCAGTCCGGGCCGAGCAGGTCGGGGCCGAGGTGGCCCACGACCCCGAGCTCGGCGTCGGTGGGCAGCAGCTCGACGACGCCCAGGCTGAAGCCGACCGCGACCTTCGCCTCGGTCTCGAGCACCACGCGGGCCTGGTGGGCGGGCCGCGGCCAGCGCCGGCCGTGGTCCAGGACCCGCCAGGCACCCTCCATCTTCAGGTGGGTGTGGAGCGTCCAGGCCTGTCCGTCATGCTCGATGCGGGTCAGGATGTGCTTGCCGCGGGGCAGCGTCATGAGCACCAGCCCGCCGGACAGGTCGGTGGTGGCGTGCTGGGGGACGCGGAGGTCGGTGCGGGTCAGGCGGCGGCCCGACAGCTCGCGATCGAGCAGCCGGGCGGCCCGGAAGACGGTGTCGCCCTCGGGCATCAGCGTCGCCCGGGGCCGGAGTGCAGTCGCAGCCCGCGCGGGGTGGAGACGAAGCCGGCCTCGGTCAGCGCGGTGCGCAGCGGGGTGGTGCCGGAGCCGAGCAACGGCTCGCCGTCGGCCTTCTCGACCGTCATCCGGCCCAGGGCACCGCGGCCGGCTGCGTCGGCGAGGGACCGGGCGGCCAGGCCGAGCAGCTCGGGGTCGTCGCTGAAGGTAAGCAGGGTCTTGCCGCCGCGCTCGACGTAGAGGACCAGGCGGCCGTCGACGATCACGACGAGGGCGCCGGCCTTGCGGCCGGGGCGGTGACCGGCGCCGCCGACCGAGCCGTCCTCGCCGCTGGAGCGCTCGGGCCAGGGGAGGGCCGCGCCGTACGGGTTGGCGGGGTCGGTCGCGGCCAGGGCGACCGAGACGACCTCGGCATCGCTGCCGCCCGTGGAGGCGGCGTCGGGACCGGTGGCGGGCTCGGAGAACGTGCGCAGCCGGTCGATGGCACCGACGGTGCCGAACTGGGCGGCGCCGAGGCCGGAGACGAAGTAGCCGCGGCGGCAGCGGCCGGAGTCCTCGAAGGCGGCGAGCACCTTGTAGACCGCCGCGAAACCGCCGGGGATGCGCTCGCTCGCGACGGCGCCGCGGGTGACCACGCCGTGCCGGTCGAGGAGGTGCTCGGCGGCGGCGTGGGCGCGCCGGGTGGGGTCGGTGTCGAGCTCGGGCAGCAGCGCCCACCGCCCGGCGGTCTCGGGCGGGCCGGTGCGGGCGCCGGTGGCACGCAGCCGGCCGGCCGAGCCGGTGGTCGAGGCCAGGCGCGGGCGCGCGGGGGCGCGCTTGGTGCGGTGGGTGGTGCCGCCGCCGCGGGTCAGGGCCCGCAGCGGGGTGAGGGTGTCGCCGGCGACGCGACCCGACCACACCAGCTGCCACAGGGTCCTGGTGAGCACCTCGTCGGTGGCGCTGACCCCGGCGGCCTCGACCTGCTGGGCCAGCTGGCGGAAGAACCACGCGCCTCCGCCGGCCAGTGCGGCGAGCACCGCCTCGGCGGCCTCGCTGTGGTCGAAGGGCACCGGCTCGGGCAGCGTGAGCGGCGCCTGGTCGGCCAGATGCAGGCTGACCCAGCCGTCGTTGCTGCCCAGCGCACCGTGGCCGACCCACAGCACCTCGCCGGAGGCGGTGAGCTCGTCGAGCATCGCGGGCTCGTAGTCGCGGACCCGGGAGGCCAGCACCAGCGGCTCCAGGGCGCTGGCGGGGACGGCACAGCCGGCGAGCTGGTCGACCGCGGCGACCAGGCCGTCGATGCCGCGCAGCCCGCGCTTGCCGGAGACGTGCTGCCAGGCGGTGCCGAAGCGGCCCAGCGCCTCGGGCTCGACCGGCTCGACCTCCTTGCGCAACCGGGCCAGCGAGCGGCGGCGCAGCTTGCGCAGCACCTCGGCGTCGCACCACTCGGTGCCGGCACCTGAGGGTCGGAACTCACCGTCGAGCACCCGCCCCTGGGCGGCCAGGCGCTGCAGGGTCAGCCGGACGACGGAGACCCCGAGCCCGAGCCGCGTCGCCACCTCCTCGGCGGTGAACGGGCCGTGGCTGCGCGCGTGACGCGCGACGAGGTCGGCGAGCGGGTCCTCGACGGGGTCGGCGAAGACGTCGGGGGTGCCGGGCGGGACGGGAACGCCGAGGCCGTCGCGCAGCCGGCCGACGTCCTCGATGGCGGCCCAGCGCTCCTCACCACCGACGCGGACCTCGACGGCCCGGCGGGCCGTGGCCAGGTCGAGCGCCCACTGCTTGACGTCGGCGTCGGGCACCGCGCGGGCGACCAGCTCCTCGGTCGTGAGCGGCCCGAGCAGCCGCAGCAGGTCGGCGACCCCCTCGGCGTCGCGGACCCGACGGTCCTCGGCGGTGCGCTGCAGCTCGGCCTCGACCTCCTCGAGCACCGCAGGGTCGAGCAGCTCGCGCAGCTCGGCGCGACCGAGCAGCTCGGCGAGCAGGCCCTGGTCGAGGGAGAGGGCCGCGGCCCGGCGCTCGGCGATGGGGGAGTCGCCCTCGTAGACGAACTGGGCGACGTACCCGAAGAGCAGCGAGCGCGCGAACGGCGACGGCGCGTGGGTGGGGACGTCGACGACGGAGACCTCGCGGCGCTCCACCCGCCGCATGAGGGAGACCAGACTGGGCAGGTCGTAGACGTCCTGCAGGCACTCGCGGACAGCCTCGAGGACGATGGGGAAGGAGGGGTACTTCGAGGCGACCTCCAGCAGCGCCGCCGAGCGCTGGCGCTGCTGCCACAGCGGGGAGCGGCGGCCGGGGTCGCGGCGCGGCAGGAGCAGGGCGCGGGCGGCGCACTCGCGGAAGCGGGAGGCGAAGAGCGCGGAGCCGCCGACCTCGGCGGTGACGATCTCCTCGATCTCGTCGGGCTCGAAGGCCACCACGTCGGCGCCGGGCGGCTCGGCGTCGGTGTCGGGGACCCGGATGACGATGCCGTCGTCGCTGGCCACGGCCTGCCCGTCGACGCCGAAGCGCTCCCGCAACCGGGCGTTGATGGCCAGCGCCCAGGGGGCGTGGACCTGGGTGCCGTACGGCGAGTGCAGCACCAGCCGCCAGTCGCCGAGCTCGTCGCGGAACCGCTCGACCACCAGCGTCTGGTCGCTCGGCAGCACCGAGGTGGCCTCCATCTGCTCGTGGAGGTAGTCGACGAGGTTGGTAGAGGCCCACTCGTCCAGGCCCTGCTCGCGCACCCGGGTCTCGGCCTGCTTGCGCGGGACCGAGCCGAGCTCGCGCACCAGGGCGCCGACGGCCTGACCGAGCTCGGCGGGGCGGCCGAGGCCGTCGCCCTTCCAGAACGGCAGCCGCCCGGGGATGCCGGGGGCAGGGGTGACCAGGACGCGGTCGTGGGTGATGTCCTCGATGCGCCACGAGGTCGCGCCGAGCGCGAAGACGTCACCGACGCGGGACTCGTAGACCATCTCCTCGTCGAGCTCGCCGACCCGGGCGCTGCCCTTCCCGGTGTCGCCGCCGACGAGGAACACGCCGAACAGGCCGCGGTCCGGGATGGTGCCGCCGCTGGTGACCGCGAGCCGTTGCGCCCCCGGACGGGCGGTGAGCTGGCCGGTGACGCGGTCCCACACCAGCCGCGGGCGCAGCTCGGCGAACTCGTCGGAGGGGTAGCGACCGGTGAGGAGGTCCAGCACGGCGTCGTACGCCGAGCGCGGCAGGCCGGTGAACGGCGCGGCGCGGCGGACCAGGTCGTAGAGGGCGTCGACGTCCCACGCCTCCATGGCGGTGGCGGCGACGAGCTGCTGGGCGAGGACGTCGAGGGGGTTGGTGGGCACCCGCATCGACTCGATCGCACCGGTGCGCATCCGCTCGACGGCGACGGCGGTCTGGGCGAGGTCGCCGCGGTGCTTGGGGAAGAGCACGCCGCGGGAGACCTCGCCGACCTGGTGGCCGGCGCGACCGACGCGCTGCAGGGCGCTGGCGACGCTGGGCGGGGACTCGATCTGGACGACGAGGTCGACCGCGCCCATGTCGATGCCGAGCTCGAGGCTGCTGGTGGCGACCACGGCGGGCAGGCGACCGCGCTTGAGGTCGTCCTCGATGAGGGCGCGCTGCTGCTTGGAGACCGAGCCGTGGTGGGCGCGGGCGAGCACCGGGGCGGCGCCCTCGCTGCGCCCGGACTGCGCCATCACCTCGGCCGGGACCTCGCCGGGGCGACGGGCGATCACGTCACCGGGCTCGGGCTCCACGCCGGCGCGCTCGGCGGCGATCTCGTTGAGGCGGGCGGTGAGCCGCTCGGAGAGGCGGCGGGAGTTGGCGAAGACGATGGTGGAGCGGTGGCCCTCGATGAGGTCGGCGACCCGCTCCTCGACGTGCGGCCAGAGGCTGTTGTCGCGACCGCCGCTCTCGGAGTCACCGCTGCCGTCGGGGTCGTCGAGGTCCTGGACACCGCCGGGGTTGGTCATGTCCTCGACGGGGACGACGACGGAGAGCTCCCACTCCTTGCTCGAGGGCGGGGCGACGATCTCGACCGGGGCGCTGCCGCCGAGGAAGCGGGCGACCTCCTCCAGCGGGCGCACGGTGGCGGAGAGACCGATGCGTTGGGCGGGGGAGTCGAGCATCGCGTCGAGGCGCTCGAGGCTCAGCGCGAGGTGGGCGCCGCGCTTGGTGCCGGCGACGGCGTGCACCTCGTCGATGATCACCGTGCGCACGCCGCGCAGCGACTCGCGCGCCTGGCTGGTCAGCATGAGGAACAGCGACTCGGGGGTGGTGATGAGGATGTCGGGCGGCTTGGTGGAGAGCCGGCGCCGGTCGGCGGCGCTCGTGTCACCGGAGCGGACACCGACCTGGACGTCGTTGACGCTCGTCTCCAGCCGCTCGGCGGTGTGGCGGATGCCGGTCAGCGGGGCGCGCAGGTTGCGCTCGACGTCGACGGCCAGCGCCTTGAGCGGGCTGACGTAGAGGACCCGGCAGCGCTCCTGCGGGTCCTCGGGCGGGGTGTCGGTGAGCACCTTGTCGAGCGACCAGAGGAACGCGCTGAGCGTCTTGCCGCTGCCCGTGGGGGCCACGACCAGCGCGTGCCTGCCGGCGCCGATCGCCTCCCAGGCACCGACCTGGGCAGGGGTGGGCTCGGCGAAGGCCGCGCGGAACCACGTCCGCGTCGGCTCGCTGAACTCCTCCAGCACCTCGGCACCACTGCTCACCCGCTCATCCTGTCCGATGCCACCGACAGTCCTCTCGCCTGATCGGGTAGTCCCGGCTCGTGTGGTGCTGCCTGACAGGGTGGAGCCATGTCTCGCGGGTGGGGTGGGCAGGGCCAGGCGGCGGCGTACGCCGCGACGTGCGCGCGGCTGTGCGCGGGGGCGCACCCGGCGCTGCTGTCGGCGCTGCGGCCGCTGACCGGCCGGCGTGTGCTCGACGTCGGGGCGGGTGACGGTCGGCTGGCGCGAGCGCTGCGTGGCGCCGGTGCGCACGTGGTCGCGGTCGACCCGGACCCGGACATGGCCGGGCTCACCGTGGGCCTGCCGGACCTGCCGTTCGAGGACGGCGCCTTCGACCTCGTGGTCGCCGCCTTCGTGGTCAACCACCTCGACGACCCGCGCGCGGGGGTGGCCGAGATGGCCCGGGTCACGGCGCCCGGCGGCCGCGTGGTCGCGACCATCTGGCCGTCGGGCGCCACCGCGCAGTCGCAGATGTGGCAGCGGGTGCTCGACGCCGTGGGTGTCGCTCCGGCGCCCGGCGTGCGGCTGCCCGAGCACCTCGACTTCCCGCGGACCGTGCAGGGTCTGCAGGGCCTCCTGGCCGGCGCCGGTCTCGACGCCGACGCGCACCCGATCACCTGGACCCACCGCGGCCCGGTCGACGAGCTGTGGGACGGCGCGGCTGCCGGCATCGGTGGCATCGGCGCGACGATCGCCGCGCAGCCGGTCGAGGTGCGCGAGCGGTTGCGAGCGGCGTACGAGCAGGAGGTGGGGGCCCTGGTCGTCGACGACGAGCTGTGCTTCAGCACCGAGGCGGTGCTGGGCGTGGGCATGGCGCCGGGGAGGATGGGGGAGTGAGGTTCACCGAGCACGAGATGACGACCGCGCTGCAGGGTGCCGTGCGCGCCGGGCTGGCCGAGGACCCCGACGAGGCGAAGGCCGCGTGGGAGGAGCTGGACAGGTTCACGCGCTTCCAGACGCTGACCCTCATCGGCGACCAGGTGCTGCCGGTCCTGGTCGGCCTGCCGGACATCACGGTGGAGCCGGGCACGCGCGCGGAGTACGACGACGAGACGGTCGCCTCGGTCGCCGGCCCGCTGCTGGCCGCCGAGTGGGACCGCTCGCAGGGTGACGGGTCCTGGGACGCCCAGCCCGCCGAGGACCGCGACGCCTACCTCGACCACCGGGTCGGGCTGGTGCAGGAGGTGCTCTCGCACCTGCCGCCGCGGCAGGACCCGGACGCGCTCATCGTGCCGGACCACCTGTAGGGGGACGTCACGGAACCAGACGGACCGAACAGCCGCGCACAGGCCCGCCTCGGCGTCGACGCGTGCTCGCGGGGTCCGTTCGGTCCGTCTGGCTACGAAGCCACCGGGCGGACCGGTCCTAGCGTCCGGTCCACCTCGGGGGCCGCTTCTCCGCGAAGGCGGCGACGCCCTCGCGGGCGTCGTCGCTGAGGATCACCGGGCTGGCCATCTCGCTCTGCCGGGTGAACGCCTCCTCGGCCGGCCAGGTGGGGGCGGCGTCGATGATCTCCTTGCCCACCCGGACCGACAGCGGCGCGTTGTCGGCAAGCTGGCGCGCCAGCTCCAGCGCGACCACCAGCGCGCGGCCGTCCGGGACGACCCGGTTGACCAGGCCCAGCTCGTGCAGCCGCTGCGCCGGGACCGGCTCGCCCAGCAGCGCGATCTCCAGCGCCACCGCCCGTGGCAGCCGCGTCGCCGTGCGCAGCAGCCCGCCGGCGGCGGCCAGCAGGCCGCGCTTGACCTCCGGCAGGCCGAACGTCGCCGACTCGCCCGCCACCACCAGGTCCGCGCACAGCGCCAGCTCGAAGCCGCCCGCCAGCGCCGAGCCCTCCACCGCGGCGATCGTCGGCTTGGTCGGCGGCAGCTCGGTCAGCCCCAACGGGCCCCGTCGCTCCGTCACCGGCACCTCGCCCCGGTGCGCACCCGACAGGTCCATCCCGGCGCAGAACGTGCCGCCGGCGCCGGTCAGCACGATCGCCCGGACCGTGTCGTCGGCCTCCACGTCGTCCACCGCGCGCTCCAGCATCCGAGCGGTGCGGGCGTCGATCGCGTTGCGCACCCGCGGCCGGTCCAGCGTGATCACCGCGACCGGGCCGTCGAGCGTGGTGTGGACCGGCGCCGCCGCTGGCTCCGGCAGCGGCACCCGCTCGTCGCCGAGCACCAGCCGTCCGTCCTCCGAGCGCAGCACCCGGCGTAGGGCGTCCGTGCCGGTCAGCAGCGCCACGTCCTCTTCGGACTCGCACCGCAGCAGGACCCGGCTGCCGTCCTCGGCGATGGCCGAGACGACCACGCCCTCCACGCGACCCTCCCGGTCGTGGCCCACCGTCACGGCCTCCACGACCGCCGGGCCCTCGAGCTCGGTGACCACCGGCCGCGGCGCCGGCCGGTCCACCGTCGGGCGCAGGTGCGCGAACGGCCGGGCCGGCGGCGTGGCGGAGTAGACCCCGAGCGCGTGCTTCGTGGCGTACCAGCCCAGGGAGCTCGACAGCCCCACCTCGTCGGGGCGCTCGCGCAGCTGCGGCACCATCGTCGCGATCGCGTGCAGGCCGTACCCGTTGCCCGGGCCACCCGCCGACGTCAGCCCGCCCGTGACGCTCAGCGGCCGCGCCGGGTCCTGCCACGGCAGCCCCAGCGCCTGCGCGCCGAGCTGCACCGCGGCCGGGAAGCAGGAGTAGAGGTCCACCGGCCCCAGCTCGTCGGCCCGCACCCCGGCGTGCTCCAGCGCCGCCCGGCCGGCCGCGGCGATGGCGGGGGAGGAGGCCAGGTCGGCGCGCTCCGAGACGAACCACTCGTCGGTCGCCGAGGCGCCTGCGTGGAGGAACACCCACTTCTCCTGCGGTACGCCGAGTGCGGCCGCCGCGGCCACGCTGGTCACCACCACGCCGGCCGCCAGGTCGACCTGCAGGTTGGCGCACATCAGCTTCGTGTACGGGTCCGAGACGGCCCGGTTGGCCGGCGTCACCGTCGCGATCTCCTCGGCCGTGCGGGCCGTCGGGTCCCACGCGTACGGGTTCTCCGCCGCGACCGCGCTGTGCCGCGCCCACAGGTCCGCGATCGCGGCCCGGTGCTCGGCCTCGTCGGTGCCGGCGGCACCCCGCAGCGCGGACTCGATCAGCGCGTAGACGTAGATCGGCGCCCCCAGACCCACGCTCGTCTCCGCCTCGTTGTTGGCCGGCCGGTCGACGCCGATCACCCGGTCCGGCGCGGAGTCGTCGGGCTGCCGGGTCCACTCCGGCTCGCGGCCCTGCGCCTGCAGCGCCGCGACCGTCGCGCCGGCCTCCGCGCCGCTGACCAGCACCACGTGCGCGTCGCCGCTCACGATCCGGTCGGCGGCGTCGTTCATCGCGAGCTGCCCGCCGTCACCGCCGTACGCCGAGGTCTGCACGGTCCCCGACTTCTCGGCGCCCACGAGCGAGGCGACCAGGCCCGCCTGGTCGGGGTAGGTCCACGAGGCGCTCGGCACGGCGTACACCAGGTCGGCGCGACCCAGCACGTCCACGCCCGCGTCGCGCTCGGCCGCGCGCAACGCCTCCACCGCCGAGGCCACCGGCTCGACGGGTGCGTCGAGGTCGGGGGTGCGCCGCACGACCTGCCCGACGCCGATCACCACCGGCGTCGTGGGCTCCAGCAGCGCGCCCGTCCGCTCGTGCAGCACCGGCTCGTCGGCCACCCGCAGCCTCGCGCCACCCTCGGCGCCGCCGAGCAGCTCGGCCACCCGCGCCAGCGACTCGGCCAGCGCGACCTCCACGCTGCGCACCGCCGTGAGCCCCACGGGCCCCTTGACCGGCGGCCCGTCCAACGCCCCGTCGAGTCGTACGCCGCTGCCCGCGGGCGTCGGCACGACGGCCGCCCACAACCCGACCGTGATGCCCATCGGCCCGGTGCCGCGCAGCTCGAACCCGGCCGCGTCGACCCGGGCCACGCTCCACCGCGCCTGCGCGGGGATGTCCATCAGCGAGATCTGCTGGGTGAACTCCGCACCCTGCTCCATCCGGCTCGGACGCTCGCCACGCCAGGACCGGTGCAGGGTCAACCACTCGTGCACCCGGTCGAGGTCGGTCAGCAGCGCGACGACGTCCGCCGGGTCGGCCGCCACCGTCCCGGTCGCGTGGACGCGCCGGGCGTAGTCCGCGGCCCCCGCCGGCTCCTCGACCACCACGTCCGGGACCGCCTCGGCGCCCCCGCCGGGCCGCAGCCGGTCGACCACGTCGCCGGCCACCACCTTCGCGGTCTGAGCCAGCACCGGGGCCAGCGTGGTGACGGTGCCGAGCACCCGGGAGCGACGCGAGGAGGGCATGGGCGTCACCGTAGAGGGAGGTGGGTGCGTGGCTCGCGGGGTCTCGCGGCTCGTCGGTGGCGCTCCTCGCACTTCGACCGGCTTCGGAGCCGGTGTGCCGCGCATACCCTGCCGGGGATCGGGTCCTAGGGTGAAGGCGTGAGCACAGACCTGCCGGCCTCGGGTGCCGGCTCGATGATCCACGCGTCGGGACTGCGCAAGAGCTTCGGCGGCTTCGAGGCGGTGCGCGGGATCGACGTCGACGTGCGGCCGGGGGAGGCGTTCGGCTTCCTCGGACCCAACGGGGCCGGCAAGTCCTCGACCATGCGAATGATCGCGGCGGTCTCGCCGGTGAGCGGCGGCACGCTGCGCATCCTGGGCATGGACCCGGCCACCGACGCTCAGCAGATCAAGGCCCGCATCGGCGTGTGCCCGCAGGAGGACACCCTCGACACCGAGCTGACCGTGCGCGACAACCTCGTGGTCTACGGCCGCTACTTCGGGCTGCCGCGGGCCGAGGTCCGCGAGCGGGCCCAGGAGCTGCTGGAGTTCGTGCAGCTGACCGAGAAGGCCGACGCGATGGTCGACGACCTCTCCGGCGGCATGAAGCGCCGGCTCACCATCGCCCGCTCGTTGATCAACCGCCCCGACATCCTGCTGCTCGACGAGCCGACCACCGGCCTGGACCCGCAGGCCCGCCACGTCGTGTGGGACCGGCTCTTCCGGCTCAAGCAGCAGGGCGTGACCTTGGTGCTCACCACCCACTACATGGACGAGGCCGAGCAGCTCACCGACCGGCTCGTGGTCATGGACAAGGGCGTGATCGTCGCCGAGGGCTCGCCGCTGGACCTCATCGCCGCCCACTCCACCCGCGAGGTCGCCGAGCTGCGCTTCCCCGTGCCCACCGACGGCGGCACCCACGAGCCGCTGGCGGAGAAGGTCGCCGACCTCGCCGAGCGGGTCGAGGTGCTGCCGGACCGGCTGCTGCTCTACACCGCCGACGGCGAGGAGACGGTGGCGAAGGTGCACGAGCGCGGCCTGCAGCCGATCGCCACCCTGGTGCGCCGATCGACCCTGGAGGACGTCTTCCTCCGCCTGACCGGCCGGACGCTGGTCGACTGATGGCGCAGACCCATACCCAGAGCCAGGCCACCGCGCCCCGCGGCACCATCGACGGGGCCCTGCGACTGCTGGACTACTGGGCGACGGCCTACCGGCGTACCTGGAAGGGCAGCGTCGTCTCCTCCTTCGTCACCCCGCTGCTCTACGTCCTGGCGATGGGCGTCCTGCTCGGCGGCTTCGTCGAGGCCGATCCCGAGACCCTCGAGGGTGCGACGAGCTACCTCGCGTTCGTGGTGCCGGGCATGATCGCCGCACAGTCGATGACGCTGGTCTTCGGCGAGGTGACCTACCCCGTCATGGGGATGATCAAGTGGAACCGCACCTACTACGCCATGACCGCCGGGCCGCTCGGCGTGGAGCACGTGATCCTGGCCCACCTGGGCTTCGTGGCGTTCCGGGTCGCGGTGAGTGCGGCGGTGTTCCTCGCGGTCGTCGCGCCGTTCGGGGTGCACGAGTCCTGGTGGGGCGTGCTGCTGGCCTTCCCCGTGCAGGTGCTCATCGGACTGGCCTTCGCCGCGCCGATCTACGCCTTCTCGGCCGGATTGAGGAGCGAGAGCGCCTTCTCGCTGGTCTTCCGGCTCGGGATGATCCCGCTGTTCCTCTTCTCCGGGGCGTTCTTCCCGGTCAGCAACCTCGACCAGCCGCTGGAGTCCCTGGCGGTCATCACCCCGCTGTGGCACGGCGTCGACCTGACCCGGATGCTCACCCTCGGGACCCTCGAGCTCGGCCCGGCACTGGTCCACGTCGCCTACCTCGGTGCCCTGGTGGTGCTCGGCTGGTGGTGGGCCCAGCGCCGACTCCAGCGACGGATGGTGGTCTGAGTGGCGATCACGACCGCGACCGTGGCGCGCAGCATCTCGCGCCACCCGCTCGGCCCCGCCGGTGCCGCCGCACTGCTCGTGCAGCGCAACTACCTCGCCTATCGACGCGTCTGGTACATCTTCGCGTCCGGCTTCCTCGAGCCGGTCTTCTACCTCCTCAGCATCGGCATCGGCGTGGGTGCCCTGGTCGGCGGCTTCGAGGTCGGCGGCCAGGAGATCCCGTACGCCGAGTTCGTCGCCCCCGGCATGCTGGCCGCCTCCGCGATGAACGGCTCGGTGCTCGACTCCACGTTCAACTTCTTCTTCAAGCTGAAGTTCAACAAGCTCTTCGACCAGATGCTGGCCACGCCGCTGACGACCCTCGACATCGCGCGCGGCGAGCTGTCGTGGTCGCTGATGCGGGGCGGCACCTACTCCGCGGGCTTCCTGCTGGTGATGCTCGCGATGGGACTGGTCTCGTCCTGGTGGGCGCTGCTGGTCGTGCCCGCGGCGCTGCTCATCGGTGCGGCGTTCGGGGCGGTGTGCATGGCGCTGACGACCTGGATGCGCTCGTGGCAGGACTTCGAGCTCGTCACGTTGGCGACGCTGCCGATGTTCCTGTTCTCGGCGACGTTCTTCCCGGTGACGGCCTACCCCGGTGTGCTGCGCTGGGTGGTCGAGGCGACCCCGCTCTACCGCGGGGTCGTGCTGTGCCGCGAGCTGACCACGGGCACGGTGTCGTGGGACTCCGCGGTCTCGGTGGTCTACCTCGTCGCGATGGTGGTCGTGGGGCTGCTGCTGGTCAGGCGTCGACTGGACCGGCTGCTGCTGACCTGACGCCCGCCGGCTCGGGAGCCTCGCCCGCGGCGAAGGCCCGTCCGACGGCGACGGCCAGCGGCAGCGGGGCCAGGACCCACACCAGCGCGAGCGCCACGAGGACAACGGTGATCATGTCTCCGACTGTCCTCCTGCGTGCTCCACAACCGGTGCACGTGGGCGCCACGACACGACAAGAGTTCAACACCGGATCTCCACAGCACATCTCCGTCTGCGACGCTGCTGCCCATGAGCGAGGGGTTGCGCGACACCAAGGACTGGACCTGGGTGCTGGAGCGCCCCTGCGAGCAGTGCGGCTTCGACGCCGCCGCCGTCGCCCGGCACCAGATCGGTGCCCGGCTGCGTGCCGGGATGCCCGCCTGGCACCGGCTGCTCTCCGGCCCCACCGCGAGCGTGCGCCCCGACCCGACCACCTGGTCGCCGCTGGAGTACGCCTGCCACGTCCGCGACGTGCACATCGTCTTCAGCGCCCGCGTCGCGATGGTGCTGGGCCAGCACGACCCCGAGTTCGCCAACTGGGACCAGGACGAGACCGCCGAGTCGCAGGGGTACGCCGAGCAGGACCCGGCCACGGTCGCCCGCGAGCTCGCCGAGGAGACCGAGCGGGTCGCCGCGGCGTACGACGTCCTCGACCCGACCGACGAGGCGCTGTGGGCGCGGCCGGCCCGCCGCAGCAATGGGTCGGTGTTCACCCTGGACTCGCTGGCGCGTTACCACCTCCACGACGTCGAGCACCACGTGTGGGACGTCCGTCCCAGCGAGGGCTGACTCCGCACCCGGGGTCGCCCCGTGTCCGTCGGCGCCTCCGGGCATGATGGCCGCGTGCGGCACACGGAGTTCTGGGACCGGATGGACCACGCGCTCGGCCACGCCTCGGCGCGGTCCTGGGCGAGCCTGACGGTGATCGCGGGGCTCGGCGGTCGCACCGCCCAGGAGGCACTGGACGCCGGCGTCGCCCCCAAGGAGGTCTGGGCCGAGGTCCACCGCTTCCTCGGGCTGCCGGCGACGCTCAAGTGAGCGCCGAGCAGGCGCCCGCCACCCCCGGCCCGCCCGGTACCCCCGGCCCGCCCGGCACCCCGAGGCACGACCGGGCGGCGGTCCAGCGGCGTACGGTCCGCGTGCTGGTGGTCACCCAGGCGGTGGGCGCCGTCGGCATCACCATCGGGATCGCGACGGCCTCGCTGCTGGCGCGCGACATCTCCGGCAGCGACAGCCAGGCCGGGCTCGCGCAGACCTTCCAGGTGCTTGGGGCCGCGGTGGCCGCCTACCTGCTGGCGCGGGCGATGAGCCTGCGCGGCCGGCGCATCGGACTCACGACCGGCTACCTCCTGGGTGCATCGGGAGCGGCCCTCGCGGTCCTCGCCGGGGTCGTGGGCTCGATGGCCCTGTTGCTGGTGGGCGCCCTGCTGCTGGGGGCGACGACCGCTGCCAACAACGGCGCGCGCTACGCAGCGACCGACCTCGCCGAGCCCCTGCACCGGGGTCGCGCGCTGTCCACCGTGGTGTGGGCGACGACCATCGGCGCGGTCGCCGGCCCCAACCTCACCAGCCCGGCCGCGGCGCTGGCGCTCGGCCTGGGGCTGCCCGAGCTGACCGGACCCTTCGTGGTCGGGGTGATCGGGATGCTGCTGGCGGCCTTGGTCGTCGGGACGCTGCTGCGCCCGGACCCGCTGCTGCTGGCCCGCGAGGTCGCCGGGGTCGATGCCGCACCGCCCACCGGGACCTCCTGGGGACGGGTTCGTCAGGCGGTGGTCGAGCACCCGGTGCTGGGGGCGGCGGTGCTCGGCCTGGTCGGCAGCCACGCCGCGATGATCGCGGTCATGGTGATGACTCCGCTGCACATGGAGCACGGCGGTGCCGAGCTGCGCATCATCGGTGTCGTCATCAGCGTGCATGTGCTCGGGATGTTCGCCTTCGCGCCGCTCGTGGGCCTGCTCGCAGACCGCGTCGGCCGGCCACCGACGCTGGCCGTCGGGGGAGTGCTGCTGGTGGTCTCCCTGCTGCTCTCCGGCGCTGCGCCCGAGGGCAGCTCCTGGCAGATCTTCGCCGGGCTCTTCCTCCTCGGCCTGGGGTGGAGCTTCGGCACCGTCGCCGCCTCCACGCTCATCGCCGACCACGCACCGCTGGACGTGCGGCCGGACGTCCAGGGGGCCGCCGACCTGCTGATGGGCCTGGGCGCCGCGGCCGCCGGCGGGCTGGCCGGCGTCGTGGTCGGCACGCTCGGCTACGCCCACCTCTCGCACGGCACCATCGCCCTGGCGCTGCTGGTCGTGGTCGCCGCGGTGCTCGCCCGGTCGGGCTCCGAACGCCTGGCACAGTGACCCCATGACCTCCACGCAGGCCACGGCACGGCCCGACCTCGCTGCCCGGGCGGACATCGCCGTCATCGGCGGCACCGGCTTCTACTCCTTCCTCACCGACCCCGAGGAGGTGCGGGTCGAGACGCCGTACGGCGACCCCTCGGCGCCGATCGCGATCGCCACCGTCGCCGGCCGACGGGTCGCGTTCGTCCCGCGGCACGGTGCCCACCACGACTTCCCGCCGCACGCGATCCCCGCTCGTGCCAACCTCTGGGCGCTGCGCTCCCTCGGCGTTCGCCAGGTCCTCGCGCCCTGCGCCGTCGGTGGCCTGCGCCCCGAGGTGGCGCCCGGCGACGTGGTCGTGCCCGACCAGCTCGTCGACCGCACCTACCGCCGAGTCCCGTCCTTCGTGGAGAGGGGAGCGGTGCACCTGCCCTTCGGCGACCCCTACTGCCCGGGGCTGCGCAGTGCCGTGCTCGGCGCCGCCCCCGACGTCACCGACGGCGGCACCATGGTCGTCATCGAGGGCCCCCGCTTCTCCACCCGCGCCGAGTCGCGCTCCTACGCCGAGCAGGGCTGGACGCTGATCAACATGACCGCGCTGCCCGAGGCGGCGCTGGCCCGCGAGATGGGGCAGTGCTACGCCTCGATCGCGCTGGTCACCGACATGGACGCCGGCGCCGAGGAGGGCAGCGGGGTCAGCCAGGAGGAGGTCTTCGCGCTCTTCAAGGCCAACCTCGAGCGGCTCACCGGACTGCTGTCGGCGACCATCGAGGCGCTGCCCGACCCCGACGGCTGCACCTGCGGCAGCTGGACCGACGGCGTCGACCTCACCTACGAGATCCCCGGCGGCACCGCGTGAGGGTGCTGCTCACCGGGTCCGCCGGCTTCATCGGGGCCGCTGTCGCCGAGGCCCTCGAGGCCCGCGGCGACGAGGTCGTCCGGGTCGACCTGATGCTGCCGATGGCGCACGGCTCCTCCAGCGCACCCGAGGACACCCACGCCCTCGACGTGCGCGAGGCCGCCTCGTCCGAGACCTGGGCCGGTCTGCTGCGCGGCGTCGACGCCGTGTGCCACCAGGCGGCCGTGGTCGGGGCGGGCGTCACGGTGGCCGACCTGCCGGCGTACGCCGCCCACAACGACCTCGGCACCGCCGCCCTGATGGCCGCGATGCACGAGGCCGGCGTGCACCGGCTGGTGCAGGCCTCGAGCATGGTCGTCTACGGCGAGGGCCGCTACACCTGCGCCGAGCACGGCGAGCAGGTGCCGGGCGTGCGCTCGCGCGAGGACCTCGACGCCGGTCGCTTCGACAACCCGTGCCCGGTCTGCGGGGGGCCGCTGGCCTGGGCGCTGGTCGACGAGGACGCCCGGCTCGAGCCGCGGTCGAGCTACGCCGCCTCCAAGGTCGCGCAGGAGCACTACGCCACCGCGTGGGTGCGCCAGGCCGACGCGGCGGCGGTGTCGCTGCGCTACCACAACGTCTACGGCCCGGGGATGCCGCGGGACACGCCGTACTCCGGCGTCGCGGCGATGTTCCGCTCCTCCCTCGAGCGCGGTGAGGCGCCGACGGTCTACGAGGACGGCGAGCAGATGCGCGACTTCGTGCACGTCACCGACGTCGCGCGCGCCAACCTCGCCTCGCTCGACGCGGTGCTCGAGGCGCCGGCGGGGCACCACCGCGCCTACAACGTCGCCTCCGGCCACCCGGTCGGCATCCGCCGGGTCGCCGAGCTGGTGGCGGAGGGGACCGGACGCGACCTCGCGCCGGAGGTGACCGGCGGCTACCGGCTCGGGGACGTGCGGCACATCGTGGCTTCGCCGGAGCGGGCGCGCGCGGAGCTCGGGTTCAGCGCGGAGGTGCTGCCCGACGTCGGGCTGACGGCCTTCGCCACCGCGCCCTTGCGTCCCTGAGGGTCCTCACCAGGTCGTGTAGGCCAGGTGCTGCACCGCGAGGGCCGTCACGACCTGCGCGAGCAGGGCGGGCGAGCGCCACCGGGGCGGCAGCAGCGCGACGGTGAGCGTCAGCCACGGCACGAACGGCACCCAGATCCGCTCGACCTCCGACTTGCTCATCCGTGACGCGTCGGCGGCGAGCACGACCAGCAGCATCGCACCGGCCAGCAGGAGGACGACGCGCTCGGGCTCGGGCAGCGCACGTTGTGCGTGCGGACGGACCCGGGTCACCAGCACGCCCAGCCCGCCCCACACGGCGGGGCCGGTGATGACGGCGAGGGCGGCGAGGTTGCCCCAGAGCCAGTACGACGCCGGGCGGATCGAGGCGATGCCGTCCCAGTAGCGCTCGTGCAGCACGGGGTAGGCCTCCCACCACGCGAAGCCGGCGACCGCGAAGCCGAGCACCGGCACCAGCGCTGCCGCCACGGTCACCGGGAAGACCGGCGTCCGCCAGGCTCGGCCGGCCGTGATGACGGCGAGCGCGACGAGCCCGACCAGCGGCATGCCGTAGGACATCAGCACCGAGCAGCCCAGGAGCAGGCCGGCCGCCACCGACCAGCCCCAGCGGCTGCATCGGTCGGGACCCTCGTCCCCGGGCCGGCTCGCGAGTGCGAGGCAGGCCAGTCCCCAGGCGACGACCGCACCGATCACCGCGTCCGCGGAGACCGCGACGAAGACGGCCACGGGGGACAGCGCGAGCGGCACCGCGAGCCGTCGGGCGAGGTCGTGGCCCGCGAGGGCGCGCAGCGTCACCAGCACCGCCACCGGCATCGAGGCGCCGACCACGGTGACCACGACACCGGCGGCCAGGTCGCCGCCGAGGCCCACCTGCACCAGCCCGACGAAGAACAGCAGCATCAGCGGCGGGTGCCCAGCGACGTGGGTCGGCCAGTTGCGGGGCGAGGCGTCGTAGGAGATGCGGTCGACGTACTCGGCCAGCAGCAGGCCCACGTCGTCGATCGAGCGCGCCGTGGGGAGGTACTCCACCGGGTGGCCCAGCACCCGCGAGAGCCCGCTCGGGCCGTCGACCAGGGCGAGGGCGAGGCACCACCCGAGCGCCAGGAGGTACGTCGCGAGCAGCAGGCCACGCCACGGCGCGACCCGCGCCCAGCGCACGCCCCACCACCAGCCGCCCAGGCCCAGCGCGATCGCCGGCAGCGTCCCGGGGCCGAACCACTGCGGGGCGAACCACCCGTGCAGCGGCGGGATCACCAGCTCCTCGACCTGGGAGCGCGGCGCCCGGGTGTGCACCTCCCAGCCGACCAGGTGCGGCACGGTGAACGCGGCGATCACCAGCAGCCCGACGAGCACGACGCCGACCGTCGCGGCGCGGTGGGACCCGGCGGTGGAGGGGGCTGCGGACGGGTCGCCGGACGGGTCGGCGGGCCGAGCGACCGCGGGGGAGGGCATGCCCGCGACTGTAGGGGGAGCCGCCCAGCGACCGCACCGCTCGACGAGGCGGTGTCACGAGGCCGTAAGAGTTGCCCCACCCCTGCGGTACCGGCCTCGGGCTACGGTCGCTGCCATGCCCGCACCCGACCCTGCCGTCCCGACGGCCGACCCGGTGGCCGGCCCCGTCGCGGACCTGGTGCTTCCGTGCCGGGACGAAGGCCCGGCCCTGGCGACGCTGCTGCCGCGGGTGCCGGCGCAGTTCCGAGTGATCGTGGTCGACAACGGCTCGACCGACGACACCGCCGCGGTGGCCGAGCGGCTGGGGGCCCACGTGGTGCGGGAGTCGACGCCGGGCTACGGCGCGGCCGTCCACGCCGGGCTGCTGGCCGCCACGCACGACCACGTCGCCTTCATGGACGGCGACGGCAGCTTCGACCCCGAGCAGCTGCTGCCGATGCTCGACGACGTGCGCTCGGGCCGCGCCGACGCCGCCCTGGGCCGCCGTCGACCGGTCGACCGCCGGGTCTGGCCCTGGCACGCCCGCCTGGGCAACAACATCATCGTCTGGTGGCTGCGTCGCCGCCTGAGCATGGCCGCCCACGACATCGCGCCGATGCGGGTGCTCGACCGACGCGCGCTGCTCGACCTCGACGTGCGCGACCGCCGCTTCGGCTACCCCGTCGAGCTGCTGCAGAAGCTCACCGTCGCCGGCTGGCGGGTCAGCGAGCACGACGTCGACTACCACCCGCGCGCCGAGGGCACCCGCTCGAAGGTCTCCGGGTCCGTGCGCGGCACGGTCCGTGCCGCCCGCGACTTCTGGCGGGTGCTGTCATGAGCGGCTCTCCCGTCGGCCCCGTGCGCGCACTGGTGCTCGCCAAGGCGCCCGTCGCCGGACGGGTGAAGACCCGGCTGGGCGCCGACGTCGGCCTCGAGCGGGCCGCCGAGCTGGCCGCGGCCGCGCTGCTCGACACCGTGGAGGCCTGCACGGCGGCGTACGGCGCGGAGCACTGCCACCTCGCGCTCGCCGGTGACCTCGCCGAGGCCGTCGACGGCCCTGCCCTGCTGGCCGCCACGCGGGGCTGGCACGTGCACCCGCAGCGCGGCGAGGGCTTCGACGAGCGGCTCGCCGCTGCGCACGCCGACGTCGCGGACTCGGGCCCCGGCCCAGTCGTGCAGGTCGGCATGGACACCCCGCAGCTGACCCCCGACCTGCTCCACCTCGTCGTCGCTGGGCTCGAGCGGCACGACGCCGTGCTCGGGCCCGCCGAGGACGGCGGCTGGTGGGTGCTGGCGCTGCGCGACCCGCACGACGCCGCGGTGCTCGCCGGGGTCGAGATGTCGACAGAGCGCACCCACGACGACACCCTGGCCGCCCTGCGCGCCCGCGGCCTGGAGGTCGGGACGGCGCCGGTCGAGCGTGACGTCGACACCGTCGCGGACGCCGACGTGGTGGCGGCCGCGTGCCCGTCCTCCCGCTTCGCCCGGGCGTGGCTGGGGGTGGACGCATGAGCCTGGCCGAGGAGGTCCCCGACCTGCACGACCGGTCCTTCAGCAGCCTCTTCAGCCACGCGCTGCGCGGGGTGCCGTGCCGGGTGCTCGGGCTCGACGGCGGGCCAACCGAGCTGCCGGTCCACGAGTGGACCCGCGCCGCGGACCCCCACGACGACGCCCTGCTCGCCGCGTGCGTCGGCGACACCCTCGACGTCGGCTGCGGTCCCGGGCGGCTCGCGCAACGGCTCGCCGAGGGACGCGACCGGCGGGTGCTCGGCATCGACGTCGTGCCGGAGGCCGTGGCCCAGACCAGGGCCCGCGGGGTGGCCGCGCTGCAGGGCAGCGTGTTCGACCCGATCCCGCGGGAGGGCCGTTGGCACACGGCGCTGCTGGCCGACGGCAACGTCGGCATCGGCGGCGACCCGCTGGCGCTGCTGGCCCGGCTCGGGGAGGTGCTCGCGCCCGACGGCCGCGTCGTGGTGGAGCTCGCCGCGCCCGGCGTGCCGTCGACCACCCGGTGGGCGCGCCTGGAGCTGGCCGGCACGACCAGCCGCCCCTTCCGGTGGTCGGTGGTCGGTGTCGACGGCGTCCTCGGCCTCGCCCGGGCGACCGGCTGGTCGGTCACGACCCGCGCACCGTTCGCGCCCCAGCGGTGGCTGGCCGTCCTGGAGCGGCGGCCGTGAGCCTGCTCCCGGCACTCCGACGAGCGCCCCGCGAGACCTCGCACCTGCGCAGCGCCGCCGTCACGGCCCGCGTCGGGCGGTGGCTCGGGATCTGCTTCGGCATCGCGTTCCTCACCGGCCTGGTGAGCCACTACGCGCAGAACCCCACCCAGCCGGTGCCATTCCCCACCAGCCCGTCGTGGGGCTACCGCCTCACCCAGGGGCTGCACGTGACCACCGGCATCGCCTGCATCCCGCTGCTGCTGGTCAAGCTGTGGAGCGTCCTGCCCCTGCTCGTCCGTGGGCTGCCCAGCGGCTGGGCGGCCCGCGCCCGCGACGGCGCCGAGCGGGCCTCGATCGCCGTGCTCGTCTCGGCCTCGGTCTTCCTGCTCGTGACCGGGCTGCTCAACTCCACCCAGTGGTACCCCTGGGACTTCTCCTTCCGCCGCAGCCACTACGCCCTGGCCTGGGTCGCGATCGGCGCCCTGCTGCTGCACGTCGCCGTCAAGCTGCCCACCATCCGTGAGGCGCTCGGGCGCGACGTCGACGACACCGCCCTCGACCGCCCCGAGGCCGTGGTCCGTGGCGGGCTCAGCCGTCGCGGACTCCTGCGCTCGACCTGGGTCGCCGCGGGCCTGGCCGTGCTGGCCACCGCGGGCTCGACCGTCCCGTGGCTGCGGCGCGTGTCCGTCCTGGGGGTCCGCTCCGGCGACGGCCCGGGCGGCGTGCCGATCAACCGCACCGCGGCCGCGGCCGGGGTCGAGGAGTCGGCGTCGTCACCGGCGTACCGGCTGGTGGTGGCGCACGCTGGCACCACCGTCTCCCTGACGCGCGAGGACCTGCTGGCCATGCCTCAGCGCTCGGAGGAGCTGCCGATCGCGTGCGTCGAGGGGTGGAGCGCCTCCGCGGTGTGGACCGGCGTGCGGCTGCGCGACCTCCTCGACCTCGTCGACGCCCCGCGCGGCGCCGAGGTCGAGGTGACCTCGCTGCAGGAGCGGGGCGCGTTCCGCGCGACCCTGCTGCAGGGCAACTTCGCCGACGACGACCGCACCCTCGTCGCGCTCGCGCTCTCCGGCGAGCCGCTCGACCTCGACCATGGCTACCCGGCCCGGCTCATCGCCCCCAACCGGCCCGGCGTCCTGCAGACCAAGTGGCTCTCGAGGCTGGAGGCGGTCACGTGAGCGCCGGTGGGACGGGACGGGTGAGCCCCGGACGCGCGGTGCTCGGCGCCGCGGGCGTGCTGCTGGCGGCGTACGGCGCATGGCTGCTGCTGTCGCGCCAGGACCTGGACCGCAACCTCGACGTGGTCCTGTGGCTGGCCGGAGGGGTGGTCGTGCACGACCTCGTGCTGGGCTCGGTGGTGATCGCGGTGTCGCTGCTCGCCACCCGGCTGCTGCCGGCCGTGGCGAGGCCGGCTGCGGGTGCGGGCCTCGTGGTGCTGGGCAGCCTGACGGTGCTGGCGGTGCCGTTCCTCGGTGGGTTCGGACGCGAGAACGCCCCGGAGAACCCGACGCTGCTGGACCGTGACTACACCGCGGGCTACCTCGTGCTCGTCGCGACCGTCATCATCGTGGTCGTGCTGCCCGTCCTGCTCCACACGCTGCGCTCACGTCGCGCCGCGCCCGAGGGGACCGGGGGCCGCTGATGGGGCGGGTCCTGGTGGTCGACGACGACGTGACCGTGCGCGAGGTGGTCGTGTCCTACCTGCGCGCCCACGGCCACGAGGTCGAGGAGACCGGCGACGGCGAGGACGCGCTGCGGCGGATGGGCCCACCGGGCCAGGCGCCCGTCGAGGGCGCCCCGGACCTGGTGGTGCTCGACCTGATGCTGCCCGGCGTGGGCGGGCTGGAGGTGTGCCGCCGGCTGCGCGCGCTGCCCGACCGGCGCGCCGAGGTGCCGGTGGTGATGCTGACCGCGCTGGGCGAGGAGGGCGACCGGGTCGCCGGCCTCGAGGTCGGCGCCGACGACTACGTCACCAAGCCGTTCAGCCCGCGCGAGCTCGCGTTGCGCGTCGACTCGGTGCTGCGGCGCGCGGGAGTCGGTCAGGACCCCGAGCCGACCACCGTGCTCACCGACGGCGACCTGGTGCTCGACGTCTCGCGCCACGAGGTGAGGCGGGCGGGGGAGAGCCTCGCGCTGACGGCGCGTGAGTTCGACCTGCTGCGCTTCCTGCTGGCCCACCCCGGCACCGCGTGGTCCCGCGAGGACCTGCTGGAGCGGGTGTGGGGCTGGAGCGTCGGGGACCTGTCGACGGTCACCGTGCACGTGCGCCGGCTGCGCGAGAAGGTCGAGGCCGACCCGAAGCAGCCGGCCCGGCTGGTGACGGTCTGGGGCGTCGGCTACCGCTGGGAGCCCGCCCCCGCATGACGCAGGACAAGCTGCAGATCGTCGCGATGGCGGTCGCGGCCGCGCTGGCGGTCGGGACGCTCGGGCTGGCGGCCGCCTGGGCGGTGCGCCGGCTCTCGATCGCCTGGCAGCTGGTGCTGGTGGCCGTCGTGCCGGTGCTCGGCATGCTGGCCGGGGTGCTGGTCGTCGCCCGGGCGATGTTCATCTCCGAGCACGACCTCGGCGCCCTCACGCTGGTCGCGGCCAGTGCCGCGGTCGTCTCGGTCCTGGTCGCGGTCGTGCTATCGCGAGCGGTCGTGGTGTGGTCGCGCGGACTGGCCGAGGAGGTGCGCCGGGTCGGGTCGACGGCGGCGTACGAACCGGTGACCGCGCGGGGCCCGGCGGAGTTCCGCCGGCTCTCCGAGGAGCTGGCCGCCACGCACCACCGGCTGGAGGAGGCGCGGGCCCGCGAGGCGCGGCTGGAGGAGGCCCGGCTCGAGCTGGTGTCGTGGGTCTCCCACGACCTGCGGACCCCGCTGGCCGGGATGCGCGCGATGTCCGAGGCGCTGGAGGACGGGATGGCCGCCGACCCGGCGCGCTACCACCGCCAGATCCGCACCGAGGTCGACCGGATGAGCCGGATGGTCGACGACCTCTTCGAGCTCTCCCGCATCCACGCCGGCGTGCTGCGTCTGGCCCCCGAGCCGGTGTCGCTCGGCGACCTGGTGAGCGAGGCGATCGCGGCCGCCGAACCGGTCGCCTCCGCCCGCTCGGTCGGGGTCGGCGGCTCCGTCGATCCCGGCCTGGAGGTGCAGGCCGATCCTGGTGCGCTCTCCCGGGTGGTCGCCAACCTGGTCGGCAACGCCGTGCGGCACACCGCGCCCGGTGGTCGGGTCGACGTCCAGGGACGCCGGCTGCCCGACGGCGGTGTCGAGATGTCGGTGAGCGACGCCTGCGGGGGACTGGCCGACGAGGACCTCGTCCGCGTCTTCGACGTCGCCTGGCAGGGCTCCGCCGCGCGTACGCCGGAGCAGCAGCCGTCCTCGCGCGGAGCCGGCCTGGGGCTGGCGATCGTCGCCGGGCTCGTCGAGGCCCACGGGGGGACCGTGCGGGTCGACAACCAGCCCGCCGGGTCGCACGGGTGCGTCCCCGGCTGCCGGTTCACCGTCACGCTGCCCTGAGCCTCCGCCGGCCTCCTCCCCGACTGCCGGCGTGTCGTGCGTGTCGCGCGCCGGATCGAACAGGTGTTCGGCTACCGTGCTGTCCACAGGCATGACGCGGAGCGAGGCTCTCCACAGTGCACGACACGCTGATCAGGCGTTGTCGGTGGCTCCCTCTAGCGTCGTCGATGTGCCTGGCCCACGACGAGAGAAGAGGACGACACCCATGGCTGGTGGAGATCGCGACAAGGCGCTGGATGCAGCGCTCGCCAACATCGAGCGGCAGTTCGGCAAGGGCTCGGTCATGCGACTGGGCGACGAGACCCGCGCCCCCCTGGAGGTGATCCCGACCGGTGCCATCGCGCTCGACGTGGCGCTCGGCCTCGGCGGCCTCCCGCGCGGCCGCGTCGTGGAGGTCTACGGTCCGGAGTCCTCCGGAAAGACCACGGTCGCCCTGCACGCCGTGGCCAACGCCCAGCGTGCCGGCGGCATCGTCGCCTTCATCGACGCCGAGCACGCGCTCGACCCGGAGTACGCCAAGGCCCTCGGTGTCGACACCGACGCCCTGCTGGTCTCCCAGCCCGACTCCGGTGAGCAGGCGCTGGAGATCGCGGACATGCTGATCCGCTCCGGTGCGCTCGACCTGATCGTCATCGACTCCGTGGCCGCGCTCGTGCCCCGCGCCGAGATCGAGGGCGAGATGGGTGACAGCCACGTGGGTCTGCAGGCCCGCCTGATGAGCCAGGCGCTGCGGAAGATGACCGGTGCGCTCAACAACTCCGGCACCACCGCGATCTTCATCAACCAGCTGCGCGAGAAGATCGGCGTGATGTTCGGCTCGCCGGAGACCACCACCGGTGGTCGCGCGCTGAAGTTCTACTCCTCGGTCCGCCTCGACGTGCGCCGCATCGAGACGCTCAAGGACGGCCAGGAGATGGTCGGCAACCGCACCCGCGTCAAGGTCGTCAAGAACAAGGTGGCCCCGCCGTTCAAGCAGGCCGAGTTCGACATCATGTACGGCAAGGGCATCTCCCGCGAGGGTGGCCTGATCGACGTGGGCGTCGAGGCGGGCCTGGTCCGCAAGGCCGGCGCTTGGTACACCTACGAGGGCGACCAGCTCGGCCAGGGCAAGGAGAACGCGCGCACCTTCCTGCGCGACAACCCCGACCTGGCCAACGAGCTGGAGAAGAAGATCCTCGAGAAGCTCGGGGTCGGCCCGACCGTCGACGCCGAGGCGCCCGCCGACCCGATCGGCGTGGATGACTTCTGATCGCTGCTGAGCTTGCGAAGCAGCGATGTCGGTGGTCGAGCGAGCGGCACGGCTGAGCTTGCGAAGCCGTGACCCGCGTGTCGAGACCTGGGACGCGCCAGCGGACTCGCTGATGGTGGTCGAGCGAGCGGCGCGACTGAGGGACGAAGTCGCGACCCGCGTGTCGAGACCTGGGTCGAAGTGCTCAGGCACCGGCCTTCGAACACCAGCGCCTGGACCTACGAGCTGATCGGAGACACCGGCCCGTGGACCCCGAGACCCGTCCCGCCCCTGACTGGGCGGGCGACGTCAGCCTCGGCGTGGACGCCTGGACGGGCGCCCGCGAGGCGAAGCAGGCACGCGACCGCGCCCAGCCGCCACCGGAGGACCCGGTGGCGGCGGGGCCGGACGCCGACCCCGAGCAGGTCGCGCGCACGATCCTGCTCGACCAGCTGACCGGGCGGGCCCGCAGCCGCAAGGAGCTCAGCGACAAGCTGCGCTCCAAGGACGTCCCCGAGGACCTGGCGACCCGGCTGCTCGACCGCTTCGAGGAGGTCGGCCTGGTCGATGACGAGGCGTTCGCCCGCAGCTGGGTCGCCGGTCGGCAGTCGGCCAAGGGCCTGGCCCGCCGGGCGCTGGCCCAGGAGCTGCGCCGCAAGGGCGTGGACGACGAGGTCGCCCGCGAGGCCCTCGACGAGCTCGAGCCGGAGCAGGAGGAGCAGGCCGCGCGCACCCTGGTGCGCAAGAAGCTGCGCTCGCTGAGCCGTGTCGACGACGTCACCGCCACCAGACGGCTGGTCGGCATGCTGGCCCGCAAGGGCTACGGCTCGGGCATGGCGTTCGCCGTGGTCCGCGACGAGCTCTCCCGAGCCGGCCGCGACGACCCGACCGACGACGGCGACCTGGACTGACCCGAGCCGACCGTCCTGTCCGTCGAACCGGCGTATCAATGCGCCGGTTCGATCCGTCGCTCCCGCCGAGCCGGCGCACCCTTGCGTTGGTTCGCGCTCGCCGCGAGCGGTGCGTGATCCACGGTCGAGCACGACGAACGCGTTGAGATCTCCCCGCCGTCGTTGCACGGGCCCCGAAGTGCCTGCACTGCGGCAGATCAGTGCGCGCTGACGCGCGCGCACCAGGCGGCAGAAGAGCGCGCGCGGCCGCGCACGCTAGGCGGCAGGAGAGCGTGCGATTCCTTGGCCTAGAGGTCTGGACGCGCTCTGCGAACATGTGACCGTGGAACAGACTGAGGACGGGTGTTTCGCCGTCAGCGCGGACGAGATGCGGATCCTGCGCCAAGGGCTCTTCGTCACCATTCACCACGGAGACGACGCCTTCCGGAGCGCCGCTCACACGATCACCGGGTATGAACTCGACGAGTTCCACCAGTTGATGTGGCAGATCGATGAACTCAACGGCCACAACGACGAGATTCGTCGCCTGCTTAGCGGCCAGATAGAAGAACTAGGTGCGCTCAGCCTTCCCGAACTCAAGAAGCGGGCTCAACTGCTCCGCGACGTCGTTGGCTCCGCCGATCGCTACGGTGTCGACGTGCCGCTTCGGCTCCGTGAGGGTCAGGCCCCGCCTTCCTGATCGCAGTGCGCGCTCATCGTCGAGAGCGCGCGGCAGAAGCGGATGTGCCAGTCAGTCCTGTAGGGCTGGCGGGCACGACTTGGCTGGCCTGCGCCTCATCTGGGCCAGAGGTCGCACGGAGCCCTCGAACAGCGTGATGGCGGCCAGTGCACACACATGATTGTTGGTGATGCGCTGCCCCGAGACAGGGAGCGGGTACTCAGGCAGGTCATACCAAGCGCAAATGTGCTGCACCTTCTGATCCGCCCTGGGTCTGTTGGAGGCTCGGGCTATTGGATTCCGACCAGGGATTGGTCGGTCCGTTTTGTAGCGTAGAACGCTTGCTCGAACTCTGCTGGTGGCACGTCGTCGAGGTAGCCGTGGAGGCGTTCGTGGTTGTGCCAGTGGACCCAGGACAGCGTCGCAAGCTCGACGTCCTCGACGCTTTTCCAGGGTCGGCCTTCACGTGCAGGGCCGCGGATCAGCTCGGCCTTGTAGTAGCCGTTCACGGTCTCTGCCAGGGCGTTGTCGTAGGAATCACCGACGGTCCCTATCGAGGGAACCGCGCCGATCTCGGCCAGGCGCTCGCCGTATCGAATCGACGTAAATTGACTGCCGGCGTCGCTGTGACACCGCAGGCCGGCCAGGTCGGTGCCGCGTGACCAACGGGCCATTTCGATCGCGTCGAGGACCATCGCGGTCCGCATGTGCGAGGCCACGCGCCACCCGACGATGGTCCGGGAGTAGACGTCGATGATGAAGCAGACGTAGGCGATCCCGGCCCAGGTCGGCACGTAGGTCAGGTCGGTGACCCACAGCTGGTTCGGTGCCGTGGCAGTGAAGTCACGACCCACCAGGTCGGGGTGGCGCGGCGCAGCCGGATCGGGCTTCGTGGTCCGCACGCGCTTGGTACGCCGGACCCCTTCGATCCCTTCGGCGCGCATGAGCCGCGCGACCTGGTCACGGCCGATGTCGTGACCACCGCGCCGGGCGGCTTTCCAGATCTTGCGGGCGCCGTAGACCCGGTAGTTCTGCTCCCACAGCCCCCGCACGATCGGCGCCATCACCGCATCGCGCCGCGCCCGGGCGCAGGGTCGGCGGTTCTTGTACTCGTAGTAGCTGCTCGGGGCCACCTGCAGCACGCTGCAGATGAGCTCGACCCCAAGACGCTGGCCGGCGACGATGTCGTCGCGGTTGGCGTCGATGAACGCGGCTACTTCTTGTGCTGGCGGTCGAGCTCCGCCCCGAAGAAACTTGCTGCCCGCTTCAGGATCTCGTTAGCACGCTTGAGCTCACGGTTCTCCTGCTCCAGCGCCTTCAACCTTGCCGCATCGCTGGTGCTGGTCCCGGGCAGGTGACCCTCGTCGATGTCGGCCTGACGCACCCAGGACCGCACTGACTCGGTGCCGTACCCCAACTGGGACGCGACGCGCTGCACCGTGCCGTGCTCGGTGCCGAGCTCAGCACGCAAGGCCCTGACCATCCGCACCGCAGCGGCCTTCTCTTCGGGGCTGTAGCGACGCGTGGTCGGCTTCCCCGGGTTCGTCCTCAGTTAGGTCAAGGGCTCGCTGCACGTGCGCATCCTCTGCGTAGTCCCAGAGCGCACGCGCGATGAGTCGCTTAGACAAACTGACCTGGACCTGAAGACGCGGCTTCGACAACTCGGCCAGAGACATCGGCTTCATGCGCCGAGTATCCCGTACAGCCCTCCGCTCATCGGCTGCTTGTTCCATTGACCCCAGAACCGGTGCCTGGCGAGGCTCGGTTCAGGCGTCCGGGCCGTTGCTCTCTCATCGGCTGCCCACGCTGGTCGTGTGGCTCTCTTTTGGCCTGCGCGGCCCGGGCGTCGCCAATGGGTCAGGAGAGGCTCAAGAGGGGTTTGCCTAGCTCGAAGCAGCGTTGCCCTCCCGACTCGACAACCGTCAGTGATCGAGCAGGAGGACAGTGTCGTGAGGGCAACGGATGCGCGGGTCGTGATCGGGATGGACCCGCACAAGCGGTCGGTGACCATCGAGGTGATGGCTGCCGATGAAGAGGTCCTTGGTGGTGGCAGGTTCGGCACCGACACCGCCGGATTCAAGTCGATGCTGGAGTTCGTGACCAGGTGGCCGGACCGGGTCTGGGCCATCGAAGGCTGCAACGGCATCGGACGCCACGTGGCGGTGCGGTTGCTGGCCGAGGGGCACGAGGTCGTCGACGTGCCGCCGAAGCTCTCTGCTCGTGCGCGGGTCTTCGCCACCGGTCAGGGTCGCAAGACCGACGCCACCGACGCCCACTCCGTCGCGCTGGTCGGCACCCGGATGGCGGGCCTGCGTCCGGTGGTCCACGACGAGCAGCTCGCGGTGCTGCGGCTGCTGGTCGATCGCCGCGCCTCGCTGGGCGATGACCACACGCGGATGGTCTCCCAG
>LUPK01000022.1 GCA_001627335.1 Nocardioides sp. REDSEA-S33_B3 | reverse complement strand
TTCCCCCACTGCACCCGCACCTCAGCACGCACCGACCTCGACCACATCGACGAGTACGTCCCACCCGACCAGGGCGGACCACCCGGCCAGACCGCCACCGACCGACTCGCCCCGTTGTGCAGACGACATCACCGAGCCAAGACCCACCCATCCCCTGACGGGCGGTGGGACTACCAGCAGCTCACCCCCACCACCTGGCTCTGGACCAGCCCCCACAGCCTGCGGTTCCTCGTCCACCCCGACGGCACCACCACGCTCTGAAGCGCGGGCGCTGAGGTCCTGGCGTGCTCTGCGTCAGCGCGTGCCCCGGGTCACGGCAGCAGGCCAGCCAGCGCGTGCCGTGGTGCCCGACAGCGTCGACTCTCCTAGGGTGGCGCCCGTGCCGACCGACCAGCCCGTACGCCGCGTGGTGGCCGTCGTCGTGACCTTCAATCGCCACGATCTGCTCCAGACCCTCGTGGCGCGACTGGCAGAAGTGCGCGAGCGGACCCCGGCGCTGGTCGAGGTGCTGGTGGTCGACAACGCCAGCACCGACGACACGGGGGAGTGGCTGGCCGGCCGCAGCGACGTGACGGCGAGGACGCTGCCCGACAACCGCGGCGGCGCCGGGGGCTTCCACGCCGGCCTGCGGTGGGCCGCGGAGGAGACCGACGCGGACCTCGTGTGGCTCATGGACGACGACGGGCTGCCCGAGGTCGAGTGCCTCGAGCGGCTGCTGCGCGAGGACGACCTGGACTTCTGGGGACCGCTGGTCGTCGACGAGCAGGACCCGGGGCGGCTGGTGTTCCCGATCCGGCTGCCCGGCGGCACCCGCGTGGTGCGGGCGCTGGCCGACGTCGAGCGGGCCGGGGGAGAGCGTCAGCGCATCGACGACATCGTCATCCCCTTCAACGGGGTGCTGGTGACCCGTGAGCTGGTCGAGCGGATCGGCCACCCCCGCGAGGAGTTCTTCATCTGGGGCGACGACCACGAGTACCGCCTGCGCGCCGAGCGCGCCGGGGCCCGCATCGCGACCGTCACGGACGCGCGCGTCCACCACCCGTCCGTGGGCGAGCTGGGGACGCCGATGATGGCCGGCCGCACGACGTACAACCACAGCCCCAGCGACCTCAAGGCCTACTGCATGGCCCGCAACAACACCCTCAACCTGCGCGAGTACCGCGGCTGGCTGCACGTGCTGCTCTTCTGGGCCAAGACCGTGTGGTTCTACCTCCTCACCCGCCGCGACCCGGTACGCCTCGCGCTCAGCGCCCGCGCGGCGTACGCCGGCCTGCGCGGCGACTTCACGGGCCACCGGAGGTACCTGCGATGACCACCGTCGAGACCGGGGAGACCGTGGCCGTCGTCGTGGTGACCTTCAACCGCGCCGCCCTGCTCACCGGGATGCTCGACGGCCTGGCCGCGCTCGAGCACCGCCCCGACGCGGTGATCGTGGTCGACAACCACAGCAGCGACCACACGCCGCAGGTCCTCGCCGACGAGCAGGCCCGCGGCCGGCTGCCGCTGCAGGTCATCCGCACCGAGGAGAACCTCGGCGGCGCCGGCGGGTTCCACCTCGGTCTGCGCACCGCCTACGAGCAGGGCTGGGACCGCGCCTGGCTGATGGACGACGACGTCGTCCCGGCACCGGACTGCCTCTCGGTGCTCATGGCCCAGGACGAGGACTGCCTCACCAGCGTGCGCGAGGACTCACACGGCCGGCTGTGCGAGAAGGCCGCCACCCGTTTCGACCTCACCCACCCCTGGGCGATCAAGCCCAAGACCGGGATGGTCGAGGACTTCGGCACCCGCGCGGCCATGCCTGAGCGGGTCGAGGTCGAGAACGTCGCCTTCGAGGGCTTCATGGTGCGCCGCACGGTGGTGGAGGAGATCGGGCTGCCCGACCCGTCGTACTTCATCTTCTACGACGACGTGGACTTCGCCATCCGTGCCCGCCGCAGCGGCCGGCGCATCTGGGCGGTCCGCGACGCGGTGCTCGTGCGCCAGCTCGACTTCGACCAGCAGCACGACCTGGCCGGGTGGAAGGGCTTCTACATGTATCGCAACCTCTTCGCGGTGCACCTGCGGTACGGCGAGAACGCAGCCGTCCGGCTCAAGCCGCTGCTCATCGTGCTGGCCGTCCTCCTGCTGGCGCCCGTGCGCGGCGGACGGTCGGAGGCGGCCAACGTGATCCGAGCCATGCGCGCAGCGTGGGGGATGCGCTCGCTGCCCCCGTCGTCCGTAGACTGACCGATCGTGTCTGCTCCTGACTCCGCCCCCGATCTCGTCGTGGTCGGCTCCGGCTTCTTCGGCCTCACCATCGCCGAGCGCTGCGCCACCGAGCTGGACCTGAAGGTCCTCGTCCTCGAGCGCCGCCACCACATCGGTGGCAACGCCTACTCCGAGTTCGACGAGGAGACCGGCATCGAGGTGCACAAGTACGGCACGCACCTGTTCCACACCTCCAACAAGCGGGTGTGGGACTACGTCAACCGGTTCACCGACTTCACCAACTACCAGCACCGGGTGTTCGCGAAGTACCAGGGGCAGGTCTACTCGTTCCCGATGAACCTCGGGCTGATCAACCAGTTCTTCGGCAAGTCCCACACCCCCGACGAGGCACGGGCGCTGATCGCCGAGCAGGCCAGCGAGATCGCCACCGAGGACGCCACGAACCTCGAGGAGAAGGCGATCAGCCTGATCGGCCGCCCGCTCTACGAGGCGTTCGTCAAGGGCTACACCGCCAAGCAGTGGCAGACCGACCCGACCGAGCTGAGCGCCGACATCATCACGCGCCTCCCGGTCCGCTACACCTTCGACAACCGCTACTTCAACGACACCTACGAGGGCCTGCCGGTCGACGGCTACACGGCGTGGCTGGAGCGGATGGCCGACCACCCCAACATCGAGGTCCGCCTCGAGGTCGACTTCCTCGACGTGCGCGAGGAGTACGTCGGCAAGGTCCCGGTCGTCTACACCGGCCCCGTCGACGAGTACTTCGACAACTCCGAGGGCCGGCTGTCGTGGCGCACCATCGACCTGGAGGCCGAGACCCTCGACGTCGACGACTACCAGGGCACCGGCGTGGTCAACGCCAACGACCAGGAGCTGCCCTTCACCCGGACCCTGGAGTTCAAGCACCTGCACCCCGAGCGCACCTACCTGCCGGGCAAGACGATCGTGGTCCACGAGTACAGCCGCTTCGCCGAGGAGGGCGACGAGCCGTACTACCCGGTCAACACCGCGGCCGACCGCGAGATCCTGATGCGCTACCGCGAGAAGGCCAAGGCCGAGGACATGGTGCTCTTCGGCGGCCGCCTCGGCACCTACCAGTACCTCGACATGCACATGGCCATCGGCTCGGCGCTGTCGATGTACGACAACAAGATCAAGCCGCACTTCGCCGAGGGTGCGCCGTTCGCCAGCGGAGGTGTGGCATGAGCACGCGCAGGATGCTCCAGCGGCAGATCATGCCGCTGGACCGCGACTTCGACGTCATGGCCCTCTACGTCGACACCGAGGAGGCCCGCCTCGACGCCGACAAGTACGAGGTCGGCGGCAACCGGGCGGCCAAGGACCTCAACAACGCCGCGGTGCGGCAGTCCACCAGCACCGGCAAGAGCCTGCACCCCGACCAGATCGAGTCGCGCACGGCGCTGCGGGTGCCGCAGGGGGAGAAGCTCTCCTTCGGCACCTACTTCAACGCCTTCCCCGCCTCCTACTGGCGGCGCTGGACCGTCGTCGACGCCGTCCGCCTCACGGTGACCCTGCGCGGCGAGGGCGCGACCCTGCTGGTCTACAAGTCCATGGCGCGCGGCCACTCCCAGCGCGTCGAGTCGGCAGAGACCACCGGCGGTGCCTCGGAGACCTTCACCTTCGACCTGACGCTCAAGCCCTTCATCGACGGCGGCTGGTACTGGTACGACGTCGTGGCCGGTGACGGCGACGTCGTCGTCGAGTCCGCCGAGTGGAGCGCCGAGGTCCCCGCGGGCCGCGCCGAGCACGGCACCACCGACATCGCGATCACCACGATGAACCGCCCCGACTTCTGCGCCGAGCTGCTCGTCCAGCTCGGGGAGGCCGAGGAGCTGCACCCCTACCTCGACACCGTGATGGTGATGGAGCAGGGCACCGACAAGGTGACCGGCTCCGAGCACTTCGCGACCGCCGAGAAGCTGCTGGGCTCCACGCTGACCGTGCTCGAGCAGGGCAACCTCGGCGGCTCGGGCGGGTACGCCCGCGGGCAGCTGGAGTCGGTGAAGCGGGGCTCGGCGACGTACTCGCTGATGATGGACGACGACGTCGTGTGCGAGCCCGAGGGCATCATCCGCGCCGTCACCTTCGCGGACCTGGCCAAGCGCCCCACGATCGTGGGCGGGCACATGTTCAACATCTACTCCCGGTCTCGGCTGCACAGCTTCGGCGAGATCGTCCAGCCGTGGAAGTTCTGGTGGGAGAGCCCCAACGACACCTTCCCCGACTGGGACTTCGCCGCACGCAACCTGCGCTCGGCGCGCTGGCTGCACAAGCGCGTGGACGTCGACTTCAACGGCTGGTTCATGTGCCTGATCCCGCGGGCGGTCCTCGAGGAGGTCGGCCTGTCGCTGCCGCTGTTCTTGAAGTGGGACGACTCGGAGTTCGGCCTGCGCGCTCGGGAGCACGGCTTCCCGACCGTCACCTTGCCCGGCGCCGCGGTCTGGCACGTGCCGTGGACCGACAAGAACGACGCGGTCGACTGGCAGGCCTACCTGCACCAGCGCAACCGCTTCGTCGCGGCGCTGCTGCACTCGACCTACCCGAACGGCGGCCGGATGGTGCGCGAGAGCCGCAACCACCAGATCGCCCACCTGGTCTCCATGCAGTACTCCACCGTCGAGATGCGTCACCAGGCGCTGCTCGACGTGCTGTCGGGGCCCGGCCACCTGCACCAGCGGCTGCCGGAGACGCTCACCTACGTCAACGCGATCCGCAAGCCGTTCCAGGACGCCAAGCTCGAGGTCGACCGCGACGCCTTCCCGCCCGTACGCCGGGAGAAGCCGCCCCGCAAGGGCCGCGACTCCGCCGAGGTGCCCAGCCGCGTCTCGCAGCTGGTCAGCGCCGGCCTGCAGCCGCTGCGCCAGCTGAAGAAGCCGCGCGAGCTGTCCCGGGAGTTCCCCGAGGCGGAGGTCCGCGCCATGGACGCCAAGTGGTACCGCCTGGCCTCCTACGACTCCGCCATCGTCTCGATGAACGACGGCACGTCCGCCGCGTTCTACCAGCGCGACCCGGAGAAGTTCCGCGAGCTGCTCACGAAGACGCTGAAGCTGCACGAGCAGCTGAAGAAGGAGTGGCCGCGCCTGGCGCAGGAGTACCGCGCCGCGCTCGGCGACATCACCTCGCCGGAGACCTGGGAGCAGACGCTGTCGCCGTGGCTGGGGCAGGATCGCTCGGGTTCCGATGACTGAGGGCCGCTACCTGGTCGACGCGCCGTTGGCGCCGCCGACCGCGACCCAGGGCCTGCTCGAGGTCTTCCGGCGCCGTTACCTGCTCAAGCTGCTGGTGCGCCGGGAGATCAACGCGCGCTACTCCGGGTCGTTCCTGGGGCTGATCTGGTCCTACATCAACCCGCTGACCCAGCTGTTCATCTACACCTTCATCTTCGTGCTGGTGCTGGGGCGCGACCGCACCGAGAACTTCGCGATCCACGTCTTCTGCGGCCTGATCGTCGTCCACTTCTTCACCGAGACCTTCAACGCGGGCACCAGGTCGATCGTGCGCAACAAGGCACTGATCCGGAAGATGGCGCTGCCCAAGGAGATGTTCCCGGTCGCGTCGATGATGGTCTCGTTGTTCCACGTGGCCCCGCAGGTGGTGATCCTGCTGGTCGCGGTGCTGATCATCGGCTGGGCGCCCTCGGGGCTGGGCATCGCCGCGTTCTTCCTGGCGCTGGGCATCATCATGGCGCTCGGGACCGGGCTGGCCCTGATGTTCAGCGTCGCCAACGTCTACTTCCGCGACTTCGCCAGCGTGGTCAACATCCTGACCAACTTCGTGCGCTTCGGCGTCCCGATGATCTACCCCTACTCGATCGTCGACGAGCGCTTCGGCGACGCGGCCGCCTACTACCTGTGGAACCCGCTCTCGAACGCCGTGCTGCTCGTGCAGCGCGCCTTCTGGGTGGGCACGACCGAGGACCCCGAGAGGACCATGCTCACCGAGATGCCCGACGCGATGTTCTCGCGCGGCCTGGTGATGCTCGGGGTGGCCGTGGTCGTCCTGCTCCTGGGGCAGTGGGTCTTCCGCCGGTTCGAGAACAAGATCCCGGAGCGTCTGACGTGACCAGTGCGCTGAGCAACCCGAGCAGCTACCCGCCCGAGACGTCGATCGTCGTCGAGAACGTCACCAAGACCTTCAGCCTGCGCTACCACCGCACCTTCAAGCAGGTGACGGTGGCGAAGTTCCGCGGCCAGAAGACCAAGGACGACTTCAACGCCGTCGACGACGTCTCGTTCACCGTCAAGCAGGGGGAGTCGATCGGCCTGATGGGCCTCAACGGCTCGGGCAAGTCGACCCTGCTGACGCTGATCAACGGCACCATGAAGCCGGACTCCGGCCAGGTGCTGACCCGGGGCCGGATCGCCGGTCTCATCGCGACCGGTGCCGGGTTCCACCCGCAGCTCTCGGGGCGCGACAACATCTACCTCAACGCGGCGGTCTTCGGGCTGACCGAGGAGGAGACCAAGGACCGCTTCGACGACATCGCCGGCTTCGCCGACATCGGTCGTCACCTCGACTCGCCCGTCGGCAACTACTCCTCGGGCATGAGCTCGCGGCTGGGGTTCGCGATCGCGATCAACGTCGACTGCGACATCTTCCTGGCCGACGAGCTGCTGGCGGTGGGGGACAAGCCCTTCAAGCGCAAGTGCATGGCCAAGATGGAGGAGGTGCGCGACTCCGGTCGCACGCTGTTCTACGTCAGCCACGCCGCCGGGTCCGTACGTCGCATGTGCGACCGGGTCCTGGTGCTGGAGAACGGCCGGCTCGGCTTCGACGGTGACGTCGACGAGGGCATCAAGTACCTCCACTACGACTCCGACGACGAGAACAACGACGACGACGAGCTCGGCGCCGACGTCTGACGCCAGCCGGCCCGGCGAAGAAATCCGGACCTCCTCGGCGTGTCGAGTGGAAATTACACGTTTGTAGTTACTCACGAACTCTTCCGTGACCTGTGTGACTCGTGTGAAAGTTGCGCGCAGTGTGAACTTCCCCGCGCACGCAAAGGTCCTCGATGTCGCTCTTCCGGTCACGGTTCGTCACCGCCTGCCAGCAGCTGCTGGCCCTCGGTGCGGTGCTCGCCGTGCTCACCCCTGCCGCGAGCCTGATCAGCCTCGACGTCGTGCGCCAGCCGCCCGCCGGGGTCACGATCTCGGGCACCGGCTCCGAGGTCGGCGTGCTGTCGGCGTACGCCCAGGTGGCGCGGAGCACGGCGACGCTGCCGGCGACCGTGGTGGACCCGGTCGTGCGCGAGGTGTCGCTGACCGGCACGGCCGCGGCCCGTGCCGTGCCCGGCGGCGGCCAGCGGCTGGTGAGCCGGCCGGAGGCCGTGACCGGTGACGGCATGGTCGGCGTCACCTGGGCGCCGGGCGCCGAGGTCGCCGAGGAGGACCTGAGCATCGCGGCCCGCACCCTCACCGACGGCGAGTGGTCGGGCTGGTCGGCACTGGAGTACCACGACGAGCACGGCCCCGACCCCGACACCCGCGAGGGCCGTCGGGCGCGCCCCGGCACCGAGCCGTTGTACGTCGGTGACGTCGACCGGGTCCAGGTGCGGGTCGTCGACGCCGCCGGCGCCGCGCCCGCCGACCTGCGGCTGGCCGTGATCGACCCCGGCACCCCCTCGCGCACGGTCAGCCAGCGCGCGGCGCTGGACACCGCGGAGACGACCTCGGCCGCCGGGCCCGCCGCCCGCGGCGGGGTCACCCCGGAGCCGCAGATCTTCTCCCGCGCCCAGTGGGGCGCCGACGAGAGCATGCGCGACAAGGGCTCGCTGCGCTACTACGAGGTGCACGCCGGCTTCGTGCACCACACGGTCAACGCCAACGACTACAGCCGCGACGAGGTGCCGGGCATCCTGCGCAGCATCTACGCCTACCACACGAAGTCCCGCGGCTGGTCCGACGTCGGCTACAACTTCCTCGTCGACCGCTTCGGCCGGATCTGGGAGGGCCGCTACGGCGGCGTCGACCGCCCGGTCGTCGGCGCGCACACCCTGGGCTACAACGACTACGCGTTCGCGATGTCGGCGATCGGCAACTTCGAGCAGGTCAAGCCCAGCCAGGCGATGGTCGAGGCTTACGGCGCGCTCTTCGCCTGGAAGCTCTCGCTGCACGGCGTCGACGCGTCCTCGACGAAGCAGCAGGTCGGCAGCGACACGTTTCCGGCGATCAACGGCCACCGCGACGCCGGCTCGACCGCCTGCCCGGGGAAGTACCTCTACGCCCGCCTCGGCGACATCCGCAGCCTCGCCGCCGCCGCGCAGACCGGCTGGGAAGGGCGCGACCTCGACGCCGACCTGCTCGGCACGCCGCACCCCGACGTGGTCGCGCGTCGCGCCAGCGACCACCGCGTGGTCGTCATCCCGACCGGCGGCCTCACCAAGGTCCGCAAGCCCGTCGTCGACTCCACCGGCTGGGGCTCGTACGCCGCCACGCTGGTCTCGCCGGACCTGACCGGTGACGGGCGACCCGACCTCCTCGGCCGCACCGCCGACGGCTCCGTCGAGGTCCGGGTGGACGGCCGGGTGCTCCGCACCGCCGGGGTCACCCGGGGCCACGACCTGCTCGCGGCGCCCGGCGACGTGGACGGCGACGGCCTCGGCGACCTGGTCGGCCGCGACGAGTCCACCGGCCGCCCGACCCTGTTCCGGGGTCGCGGCAACGGCGGCTTCGCCTCCTCGGCCATGAGCGGCGACTGGAGCGGCTACGACCTGCTGGCCGGCGCCGGTGACCTCGACGGCGACGGCGTCGGCGACCTGGTCGCCCGCGACGGTGCCGGGTCCCTGTGGCTGCTGCCCGTCGGCGGCACCGGGACCCCGAGCGTGCTGGTCCAGGGCGGTCCCCGCTACGACGCGGTGACCGGCTCCGCGGACTGGAACGGCGATGGCCTCGTCGACCTCGTGGTGCGCCGCGAGGGCGGCCACGCCTACGTGCTCCCGGGCCGTGGTGACGGCACCGTCGGCGCGGCCCGGGGCCCGGTCAAGCGGCTCAAGGGCCGCGGCGACCTGGCCGGCGCCGGCGACGTGACCGGCTCACCGGCCCCCGACCTGGTGTCGCGGCGCGGGGACGAGATGCTCGTCTTCACGGGCACCGGCACCTTCGACACCGGCGCCGTGGTGGAGACTAACGTGCGCGCCAAGGGTGCCGACCTGGTCCTCAACGCCGGCGACTGGGACGGCGACGGCCACGGCGACCTCATCGTGCGCCAGCGCAAGAAGGGCGCGGTCAAGGTCCGCAGCGGCGACGGGACGGGCAGCTTCGCCAAGGCGGTCAAGATCGGTCACCGCATGGGCGACGTGCGGATGCTCGAAGTCGTCGGCGACATGACCGGCGACGGCTGGCCGGACCTGATGGGCCAGCCCAGCGGCGGCGCCATGCGGATCTCCCCCGGACGCGGGCTCGAGCCGCTCGGGCCGTCGTACCAGGCGCACTCGGCGCTCTCGGGCACGCGCCAGGTCGGCGTGGGCCGCTGGGACTCCGACGGTGCCCCCGACACCCTGGTCCGGCGCGGCGACGACCTGCTCGTCTACACCGGCAACGGGCCGGGCGGGCTGACCGGCGGCCGCACCCTCTCCCTGGACCTCTCCGACTACGACCTGATGACCGGCGTCCCCGACGTCACGCTGCGCGACCGGCCCGACCTGGTGGTCCGCGAGCGGGGCACCGGTCGCCTGCTGCTCGTCGAGAGCCGCGCCAACGGGTTCAAGAGCCCGCGGGTCATCGCCGACGGAGCGGAGGTCTACGACCTCGTGGACTGAACAGACGACCTGGTGGACTGAGTGGGGAAGCTCAGAGGTGCCGCGCGGTGACGCGCTCGTCGGTCGCGACCGACTCGAGCCGGTCGTCGTCGGCACCCACGACCAGGACCAGCGAGCCGCTGCGTGCCAGCGGCTCGGTGAGGACGCAGATCCCCGGTGGGGAAGCCGGGTTCTGCGTCGACAGGAGGCGGCCGCCGTCGGTGAGGAGACTCCCGGTGGCGGCCGCTTCCCAGTCCGGCTCGCTCGGCCCGGGCGGGTTGAACCCGGCGTACGCGTCGGGCTGGCCCCAGATCTCCACACCGAGGTCGTGCACGCCGGCCGGCAACGGGTCGCTGAAGCGCAGGCCCAGGGGGTGCAGCGCGGAGGCCACGACCGGCAGCGACCCGGCGCGGGGGCCCCAGCTGTCCAGGCCGTCGGGGCCGCACACGACGGCGTCCGGTGACGCGGTGTCGCCCGGGAACGCGACCTCGAGGCCCACGCTCCAGGCGGCGCCGAGGAAGACCGGGCCCAGCCAGTGGCACGGCAGGTCGACCAGCAGCACGTCCTCGTGGTCCAGGCCCAGCTCGTCCTCCAGCAGCCCGGCGGCCTTGGCCACCCAGTTGGCGTACGTCGTCAGCGACAGCTCGGTGCGCTCACCGGTCGCGACGTCGTAGAAGGTGAGGAACGGGCGCCCCGGGTCCCGGCGGACCTGGGCGGCGAGCAGATCGGCGAACGTGGTCACACCACGACCCTAGGCGCCCCTAGGGTTGGCGCCATGATCGACAACTTCTGGGCCGTCGTCCCCGCCGGCGGTGCCGGCACCCGCCTGTGGCCGGTCAGCCGGGCCACGGCGCCGAAGTTCCTCCGCGACCTGCGGGGGAGCGGGCGGACGCTGATCCAGGAGACCCACGACCGGCTGGTGCCCCTCGCGGGGGAGCACATCGTGGTCGTCACCGGCACCGCCCACGCCGCCGCCGTCGCCGAGCAGCTGCCCGACGTGCCGGCCGACTCGATCATCGCCGAGCCCTCGGCCCGCGACTCGATGGCGGCCATCGGGCTGGCCGCCGCCCTGCTCGAGCGGCGCGACCCCCACGCGGTGATGGGCTCCTTCGCCGCCGACCACGTGATCACCGACCCCGACGGGTTCGGCGACGCCGTGCGGACCGCCGTCGCGGTGGCACGCGAGGACTGGCTGGTCACCCTCGGCATCGAGCCCACCTTCCCGTCCTCGGCCTTCGGCTACATCCGCTCCGGCGACGGGCTCGACGGCCACCCGGGCGCCCAGCGCGTGGCGGCGTTCGTGGAGAAGCCGTCGGTGGAGGTGGCGACCGGCTACCTCGCCGAGGGCGGCTACCGCTGGAACGCCGGCATGTTCGTCGTGCGCCCCACGGTGCTGCTCGACCTGCTCGGCGAGTGGCACCCGGAGTTCGCCGCGTCGCTGCGGGCCATCGCCGCCGCCCCGGACACGCTGACCGAGGAGTGGCCCTCGCTGCCGAAGATCGCGCTGGACCACGCGGTGGCCGAGCCGGCCGCCGACGCGGGCCGGGTCGCCACCGTGCCGGCGTCCTTCGCGTGGGACGACATCGGCGACTTCGACTCGCTGGCGACCCTGCTGGAGGGCGAGGACCCGGTGACCGTGCTGGGCGACGCGACCGCGGTGCACGCGGTCGACGCGACCGGCCTGGTGGTGACGGGGGGCCGCACCATCGCCGTCGTCGGTCTCGAGGACGTCGTGGTCGTCGACACCCCGGACGCGGTGCTGGTGACCTCCCGTGCCCGCGCGCAGGAGGTCAAGGCCGTCGTGGCCGCGCTGAAGGAGTCCGGCCGGGCCGACCTCGTGTGAGGCTATCGTGTGAGCCGGCCCGCGCGGCTCACATCGCGACGTCGGGCTCCGGGCTGTCCTGCTGCGGGTAGTCGCGGACGAAGGTGTCCACGGCCTCGCCGCTGGGCGCCTCGCAGTACTGCCACACGCCGACCTGCTCGCCGTCGGTCTCGCCGACCCCGCCGACCGACCAGTGGGTCAGGGCGACGTGCTGGCCGTCGGGGAAGTCCGCCCCGTCCTCCTCGGTCCACGGCGCGACGATGAACGCGTTGCGCCGGTCGGTCGTGTCGGAGAACTTGCGGGCGATCGCACGCAGCTCGGTGAGCTGGTCGGCGTCCTCGGCGACGGTCTCGTCGTACCACAGGATCGTGAAGCCGTGCTCGAGGTTGTGCACGAGCTGCTCGAGCTCGGGACGGTCGGACTCGGTGTAGAACTCGCGGCCGATCGGGACCGGCGCCTTGCCGAAGACGTTCCAGTGCTGGCCGAAGGCGGGCGGGGCGTCGTCGTAGAAGACCTGCTGGCCATCGTCGACGTGGTTGCCGCTGCCCTCGGCGGACTTCGTGGTGATCTCGCCGCAGACCGAGGCGGGGGCGCCGATGGCGGCCAGGTCGGTGTCGGAGAAGCCGCGCTGGTCCCACCAGCTCTTGATCGGCTGGTAGGCGGCGGCGGCCACGATGACCACGGCGATGAGCGCGCAGGTGCCGATGATGGCGAAGCTGCGGCGGCTCTCGGCTCCGCGCTGCTGCTTGCGGATCTTGTCGAGCTTCGCCTGTCGTTCGGACTTGACGGTCTTGGCCACGGTTCGGCAGTCCTCGGGTGTGCGGTGGTGCGATGGGGTGTTGCGCGGATGTCGCGGGGGAGTCTACGGAGTCAGCGGTCGCAGGCGTGCCCCGACGTCGGCATCTCCCGTGTCATCGGCCTCCACGAGCCAGCCATGAGCGAAGGCCAGCACCTCCAGCAGGCGTACGTCGCCGGGCGCGACGGGCACGACCAGCGCGTCACCCGGCTCGGGCCCCTCCTCGCGGCAGGTGCGGCCGGTCACCGCCTCGACCGCCGAGCGCACCTCGGCGGCCGCGGCCGGAGCGCCGAACGGCGCCCGGTCGGCCGGGTGCCCGGTCAGGGCGCGGACGACGGCCTCGCGAGCGCCGTACCCGAACAGGTCGCCGCCCTCGGGGCGGACCAGCGCGCGGGCCCCGGGGCCGTCCTCGTCGAGGGGGAGCACCAGGTCGGCACGGCCGCGCACCACGGCGAAGGGCCGCCCGCCGAGCTTGCCCTGGGCGAGCTCTGCCGCCCCGGCCAGCTCGTCGGCGACCGCGGGCGCCGTGACGGCCAGCTCGTTGCCGTGGCCGTCGACGCGTCCGGCGAAGTCCTCGGCGACCAGCAGGCCGGCGGCACCGATGGCGATGTCGGTCTGCCCCTCGCGCCAGGCGCGGCCGGCGGTGTCGGTGACGACGACGCCCACCCGGGCGCCGGTGAGCTCGTGGAGGCGGCGGCGCAGCGCGCGCGCCGAGGCGTCGGGATCGAGCGGGAGGAGCAGCACCGTGCCGCGCTCGACGTTGGAGGCGTCGATGCCGGCGGCGGCCATGGTCAGGCCGTGGCGGGTGCGCGCGATCGTGGTGGGACCGCGGCGGGCGACGACCCGGGCACCGGGCGCGGCGAGCTCCTCGGCCAGCGCGGTGTCGCGGTCGCCGCGGCGGCTGCGGCCCTCGGCCTTGCTCACGACCTTGCTGGTCACCAGCACCACGTCACCGTCGCGGAGGGGGCCGTGCGGCGAGGCGGCCAGCGCGTCGACGAGCAGCGCCGCGAGGTCCGTGCCCTCGCCGACCTCACCGACGCCGTCCGGCGCCAGCACCTCGAGCCGACCGCTCACGCGGGCTCCCCCGGTGTCACCAGCGAGACGGCGGCGGCCGCCATCGCGGCGGTCGCGTCGGGGTCGGTCATCATCAGCGGCACCGCCGCCGCCCGGAGGCCGGCCTCGTGCAGGACCGGCACGGCGGCCTCGTCCCGGGAGTCCACCAGCCACCCGTCCAGGACCCCACCGCGCGAGCGCGCGCCGTAGTGGCGGCCCACACCGGCGGCGCTGACCTCCACGCCGATGCTGGTGAGCATCTGCTCGGCCATGCCGCGCACGTGCGTGCCGCCGACGATGGGGGAGAGGCCGACCACGCGGGCCGAGGTGTCCCGGACGGCTGCACGCAGGCCCGGCACGCCGAGGATCGTGCCGACGGAGACGACGGGGTTCGACGGCGGCAGCACGACCAGGTCGGCGTCGCGGATCGCGTCGAGGACGCCCGGTGCCGGGGTCGACCGGTCCAGACCGACCATGACGACGGTCTCGGCCGGCACGGACGCGCGCAGGCGGATCCAGTACTCCTGGAAATGCACGACGCGTCGACCGCTGGGCTCGGACCCGTCGGCGACCGCCACGTGGGTCTCGACCCGGTCGTCGGTCATCGGCAGCAGCCGCAGCCCCTCGCCGTACGTCGGCGTCAGCCAGCGGCGGCACAGCGCCTCGGTCACCGCGGAGAGCGGGTAGCCGGCCTCGAGCATCTGGGTGCGGACCAGGTGGGTCGCCACGTCGCGGTCGCCGAGCCCGAACCACGTCGGCTCGACGCCGTACTCGGCCAGCTCGGTGCGGACGCTCCAGGTCTCCTCGCGGCGGCCCCACCCGCGCTCGGGGTCGATGCCGTCGCCGAGGGTGTACATCACGGTGTCGAGGTCGGGGCACACCTTGAGCCCGTGGACCCAGATGTCGTCGGCGGTGTTGGCCACCACGGTGACGCGCGCGTCGGGGGAGACCCCGGGCAGCGTCCCGCCGCGGACACCGTGCAGCAGGCCCTGCAGGAACCGGGCGCCGCCCATGCCGCCGGACAGGACCGTGATGCGACTGATCTGCATGCCCTCACTCTGCCGCAGCAGCGCACGAGGGTGCCGGGCGGGTGGTGACAGGGACCAATACCAGACTTCCGCTTGACGACAGTGCTACGACAGGCATGTAATTCCAACAGTGTTCTTCGGTGCCGGACGAGGAGCACACCAGGGTCGAAAGGGCGTTGAGCCATGAGAGAGCTGTTTCTGCTCGAGGCGGAGACCGAGGAAGGGTCGTGGCAGGAGCGCGCACTGTGCGCTCAGACCGACCCGGAGGCGTTCTTCCCCGAGAAGGGTGGATCCACCCGCGAGGCCAAGAAGGTCTGCCTCACCTGCGAGGTGCGCCAGGACTGCCTGGAGTCCGCACTGAGCAACGACGAGCGCTTCGGGATCTGGGGCGGGCTCTCCGAGAGGGAGAGGCGCAAGCTCAAGAAGCGCGCAGTCTGAGGTGAGCGTGGCCCCGGTCCTGGTGACCGGGGCCGCTCGCATTTGGGCCGCTCGCGTTGAGGGCCGCTCGCGTTTAGGAGGGCCCGGAGGGGCTCGCGCTACTGTCTCCGATCGTGTCCGGGGCAGGTCAGGGGGCGGTCGCCGCCCTCGTGGTGAGCCACGACGGCGCCCGCTGGCTGCCCGTCGTGATCGACGGCCTGCGCGCCCAGACCCGGGCCCCGGACCGTGTCGTCTGCGTCGACACCGGCAGCCGCGACGAGGGGCCCGACCTCCTCGAGGCGGCCTTCGGCGCCGTGCGGTCCGCTCCGGCCGGCACCAGCTACCCCGAAGCGGTGCGCCTGGGCCTGGAGGAGGTGGGCGACGCGGAGTGGCTCTGGCTCCTCCACGACGACTCCACCCCGGCCCCCGACGCCCTCGCGCAGCTGCTCGCCGCCGCCGAGGCGCACCCCGAGGCCGACCTGCTCGGCCCCAAGCTGCGTGAGTGGCCCTCGCTGCGGCGCCTGCTCGAGGTCGGCGTCACGATCTCCGGCACCGGCCGCCGGGAGACCGGTCTCGAGCGCGGTGAGTACGACCAGGGCCAGCACGACGACGTGCGCCGCGTCCTGGCCGTCAACAGCGCCGGCATGCTCGTGCGCCGTGAGGTCTTCGAGGCCCTCGGCGGTTTCGACGACCACCTGCCGGTCTTCGGCAACGATCTCGACCTGGGCTGGCGCGCCGCGGCCGCCGGCCACACCACGCTGGTCGTGCCGCAGGCCGTGGTCTTCCACGCCGAGGCCGCGCACCGCGGGGTGCGGCGGACCCCGCTGACCGGCAGGCACACGCACTTCCAGGAGCGACGGGCCGCGCTGTTCACGCTGCTGGCCAACAGCCCGACGCGGGCGTTGCCGTTCCAGGCGGTGAGGCTGACCCTCGGCACCGTGCTGCGGGCCCTCGGCTTCCTGCTGGTGCGCTCGCCCGGGGAGGCGCTCGACGAGCTGGCGGCGCTGGTGTCGCTGCGGCCCCGCACGATCCTGCGGGCCCGACGCAGGCGCCAGGACGGCGCCGACGTACGTCCGCTGCTGGCGCCGTGGTGGCTGCCCTACCGCCACGGTCTCGACGTCGTGGGCGGGGTGGTGGCCGCCGCCGGCAACCAGGCCGCCGACGTCGCGGAACGGCGGCGCATCGCCGCCGCCGAGCGCGACCCCGAGTCCTTCGCGGCCCGCCGGACCGTGGAGGAGGACGACGTCCTCGAGGCCGACTCCGGCTGGGTCGCCCGGTTCCTGTCCAACCCCGTCGCCGTCGTCCTGGCGCTCGTGGTGCTGGTCAGCGTGGTGGGTGCCCGTGCGGCGTTCGGCCCCGTGACCGGTGGCGCGCTGTCCCCGGCCCCGGAGGGCGTGGGCGACTGGTGGCGCCTCCACCTGGAGTCGTGGCACCCCCTCGGGGCGGGCACCGCGGTGCCCGCTCCGCCGTACCTCCTGCCGATGGCCCTGCTCGGCACCCTCCTCGGCGGCAGTGCGACCGCCGCGGTCTCCGCGCTGCTGCTCCTGGCGGTGCCGGTGTCCCTGTGGGGGGCCTGGCGGCTGCTGCGGCTGATCGGTCGCCTGGTGTCCCCGCGCGGCCTGCCGCGCTGGCTGCTGCTGTGGGGTGCGGTCGTCTACGCGCTCGTGCCCGCGACCAGCGGTGCCTGGGGGCAGGGACGCCTCGGCGTGGTGGCCGCGGTGGCCGTCCTGCCCTGGTTGGCCCACGCCGCCGTCGGGTTCGCCGACCCCGAGCCCGACCGGCGCTGGCGCGCGGCCTGGCGCAGCGGCGTGCTGCTCGCCCTCCTGGTGGCCTTCGCCCCCGTCGCCTGGCTGCTCGCGCTGGTGCTGGCGGCGCTGGGCGTCGCCGCGGCCGCCCGCCTCGTGCCGGACGCCGCCCGCGAGCGCTCCGCGTGGGGCCCGCCGTCCCTGGCCCTCGGGCTGCCCGTGGTCCTGCTGCTGCCGTGGTGGCTGCCGGCGGTCCAGCACCGTGCCGCCGAGGGGCTGCTGCTGGGCGCCGGGCGGCTGCCGGCCCCGATGCCCGACGGCCTCGACGTCCTGGCCGGCCGGCTCGGCGGGCTGGGCGCGCCGACGTGGGTCGGTCTCCTGGTCGTCGTCCTCGCCCTGGTGGCGCTGTGGCCGCGTCCGACCCGCATCCCCGTGCTGATCTGCTGGCTGCTGGCGGCGGTGACGGCCCTGCTGACGCTGGTGCTGTCGTGGGTGACCCTCGACGTCGCCGGCGGCTCGACCCCGGCCTCGGTGGCCGTGCTGGTCGTGGTGCTGCAGGGCGCCCTGGTCACCGCGGTCGTGCTCGGCGCCCTCGGGGCCGTCGAGCTGCGCCGGGGCGCCTCCGCACCTCTGCCTGGGCCGTGGCGGGCCGGCGTCGTCGCCCTCGCGGTCGTCGCCTCGCTGGTCCCGCTCGTGGGGCTGGGGTGGTTCGCGGGCGGTGAGCACCGACTGGCCGCCGAGGACGCCGCCGGGATCCCGGCGTACATGGTGCAGAGCGCGGCGCAGGCCCCCGAGCGCGGCATCCTCGTGCTCACCGGCTCCGTGCGCGACGGCGTCGACTACGTCGTGCGTCGTGGGGACGGCGTGACCGTCGGCGAGGACGAGGTCCTCGGGCTCTCGCCGCGCGACACCGACCTGACCGCGCTCGTGCGCCGGGCGGTCAGCCAGCCCGATGACGAGCTGGCCACCGACCTCTCCGAGCGGGGCATCGAGTACGTCGTGCTGCCGGCGCCCGCCGACGGCGACGTCGCCTCCGTGCTCGACGCGGCGCCGGGGCTGGTGCAGGCCTCGGCCGAGGACCGCGACACCCGCGCCTGGCGGGTCTCCCGCGAGCCGGCGGCCGACGCGCTCGACGGGCCGGGCTCCTGGCTGCGCCCCGTCCTGCTGCTGGTCCAGTTCGCCGGTCTGGCCGTCGCACTGGTGCAGTGCGCGCCCACGCGGGGCGCCAGCAGGACCGAGGGGAGCCGCAGATGAGATGGCCCACCGTGACCCGGCCCTCGTCCTCCCGGCCGGGCCCGCTCGCGGTCGTGACGGCGGTCGTCCCGACCGTGGCGATCTGCGCGGCCCTGCTGGCCGACGCCGAGGTACAGGTCGACTCCGTCGACCGGGCGCCCAGCGAGGTGCCGCTGGCCCGCAGCGTGCTGGTCTGCCCGACCGGCAACGAGGCCGGAGGGGTGTTCGTGGCCTCCGACGCCGTCGAGGTCGGCGAGACCGGCGAGGTGCAGGCCGTCGCCGGCGGCCGCGCCAGCGAGCCGCGGACCGTCGAGGTCACGCCGGACCGTCGCGTCGAGCTCGCGGACGCGACCCGGGTGAGCGGGGCGGGGGCGACGGCCCCCGGGCTCGTCGTCCAGCGGTGGTCGACCCCCGGCCTGCGCGCGGTCGACTGCCCCGCCACGAGCAGCGACCAGTGGTTCACCGGTGTCGGGGCGGGTGCCGAGCACACCTCGGTGCTGGAGTTGCACAACCCCGACGCCGGGCCCGCGACCGCGACCATCACCGTCCTCGGCCAGTCCGGACCGGTGGGCGCCGGCGGCCGCCTGCGCGGGGTCTCCGTCGCGGGCGGCGCGACCGTCCGACTCGACCTCGGCGCCGAGATCCCCAAGCGCGAGGAGCTCGCGCTCCGCGTCACGACCGAGCGGGGTCGGCTCGCCGCCACCGTCATCGACGCGTTCGTGCCGATCGGACGGGGCGAGACCACCAAGGAGTACCTCAGCGGCCAGCGCGATCCCGCCACCTCGCAGCTGCTGCTGGGCGTGCCGGACGGGGTCGACGACCCCGAGGTGGTCGTCGCCAACACCTCCGACAGCGTCTCGCGGGTCTCGCTGCGCCTGGTCACGGCCGAGGCGACGTTCACCCCGGCCGACCTGGAGGAGGTGCTGGTCGACCCGTCGAGCGTCCGGCGCTTCTCGATCACCAAGCTGCTGCGCTCGGAGGTCGCCGAGGGCCTGCTCGGGATCGAGGTCGTCTCCTCGCAGCCGGCCACCTCCTCCTTCCGCGGCCGGGTGCGCGGCGACCTGCTCACGATCGTGCCCGCGGGCGCGGTGACGCAGCCGACGCTGGTCCCGGTCGCCTATCCAGGCTCCCGGCTCGTGCTCGGCGGAGCACAGGCGCTGGGCACGGTCGACGTGGTCGCCTACGACGGGCAGGGCCGCGAGGTGAGCAGCAAGGTCGCGGAGGTCGGACCCGGGACGGCGGTCGAGGTGAAGGTCCCCGGTCGCGCGGCGCTGCTGCGCGTCGCCCCGCAGGGCACCCCGGTCGTCGGGTCGCTCGTGCTCGGCAACGACGACGGCGCGGCCGTCGTCGGGCTGCGCGAGCTGCTGCGCGAGGGGCTGGTCCCCGACGTGCGACCCGGCCTGCGCTAGTCGGCGCTCAATCCTCTGGGTAGCGCGGGTCGACGACCGAGGGCTCGACACCGAGCAGCTCGGCGACCTGCTCGACCACCACGGTGAGCACCAGCGCCTCCAGGTCGCTGCGGCGCTCCGCGCGGTGCTCGATCGGACGACGGAAGATCACGAGCCGGGTCGGCCGGTCACCGGCCCCGCGGACCAGCGAGGACAGCGGCACGGCCGGGCTGTCCCAGTCGTCGGGGACCTGAGGTGCGTCCTCCACGGCGTACTCGACGAGGCCGAGGCGGTCCTGCCAGCGCTCCTCGATGGCCGTCACCACGTCGAGGACCAGCGCGTCGAAGCGCTCGCGGCCGGTGCGGAGGACGGGGCGGCCGGGCTCGGCCGGCATCACGCCGGGTCCGCGCATGCCGCGTCCCCGACGGTCACGAGTCATGTCCGCGAGCCTAGTCGTCGAGCGGGGGAGCGCCGGGTAGCGTCTGCGGCGTGAGTCCCGCCCGTCGCTGCAGCCGCACCGCGTGCGGTCGTCCGGCGGTCATGACGCTCACCTACGTCTACGCCGACCAGACCGCCGTGCTCGGTCCGTTGGCCACCTACGCCGAGCCGCACGCCTACGACCTGTGCGAGGCGCACAGCGAGCGGCTCTCGGCGCCCCGGGGCTGGGAGGTGCTGCGGCTGGCGCAGCCGGCGCCGCCGGGTCCGAGCAACGACGACCTGCTCGCGCTGGCCGACGCGGTGCGCGAGGCGGGCCGCCCGCAGCAGCCGCGGCGGGTCGCCCCGGACCAGGAGACCGGGCGCGAGACGGGGCGCAAGGGACACCTCCGGGTCCTGACCACGGACCACTGACGGACCACTAAGGTCGTCGCATGGCCGACACCCTGAGTGCGGAGAACGTCCACGCCATCTTCAAGGCGTACGACGTCCGCGGCACCGTCCCCGACCAGCTCGACGAGGCCCTGGCCCTCGCCACCGGACGTGCCTACGTGCAGGTCGTCGGCGCGAGCACCGTCGTGGTGGGCCACGACATGCGTCCCAGCTCCCCGGGGATGGCCGGCGCGTTCGCGCAGGGCGCCTCCGAGGCCGGCGCCGACGTGATCATGATCGGCCTGGCCTCCACCGACCAGCTCTACTTCGCCTCCGGGCACCTCGGTCACCCCGGAGCGATGTTCACCGCGAGCCACAACCCCGCCCAGTACAACGGCATCAAGATGTGCCGCGCCCACGCTGTCCCGGTCGGCGCCGACAGCGGGCTGCACGAGATCCGCGACCTGATCGCGTCCGGCGCGGCCACCGACGGCTTCACCCCCGCCGCGCAGGCCGGCACCATCAGCGAGCACGACGTGCTGGAGGCCTACGCCGCCCACCTGCTCTCGCTGGCTCCCGTCACCGGCCGCCGGCTCAAGGTCGTCGCCGACGCCGGCAACGGCATGGCGGGGTGGACCGCCCCGGCGGTCTTCAACCGGATCGGTGCCGAGCAGGTCGACCTGGTGCCGATGTATTTCGAGCTCGACGGGACGTTCCCGAACCACGAGGCCAACCCGCTCGACGAGACCACGCTGGCCGACCTGAAGGCGCGGGTGCTGGCCGAGGGCGCCGACATCGGGCTGGCCTTCGACGGCGACGCCGACCGCTGCTTCCTCGTCGACGAGAAGGGGCGCGCGGTCTCGCCCTCGACCCTGACCGCGCTGATCGCCGCCCGCGAGCTGGCCAAGGAGCCCGGGGCCACGGTGATCCACAACCTGATCACCTCCCGGGCCGTGCCCGAGCTGGTGACCGAGCTGGGCGGCACCCCGGTCCGCACCCGGGTGGGGCACTCCTTCATCAAGGCCACGATGGCCGAGACCGACGCGATCTTCGGCGGCGAGCACTCCGGGCACTTCTACTTCCGCGACTTCTGGCGCGCCGACTCGGGCATGCTCGCCGCGCTGCACGCGCTGGCTGCGCTCGCGGGCGCCGAGGGGACGCTGAGCGAGCTGCTGGCGGCGTACGAGCGCTACCCGATGTCGGGGGAGATCAACTCCGAGGTCGGCGACCAGGCGGCGGTGATGGACGCGCTGGAGGCGGAGTACGCCGGCCGCGACGGCGTCACGACCGACCGGCTCGACGGGCTGAGCGTGTCGCACGCAGACTGGACGTTCAACGTGCGTCCCTCCAACACCGAGCCGCTGCTGCGGCTCAACGCCGAGGGCCGCGACGAGGAGACGATGGCGGCCGTGCGCGACGACGTGCTGGCGAAGATCCGTGGAGGAGTGGCGTGAACATCGACCCGGCCCTGATGGAGATCATCGTGTGCCCCGACTGCCACGGTGACCTGGCGCCCGCCGTGGATCCCGACGGCTCCGACGAGCTGGTGTGCCAGGGCAGCTGCGGTCGCGCGTACCCCGTGCGTGACGACATCCCGGTGCTGCTGGTCGACGAGGCCCGCACTCCGTGACCTGGTTCGACGAGGCCCGCCTCGACGACGAGTCGGCCCTCGGCACCATGGACATGCGGCTGCGCCACCTGGCGGAGTCGGGGTCCCGGGTGCGCCGGGAGGTCGGCGACGCCGCCGAGGCGGCCGACAGCGCCGTGGAGCGGGCCCGCGAGCTCGACCGGCCGCGCGCCGTGGTGGCCGCCGGACCCGACTCCCGGCTGCTGCGCGCGGTCCTGGAGCCGTGGTGCCCGGTCCCGTTCGTCGCCTGGCCCGGTCCCGCCCTGCCGGGGTGGGCCGGCAGCCTCGACCTGGTGATCGTCCTGGCCCCCGACGGCAGCGACAGCGGCACGGCCTCCGCGGTCGCCGAGGCCGTGCGTCGTGGCTGCCAGGTGGTCGTGGCGTGCCCGCCGGGCTCGCTGGTGGCCGAGCACACCGTCGGCCGCTACGCCACCGTCCTGCCCTCGACCACCGGCGACCAGCTCGCGGCCGCGGTCGTGATGCTGTCCTACCTCCACCGCGTCCAGCTGGGTCCCGAGACCGCCCCCGATGCCGTCGCCGACGCGCTGGACCAGGTGGCCATCGACTGCGGTCCCCGCAAGGACCTCGCGGTCAACGAGGCCAAGATGCTGGCCATCGCGCTCGCCGACGCGACGCCGATCGTGTGGGGAGGCTCGGTCCTCGCCGCCCGTGCCGCACGCCGCGTCGCCGAGCAGGTACGCCGCGCCTCGGGCCGCACCGCCATCGCCGGCGACGCCGAGCACCTGCTGCCCGTCATCGAGGCCGCCCGGCCGCGCGACGTCTTCGACGACCCGTTCGCCGAGGGCGGTGCCGGCCCGCGCCCGGTGCTCGTCGTCCTCGATGACGGCTCCGAGGACGCCACGGTCCGCGAGCAGCGCGGGCGCCTCCAGGCCACCGCCGCCGAGCGCGGCGTCCGCGTCGAGACGCTCACCACCGAGGCGCCCACCGAGGTCGCGCGCTACGCCTCGCTGCTGCTCTCGGGCACCTACGCCGCGGAGTACCTCAGGTTGGGCCTGGTCGAGGACTGAGCCCCTTCACTCGTCGTCCTGAGGGCGCGCCGTCAGAGCTCGGTGGTGCCGTCGGAGTGGACGAGGAACCGGAGGTCGTGGGGGCTGGTCCAGAGCCAGGTGGTGGGGGTGAGCTGCTGGTAGTCCCACCGCCCGTCGGGGGATGGGTGGGTCTTGGCTCGGTGATGTCGCCGGCAGAGCGGAGCCAGACGGTCGGTGGCGGTTTGGCCGGGTGGTCCGCCTTGGTCGGGTGGGACGTACTCGTCGATGTGGTCGAGGTCGGTCCTGGCTGAGGTGCGGGTGCAGTGGGGGAAGACGCAGGTGGGGCGCTTGAG
>LUPK01000021.1 GCA_001627335.1 Nocardioides sp. REDSEA-S33_B3 | reverse complement strand
CCGCGGGGACCCCGAGAACCCCACTCCGCGCCCGCGAGCCGCGCTGTGCGCGCCTTGGCCGTTCGCCGTTGACGACTCCATGACGAACCCATCGCCTCGCACTGCCTCCGGCCTCATGGTGACGGGGGCCATCCGCGCATGGCGGCCTAATCCCCGGCGGGCTCGCCGCCCTCGGTCTTGCCCTTCTTGGCCGCGACCGCCGGATAGGCGTTGCGCGACGCGAGATCGATGATCTCGGCCTCGCTCTCGTCACGCGGATCGACATCGTTGGCAGCGCCCGTCGTCTCGCTCTTGGGCGGAAGTCGCATGGCCATACGCATCAGTTCATCTCCTTAGCCGAAGCGAAAGCCGTTCCGGCCCCGTTCGTCGCGGCCGCACCGCGCTGCGGGCGCTCGGGCCCCACCACGACCTCGGGCACCGGACGCGCGTCGACGACCACGGTCCCGACCAGCTCGTCGTGCCAGCCGCGGCGCCGACCGGAGACGTCGGCGGCGGCGGTCCAGGCCAGCGTGGCCAGGCCGAGCCCGAACGTCGGCAGCCCGGCCAGGGCGAGGACGGCCTGGCGGCGTACGGCGTCGGGGAGGGTGAGCGCGCCCCCCGGCGTCTCCACGCGCAGGCCGAGCAGCGCCATGCCGGGGGTGGCCCCGCGGGTGCTGAGCAGGGTCGCGCCGAGCACGACGAGCACGGCCCCGAGCAGGAGCGGGGTGAGGACGACCAGCCACGTCGCGGCCCCGCGCGCGACCAGGGCAGCGGCGACGCCGAGGGGAAGGCCCCACCCGGCGACGCGGTCGAGCGCGTAGGCGTGCAGCCGGCGCTCGAGGTCGGCCGGTCGGACAGCGGCGGCCGGCCTCGGGGGCAGGGTGGTGGTCACGGGCGGTCCACGGCGATCGTGAGGCCATCACCCAGGTCGATGACGGCTCCCGGCAGCAGTTGGACGGGGATGCCGGGGCGCAGCGGCTCCTGGGGCAGCCCGGGCTGGGTGAGCAGCGTGCCGTTGGTGGAGCCGAGGTCGGTCACGACCGCGCTGCCGTGGTCGGCCCCCGACCCCGGGCGCACCTCCAGGTGGGTCGAGGAGATCTCCTGCTGCGGGCTCGGCACGGCGAGCAGACGGGGCTTCTGCGTCGCGGTGAAGCGGCGCGCCTCGGGGGCGCGGCCGATGATCACGACCCGGTCGACCTCGACCTCCTCGCCGGTGGAGAGGGCGAGCCGAGCGACAGGTGCCGCGGTCACCTCCGGGGCGGGCTCCTGGCCGGGGATGCCGACCGGCGGGCGGACCAGGTCGGGCGGCACCTCGCCGTCGCGGGTGAGCCCGTCGTGGTCGTCCGAGGCGGGCGACCAGACGGGCGGTTCGTCGTGGTCTCGACGCCCGCTCGTCGCTGGCGCTCCTCGCTGCCCGACCACCGGGCCTGGGGCCACCTGCTGCTCGGCGGGCCACAGGACGCGGGCCGCGCGGACGAGGCCGTCGCCGACCTGGAGGGCCGGCCCGGTGGCGGTCGTGCCGAGCTCGAGGCTGATCGCCCGGACGTGGTCGGCGGTGGCCTCCGCCCAGGTCGTCACCGCACGGCCGTCGGCGACCGTCTCACCGTCCTCGGCGTCGAGCAGGCAGACGGCCCGGCCACGGACGACGGCCCGGGTGCGCTCCCCGTCGGTGCTGACCAGGGCCAGCCCGGCGAGGTCGCTGAGACCGTCGGCCAGCACCAGGTCGAGGACCTCGTCGGCGGGACCGCCGGCGTCGACCAGGGCCCAGGCGGCGGCCGCGAGGTCGCGGCGGTCGGGGGGCAGGGCGAGGACGAGGGACGGGCCGAGGACGGCGTACCACTCCCCCGGGACGTAGGAGCGGGTCGTCGGGTCCTGGTCGCTCACGGCAGCGCTCCCAGTCTCTGCTCGAGGTCCAGGTCGGAGTGGGTGTCGTCCCCGGCGGCCGGGGACGAGTCGACGACCACGACCGTGGCGTTGTCGCGACCGCCGGCGTCGAGGGCCGCGGCCAGCAGGGCGTCGGCTGCGAGGGCCGGGTCGGAGCTGGTGGCGAGGACCTGTCGCATCTGCTCGTGGTCGAGCATCCCGGAGACGCCGTCGCTGCACAGCACCAGCCGCGGCGCGGCGGCGACCGGCAGCACGAAGAGGTCGGGCTCGGAGTGCTGGTTGCCGCCCAGCGAACGGGTGATGACGTGGCGCTCGGGGTGCTCGGCGGCCGCCGCCTCGGTGATCAGACCGGTGTCGACCAGCTCCTGGACCACCGAGTGGTCCACCGTGACCTGCTCCAGCGAGCCACCCTCGACCCGGTAGGCGCGGGAGTCGCCGAGGTTGGCCAGCAGCCACGCGGGGGCACCGTCGTGCTCGGCGAGCAGCGCCGCGACGACGGTGGTGCCGGCCTGGAGGGGGCCGACGCCCCGGGCGCGCTGCTGCTCGGCGTACGTCGCGATCCGCTGCCGGCAGGCGTCGAGCACCTCGACCACGGCGACCGCGGCGTGCGCGGGGTCGTAGCCACGGTCGGCGAGCGCCGCGAACTCCTCCACCACGATCGCGCTCGCGACGTCACCGCCCTCGTGGCCGCCCATGCCGTCGGCGACGACGAACACCGGGGGCTGGGCGAGGTAGGCGTCCTCGTTGACCTCGCGGACCCGGCCGACGTCGGTGCGGGCGCCGTGCTCCAGCTGCACCGCGGTCACGCGTCGGCCCCCGTCGGGGTGGCCGGTAGCGTGGGAGGGATGGCCGAGGAGGGGTACCGCTCACTGGCCGACCAGCTGCGTGCGTGGTCGGACCAGCAGCTGTCGCGCCTGCTCCTCGCGCGTCCGGATCTGGCCACTCCCGCCCCTCAGGACTCGGGGCAGCTGGCCTCGCGGGCCGCCACCCGTGCTTCTCTCATGCGTGCGCTCGACCAGCTGTCGCGGGTCGAGCTCTCCGTCCTAGATGCCCTGGTCGTCGCCGGCCAAACCACACCGCAGGAGCTGCGGTCGCTGGTGCACGCGGACCCGGCCGCCACCGATGCGGCACTGGCGCACCTGCGCGACCTGGCCCTGGCGTGGGAGTCCCCCACCGGGCTGCGGGCGCTGTCGGGCGTGGCCGACCTGCTGGTCGGCGGGCCCGACGCCGGCGTGAGCGGGCTGCGCACCCGCTCCGCGGAGCCCGCGTCGGCCGAGGAGGTCGCCCAGCGGCTCGCCGAGATCTCGGCGGCGGCCCGCACCCTGCTCGAGCACGTCCTGGAGCAGGGCGGCGAGGCCACCACGGGCAGCTCCCGCCACACGGTGCTGCCCGAGGACGCCCGCACCCCGCCCGAGGAGCTGCTGGCGCGGCGGCTGCTGGTGCCGCGTGGCGGCGGCTCGGTCGTGCTCCCCGGTGAGGTGGGCCTGGTGCTGCGCGGCGGCCGCACGACCACCGAGCCCGTCGACGTCGCCCCCGAGGTGCCCACCTCCTCGCGTGAGGCCTCCCTGGTGGACAAGGTCGCCGCCGGTGCTGCGTTCGAGGCGGTGCGCCGCGTCGAGCTGCTGCTCGACCACTGGGGAACCCGCCCGCCGGGGGTGCTGCGCAGCGGCGGCCTCGGCGTGCGCGACCTCAAGGCCACCGCGGTCCTGCTGCAGGTGGACGAGGCGGTGGCCGCACTGCTCGTCGAGACCGCGTACGCCGCTGGGCTGCTCGCCACGGGCACCGGCCCGGACGGCGAGCCTGCCTGGCTGCCCACCGACGAGCTGGACCGGTGGGTGACCCGGTCGGCGGCCGAGCGCTGGCAGGTCCTGGCGCGCGCCTGGATCGACTCCCCCCGCCTCCCCGGGCTGGTCGGCCGCAAGGACCCGGCCGGCAAGACGTGGAACGCGCTGGTCCCGGAGCTGACCGGCGTCCACCAGGTGGAGACCCGCCGGCTGGTGCTCGACGTGGTCGGTGGCCTGCCCGCGGGCGAGGTGCTCGCGACCGGCACAGGTGTGCCCGGCGTGGTCGCGCGCGTGGCCTGGCTGCGGCCGCGCCGTCCCCGCACCCGGGCCGACCAGGTGCTGTGGGCGGTCGAGGAGGCCGCGGCGCTCGGGGTGACCGGGCTCGGCGGGCTGGCGTCGTACTCTCGCGCGCTCGTGGCGGACGACGACGCCGCGCCCCTGCTCGAGCCGCTGCTGCCCGCACCCGTCGACCACGTGCTGGTGCAGGCCGACCTGACCGCGGTGGCGCCCGGGCCGCTGGAGTCGACGCTGGCGCGGCGGCTGCAGGTGCTGGCGGAGGTGGAGTCCCGGGGAGGGGCGACGGTCTACCGCTTCACGCCCGGGTCCGTGCGACGCGCGCTCGACCTGGGCTGGACCGCGGTGGAGGTGCACGACTTCCTGGGCGAGGTGTCGCGCACGCCGGTGCCGCAGCCGCTGACCTACCTCGTCGACGACACCGCTCGGACCTTCGGGGCGGTGCGGGTCGGGCACGCCGAGGCGTTCCTGCGCGCCGACGACGAGTCCGCGCTGGCCGAGATCCTGCACCACCCGCAGGCGCGGTCGCTGGGCCTGCGACGGATCGCCCCGACCGTGCTGGTCTCCGACACGCCCCTCGACGTGCTGCTGCCGCGGCTGCGCGACCTCGGGGCCGCCCCGGTGGTCGAGGCGCCCGACGGCACGGTCCGCGTGGCGCGGCCCGACCAGCTCCGGGCACGCGTCCCGCGCGACCGGCGGCCCACCGCGGCCGGGTCCGCCCGGGTCGCGGCCGGTGCCGCGGCGGTCGTCACCGCCGTACGTGCGGGGGACCGGGTGGCCTCGACCCGGCCCGCCGACTCGCCCTCGCTGACCCCGTCCGGCTCGCTGGCGGCGCTGCGGGAGGCGATCGAGCAGCGGTCGTCGGTGGTGATCGGCTACGTCGACAACCACGGCTCCCGCTCCGACCGCGTCGTCGACCCGCTCGGCCTCGAGGGCGGCCGGCTCACCGCCCACGACCACCGCGCCGACGACACCCGGGTGTTCGCGGTGCACCGGATCACGTCTGTGCGGCCGGTCGGCTGACGGTTTATCGGCCGGCCGATGAACCTTGCCGTTGGACGATGGAGTTCCGTCGGCCCAGGGCAGGGTCTGTCGGCCGGCCGATGAACCTTGCCCGGCGGGCCCACCCACCACCTCCGTACGCTTGTCCGGTGACCGACGGCCCCCTCATCGTCCAGTCGGACAAGACGCTCCTGCTCGAGATCGACCACGACCGCGCTGCCGACTGCCGCAAGGCGATCGCGCCGTTCGCCGAGCTCGAGCGCTCGCCCGAGCACGTGCACACCTACCGGCTGACCCCGCTGGGGCTGTGGAACGCGCGGGCCGCCGGGCACGACGCCGAGCAGGTCGTCGACACGCTGCTGGAGTACAGCCGCTACGCGGTGCCCCACTCCCTGCTCGTCGACGTCGCCGAGACGATGGCGCGCTACGGCCGGCTGCGGCTGGAGAAGCACCCCACCCACGGCCTCACCCTGGTGTCGAACGACCGGCCGGTGCTCGAGGAGGTGCTGCGCGCCAAGAAGGTCGCCGGCATGCTCGGGAACCGCATCGACGACGACACCGTCGCGGTGCACCCCTCCGAGCGCGGCAACCTCAAGCAGGCGCTGCTCAAGCTCGGCTGGCCGGCCGAGGACTACGCCGGGTACGTCGACGGCGAGGCGCACCCCATCGACCTCGACGAGTCCGGGTGGGAGCTGCGCGACTACCAGCGCGACGCCGCGGAGTCCTTCTGGCACGGCGGGTCGGGCGTGGTCGTGCTGCCCTGCGGCGCCGGCAAGACGCTGGTCGGGGCGGCCGCCATGGCGCACGCGCAGGCCACCACGCTCATCCTCGTCACCAACACCGTGAGCGCGCGGCAGTGGAAGGACGAGCTGGTCCGGCGCACGAGCCTGACCGAGGACGAGATCGGCGAGTACTCCGGGGCCGTCAAGGAGATCCGACCGGTCACCATCGCGACGTACCAGGTGCTCACCATGCGCCGCAAGGGCGTCTACCCCCACCTCGAGCTGCTCGACGCCCGCGACTGGGGCCTCATCGTCTACGACGAGGTGCACCTGCTGCCGGCGCCGATCTTCCGGATGACCGCCGACCTCCAGGCCCGCCGCCGCATCGGATTGACCGCGACGCTGGTGCGCGAGGACGGCCGCGAGGGCGACGTGTTCTCCCTCATCGGGCCCAAGAGGTACGACGCCCCCTGGAAGGACATCGAGTCCCAGGGATGGATCGCCCCGGCCGACTGCGTCGAGGTGCGGGTGACCCTGCCCGAGGGCGAGCGGCTGGCCTACGCGACGGCCGAGCCCGAGGAGCGCTACCGGCTCGCCTCCTGCACCCACCGCAAGGTCGACGTCGTGAAGTCGCTGATGGCCCGGCACGCGGGGCAGCCGACGCTGGTGATCGGACAGTACATCGAGCAGCTCGACGAGCTCGCCGAGGCCCTCGACGCCCCCGTCATCAAGGGCGAGACGTCGGTCAAGGAGCGGCAGCGGCTCTTCGACGCGTTCCGCTCCGGCGAGGTACGCACCCTGGTCGTCTCCAAGGTCGCGAACTTCTCCATCGACCTGCCCGACGCCGAGGTCGCCATCCAGGTCTCCGGTTCCTTCGGCTCCCGCCAGGAGGAGGCCCAGCGCCTCGGGCGGCTGCTCCGGCCCGGCCACGACGGCAAGGTCGCACGCTTCTACACCGTCGTCTCCCGCGACACCGTCGACGCCGACTTCGCCCAGAACCGCCAGCGGTTCCTGGCCGAGCAGGGCTACGCCTACCGCATCGTGGATGCCGAGGACGTCTCGACGCTGTAGGCCGTCGCGAGCGTCGTCCGGTGCGTGCGTCGGCGAGGCGGAGGAGCGAAGGCGGGACGGATTCCCGACGAGTCGACGACAACGCGGCCGACGTGCGTGCCGGGCGGCGCGCAGCAGGCCATGCAGGGTCGAGACGTCCTCAGGGACGTCTCGACGCTGGAGGCCTGAACCCGGGGGACGTCATACGGACGGGACGTCCGCTGCCGCGTGACGCATGACGTCCCGGGCAGCCCTGGGGACCTCGTGCGCTGAGCCACACCGGCTGTCCGGCGTACGACGTCGGTTCGGTGGCGCGGAGCCGCGGCCCCTACCCTGGGACGGGTGAAGGCGCTGCTGCTCGAGAACATCCACCCACTGGCCGTCGAGGTCCTCACCGACCGCGGCTTCGAGGTCGAGCTGCTCCCGGGCTCCCTGTCGGAGGCCGAGCTCCTGGAGAGGCTGCCAGGCGTGAGCCTGCTGGGCATCCGCTCCAACACCAAGGTGACCGAGCGCGTGCTCGAGGGGGCGCCGGACCTGCTGGCCATCGGCTGCTTCTGCATCGGCACCAACCAGGTCGACCTGACCGCCGCCGCGGACCGCGGCATCGCGGTCTTCAACGCCCCGTTCTCCAACACCCGCAGCGTCGTCGAGCTGGTCATCGGCGAGATCATCATGCTCGCGCGGCGGCTGGCCGAGAAGACCGAGAAGATGCACGCCGGCGTCTGGGACAAGTCCGCCAAGGGCAGCCACGAGGTCCGCGGCCGCACGCTCGGCATCGTGGGCTACGGCAACATCGGCACCCAGCTGTCCAACCTCGCCGAGGCGATGGGCCTGCGGGTCATCTTCTTCGACACCGCCGACCGTCTCGCCCACGGCAACGCGCAGCGCATGAAGACCCTCGACGAGCTCCTCGAGCGCGCCGACGTGGTCTCGCTGCACGTCGACGGCCGCCCCGGCAACGCCGGGCTCTTCGGCGCCGAGCAGTTCGCGAAGATGAAGCCCCGCTCGCTGTTCATCAATGCCGCGCGCGGGATGGTGGTCGACACCGAGTCGCTGCGCGAGCACATCCTCTCCGGCCACATCGCCGGCGCCGCGCTCGACGTCTTCCCCGTCGAGCCCAAGGCCCAGGGCGACGAGTTCGAGTCGCCGCTGCGCGGCCTCGACAACGTCATCCTCACCCCGCACGTGGGCGGCTCCACGCAGGAGGCGCAGGAGGAGATCGGCCACTTCGTCGCCAACAAGCTGGCCGGGTTCGCCCACGAGGGCCGCACCGAGCTGTCGGTGAACCTGCCCGCGGTGATCGCGCCGCAGCTGCACACCGGCACCCGCGTCGGCTACCTGCACCACAACGTCCCCGGCGTCCTCGCCGAGGTCAACCAGCTCGTCGCCGACTCCGGCGCCAACGTCACCGGGCAGTACCTCGCCACCACCGGCGAGCAGGGCTACGTCGTCACCGACGTCGACGGTCCCCTGCCCCAGGACGTCCTCGCCATGCTGGGCGGCTCCGAGCACTGCCTGTGGGTCCGCGGCTTCGAGGCCTGATCGCGGGTTACTCCGCACCACATCTCACCCTCCGCGCGAGCTGAGGGTGAGATCTCGTGCGGAGTAACTACGCGAGCGACCTCTCGGCCGTGCGCCAGCGACCTCTCGACCGTGCGCCAGCGACCTCTCGACCGTGCGCCAGCGACCTCTCGGCCGTGCGCCAGCGACCTCTCGGCCTTGAGGGTGAGACCTAGTTGTACTGACCACGGACGTTAGGTACGGCGTGCCTGCTGGACGATGACGAAGACCTCCGGGTGAGGTGTGAAGCGACCAAGCATCCACTCGCTCACGAACTCCGGAGGTCTTCGTGTCTCACGCTAACGCC
>LUPK01000020.1 GCA_001627335.1 Nocardioides sp. REDSEA-S33_B3 | reverse complement strand
TGGTCAGCAGGCATCGGTGGAGTCGGCACAACATCCCCCTCGGGGCAGGGGGTGTTGCGACATTCCTCTGACCCCGCAGACCTCTCGGCCGTGCGTGAGTGACCTCTCGGCCGTGCGTGAGCGACCTCTCGGCGGTCCGGGCCTACGCGTCGAGCTCGTCGGCGAGGGCGCGGAGGACCTTGGCGGTCTGGCGGCCCGCGGCCTTGTCGGGGTGACGGCCGTGGCGGTAGGCCTCGGAGGTCGCGTCGAGGAGGCGGATGACGTCCTCGACGATGGTGACCATCGCGTCCGGGGACTTCCGCTTGGCCTCGGCACGGTTGCGGCTGACCGAGGCGGGCGCGTCGAGGACACGCACCTGGAGCGCCTGGTCGCCGCGGCGGCCCTGGGCGATGCCGAACTCGACCTTGGTCCCCGGCTTCAACGACGTGGTGCCCTCGGGCAGCGCCTCCGCGCGCACGTAGACGTCGGGTCCGGACTCCTGGGACAGGAAGCCGAAGCCCTTCTCGGCGTCGTACCACTTCACCTTGCCAGTCGGCACTGCACTCGTTCCTCGGTCTGGGTGTCGGGAGCCACGGCGTCTGCCGGAGCCGGGCAAGGATAAGCAGCCCGGGCCAGGGACGGCCATCGGGATCCGCGGCGCGGTCAGCGCGCCAGCAGGTCCGGGGCCAGGGTCGAGACCCCCACGACCAGGCCGCTGACGCTGGCCGCGAGCAGCACCAGCGTCCACAGCACCGACGGGATCCGGGTCAGCCGGGCCAGCTGGTCGGGGTCGGAGCCGCGGCGGCCGGCGCTGCCCCCGACGAGCAGCTCGACCAGCGGGCGGGGCGCGGCGAGGAGCAGCAGCCAGGCGAGGAGGAGCGCGAGGGCGGACTGGGTGCGGGCGTCGGCGTACCAGGTGACCGCGACGGTGCCGGCCAGCACGACCACGACCACCAGCAGCCCGAAGCCGTTGCGGATCCACAGCAGCACCAGCAGGAGCAGCAACGACAGGGACCAGAGCAGCAGGAGCGCGCGCCCGTCGGCCAGCAGCAGCGCGGCACCGAGGCCGAGGACCGCGGGGGCGAGGTACCCGGCAGCCAGCATCACGACCATCCCCGGCCCCGTGGGGCGCCCGCGCGAGACGGTCACCCCACTGGTGTCGGAGTGCAGTCGGATGCCCTGCAGGCGCCGCCCCACGAGGAGCGCGACGAGCGCGTGGCCGGCCTCGTGCACGACGGTGACCAGCAGCCGCACCCGCGGCCACGAGCCGCGCCACAGCACGAGCGCCAGCGCGACCGCGCCGGCGGCCAGGACCACGGCCGGGTCGGGCAGCGGCTGGCGCGAGGTCAGGTCGTCCCAGAGACGGTCCCAGCCGGTCACGAGGCGGGCCGCTGCGCCACGTGGTCGTCGAGCCAGTCGGGGAACTCGTGCAGGGACGCCAGCACGACGTCGGTGCCGGCGTCGAGGAGCTCGGCCCGCTCGCAGCCACCGGTGAGCACCGAGACGCTCAGGGCACCGGCGGCCCGCGCCCCCTCGACGTCGTGGACGTGGTCGCCGACGTAGATGCCGGCGCCCTCCTCGCGCAGCACGTCGGCCTTGCCTGCGCCCCACACCCAGCCCTCCAGGCGGTCCACCTCCAGACCGAGGTGGTCCAGGTGCAGGCGTGCGTTGGGGGCGTACTTGCCGGTGACGACCAGGACGCGCCCCGCGTGCCTGCGCACCGCTCCGATGGCCTCCCTCGCCCCGGGCAGCGTGGGCACCGTGGCGATGGCGTGGCCGGGGTAGAGCGCGCGGAAGCGGTCCCCCGCCGGACCCACCTGGTCGGGCGGCAGGTGGTCGGCCAGGAGGTGCTCCAGCGGCGGGCCCAGCCGCTCGGTCATCCGCGCCACCGGGAAGTCGACGCCCAGCTCGCGCCCCAGCACCCGCAGCACCTCGCCGAACCCGGGCGCGGTGTCGATCAGCGTCATGTCGAGGTCGAAGCCCACGACGGGACCGGTCGGGCGGGGCAGGTCCTGGCTCACGGCACGAGCCTAGGTGTGCGTCCCAGGGGTGGAGGAGGCGGTTCGACCGTCCGGCTGTCCTCGTCGGCACCATCGGTCACAATGGTGAGTCCGGCCCCCGACGGCCGGCCCGACCGCCCCGACGTACGACGAGGTGCCACCGTGCCCACCAGCCGCAGCCGCCGCGTGCGACTGCGCGCTGCCCTGTCCGGCGCGGCCCTCGGCCTCAGCACGGCGCTGGCGTCGCTCGCGCTCCCGGTCGCGCTCGGCGCGGCCCCCGCCGCTGCCGCCGACGCGACCAGGCTGCACCTGGTGACCATGGAGGGCCCCGGCCTGGCCGCGGCGCCGCCGGGGCCGGCCACCGAGATCGCCCGCTGGCGGATCCGCGCCCAGCAGGACGCCGTGCTCGCCCGGCTCGACGGCACCACCCCGGTCTACCGCTACTCCACCGCTCTCAACGGCCTGGCCGTGGAGCTCACCGCCGCCCAGGCGCGCGACCTGGTCACCGCCCCGGGCGTCGCCCGGGTGGAGCCGGCCGAGGTCCGTCGCCTGGCCGGCCGCGACCTCGAGACGGACCCAGCCCGCCTGAGCCCCGGTGGCGCGCGCCGCGGTGGCGAGGGCGTGCTGGTCGGCGTGGTCGACACCGGGCTGGACCCCGACACCCCCCTCTTCGCCGCCACCGCCCGGGTCAGCCGCGGGGCCGGGGAGGCGCCGACCTGCGTCGCCGAGCCGTCCTGGGGTCCGGGCTGGTGCACCGACAAGGTGGTCGCGGGCCGTTGGTTCGTCGACGGCTTCGGGCGTGACCGGCTGGCCAGCCGGGCCCGCCTCTCCCCCGTCGACGACGTGGGTCACGGCACCCAGGTCGCCTCGATCGCCGCCGGCAACGCCGACGTCCCCGTGCGCGTGCGCGGCAGCGAGGTCGGCAGGTACGCCGGCATCGCTCCCGACGCCCAGGTCGGCGTCTACAAGGCCTGCTGGACCGCGCCCGACCCCGCCGACGACGGCTGCTCGACCGCCGACCTCGTCGCCGCCATCGACCGCGCCGTCGCCGACGGGGTCGACGTGCTCAACCTGTCCGTCGCCGGCCCCTCCACCCTCGACACGGTCGAGCTCGCTCTCCTGGGGGCCGCCGAGGCCGACGTCGTGGTCGTCGCCGCCGCCGGCGGCGACGCCGTGGGCGGCACCGCACACTCCTCGCCCTGGGTCACGACCGTCGGAGCCGGCACCGGCACCGTCCGGCGCGGCGAGGTGCGGCTGGGGGGCGGCACCCGCCTCGTGGGGGCGATGACCTCCCCGACCGAGCCCGTGCGGGCCCGCCTCGTCCGGGGCGCCGACGCCGCCGCACGTGGCGTCTCCCGCGGCGAGGCGCGACGCTGCGAGCCCGGCTCCCTCGACACCGCGGTCGTCGCCGGGCGCATCGTGCTCTGCGAGCGCGGCGGCGTCGGACGCGTCGACAAGTCCCAGACCGTCGCCGATGCCGACGGGGTCGGCATGGTGCTGGTCAACACCGACCCCGGTGGTCTCTCGGCCGACCTGCACGCGGTGCCCACCGTCCACCTCGCGGTCGGCGACGGTCGTCGCCTGGTCTCCTGGGCCGCGAGGCACCCCCGCGGCCGCGTCGTCCTCGCCTCCCGCCCCGTGACCCGCGCGGTCCCCCGCGTGCTCGAGTGGTCCAGCACGGGCAGCCCGGCGGCGGCGTACCCGAAGCCGGACGTGGTCGCTCCCGGCGACGGCGTCCTGGGCGCGGTGCCCGGTGGCGAGGGCTGGCAGTTCCTCGGTGGCACCTCCGCGGCCGCGGCCTGGGTCAGCGGCACCGCCGCCCGCCTGCGTGCCGAGCGCGGCTGGAGCGCCGCCGCCACCCGCAGCGCCCTGGTCACCACCGCCGAGCCGCTGCCCGCCGGCGTCCTGGACGCGGGCGCCGGACGTGTCCGGGTGCAGGCCGTGGACTCCCCCGGCCTGGTGCTGGGCATCGACCCCGCCGACTACCGCGAGTGGCTCGAGGGCGACCGGCTCGGCCTCAACACGACCTCGCTGGTAGTGCGCGGCGAGGGCACCCTCACCCGCACCGTCACCAACGTCGGACGGCGTGCCCGCTACTTCTCGACCTCGTCCGCCGGCTTCGAGCGCCACGACGTCACCGTCACCCCCGCCGCCCTGCGGCTGGGCCCGGGCGAGAGCGCGAGGATCACCGTGCGCGTCGCCCGCGGCGACGGCACCCAGGAGGACGGCGCCGTGCTGCTGCGGGGCGGGGCCGGCACCCGCACCCGGCTGCCGCTGCTGGTCACTCGCTGAGGTTCGCCGCGACGGGCCCACCCCCGGCGGAGGGTGGATGGGCCTGGCCCCCCTGGAGCGACGAAGGAGCGGAAGGGGTGGTTCCCCTCCGCCGGGGGTGGGCCCGGCCGGGAGCCGCGCCGCTCGGGCGCTGTCCGCACCGCCCCACCACTCACGACCGGCCACTCACGACCGGCCACCCACGACCGGCCCACCCATCGGCAGCCGGCTGGCCCGCGGGTCGGGTCAGGGGATGACCGGGACCGGCTCGGGCTCGGCCTCGGCCTGGGCGACCAGCGCCGCGAGGGCGGTGGGGGCGTCCGCGGTGACCATGGCACCGACGCCGTCGGCGCCCGGCCCGGTGACCTCGGTGGTGACGGTGACCAGCGAGCCGCCCTCGGCCGCCTCCACGACGTGGTCGACGCGGATCCCCAGCTCGCCCATCCGCAGCACGTCGAGGTAGCGCTCGTCGGGGTGCACGACCTCGAGCTCGAAGGGCATCTCGAAGCCGCCCGCCATCACCATGTGGCCCGTCGTGCCGACCCGGAAGGGGCCGTCGAGGACCACCTTCTCGACCGGCGGGTCCCAGGTCGGCCAGGTCGCGATGTTGCTCCACAGCGCCCAGATGCGTTCCGGCGACGCGGAGGTGTGCAGGGTCTCGACGTGGCGGAAGGTGGGAGCAGCATCCATGGCGGGGGAACCTATGCCCTCCGCGGCCGCCGCGCCAGGGTCTCACCCGGCCGGGCTCGTCCGGTCGGGCCGCCCCGAGCCGCACGCCGGGCCCCCGGCGTACGACGGAGCCCCGCCGACCCGGGGGTCGACGGGGCTCCGCGTGGTGCCGGGCCGCGGAGGCGGCTCCGGTGGTCTCAGGGCCTCAGGAGGAGGTCCCGACCTTGATCACCATGACGCCGTTCCTCTTGACCTTCTTGACCGTGATGGTCGTGCCGGTCTTGGGGACGTCGACCGAGCTCCAGCCGGGCTGGTAGCGACCCGGGTGGGTGCCGCTGCCGTGCTCGTCGCCGTCGTACCACCAGTCGAGGGTGTCGTCGAAGGTGCGCACCGGCTTGATCGGCGGGAGCGTGTAGTCCTCGCCCATCCAGTCGATCACCTGACGCTTGACCCGCTTCGTGCCGAAGGCGGCGTCGAAGGACGAGGTGCGCGGCCGGGCGAGGTCGCCGTCCGGCGTGTGCACGAACATCGGGTTGGCGTCGACGGGCAGCGCCATGCCGCCTCCGGGGTGGTCGCCGACGTTGTTGTCGGTGTAGGAGGTGTCCATGTAGGTGATGAGGGCACCCTCGCCCTGACGGTAGAAGTCGACGTGGTCGGGGTTCTCCGCGACGTCACCGAAGTGGTAGACGTGCTTGAGGAGACGGTCCCGCCCGACGTACTGCCGGTTGTCGACCAGGTATGCGTTGAGGTGCTCGGTGACCTCGGTGCCCGACGTGGTGCTGAAGCCGTCGAGGCTCCAGCCGTCGGCGCCGCCCTCGGCCGAGCCGACGGGCGTGCCGTCCAGGGTGATCTCGTCGACCTGGAAGCCGGGCAGCGCGACCGCGGCGTCGGTGAGGTAGCGGAAGCGGATGCCCACCGCCTCGGCCGGCACGGTAGCGGTCAGGTCGACCCATCCCCCGCTGCTGCCGGAGATGCCGGTGCCGTCGGGGTTGGCCCCGCCCTCGTCGGTGCCCTCGTAGGACTGGTCGGTGGGCACGTCCTCCCAGGTCTCACCGTCGGTGGTGGCCTGCAGGAAGGCGTAGTCCCAGCCGTCCTCGATGGTCCAGCGCGCCTTGGCGGTCAGCTCGCCGCCACCGTCGACCCCGCGGGTCATGGTGTGGTCGAGGTCGTTGCCCGACCCGGAGTAGTAGTAGGCGTCGCCGCACGTGGCGCAGGGGTCGCCCAGCTCGGTGGTGACCTCCTTGTCCGGGAGCAGCACCATCAGGGCGTTGTGCTCCTTGCCCTTGGTGGACTGCCCGGGCCGGATCCAGTGCTTGGAGGAGCGGCCGGCACGGGCCACGTCGTAGTCGAGCCAGCCGAGCTGGAACTTCTCCCAGGCACCGAACGGCATCGGGCGGTCGCCGATGCCCTCGTCCTTCTTGGCGGTGCCGCGCGACTGCGACATCAGCGACCAGAAGCCGGTGGAGTTCTCGGCGCCGCCGGTGTTGCCGGAGGTGTCGTAGAGGTCCGGCAGGCCCAGGTCGTGGCCGTACTCGTGGGCGAAGACCGACAGGCCGCCGTTCTCGGGCTGGATGGTGTAGTCGCCGACCCAGACGCCGGTCGGGTTGTCGGGCAGCTCGACGGCCGCGCCGTCGGGGTCGGAGGTGCCGCCCTCGCCGATGTCGACGCCGCCGAATGGTGCGCCGCCCTCGGGGCCGGTGCCGTAGGGCTGGACACCGGCGTACCAGCGGTGGCTCCAGATGGCGTCGCCGCCGTAGATCGGGTCGCCGTCGGCCTGGTCGCCACCGGCGTGCACGACCTGGAAGTGGTCGATGTAGCCGTCGGGCTCGTCGAAGTCGCCGTCACCGTCGAAGTCGTAGCGGTCCTGGACGTCGAAGGTCTTGAGGTACTCCTGGACCTGGGGCATCGTCCAGCCGGCGTCGAGGCGGCCCTGGGTCCAGATCGAGAGGGCGTCACGGATCAGGAACCAGGTGTTGTTGCAGCTGATGCCACCGCACAGGTCACGGCCGTAGCGGGCCTGGTTGAACGGCACCTTGACCCACTCGGTGACCTCACCGTCGAAGGAGTAGGTGCCCAGCGACTGCTCCTCGTAGAAGGCGCGCATCCGCTGGAAGTACATCTTCTCGTAGTAGGCCCGGTCGTAGTCCTTCTCCCACAGCGTGGAGTTGTCGGTGCTGCGGTCCGGCTTCGGGATCTCGTTGTGCAGCGGCCCGTCGTCGCGCTGGGCGTCGGACTCACCGGCGGGGTACGCCGAGTGCACGTCGTCGCCGAACTCCGCGAGCACCACGAAGATCCGGTCCTTGCCCTCCTGGGCGACCCGGGCGTAGGCGCCCTTGCCGACCCGCTCGACCGGGCCTCCGCGACCGCCGTCGCGCAGTCGCTGCTCCAGGGCCTGCTGGCGCAGGTCCTCGTACTTCTTCTGCCAGGGCATCAGGCGGACGTGGCCCGCCTGGTGCTGGTCCGCGTGGCCGTCCTGGGCGCTCACGCCGGTCACCTGTGGTGCGGCACCCGACGGCGCGGCACCCAGCGGCGTCGTCAGCGCAGCGGCGACGAGCGCGGAGCCCGCGACGGTGGCGAGCTTCTTCCTGCTCAACTGCTTCCTCCCTTGACCGAGAACAGGCTCGCGCGACGTGCGGGAGCCCGAGCCCTCCCGCACCGGTCCGGGGCGCGTGGGGGATGGAGAGAGACGACATCACGCGATACCCCCGGGGGAAGGGGGGAAGGGCATCGTTACCGGTTCGTGACCGACTCCTGACCGGGCCGCGGGGCCGGCGCTCAGCGCTCGCCGCTGATCTCCAGGACCCGGTCGCCCAGGCGCAGGACGTCGCCGTCGAGCAGGGTCACCGGGCGTCCTGGCGAGAGGTGGCGCGGCACGCCCTGGCGGATCAGCACCGAGCCGTTGGTCGAGCCGCGGTCCATCACCACCAGCGAGCCGTCGTCGGAGAGCTGCAGCTGGGCGTGGGTCTTCGAGACCGACATGTCGGTCGAGGACAGGGCGACCAGGTCGGCGACGGACTCGCCCTCCCGCGGCTGCGGGCCGCGGCCGAGCAGGGTCAGCCCGCGGACCAGGACGGTCTCGCCGGTGTCGGCCGTAGCCAGCCAGCGGGTCTCGGGCCGCGCGGCCCGGCGGGGCGGCACGGGCTCGGGGGCACGGGTGGCCGCGGGGGCGGCCGCACGACGTCTGCCGGGGGCGGGTGCCGGGAACTCCGGGGTGGGCTCCCCGGTGGCGGGGAACGGGGCGGCGGGAGTCGGGGAGACGGGCACGTCCGGAGGGACGCTCGCCGGTGTGGGCTCGGGCGGCAC
>LUPK01000002.1:83446-95882 GCA_001627335.1 Nocardioides sp. REDSEA-S33_B3 | reverse complement strand
GTCGCGCAGGCCCGACCCGGCGACATCGTGCTGATCGCGGGCAAGGGCCACGAGACCGGTCAGGAGGTGCACGGCACCGTGCACCCCTTCGACGACCGCGAGGTCGCGCTCGAGGCGCTCCGCGCCCTCCCGGCACGCCCCGACCGCCGCGGGCCGGCGTGAGGATCCCCACCCGCGCGGCGGGGCGTGGTGGCGGACCCGGCGCCATGCGCCAAGATGGTCGACGGCCCGCACCCGGGTCACAGGACAACCGACCGACCAGGTCGCGAGAGACGACGGCGCACGGGCGCGCGGAGGTGGACGAGCGGTGAGGGCGATCCTGCTGGCGGGCGGCATCTCGCTGCTGATCTCGCTGATCGGCACCCGCTACGCCATCCGGCAGTTCACGAAGATGGGCTACGGCCAGGAGGTCCGTGACGACGGGCCGACGACCCACCACGTCAAGCGCGGCACCCCCACGATGGGCGGTGTCGTCCTCATCGGCGCCAGCGTCATCGGCTACTTCGCGGCGAAGATCATCACCGTCAGCACGCCCAGCGCCTCCGCGCTGCTGCTGCTCCTGCTCTTCGTCGGCACCGGCCTGGTGGGCTTCCTCGACGACTTCATCAAGATCTACAAGCAGCGCAGCCTGGGCCTGCGCAGCAAGGCCAAGATCGTGGGCCAGACCGTGGTCGGTCTCGCCTTCGGCATCCTGGCGCTCAGCCCGCTGCTCGAGGACGACCGCGGGCAGCGTCCGGCGTCGTTCTCGCTGTCCTTCATCCGCGACTTCGACAGCTTCGTCCTGCCTGCGGTGGTCGTGGTGGCGCTGATCCTGCTGATGGTCATCGCCACGAGCAACGCCACCAACCTCACCGACGGCGCCGACGGGCTGCTCACCGGGTGCAGCGTGATGGTCTTCGGTGCCTACACCATCGTCAACATCTGGCAGAACAACCAGTGGTGCCGCCTGGAGGACATCACCTACGGCAAGTGCTACGAGGTGCGCGACCCGCTCGACCTGGCGGTGATCGCCGCGGCCATCACCGGCGCCTGCTTCGGCTTCCTGTGGTGGAACGCCGCGCCCGCACAGATCTTCATGGGCGACACCGGCTCGCTGGCCCTCGGCGCGGCGCTCGCCGGCCTGGCGATCCTCACCCGCACCGAGCTGCTGCTCATCGTGCTCGGCGGCGTCTTCGTCATGGAGACGGTCTCGGTGATGCTGCAGGTCACCTGGTTCAAGGCCACCCGGCGCCTCACCGGCACCGGCAGGCGGCTCTTCCGCATCGCGCCCATCCACCACCACTTCGAGATGATCTGGGAGGAGGTCACCGTGGTGATCCGGTTCTGGATCCTCGCCGGCCTGTGCGTCGCCGGTGGCCTCGGGATCTTCTACGCCGAGTGGGTCGCGGGCACGTGAGCGCCGACCGTCCCCGCCACGACCTCCAGGCCCTCGGGCAGACCGACTCCTGGGAGGGTGTGCGGGCCGTCGTCGCCGGCTTCGGCGTCTCCGGGTTCGCCGCCGCGGACAACCTCACCCACCTCGGGGCCTCGGTCACCGCGCTGGACGAGAACGCCGCCGGCAAGGAGGAGCAGGCCGAGCTGCTCGGCGTCCTCGGGGCCGACGTACGCCTCGGGCCCGGCACGACTGCCGCCCTGCCCACCGACCTCGACCACGTCGACGTCGTCATCACCTCGCCCGGCTGGCGGCCCGACAGCCCGCTGCTGGTGGAGGCCCGTGACCGCGGCATCCCGGTGTGGGGCGAGGTGGAGCTGGCCTGGCGGCTGCGCCACCCCGACCACGACACCCCGTGGCTGGCGGTCACCGGCACCAACGGCAAGACCACGACGGTCCAGATGCTCGACGCGATCCTCCGACAGGCCGGCCTGCGCAGCGTCGCCGCCGGCAACGTCGGGCTGCCCCTGGTCGAGGCCGTCATGGACCCCGTGCCTCACGACGTGCTCGCCGTGGAGCTCTCCAGCTTCCAGCTGCACTACACCGACTCGATGAGCGCCGAGTCCGCCGCGGTGCTCAACGTCGCCGAGGACCACCTCGACTGGTACCCCTCGATGACCGAGTACGCCGCCGACAAGGGCCGTGTCTTCGAGCGGGTGCAGCGGGCCTGCGTCTACAACGTCGCCGACCCGACCACCGAGCAGCTCGTCCGCGACGCCGACGTGGTCGAGGGAGCCCGGGCCATCGGCATCACCCTCGGGATGCCCCAGCCCGGGATGCTCGGGGTCGTCGAGGGCCTGCTCGTGGACCGCGCCTTCATCGAGGAGCGTTCCACCAGCGCCGCCGAGCTGTGCACGGTCGACGACCTGCCCAGCCCGGCTCCGCACGTGGTGTTCAACGCGCTGGCCGCCGCGGCCCTCGCACGCGCCCACGGCGTCTCGCAGCAGGCGGTGCGCGACGGGCTGCGCGGCTTCTCCCTCGACGGGCACCGCATCGCGGTCGTCGCCGAGCAGGACGGCATCACCTGGGTCGACGACTCCAAGGCCACCAATCCGCACGCCGCGCTCTCCTCCCTGCGTGCCTACGACCCTGTCGTGTGGGTGGCGGGAGGCCTGGCGAAGGGCGCGCGCTTCGAGGACCTGGTCGCCTCGGTGCGCGACCGGCTTCGCGGGGCGGTGCTACTGGGCCGCGACGCCGACGTCGTCGCCGAGGCACTGGCCCGACACGCGCCCGATGTGCCGGTCATCCGGGTCGGGAGCGATGAGACTGGTGTGACTGATGGTGGAGACGGTCCGATGGGTCGCGTCGTCGAGGCCGCAGCGTCGCTCGCCCAGCCGGGCGACACGGTGCTGCTGGCCCCGGGGTGCGCCTCGATGGACCAGTTCGCCAACTACGGCGCCCGCGGTGACGCGTTCGCCGCGGCCGTCCGGGCCCACCTCGGAGGCTGACGCACGACCCGCACGAGGAGCAGGAGCGCCAGGTGAGCACCACCGCCGACGAGACCCGGCTGATGACTCCCGGCGAGCTGCGCGGCGAGCGGGACGGTGAGGGCGCCGGCGGCCGGTTCGCGTGGCTGGTCTCGCTGCGCGAGGCGCTCGACAAGCCCCTGACGTCGTACTACCTGCTGCTGGGTGCGTCCGCGCTGCTGCTGACCATCGGCCTGATCATGGTGCTGAGCGCCTCCAGCGTCTACTCCTACCGCTTCAACGACGGCGACTCCTACGCGGTCGTGCGCCGCCAGCTGATGTGGCTGCTCATCGGGCTCCCGGCCGCCTTCGTGGCCTCACGCCTGCCGCTGGGCTTCCTGCGACGGATCTCGGTGTGGGTCTACGTCCTGTCGCTGGTGCTGCTGTTCCTCACGATCTTCCTGGGCCGCGAGATCAACGGCAACCGCAACTGGCTCGGGGTCGGCCCGCTGCAGATGCAGCCCTCCGAGGTGGCCAAGCTGGCGCTGATCCTGTGGGCGGCCACCGTCTACGCCAACAAGGAGCGCCGGCTCGGCAACCTGCACCAGCTTGTGGTGCCCGTGGTCCCCGGGATGTTCCTGGCGACCGGTCTGGTCGTGGCCGGGCGCGACCTCGGCACCGCCCTGGTCTTCGGCGCGATCCTCATGGGCATGCTCTGGGTGGTCGGCGCCCCGATGCGCTTCTTCGTGCTCATCTTCGCCGTCGTCGGAACCATCGCCGCCGGCTTCGCGGTCACCGACGGCGAGCGCTGGGCGCGCCTGACCACCTTCATGGACCCCTTCGCCGACTTCCACGACACCGGCTGGCAGCCCGCCCACGGCCTCTACGCCCTCTCCAGCGGAGGCTGGTTCGGCCAGGGCATCGGCGCCTCGCAGCAGAAGTGGGGCGACCTCCCGGAGGCCCACACCGACTTCATCTTCGCCGTGCTCGGCGAGGAGCTCGGGCTCGTCGGCACCCTGCTGGTGGTGGGGTTGTTCCTGACCATCGCCTTCGCCGCGCTCCGGGTCGCCCGCTGCACCGAGAACCCGTTCGTGCGCTACGCGACCTTCGGCATCGTGGTGTGGCTGCTGGGCCAGATGATGATCAACGTCGGCATGGTGCTCGCGCTCCTGCCCGTCATCGGGGTGCCGCTGCCGCTGGTCTCCTACGGCGGCTCCTCGCTGCTGCCGTCCCTGGCGGCCCTGGGGCTGCTGATCGGCTTCGCCCGGCGCGAGCCCGAGGCGGCGCGCGCCCTGGCCGCGCGTCGTCGGTCACGCTCGACCGGAGTCTCGGCGGGTCGGGTCTCCTGACCCGCCCCCGCGATCCCTAGAGTCGGCCCCGATGCGCATCCTCCTCGCCGGCGGCGGCACCGCCGGCCACACCTCGCCCCTGCTCGCGACCGCCGACGCCCTGCGCCGGCTGGAGCCCGCGGCGGAGATCACCTGCCTCGGCACGCCCCGCGGCCTGGAGAACACCGTGGTCCCGGCCGCCGGCTACCCCCTCGAGCTGGTGCCCCCGGTGCCCCTGCCCCGGCGCCCCGGCGCCGACCTGCTCAAGGTCCCCGGTCGGCTCCGCGCCGCGGTCCGGGCGACGTACGACGTCCTGGACCGCGTCCGTCCGGACGTCGTCGTCGGCTACGGCGGCTACGTCTCGGTGCCCGCCTACCTCGCCGCCCGACGGCGCCGGCTGCCGATCGTGGTGCACGAGCAGAACGCGCTGCCCGGCATCGGCAACAAGGTCGGCGCCCGCGTGGCGACCAGGGTCTGCACCAGCTTCCCCGACACCCCGCTCCGGGGAGGCGAGTACGTCGGCCTGCCCATCCGTCGGATGATCTCCACGCTCGACCGCGCGGCCGTGCGTGCCGAGGCGCGCGCGTTCTTCGGGCTCGACCCCGACCGGCCCACACTCATGGTCACCGGCGGGTCGCAGGGCGCCCAGAGCCTCAACCGCTCGGTCTCGGGTGCGGCGACGGCGTTGGCCGAGGCGGGTGTCCAGGTGCTCCACGTGCAGGGCAAGCACGGGGGAGCCGAGCCGGTGCCCACCGACGTCCCCTACGTCGTGCTCGACTTCTGCGACCGGATGGACCTCGCGCTCGCCGCGGCCGACCTCACCGTCTGCCGCTCGGGTGCCAACTCGGTGGTCGAGGCGGCCGCCACCGGCCTGCCCGCGGTCTTCGTGCCGCTGCCGATCGGCAACGGCGAGCAGCGGCTCAACGCCGTGCCGGTCGTCGAGGCCGGCGGGGCGCTGCTGGTCGAGGACGCCGAGCTCACCACCGCCTGGGTCGTCGAGCACGCCGTCCCGCTGCTCACCGACCCGTCCCGGCTCTCGGCGATGAGCGCGGCGGCCGCCTCGCTCGTGCCGCGCGACGCCGACGAGGCCCTGGCCCGCATCGTCCTCGAGGCTGCGGGGCGCTCGGCATGAGGCTCCCCGTCCCCGACGAGATCCTCCCCGCCGACGACCTCGGCCGGGTCCACTTCGTCGGCATCGGCGGCGCGGGCCTGTCCGCGATCGCGCGGATCATGGCGGCCACCGGCGTGGAGGTCACCGGGTCCGACGACGCGGACACCCCCTTCCTTCCCAGCCTGCGCGAGCTCGGCGTGACGATCCACCGCGGCTACGCCGCCGAGCACCTCGGCGACCTCGGGGCCGGCGACTCGGTCGTGGTCACCACGGCGGCCCGCGAGGACAACCCCGAGGTTGCCGAGGCCCGCCGGCGCGGGCTGCGGCTGCTGCCGCGCTCGGCCGGCCTGGCCGCCACGATGGCCGGCCGCCGGGTGGTCGCCGTCGCCGGCACGCACGGCAAGACCACGACGACCTCCCTGCTCACCTGCGCGCTGCTCGCCTGCGACGCACAGCCGACGTACGCCGTGGGCGGCCTGCTCTCCACCACCGGCCGCAACGCCGACGCCGGTGCGGGGTCGCTCTTCGTGGCCGAGGCCGACGAGAGCGACGGGGCGTTCCTCGTCTACTCCCCGTTCGCGGCGATCGTCACCAACGTGGCCGCCGACCACCTCGACCAGTGGGGCACCGAGGAGGCCTACCGCGCCGCGTTCACCGAGTTCGTCGGCCGCATCGACGGTCACGGCTTCCTCGTCGCCTGCGTCGACGACCCGGGGGCGGCCGCGCTGCGGGCCGTGGCCGAGGCCCGCGACCTGCGCTTCGTCGCGGTGGGGGAGTCCGAGGACGCCGAGGTCCGCGCGGTCGACGTGGTCCTGGAGGGCGGCACCTCCGCCTTCACCGTCGTCGACCGTGGCGTGGAGCTGGGCCGCGTGACTCTGCGCATCCCGGGCCGCCACTACGTCCTCGACGCGCTGGCGGCGCTGGCCGCCGGACTGAGGCTGGACCAGCCCTTCGAGGGCCTGCGCGCCGGCCTGGAGTCCTTCACCGGCACCGGCCGTCGCATGGAGCTCAAGGGCGAGGTCGACGGCGTCTGCGTCTATGACTCCTACGCGCACCAGCCGATCGAGATCGCCGGCGACCTGGAGGCCGCGCGGTCGCTGGCGGGGGAGGGACGCGTGGTCGTGGCCTACCAGCCGCACCTGGTCTCGCGCACCCGGCTCTTCGGCCGCGCGATGGGCGAGGCGCTCGGCGCCGCCGACGAGGTGGTCGTCCTCGACGTCTACCTCGCCCGCGAGGACCCCGACCCCGAGGTGACCGGTGCGCTGGTCGCCGGCGCCGTCCCCCTGCCGCCCGAGCGCGTGGCCTTCGTCCCCGACCAGGCCGACGTGCCCGCCGAGCTCGTCTCGCGGGCGCGCCCCGGTGACGTCGTGCTGACCCTCGGCGCCGGCAGCATCACCGAGGTCGGACCGCAGGTGCTCGACCTGCTGGCCCGGACCCGCCCGTGAGCCAGGACCGCACCCGCCGGGCGTTCACCCGGCGGCGCTGGGCGCGCCGCTGGCTGTCCTGGCGCCGCGCCCTGGCCGCGCTGCTGGTGCTCGGCCTGCTCGGGCTGGCGACGTACGCCGTGTGGTTCTCCGCCTGGCTGCGCGCAGAGCAGGTCACCGTGACCGGCGCCGACCAGCTCTCGGTCAGCGAGGTCGAGCGGGTGGCGGCGGTGCCCCTCGACGAGCCGCTGGCGCGCGTCGACCTGGGAGCCATCTCGACGCGGGTCCAGTCGTTGGCGATCGTCAAGGAGGTCGACGTGGTGCGCGGGTGGCCGCACACCGTGGAGATCACCGTCGTGGAGCGGCAGGCGGTCGCGGTGGTGCAGATCGGCACCACCCTGCGCGGGCTGGACGAGGACGGCGTGGTCTTCCGCGACTTCAAGGCACCCCCGGCCGACCTGCCCCGTGTGCAGACCTCCTCAGGGGCGACCAGCGAGAGCCTGCGCGAGGCGGCGGCCGTGGTCTCGGCGCTGCCCGACGACCTCGCCCCGCGGGTCGACCACGTCTCGGTCGCCACCGTCGACCAGATCGAGCTCGCGCTGCGTGACGGGCGGACGGTGGTGTGGGGGAGCGCCGAGGACTCCGCCCAGAAAGCCGAGGTCCTCGAGGTCCTGCTCGGCCAGGAGGCGTCGGTCTACGACGTCTCGGTCCCGAGCAACCCCACCACGCGCCAGTAGCCAGCCCGCCAGCCCGCGTCCGCGGGGGAGGGGTGCCGAGCCGGCGTGTTGATACGCCGGTTCGACCGAAATCTCCGGGCGGCGTGTCCGGGCGTGTCTGCGCGGATCCGTGGCCCACGACTCCTACTGTCATGGGCACGACGAGGTTGACATAACTATAACCCTCAGCCTGAGGGTCAGAGTTGAGACCGGCGTACGAGGCCGAGGGCGACTGCAGCGGACGTCCCCGGCGAGCCAGCCCCCTGGCACCCAGACCAGCACCCACCCAACGTTCGGATTCGAGAGGCGAGAGCCGTGGCAGCACAGAACTACCTGGCCATCATCAAGGTCGTCGGTATCGGTGGTGGTGGTGTGAACGCCGTCAACCGGATGATCGAGGTCGGTCTGAAGGGCGTGGAGTTCATCGCCATCAACACCGACGCGCAGGCGCTGCTCATGAGCGACGCCGACGTGAAGCTCGACATCGGTCGCGAGCTCACCCGCGGCCTCGGCGCGGGCGCCAACCCCGAGGTCGGCGGCAAGGCCGCCGAGGACCACGCCGACGAGATCGAGGAGGTCCTCAAGGGGGCCGACATGGTCTTCGTCACCGCCGGCGAGGGCGGCGGCACCGGCACCGGCGGCGCGCCCGTCGTCGCGCGCATCGCCCGCTCGCTGGGCGCCCTGACCATCGGTGTCGTCACCCGCCCCTTCGCCTTCGAGGGCCGCCGCCGTGCCAACTCCGCGGAGGAGGGCATCGCGGCGCTGCGCGACGAGGTCGACACCCTCATCGTGATCCCCAACGACCGCCTGCTGTCGATCTCCGACCGCAACGTGTCGGTCCTCGACGCCTTCAAGCAGGCCGACCAGGTGCTGCTGCAGGGTGTCTCGGGCATCACCGACCTGATCACCACCCCGGGCCTGATCAACCTCGACTTCGCCGACGTGAAGTCGGTCATGGCCAACGCCGGCTCGGCGCTGATGGGCATCGGCTCGGCCCGTGGCGAGGACCGCTCGGTCGCCGCTGCGGAAATGGCCGTGTCCTCGCCGCTGCTCGAGGCGAGCATCGACGGCGCCCACGGCGTGCTGCTCTCGATCGCCGGTGGCTCCGACCTCGGCCTGTTCGAGATCAACGAGGCGGCGGCCCTGGTCGCCCAGGCGGTCCACCCCGAGGCCAACATCATCTTCGGCGCCACGATCGACGACGCCCTCGGCGACGAGGTCCGGGTCACCGTGATCGCCGCCGGCTTCGACGGCGGCACCCCCAAGCGTCGCGACGAGGGCACCGTGCTGCGCCGCGAGCCCAAGCCGCAGCAGACGCAGGAGGAGACCCGGGCGGCCGTCGCCGCCGCGGTCGCCCAGCGGCGTACCGACGAGGCGCCGCAGGCGACCTCGAGCCCCGCCCAGCCGTCCCAGCCGTCCCAGTCCAGCGGTCAGCCCGGCGGGCAGCAGTCGGCTCGCCCCGCGACGCCGTCGCCCCGCCCGGCCCCGCGCCAGGTCGAGTTCGACGACGACGACCTCGACGTCCCGGACTTCTTGAAGTAGGGGTGTTCTCCCACCGCGACCACCGGGAGGGCGACGTCCGTGTGGACGTCGCCTTCACCGACTCCACCCTCGACCTCCAGGGCCTGCGCCCGGCGTTCGAGGACAGCCTCCCCGAGCTCGAGGCGGCCTGCGGGGTGCGGTTCGCGCGGATGAACCAGGTCCACGGCGACACCGTGCTCGTCGTGGACCACCCGGGCCCCGAGCCCACCGGTCAGGTTCCGACCGCCGACGCGCTGGTCACCTCCACGCCCGGGCTCGGCCTGATGGTGCGGGTCGCCGACTGCGTCCCGGTCGTGCTGGCCGACCCGCGCACCGGCGTGCTCGGCGCGGTGCACGCCGGTCGCAAGGGGGTGGCCCTCGACATCGTGGGCAGGACCGTGGCGACGATGCGCGACCTGGGGGCCGGTGACCTCGAGGCCTGGGTCGGCCCGCACGTGTGCGGCGCCTGCTACGAGGTCCCCGAGGACATGCGGGCCGAGGTCGCCGCGCTGGTCCCCACGACGTACGCCGAGACGCGCCGCGGCACGCCCGGTCTCGACCTCGGTGCCGGCGTCCGTGCCCAGCTCGAGGCCCACGGAGTGACGGTCCACGAGGTCGCGCGCTGCACGCTGGAGGAGGAGACGTTGCACTCCTACCGTCGCGACGGTGACCGGGCCGGGCGCTTCGCCGGCCTGGTGTGGACCTCGGGAGGTGCGCCATGAGCCGCCGCGAGGAGCTCGCAGACGGTCTCGCGCAGGTCCGCGGACGGATCGAGCGGGCGTGCGCCGAGGCCGGCCGCGACACGAGTGAGGTCACCCTCGTCGCTGTCACCAAGTTCTTCCCCGCCTCAGACGTGCGGCTGCTCGCCGACCTCGGCGTCACCGACGTCGGCGAGAACCGCCACCAGGAGGCCGAGGCCAAGGCCGCCGAGTGCGCCGACCTCGACCTGCGCTGGCACTACATCGGCGGGCTGCAGTCCAACAAGGCCGGCGCCGTGGCCCGCTACGCCCACGTCGTGGAGTCCCTGGACCGCACCAAGCTCGTGGGGCGGCTCGACCGGGGCGCGCAGGAGCGCGGGCGTCCGGTCGACGTCCTGCTCCAGGTCTCCCTCGACCCTCCCGGGGCCGAGCACCGGGCGGGCGCGGACCCCGCCGACCTCGCGGCGCTGGCCGATGCCGTGGTGGCCGCCGAGCACCTGCGGCTGCGGGGCCTGATGGCCGTCGCGCCGCTGGGGGAGGAGCCGTCCGCGGCCTTCGACCGCCTGGCCGGGGTCCGCTCGACCTTCCTCGACCACCACCCCTCCGCGGACGTCCTGTCCGCGGGCATGAGCGGGGACCTGGAGCCCGCGATCGCCGTCGGTGCGACACACGTGCGTGTCGGCTCGGCAATCCTCGGTTCCAGGCCGCTCGACCGTTAGCGTTCACTACAACCAGCGTCCCGTCACCGGGGCGCTCGATCCCGGAGGACACGACTCATGAGCGGCGCGATGCGCAGGATCGGCGAGTACCTCGGTCTCGTCGAGGACACCGGCCGGTACGACGAGTACGACGGCCACGACGAGACCGTCGAGACCCGACCCGTCGCCTCCCCGCGGGCCGCCCGTCCGGCGCCCGTCTCCGACCTCTCCGAGCGCCGTCGCCCGACGGCGGCCCCGACCCCGGTGGTGGCTGAGCTGTCCCGCATCACGACCCTGCACCCGAGCACCTACAACGAGGCGCGCACCGTCGGTGAGCACTTCCGCGAGGGCATCCCGGTGATCATGAACCTCACCGAGATGGACGACTCCGACGCCAAGCGCCTGGTCGACTTCGCCGCGGGCCTGGTGTTTGCCACCCGTGGCACCATCGAGCGTGTCACCAACAAGGTGTTCCTGCTCTCGCCGCACAACGTCTCGGTCGCGGCCGAGGACAAGGAGCGCATCGTCGAGGGTGGCTTCTTCAACCAGAGCTGAGCGCCCTCGCGGGCGTTGACGAGGAGAGTTTCACCGACGTGTACGTCGCCGGTTCGATCATCCACGTGGTCCTCTTCGTGTTCATCGCGTTGATGTGGGTCCGCTTCATCGTCGACTGGGTGATGGTCTTCGCCCGTCAGTGGCAGCCGACCGGGCCGCTGCTGGTGGTGCTGGAGGTCGTCTACTCGGTGACCGACCCGCCCATCAAGGCGCTGCGCAAGGTGATTCCGCCGTTGCGGCTGGGCAACTTCGCGCTCGACCTGAGCTTCCTGCTCGTGCTGGTCATCGCGTGGGTCCTGCTCAACGTCAACGACAGCCTGCTGCTGTCCTGAGACCCTCGCCGCGCCGCCCGGGACCCGTGAGTCCCACCAGTCCCACCAGGGACGCTATTGTTCGACCGACAGGTGTGGTGGTCGACCAGACCACCGCTGCAGACGACAACGAATGGGTGAGGTCATGCCGCTGACGCCCGAGGACGTGAGCAACAAGCGCTTCACGCCCGTCCGCCTCCGTGAGGGCTACGACATGGGGGAGGTCGACCAGTTCCTCGACGAGGTGGAGGCCGAGCTGGCCCGCCTCACGAAGGAGAACGACGACCTGCGCGTCCAGCTCTCCCAGGTGCAGGCCGGAGGAGCGCCGACCGAGGCGTTCACGCCGCCCGCCCCGGTGGCCGAGCCCGAGCCGGCCAAGACCCCGGAGCCGGCCAAGGCACCCGAGCCGGAGCCCGTCGTCGCTGCCTCCAGCCCCGTGGAGACGATCCGGGTCGAGACCGTGCCGGAGGCGTCCAACGCCGCCGCGCGACTGCTCGAGATCGCCACGCGCAACGCCGACGAGCTCGTCGAGGACGCCAAGGACCAGGCCGACAAGATCATCGGCGAGGCCCGCACCAAGGCCGAGCGGCTCGAGAGCGAGTCCAAGACCAAGGCCGACCGCATGGAGGCCGACGCCCGCACCCGTGCGCAGATGCTCGACTCCGAGACCGCCGAGCGCCGTCAGCAGATGTTCGGCGACCTCGAGCGCGAGCGCGACAAGCTGGCCGCCGAGGTGGACCGCCTGCGCTCCTTCGAGCGCGAGTACCGCTCCCGCCTGCGCAGCTACTTCACCCAGCAGCTCGAGGCCCTCGAGGGCAGCGCCGACGACGCGCCCTCCGAGGACGCCCCCGCTCCCAAGCGGCTGCGTTCGATCCTCGGGGAGGAGGAGGGCTGAGTCCTCCTCACCTCGTCCACGAGGCCGGTTCCGTCCAGGAGCCGGCCTCGTGGCATTTCGGCGAGGCGCGTTGAGTGGTGGGGCCGCAGCCACTAGCCTCCGGCCAACATCTGATCGAGCCTGTCGGCCACCGGCGGGCCTGTCGAGGGGAGTCGGGCCACATGGCTCGAGCCGCACGCAAGTCCCTGGCCGGCACGGCAGCCTCCGCCGCGCGTCGCGTGATCCGCCGTCGAGGGGCGCCGGACTCCGAGCCGGAGAAGCCGGCGAAGAAGGCGAAGAAGGCTGCGCCGGCGAAGAAGGCTGCGCCGGCGAAGAAGGCTGCGCCNGCGAAGAAGGCTGCG
>LUPK01000002.1:0-83405 GCA_001627335.1 Nocardioides sp. REDSEA-S33_B3 | reverse complement strand
GAAGAAGGCTGCGCCGGCCAAGAAGGCTGCGCCGGCCAAGAAGGCTGCGCCGGCCAAGAAGGCTGCGCCCGCGAAGAAGGCTGCGCCCGCGAAGAAGGCAGCGCCCGCGAAGAAGGCAGCGCCCGCGAAGAAGGATGCGGCCGCAAAGAAGGCTGCAGCACCCGCGGAAACCCCTGCGAAGAAGGCCCCGAGCAAGAAGACTGCTCCCGTGAAGAAGCCGACACCTGCCCCCGAGGCCGCTGCCGACACCCTGGTGGTCAAGGAGGGCGAGGACGCCTGGACCCCTGCCGAGCTGGCCGAGGTGATGGCCGAGCTCGAGGAGCAGCGCGCCCACAGCCTGGAGATCGTCGCCGAGCAGGAGGACGAGCTGTCGGGCCTCATGCGTGACTCCGGTGACGGGGCCGGGCAGGACCAGGCCGACCTCGGCGCCACCACGTTCGAGCGCGACCACGAGATGAGCGTGCTCAACAGCGAGCGCGAGAAGCTCGCGCAGATCGATCGGGCGCTGGCGCGCATCGAGGACGGCACCTACGGCGTGTGCGAGTCGTGCGGCCAGCCCATCGGCAAGCTTCGTCTGATGGCCTTCCCCCGTGCCACACTGTGCATGACATGCAAGCAGCGCGAGGAGCGGCGATAGCCCCGGAGGATCCCCTCCGCCCCATGACGTCCCCGGTCCGGGCCCGCTGGGTGCTCGCGCTCGTCGCGCTCACCCTGTACGCCGTCGACATCCTCACCAAGGTGCTCGCCGTGCGTCACCTCGACGGCCGTCCGGACGTGCCGCTGGTCGGCGACCTCCTGGTCCTGCACCTCACCCGCAACCCGGGGGCGGCGTTCAGCACCGGCACCGAGTACACCGTCGTGCTCAGCTGCCTGGCGGTGGTCGCGGTGTGCGTCGTCCTCTACCTCAGCCTGCGCGTGCGCAGCGTCCTGTGGGCCGTGGGGCTGGGGCTCCTGCTGGCGGGCGTGAGCGGCAACCTGACCGACCGCGTCCTGCGCGAGCCGGGTCCGATGCGCGGCCACGTCATCGACTTCCTGATGCTGCCGAACTGGCCGGTCTTCAACATCGCCGACATCTGCATCAACGTGGCGGCCGGCGTGATCCTGCTCCAGGCGTTCCGCGGCGTACGCCTCGACGGGACCCGCGACGTCGAGGAGGAGAGCGCATGACCCAGGCCTCCGAGCAGCGCACGCTCTCCGTGCCCGACGGGCTCGCGGGCGAGCGCGTCGACGCCGCCATCGCCCGCATGTTCGGTGTCTCGCGCACCCGCGCGGCCGACCTCATCGCGGGCGGTCTGGTGCGTCTGGACGGCCATGACGTCGGCAAGAGCGACCGGGTCCTGCCGGGCGCGATGCTCGACGTGACGATCCCGAGCCTGGTCGACCCCCTCGAGGTCGTCCCCGAGATCGTCGAGGGGATCAAGATCATCCACGACGACGACTCGATCGTCGTGATCGACAAGCCCGTGGGGGTCGCCGTGCACCCATCTCCGGGTTGGGGCGGCCCTACCGTCGTCGGCCACCTGGCCGGAGCCGGCTTCCGCATCGCCACCAGCGGCGCGTCCGAGCGGCAGGGCATCGTCCAGCGCCTCGACGTGGGCACGTCCGGAGTGATGGTCATCGCCAAGTCCGAGCACGCCTATTCCGTGCTCAAGAACGCCTTCCGCCACCGCACCGTGGACAAGACCTACCACGCGCTGGTCCAGGGCCACCCGGACCCGCTGCAGGGCACGGTCGACGCCCCGATCGGGCGGCACCCCAAGCACGACTACAAGTTCGCGGTGATGGCCGACGGTCGGGCCTCGGTCACCCACTACGAGACCCTCGAGGCCCACCGGTTCGCCAGTCTCCTGGAGATCCACCTCGAGACCGGACGCACCCACCAGATCCGGGTCCACATGAGCGCGCTCAAGCACCCCTGCGTCGGCGACCTCACCTACGGCGCCGACCCGGTCCTCGCCCGTCGGGTCGGGTTGGAGCGGCAGTGGCTGCACGCGGTGAAGCTGGGCTTCACCCACCCGGACTCCGGTGACGAGGTCGAGTACGAGTCGACCTACCCCGACGACCTCGCCGCCGCGCTCGAGGTCATCCGCGATGCCCACTGACGAGGCCGCGCCGGCTCCGGTGGCGGAGTCGGAGCTCGTCCTGCGGCCGGCCGACGAGGACGACGCCGACGCCCTGGCGCTCATCCACCTGCTGGCCCGCCGCGCGGCGCCGATGCCGGACCCGGTCCACTCCGACGACGACGTACGCCGCTGGCTGCGTGAGCGCGTGGCCGACCACGCGCCCGGTGCCGAGACCTGGGTCGCTGAGGTCGAGGGCGTGCCGGTGGGCTACGCCCGCACGACCGCCGGCTGGCTCGACGACCTCTACGTCCAGCCCGCCCACCAGGGCACCGGTGTGGGCGCGGCGCTCCTGGACCTGGTGACGGCCCGGCAGCCCGAAGGCTTCTGCCTGTGGGTCTTCGAGAGCAACCGGCCGGCCCGTGAGTTCTACGCCCGTCACGGTCTGGTCGAGCTCGAGCGCACCGACGGATCGGCCAACGAGGAGGGTGAGCCCGACGTGCGCCTGGCTTGGCCCGGGGAGGACCCGGTGGCGTTCCTGCGCGGGTTGGTGGACGAGGTCGACGCCCAGCTCGGCGACCTGCTGGCCCGCCGGGCGGCGCTGACCCGCGCCATCCAGCCGCTGAAGAGCAGCACCCGCCGTGACCCGGCCCGCGAGCGCGCGGTGGCCGAGCACCTCGCGACCCGGGCACCGGCCCTCGGGATCGACCGGCTGGAGCGGATCGTGCGGGTGGTCGTCGAGGAGTCCCTCGACGCCGCCGCCGACTGAGACCGGACAGGACGGCGACGACGGCCCCGCGGCCCGGACTGTCGGAGCGCCCTGGCAGTCTCCGGCTGTCGGCTCGCGTAGTCTGATCCCCTTCCCCGGGATCGGCGTCGGGCTCCGGCTCGGCCGACTCATTCCTGCCCACTCGACGACCCCCGAAGGGATGCAGCGCGACCATGCCGTCAGGGCCCGCCGCCTCCAAGGACTCCTTCGTCCACCTGCACGTCCACACCGAGTACTCCATGCTCGACGGCGCCGCCCGCCTCGGCGACCTCACCCAGCGGGCCGCCGACCTGGGCATGCCGGCGGTGGCGATGACCGACCACGGCAACGTGTTCGGCGCCTACGAGTTCTACTCCAAGGCCAAGGCCGCGGGGGTCAAGCCGATCATCGGCATCGAGGCCTACTTCACCCCCAACATCAGCCGCTTCGAGAAGAAGGGCGTCAACTTCTACGACGGTGGCCCCGACGACGTCTCGGCGCGCGGTGCCTACACGCACATGACGCTGCTCAGCGAGTCGACCGAGGGGATGCACAACCTCTTCCGGCTCTCCACCGGATCGTGGCGCGACGGCTTCTTCAAGCACCCCCGCATGGACCGCGAGCTGCTGGCCCAGCACTCCAAGGGCATCATCGGCACCACCGGCTGCCCCTCGGGCGAGGTGCAGGTGCACCTGCGCTACGGCAACTACGACGCCGCCCGCAAGGCGGCCGGCGACTTCCAGGACATCCTGGGCCGGGACAACTACTTCCTCGAGCTGATGGACCACGGCCTCGACATCGAGCGCCGGGTCCGCGACGGGCTGCTGCGCCTCGCCGACGACCTCAAGATCCCGCTGCTGGCCACCAACGACTCCCACTACGTCAACCGCGAGGACGCCGCCAGCCAGGAGCACCTGCTGTGCATCAACTCCGGCTCGACGATGGACATCCCCGCCGGTGACGGCCCCGGCCAGCGCTTCGCCTTCTCCGGCGACGGCTACTACATCAAGTCCGCCGCCGAGATGCGCGAGCTGTGGCGCGACTTCCCGGCCGCCTGCGACAACACGCTGCTCATCGCCGAGCGCTGCGACGTGCAGTTCACCGAGACCGTCGGCAAGTACATGCCGCGCTTCCCCTGCCCGCCGGGGGAGAACGAGGACTCCTGGCTGGTCAAGGAGGTCGAGACAGGTCTCTCGCACCGTTACCCCGGCGGCGTGCCCGACAAGGTCCGCAAGCAGGCCGAGTACGAGCTGGGCGTCATCACTCAGATGGGCTTCCCGGGCTACTTCCTCGTCGTCGCCGACTTCATCAACTGGGCCAAGGACCACGGCATCCGCGTGGGGCCGGGCCGAGGCTCGGGTGCGGGCTCGATGGTCGCCTACGCCCTGCGGATCACCGACCTCGACCCGCTCGAGCACGGCCTGATCTTCGAGCGCTTCCTCAACCCCGACCGTGTCTCGATGCCCGACTTCGACATCGACTTCGACGAGCGCCGGCGCGGCGAGGTCATCAAGTACGTCACCGAGAAGTACGGCGATGACCGGGTCAGCTACATCGTCACCTACGGCACCATCAAGGCCAAGCAGGCCGTCAAGGACTCCTCGCGCATCCTCGGCTACCCCTTCGCGATGGGTGACCGCATCACCAAGGCGATGCCGGCCGCGGTGATGGGCAAGGACGTCCCGCTGCAGGAGATCTTCGACCCCCAGCACAAGCGCTACGGCGAGGGTGGGGAGTTCCGGCAGCTCTACGACGCCGACAACGACGTCAAGCGCGTGGTCGACACCGCGATCGGCATCGAGGGCCTCAAGCGGCAGTGGGGCGTGCACGCCGCCGGCGTCATCATGTCCAGCGAGCCGCTGATCGACGTGATCCCGCTGCTGAAGCGGCCGGCCGACGGCGCGATGATCACCCAGTTCGACTACCCCACCTGTGAGGGCCTCGGCCTGATCAAGATGGACTTCCTCGGGCTGCGCAACCTCACGGTGATGGACGACGCCGTGAAGAACATCAAGGCCAACCGGGGCGAGGACGTCGTCCTCGAGGAGCTCCCGCTCACCGACCCGGCGACGTACGCGCTGCTGCAGCGCGGCGACACCCTCGGCGTCTTCCAGCTCGACGGCGGACCGATGCGCGCGCTGCTGCGCTCGATGCGGCCCGACACCTTCGAGGACATCTCCGCCGTCGGCGCGCTCTACCGACCGGGTCCGATGGGTGCGGACTCCCACAACAAGTACGCCCGCCGCAAGACCGGCCGCGAGCCGGTCGAGCCGATCCACCCCGAGCTCGCCGAGCCGCTCGAGGACGTCCTGGGGGAGACCTACGGTCTCATCGTCTACCAGGAGCAGGTCATGGCGATCGCCCAGAAGCTCGCCGGCTACAGCCTCGGACAAGCAGACATCCTGCGTCGCGCCATGGGCAAGAAGAAGAAGGCCGAGCTGGACAAGCAGTTCGAGGGCTTCTCCGGCGGCATGAAGGAGCGCGGCTACTCCGACGCGGCGATCAAGACGCTGTGGGACATCCTGCTGCCGTTCTCCGACTACGCGTTCAACAAGGCCCACTCCGCGGCGTACGGCCTGGTCTCCTACTGGACCGCCTACCTCAAGGCCAACTACCCGGCCGAGTACATGGCCGCGCTGCTCACCTCGGTGCGCGACGACAAGGACAAGTCGGCGATCTACCTCAACGAGTGCCGGCGGATGAAGATCCAGGTCCTGCCGCCCGACGTCAACGAGTCGGCGGCCAACTTCACCCCCGTCGGCACCGACATCCGCTTCGGCCTCACCGCGGTGCGCAACGTCGGCGGCAACGTCGTCGACGGCATCGTCTCCGCGCGCGAGGAGAAGGGCCGCTACACCGACTTCAACGACTTCCTGTCCAAGGTGCCCGCGCACGTGTGCAACAAGCGGGTGATGGAGTCGCTGATCAAGGCGGGTGCCTTCGACGAGATGAAGCACCGCCGCAAGGCGCTGGTGGCGATCCACGAGACGGCCGTCGACCAGTACGTCGACATCAAGCGCAACGAGGCGATCGGCCAGGACTCGCTGTTCGGGGGGCTCGACGAGGAGGACTCCGGCTCCTTCGGGGTCAGCGTGACGATCCCCGACATCGACGAGTGGGACAAGATGACCCTGCTCGGCCACGAGCGGGACATGCTCGGCCTCTACGTGTCCGACCACCCGCTGCTCGGGTTGGAGCACGTGCTCTCCCAGGGCACCGACTGCACCATCGGCGAGCTGATGCTCGACGAGTCACGGGCCGACGGGTCCCCGATCTGCATCAGCGGCCTGGTCACCTCGGTGCAGCGCAAGATCACCAAGCGCGGCGACGCCTGGGCGATGGTGACGCTGGAGGACCTCGACGGCGCGATCGACGTGCTGCTCTTCCCCAGCTCCTACCAGCTGGCCAGCACCCTGCTCGTCGAGGACGCGATCCTCACGGTCAAGGGCCGGTTGTCCAAGAGCAAGGACCAGCCGGAGATCCACGGCCAGGAGGTGTCGGTCCCCGACATCACCGACGGGCCATCGGGGCCGGTCGTGATCTCGCTGCCCTCCACCCGGTGCACCGGCCCCGTCGTGGAGCAGCTGCGCGACGTGCTCGCCACCCATCCTGGGATGACCGAAGTACGGTTGCGGCTGATGAAGCGTGAGCAGACCCTCGTCATGAGGCTCGACGACCGGCTGCGGGTCACCCCGACGCCGGCGCTGTTCGCGGACCTCAAGCAGCTGCTGGGGCCCGGGTGTCTCACCAGCTGACCGACTCCTCGGCCCCGATCCGGGTGACCTCCGTGCCCGCGTCCCCCGAGACGCGGAGGGCCTGGCTGCGGGCCGCCCTCGTGCTCGGACTCTTCGCCCTCACCGGTGCCGGCCTGGGGGTCCTGTGGGAGCACCTGTGGCAGCCCAGCCAGGGGCTGGTGGTGCGCCGCGAGTGGTTCGTCGTGGACTCGGAGTTCCGCTACGACCCCGCGGGGCTGCGCAACCAGTTCTCCGGCACCGGGCTGTTCGTGGTCATCGGCGGTGCCGCCGGGCTGGTCCTCGGCGGCCTCATGGCGCTGCTCGCCCGGCGCGACGAGCTGCTGGTGCTCGGCACGGTGGCCGGCGGCTCGGTGGTGGCCGCCGTCCTCATGTGGCAGGTCGGGACCCGGCTCGGCCCGGCCGACCCTCAGGTCCTCGCGCTGACCGCCGAGCGGGGTACCGTGCTGCCCGACCACCTCGCGCTGGGATCTCCAGGGGCCCTGCTCGTGTGGCCGCTCGCCTCGCTCGTGGCGCTGTGCGCGGTCTTCCTCCTCATCCCTGGGCGACACCGGGAGTAGTCCCCCATGAGCCACACCCCCGATCCGCACGACGGCGGGCAGCCGGAGCTTCTCGAGCAGGGCGGGGGTCGTCCGCTCGACCGTGACCGTCCGGGCCGTCGCCGCAAGGTGCTCGTGCCGGTGCTCGCCGGCCTCGGCCTCGCCGCCGTCGGTGGCGCTGCCTTCGGCGCCCGGTGGTTCCTCGACGAGGGAGCACAGGCCGCCGAGGCGCTGCCGGCGTCCGCGGTCGGCTACGTCGGGCTGACCCTGGACCCGAGCGGCAGCCAGAAGCTGGAGGCCCTGCGCACCCTGGAGAAGTTCCCCCTGATCGCCGAGGAGCTGGGTCTCGACGGCGACCTGGGCGAGATCGACCTGCGCGAGGAGCTGGCCGACCTCCTCATCGCGGAGTCCGGCTGCGACGGCCTCTCCTACGACGAAGACATCGAGCCGTGGCTGGGGGAGCGGATCGGCCTGGCGGCCGTCGCCCTGACCACGGACACTCCCTCGCCGCTGATCGCCCTCGAGGTGCGCGACGAGGACGCGGCCACGGAGGGCATCGCCGCGGTCACCGAGTGCGTCGGGGAGCAGGACTCGACGGCGTACTCCGTGGAGGACGGCTGGATGCTCGTCGCCGAGACCGAGGAGGACCTCCGTCGGGCCGGCGAGCTGGTCGAGGACGAGGGCACGCTGGCCGACGACGAGGACTTCCAGCGCTGGACGGGCGAGCTCGACGCCGGCCTGCTCACGATGTACGCCGCACCCGGGGCCGGGACGCTGCTGCTGGACAACTGGGAGGCGGTCATGGGCTTCGACCCGAGCCTGGGCGCTCCCTCCGAGCCTCCCGCCGAGGTGGTCGAGGCCGCCGAGCAGTTCGAGGGCGGCATCGCCCAGGTGCGCTTCGACGACGGCGGGCTCGAGCTGGAGCTGGCCGGGTCGATGGGCGAGTCCGAGCTGCTGGACGCCTTCGACGGCGACGCGGGGACGCTGGTCGAGGACCTGCCCGAGGACACCTCGCTGGTCTACGCCTACGGCCTGGGGGAGGGCTGGACCGGCTGGCTGGCCGACCTCATCGAGTCCGACCCCACCGCCGGCCTCGAGCCCGGCGACGTCGAGCTCGCGCTCCAGGAGACCGTCGGGCTCGGGCTCGACGAGGTCGAGGAGGCTGCGGGAGACGCGATCGCCCTGGCCGTCGGCGGCGACGTCGACGCGAACGACCTCTTCCGGGGCGACCTGGGCTCCATCCCGCTCGCGCTGGTGATGGACGGTGAGGAGCAGGCGGTGCAGGACCTCGCCGACGCGGTGGGTCCGTTCCTCGGTCCCTTCCAGGCCCCGGGCGCGGACCTGCTCGGTGTCAGTGCCGGCGACGACGTGGTGGCGGTGGGCCCCAGTGCCTCGTGGCGCGACGAGGTCGCCGAGGGCGGCGACCTCGGCGACAGCGATCGCTTCCGTGACGTGGTGCCGGAGACCGACGGCCTGGTGAGCGTCGCCTACGCCGACATCGACGTGGTGGCCGAGGTGGCCATCGGCTTCATGGAGGCCCTGGAGGACGCGTTCACCGCCGGGTTCGGCGACCTGCCCGGAGTCGAGGAGCCCCTCGACGAGGGGGACGACATGGCCGAGGTCCGCGACAACCTGGAGCCGCTGGCCGCCCTGGGCTCCTCGTCCTGGATCGAGGACGACGGCAGCCTGCGCGGTCTGCTGCGCATCTCCACCGACTGACCCGCTCACGCTGAGCCGGCGTATCAATACGCCGGTTCGGCGGGCAGGGGCCCGCGGGTGTGTGAGGGTCGTTCAGCGACCGATGCGGGCAGTCACGGCGGAGGTGATCCGCACGAGGTCGGCGGGGGAGAGGCCCAGGTCCAGGCCCCGGCGGCCACCGGAGACGTAGACCCGGTCGTGGGTCAGCGCGGACTCGTCGACCACCGTCGGGTGCTGCCGCTTCTGGCCCACCGGGGAGATCCCGCCGACGACGTACCCTGTCGCCCGCTCGGCCGCCGCCGGGTCGGCCATCACCGCCTTGCTCCCGCCCAGCGCCCGGACCAGGGCCTTGAGGTCCAGTTGGCCGGTCACCGGCACCACACCGACGACCAACCGCCCGTCGAGGCTCGCGAAGAGGGTCTTGAACACCTGCTCCGGCGCCAGCCCGAGCGCCTCGGCCGCCTCCAGGCCGTAGGACTCCGCTCGGGGGTCGTGATCGTAGGGGTGGACCGTGAACTCCACGCCTGCGCGGGTCAGGGCGACGGTCGCCGGGGTGCCGGCGGTCTGCTTCGTCTTCTTGGCCATGGGTGTCAGGTTCTCCTTCGTCTCACCGGGTCGCGACGCTTGCTCGACCTTCACCGCCCACGGAACCGTGCTCGTTCCTCGCACGGTTCCTGGCGGCTCAGTTCGGCGACCAGCGGGTGCGGGCCACCTCGGTGGCGGGCAGGGAGGGGATGACGTTCATCGCGCGCAGCTCGGCTCGCAGCAGGTCGGTCACCATCTCCAGGCGCGAGATCGGGTCGTCGCACTCCAGCAGCCCCTGCCGCTCCGGCATCGGCAGGGGAGCGCTGGCCGACAGCGTCCAGGAGAGGTACGTCGGGTCCTGCGGCAGCGAGCCCTCGTGCGGGTCCGCCCGGATCGCGGCCAGCGCGGCACGGTAGGCGGTGAACGTGGACCGGGCCCGCTCCATCACGGCCTCGAGCATCGGGTCCATGACCGGCACCGCCTCGGGGCGCTCCTCGACATGGCCGAGGGGGAAGAGACCGGAGCTGTCGAGCCGCTCCAGGGAGATGCGGTCGCGGCCCACCGCCAGGATCGAGAAGGTGCCGTCGTCGTGCTGCTCGGCCTCGGTCAGCTGAAGCCGCACCCCCACGCGGTAGAGCGACTGGGCGCCGTGCTCGCCGACCTCGTATCCCTCGCGGATGCCGACGGAGGCGAAGAGCCGTTCGGCGGGGTCCTCGATGCGCAGCAGGTGGTGGACCATCGCGCGGTAGCGGTCCTCGAAGACCCGCAGGGGGACGGTGACGCCCGGGAACAGCACCGAGTTCAGCGGGAACATCGGGAGCGTCGAGGTCACGTCTTCGACCCTAGGGGATGGGTGGTGTGTCCATCGGGGCATCGCGGGTTCGGGCGCGCCACCGCCCGCTCGTAGACTTGGCCCCATGATTCGCCGGATCGACCTGCGCAGCGCCGCCACGGGCCGCACGCCGGGTGAGCCGTTCGACTACCGGACGGCCCTGCCGCGTGCGGACTTCGACGTGGAAGCAGCGGTCCCGGCGACGCATGCGATCTGCGAGGAGGTCCGCACCCGCGGCCTCGAGGCGATCCTGGAGATGTCGCAGAAGTTCGACGGCGTCACCCAGAGCGACATCCGGGTGCCGGTCGAGGAGATGACCCGCGCGCTGGAGGAGCTCGACCCCGCCATCCGCGCCGGGCTGGAGGAGTCCGTCCGCCGCCTGCGGGTGGCCAGCGAGGCCGAGCTCGAGCAGGACGTCGTCACCGACCTCGGCCCGGGCGCGCGTGTCGTGCACCGCAAGGTCCCGGTCGGTCGCGTCGGGCTCTACGTCCCCGGTGGCCTCGCGCCCCTGGTCTCCAGCGTGCTGATGAACGTCGTGCCGGCGCAGGTGGCCGGCGTCCCGTCGCTGGCGCTGGCGAGCCCGCCGCAGAAGGAGTTCGGCGGCCTGCCGCACCCCACCATCCTCGCGGCCTGCGCCCTGCTCGGGGTCGAGGAGGTCTACGCCGTGGGCGGCGCGCAGGCGATCGCCATGTTCGCCTACGGCACCGGCCCCTGCGCCAAGGTCGACCTCGTGACCGGGCCGGGCAACATCTGGGTCGTGACCGCCAAGCGCCTCCTCAAGGGCCTGGTCGGCGTCGACTCCGAGGCCGGTCCCACCGAGGTCGCGATCCTCGCCGACGAGACCGCCGATGCGGCGTACGTCGCCGCCGACCTGATCTCCGAGGCCGAGCACGACCCGCTGGCCGCGGCCGTGCTGGTCACCGACTCCGAGACGCTGGCCGACGACGTGGAGGCCGAGCTCGAGAAGCAGGTCGCCACCACCGGCCACGTCGAGCGCGTGAAGGTCGCCCTGGGCGGTGCTCAGTCCGGCATCGTGCTGGTCGACGACCTCGACCAGGGCGTGGAGGTGTGCGACGCCTACGCCTCGGAGCACCTGGAGATCCAGACCCGTGACGCTGCGGCCGTCGCCGCCCGCATCCGCAACGCCGGAGCGATCTTCATCGGCGACTACGCCCCGACCGCGCTGGGCGACTACTGCGCCGGGTCCAACCACGTGCTGCCCACCGGCGGCTGCGCCTGCCACTCCTCGGGGTTGTCGGTGCGCGCGTTCACCAAGTCGGTGCACGTCGTGGACTACTCCCGCGAGGGCCTCGAGGCGGTCGCCGACCACGTCGTGACGCTGGCCGAGGCCGAGGACCTGCCCGGCCACGGGCAGTCGGTCCGCATCCGGTTTCAGCGCTAGGGGATCCGGATGACCTTCCCGCCGCTCCGCGAGGAGCTGCGCGGCCTCGCGCCGTACGGCGCGCCCCAGCTCTCGCTGGAGCAGGCGCCGGTGCAGCTCAACACCAACGAGAACCCCTACGGACCCTCCGAGGCGTGCGTCGCCGACATCGCGGCGGCTGCGGCCGAGGCGGCTCGAGGGCTGAACCGCTACCCCGACCGCGAGCACGTCGCGCTGCGCGAAGGACTGGCGGACTACCTGTCGCGCGACGTGGCCGACGGGCAGGACCCGATCACCCCCGAGCAGGTGTGGGCCGCCAACGGCTCCAACGAGGTGATGCTGCAGCTGCTGCAGGCCTTCGGGGGCCCGGGCCGGACCGTCGTGAGCTTCGCGCCCACGTACTCGATGTACCCGGAGTACGCCCGCGACACCCACAGCCGCTTCGTGGCCGGGCGTCGCGCCGAGGACTTCACGCTCGACGTGGACGCCGCGCTGGAGCTGGTGCGCACCGAGCGGCCGAGCCTGGTGCTGCTGCCGAGCCCCAACAACCCGACCGGCACCGCGCTGGAGCCCGAGGTCGTCGGCGTGCTGTGCGAGGCGCTGGGCGACGACGGCCTGCTGGTGGTCGACGAGGCCTACGGCGAGTTCCGCCGGACCGGCACGCCCAGCGCGATCGAGCTGCTGCCGTCGTACCCCAACCTCGTGGTCACGCGCACCATGAGCAAGGCGTTCGCGGGTGCGGGGCTGCGGCTGGGCTACCTCGCCGCCGACCCGCGCATCTGCGACGCGATCCGCGTCGTGCGCCTGCCCTACCACCTCTCCGCAGTGAGCCAGGCGGTCGCGCTCGCGGCCCTGCGCCACCACGAGGAGCTGCTGGGCAAGGTCGACGAGCTGCGTCACGAGCGCGACGAGACCGTGGCCTGGCTGCGGGGTCGCGGCCTCGACGTCGCCGACTCCGACGCCAACTTCGCGTTGTTCGGGACCTTCCCGGACCGGCATGCTGTGTGGCAGCGGTTGCTGGACCAGGGTGTCCTGGTCCGCGAGGTCGGCCCCGAGGGCTGGCTGCGGGTGTCGATCGGGACGCCTGAGGAGATGACCGCGTTCAGGGAGGCCCTGGACGCCGTGCTGGACGAGAGTGGGAGCAAGTGATGAGCCGCACCGGACGCGTGGAGCGCCAGACCAGCGAGTCGAAGGTGCTCGTCGAGGTCGACCTCGACGGGACCGGGCGCCACGACATCTCCACGGGCGTGGGCTTCTACGACCACATGCTCACCGCGTTCGCCCGGCACGCGCTGGTCGACCTGACGGTCCAGACCGACGGCGACGTGCACATCGACGCCCACCACACCGTGGAGGACACCGCGATCGCCCTCGGCCAGGCGCTGCGCCAGGCGCTGGGGGACAAGAAGGGCGTGCGCCGCTTCGGCGACGCCACCGTCCCGCTCGACGAGGCGCTCGTCCAGGCCGTCGTCGACGTCTCCGGTCGTCCCTACTGCGTGCACACCGGTGAGCCCGAGGGGCAGCAGTACGTCCAGCTCGGTGGGTCCGGGGTGTCCTACCTCGGGTCGTTGACCCAGCACGTCTTCGAGTCCATCGCCTTCCACGCCCACCTCGCCCTCCACGTGCGCGTGCTGGCCGGGCGCGAGCCGCACCACATCGTGGAGACGCAGTTCAAGGCGTTCGCGCGTGCCTTCCGTGACGCGGTCGCCCTCGACCCGCGCGAGACGGGCGTGCCGTCCACGAAGGGCACTCTGTGACCGCTCCGTCGGTCGTCGTCCTCGACTACGGCTCCGGCAACCTCCGCTCCGCCGTACGAGCGGTGGAGCGTGCCGGTGCCGACGTCACGCTGACCTCCGACTTCGACGCCGCCCTGGAGGCCGACGGCCTCCTGGTCCCCGGCGTCGGGGCGTACGCCGCGTGCATGGAGGGCCTGCGCGCCATCAAGGGCGAGCGGATCATCGGTCGGCGGCTGGCCGGCGGCCGGCCGGTGCTCGGCATCTGCGTGGGGATGCAGATCCTCTTCGAGCGCGGCATCGAGCACGGCGTCGAGACCGCGGGCTGCGACGAGTGGCCGGGGCTGGTCGAGCGTCTGCAGGCGCCGGTCGTCCCGCACATGGGCTGGAACACCGTGACCGCACCGGAGGGCACGAAGCTGTTCGAGGGCATCGAGCAGGAGCGGTTCTACTTCGTGCACTCCTACGGCGTGCGCGACTGGACGCTGGTCACCAACGACCGCACCGCGGCCCCGCTGGTGACCTGGGCGTCCCACGGGGACGACCGCTTCGTCGCCGCCGTGGAGAACGGTCCGCTGTGGGCCACCCAGTTCCACCCGGAGAAGTCGGGGGACGCCGGCGCCGCCCTCCTGCGCAACTGGGTCCGCACGCTGTGAGCAAGGAGCGTGCGCGACGCCGGGCCGAGCGGGAGGCCGCGGCGGCGCTGCTGGCCGAGAGACGAGCAGCGGAGGTGGCCCGTCGTGAGCGCTGGGCCGCGCGACGCCGGGCACTGACCGGCTGGCTGCCCTCGAGGGGGCCGCGCAACCGGCAGTCCGGCATCCTCGCCGAGCGACGTCGTCGGCAGACCGCGACGACCGTGGCCCTGGTGCTCGCGGCGGTCGTGCTCACCTGGGCCTTCACCGAGAGCCCCGCGGCCGTGCTGCTGGCCCTGGCGGTCGGCGCGCTGGGCGCGCCGGTGCTCCACACGATGCTGTTCCGGCGTACCTGATCCGCCGGGTCCCTCCCCGAACTCCGCACGCACACCGACCGAGAGAAGACATGAGCGACTACCTCGAGCTGCTGCCCGCCGTCGACATCACCGAGGGCCGCGCGGTCCAGCTGGCCCAGGGCGTGGCCGGCTCCGAGCGGGTCTACGGCGACCCCGTCGCCGCTGCCCGTCGCTGGCAGGACGCCGGAGCGGAGTGGCTGCACCTGGTCGACCTCGACGCCGCCTTCGGCCGCGGCACCAACCGTGAGCTCCAGGCCGAGATCGTGGGGGCCCTCGACATCAAGGTGGAGATGAGCGGCGGCATCCGCGACGACGAGTCCCTGGAGGCTGCTCTGGCCACCGGTTGCACCCGCGTCAACATCGGCACCGCGGCCCTCGAGCAGCCGGAGTGGTGCGCCAAGATCATCGCCGAGCACGGCGACCGGGTCGCGATCGGTCTCGACGTCCGCGGCCGCACCCTGGCGGCCCGCGGCTGGACCCGCGACGGCGGCGATCTCTACGAGGTGCTGACCCGCCTCGACTCCGAGGGTTGCGCCCGCTATGTCGTCACCGACGTCAACAAGGACGGCATGCTCGCCGGCCCGAACCTGCAGCTCTTGCGCGACGTCTGCGCCGCCACCGACGCACCCGTGGTGGCGTCGGGCGGGGTGACCACCCTCGACGACATCCGCGCGCTGATGGACCTGGTCCCGCTGGGCGTCGAGGGCGCCATCGCCGGCACCGCGCTCTACGAGGGCCGGTTCACCCTCGAGGACGCGCTGGCGCTGACCCAGGGGACCGGAGCGTCGCAGTGAGCCTGGCCGTCCGCGTCATCCCGTGCCTCGACGTCGACGGCGGCCGGGTGGTCAAGGGCATCAACTTCCAGGACCTCCGCGACGCCGGTGACCCGGTCGAGCTGGCTCGCACCTACGACGCCGAGGGTGCCGACGAGCTGACGTTCCTGGACATCTCGGCCTCCCACGAGGGTCGCGCCACGACCATGCAGGTCGTGTCGCGGTGTGCCGAGGAGGTCTTCATCCCGCTCACCGTGGGCGGGGGAGTGTCCTCCACCGAGGACGTCGACCGGCTGCTGCGTGCCGGCGCGGACAAGGTCGCGGTCAACACCGCGGCGATCCGTCGTCCGGAGCTGATCGCGGAGATCGCCGACCGCTTCGGCAACCAGGTGCTGGTGCTGTCCGTCGACGCACGCCGGGCCGCCGGCACGGACTCGGGCTTCGAGGTCACCACCCACGGCGGCCGTCAGTCGGCCGGCATCGACGCCCTGGAGTGGGCGGCCCGCGCCTGCGCGCTGGGGGCGGGGGAGATCCTGCTCAATGCGATGGACGCCGACGGCACCCAGGACGGCTTCGACCTCGACCTGATCTCCCGCGTACGCCGCGAGGTGACCGTCCCCGTGATCGCCTCGGGCGGCGCGGGGAGGGTCGAGCACTTCGCGCCTGCCGTCGACGCCGGCGCCGACGCGGTGCTCGCGGCGACGGTCTTCCATTTCGGGACCTGCCGGATCTCCGAGGTCAAGGAGTCGCTGGCCCAGGCCGGCCACCCGGTGCGCTGACCGCGCAGGGTCACGAGGATCCGGTGCATCCCGTGCACCGAATCCTCCGCCGAGTGACGGTCCTCAGCGCCGTCCGGTGCGGAACATCCCGCGCACGATCTCGCGCGCGGCTGTGCGGACCGCGTCCTTGAACACCGGCGAGGAGACGACCTTCTCCAGCGTGGACTCGCCTCCGCTCCCGGACGGCACGGTGGTCCGGGGCACGGGGATCTTGCGCTGCGACGGCGGCACCGGGGTCGGGTCGGGAGTGGCCGGCGGCGCGGCCTCCTTCTCTGCGGCCTACTCGAGGCGGGCTGCGAGCTTCTCGCGCGCGGACTCGCGGTCGATCGGCGTGCCGTAGGTCGCCTGGCGGGGGCTGGCTGCGACCAGGGCCTCCATGGCAGCCGGGTCCGCCGGGGCCATCCGCGACTGCGGCGCGCGCAGCATGGTCCAGGCCACGGGCGTCGGCGCCCCGCGCTCGTCCATCACGGTCACGACGGCCTCGCCGACGCCGAGCGAGGTGAGGACGCGGCCGAGGTCGGCGTACCCGGAGTGCGGGTAGGTGCTGACCGCGGCCTTGAGCGCCTTGGCGTCCTTGGGTGTGTGGGCGCGCAGGGCGTGCTGGACGCGGGAGCCGAGCTGGGCGAGGACCTCGTCGGGCACGTCGGTGGGGGACTGGGTGACGAAGAAGATGCCGACGCCCTTGGAGCGGATGAGCCGGACGGTCTGGGCGACCTGGTCGAGGAATGCCTCCGAGGCGTCGTCGAAGAGCAGGTGCGCCTCGTCGAAGAAGAACACCAGCGACGGCTTATCGGGGTCCCCGACCTCGGGCAGGGAGTTGAACAGGTCGGCCAGCAGCCACATGAGGAAGGTCGAGAACAGTGCCGGGCGGTCCTGCAGGCGGGGGAGCTCCAGCAGCGAGATCAGGCCGTGCCCGTCGTCGGTCGTGGTCATCAGGTCGGACGGCTCGAACTCCGGCTCGCCGAAGAACCGGTCGGCGCCCTGGGTCTCCAGCGTCACGAGCGAGCGCAGGATGACCCCGGCGGTGGCGGTAGAGACGCCGCCGATGCCCTTGAGCTCGGCCTTGCCCTCGTCGGAGGTGAGGTGACGCAGCAGTGCTTGGAGGTCGGAGAGGTCCAGGAGTGGCAGGCCGGCCTTGTCGGCGTAGTGGAAGACCAGCCCGAGGCTGGACTCCTGGGTCTTGTTCAGCCCCAGCACCTTGCTCAGCAGGAGCGGGCCGAAGGAGCTGATCGAGGCCCGCAGGGGTACGCCGGTTCCCTCACCACCCAGGGCGTAGAGCTCGACCGGGTAGCCGGTCGGCGCCCACCCCTGCCCGAGGGACTCCATCCGGGAGTCCACGCGTGCCGAGGCCTCCCCGGGCGCGAGCAGGCCGGAGAGGTCGCCCTTCACGTCGGCGGCGAACACCGGGACGCCTGCGTCCGAGAGCTGCTCGGCCAGCAGCTGGAGGGTCTTGGTCTTGCCGGTGCCCGTGGCGCCGGCCACCAGGCCGTGCCGGTTGAGCATGCCCAGCGGGATGCGTACGGGCGCGTCCGCGTGCACGGCGTCGGCCGAGCTCATCAGGGCGCCGAGCTCGAGCGCCGGGCCGTCGAAGGTGTAGCCGTCCTGGACCTGGGTGAGGAGGGCCTGCGGGTCGGGTGCGTCGCTGTCCGAGCTGCTCACTCCTCGACCCTAGAGCGGATCGGTGGCGGACAGGGGAGTGAGGGCGGGTTCTCTAGATGGTGCAGAAGTAAAGGTCAAGTCGGTAAAGGCGCGTGGTCTGGACCACAAGAGCCCCTTTGCCCGGACTGTCAAGTTTCTTTGCCCCCAGCCGTAACGCTGCGCGCTCCCGTCACGTTGAGGCGGCGCTGGGATCTCCCGGTGCTTGTCGTGCTCCCCACCCCCCGCCGCTTCGAGGTGACCATGTTGTTCTCCCGCTCGTCCCGACGCCGCACAAGAACCAGTGCGCTCCCTCTGCTGTTCCTGACCGTCCTAGGGCTCCTCGTCGGCGGGCTGGGTGCCCCGGCGTACGCCGCTAACACGATCTCGGGCATCGTCAAGAACCGTGACGGCTTGGCCCTGTCGGGCGTCGTGGTGAAGCTCGGCACCGAGAGCAACGGTGCCTTCCAGCAGGAGGGAGCCTCGAAGACGACGGACGCCAATGGCGCGTACTCCTTCACCGGGGTCGCCAGCGGGGACTACTTCATCCAGTACACCGGCGCCTCGGGAGTGGACGCTGCTGCCTACTACGACGGCGAGAACCAGCCCGTCGTCACGGCCCTGGCTGACGCGACGGCGGTGTCCTCGGGGGCCAACGACTCCTCGGCCAACCCGCGCCTCCTGAGCCGCACGATCACCGGCAAGATCACGACCGGTGACCCTGCCGTGCCCGTCGAGGGCGTCGCGGTGAAGGTCGAGGCGGCCACGGATTCGCCGCGCACCTACACGGCGCAGCCCACCGCTCCGTCGAGCGTGGTGACCGACGCGCAGGGCAGCTACACGCTCACGGTGGCCCAGCAGCCGAACCTGATCCTCGGCTTCAGCAAGTCCGGCTACCAGACGGTCTTCGTGAAGGACGCCTCCACCACGGCCCAGAAGGACGAGGCCTCGCTCATCACCTTCGCGACGGCGGGGACCCCGACCACCTTCAATCGGAGCATCACCGCGACTCCCGGTTCCATCTCCGGCAAGGTGACGCGAGTCGACTCGGTGCGCACTCCCGCGATTCCCGGCGCGACGGTGACTCTGCTGACTGCCACCGGCGGTGACTCGGGGATCGACCCCGAGACGACTGACGCCAACGGAACGTACGAGTTCGAGGACGTCTCTCCGGCCAAGTACCAGGTCAAGTTCGAGTCGCCTTCTGGCGATGGGTACGAGACGGAGTTCTACAACGAGAAGACCGCCTCCGGGACCCCGGACCTGGTGGAGGTGAAGCCGGGTGTCGCCAACGACGCGGTCAATGCGACTCTGGTGAAGACGACCACTTCCGAGATCAGCGGTGTCGTCTCCACGTCGACGGGTGTGCCGATCAAGGGCGTGACGGTCTCCCTCCACGTGCGCGCCAACGCCGACGGCGGCACCGGCACCGTCACCTACGACCCGCCGCTGGCCTCGCCGACTGCACCCCTGAGTGCGACGACCGGTGATGACGGGCGCTTCGCCATCGAGGGCGCGCTCGACAATTCCTACGTCGTGAAGTACTCCTCGGACGCCTTCCAGACCCTCTACTTCAACGGGGGCGGCGCCGGGTCGACCAACCCGGACACTGCTCGGACGATCACGTTGACGAAGAACGCCGGCGCGGCCGCCAACGTCTCTGTCGCCCTCAACTCCGGTGTCACCTTCACCGGCTCCGTCACCGACGGTTCGACCGCGCTGAAGGACGTCGAGGTCAAGGCGCTCTATCCGATCATCCAGTCCAACGGCGGCATCGTGTGGACCGCCGCGGCGAGCGTGAAGACCGCCGCCAACGGCTCGTTCACCCTGGTGGCGCCCACGGTCGCCGGACGGCAGTACATCGTCTCGTACAGCTACCCGGAGTACCTGACCGTCTACCGACTGGATGACACCAACGGGCCGACCGTGAAGTCGGCCGGTTCCGCCACCAAGTACTCGGCCGCGAACGCCGTCTCCGAGCCGCTGGGTGCGGTCGCGCTGGCTCGTGGCACGTACGTGACCGGAAAGGTCACGGACGCCCAGGGCCTCCCGCTGGCTGGCGTGACGGTGGACGCGATCGTCGCCGGCACCACCCCCAAGACCTGGGGTCGGGTGTCCTCGTCCGTGGCCGACGTCGTCACCACGGGTGCCGACGGAGTGTTCGTGATGACCGTGACCCCCGAAGCGACGGGCACCACCACCTTCCGCCTGCGCGCCACTCGCGACGGTCGCGTGACGACGTACTTCCCGAACGTCTACGGTCCCGATGGCGCCTCCAACGTGGCGGTCACGACGAACCAGGTCGTCACCGGTCGCGACATCTCGGTGCCCGAGCCCTCGGTGCTCGCGGGATCGTTCACCCGCGACGGTGGCTCGCAGTTCACGGGCAGCGGCATCGTCGAGCTCTGGAAGCGCGTCGTCTACACCGACAACGGCCAGGCCGGCGGCGCCAGCCACTCCGAGTGGCGACAGGCAGCGAGTCGGAACCTCGACTCCGGTGCGTTCTCGTTCAGCGTCGCCCCTGGCGACTACAAGATCCGCACGGTGCTGGCTGACAACAGCCAGGGCTTCATGCCCGGCCTCGTCGGTCTCGACCAGGCCCCGACCGTCAGCCTGGGCGTCGAGCAGATGCTGGGGGAGCAGAAGTACGCCCTCCCGGCGACCGCTGAGATCCGTGGGACCGTCACCAACCTGACCGGCTCCGCCGTGCCCGATAAGGCCATCTCCGCCGTGTACCGGTATGTGACCAACGTCGTCGACGGGGCTCCCCAGCTGAGCCCGTGGATCGCGGTCACCCCGGCGAAGCTCTCCAACTCGGCCGGCGGGTACACGCTGCCGGTCTACGCGCGCACCTACCGCGTCGGCGCGCTGGGAGCAGGCGGGGCCGTGGACGTCCCCGGCTCCGGTGCGGGGCAGAACGACGAGGGCTACTTCACCTCCGGCACGCCCACGAGCGCCATCAACGACGCTGACGACGTCACCGTCGGTGGTGAGGACGTGACGGGCATCGACTTCCGGCTCAACGTCGGCGCTCCGGTGAACGTCCAGCCGCCGTACGTCACCGGCATCTCCGCCGAGGGCGAGACCCTCACCGCGGAGCCGGGACTCTGGTCGGCGAGCGACACCGACTTCGACTACGACTGGCAGTTCAGGACCGCCACCGGCTCGTGGCAGCCGGCCAGCGCAGACACGACCGGCAGCTTCTCGGTCGGCGGAATCGACGGTCGAGAGCTGACCATCGGCACCTCGTGCACCATCCCGATGATCTTCCCGCCGGGCTGCAACACCGGCTACACCGCCTACGCCTACCGGGTCGTCGTGACGGCTACCCGTGCCGGCGCCAACGGTGGCACCAAGGTGCTGGAGAGCAAGGGGACGGGCGTCGCCGCGACCCCGGCCTTCCCCGGCACAGGTGCGGACACGACCACGGAGAACCGTCAGGATCCGCAGGTGATGGGCAAGGCCATCGTGGGTGAGACCCTCACCGCCACCGACGGCGTCTGGAGCGAGGGCGGCACGTTCAGCTACCAGTGGCTGGCCAACGGCCAGGTCGTCGCCGGCGCGACTGCCAAGACCCTCCAGGTCGGACCCGACCTGTTGGGCATGGAGCTGCGGTTCCGGGTCACCGAGACCAGCAGCAACCCCGACCAGGTCGTCCTCTCCGCGGCGACGCCGGCTGTCGGCAAGGGGGCGCTGAAGAACACCGTCCTGCCGACGATCAGCGGCGACGTCCTGGTGAGCAAGACGCTGACGGCGGAGCCCGGGACCTGGAACGACCCGAGCCCCACCTTCGCCTATCAGTGGCTGGCCAACGGTCAGGCGATCACGGGTGCGACGAACAACAAGCTGGTCCTCACCGACGCTGAGCTCGGCAAGTCGATCGCGGTCCGCGTGACCGCGACCAAGGGCACGGCGTACAGCCCCGGCAGCGCCACCTCGACGTCGACCGCGGCGGTCGGTGACGACCCGACCAAGGTCGTGAGCAAGACCAAGCCGATCGTCTCGGGCACCGCGAAGGTGGGGGAGACCCTGTCCACCACCGACGGCACCTGGTCGAACGAGCCGACCGGCTTCGCCTACCAGTGGCTGGCCGACGGCACCGCCGTCACCGGGGCGACGTCGTCGACGTTCGTCCTGACCAAGGACCAGCGCGGCAAGAAGATGTCGGTGCGGGTCACGGCCAGCAAGAGCGGCCTTGCTTCGGGCACGGCCACCTCGGAGGAGACCGTTGCGGTCGCCGGTGGCCCGCTGGAGAACAAGACGAAGCCCACGATCACGGGGCAGACCCTCGAGGGCGCGACCCTGACGGCCGACCCGGGGACCTGGGAGCCGGAGACCGTGACGCCGGTGTTCACCTACCAGTGGGTGGCCGACGGCGCGAACATCGCCGGAGCCACGTCGCGGACCTACACGCTGACCTCCGCGGAGGTGGGCAAGACGATCACGGTGAAGGTGACGGCCTCGGCCAACGGCTTCGACTCGGGCACGGCCACCTCGGCGGGTGTGGGCCCGATCGACGAGCCGCAGGGCGAGATCACCGTCACCGGTGGTCCGAGCATCGCGGGCACCGACGCCGTCGGGGAGCTGCTCAGCCTCAACCCGGGCAGCGTCACCCCGGGTGACGCCACCATCACCGTCCAGTGGTTCCGTGACGGCACCGCCATCACCGGCGCCACCGCTCGGACCTACCGCCTGGTGGCCGCCGACGAGGACGCGCTCATCACGGCCCGCGTGACCTACGCCAAGGACGACTTCGTGACCCTGGTGAAGAGCACCTCGGCCGTGGGCCCGGTGGAGCCGGAGGCGGAGGAGCCCGACCCGGTCAAGCCGACGCTGCAGACCTCCAAGAAGATCAAGGGCAAGAAGCTGGTCGTCAAGGTCCGGGTCTTCGCCGACAGCCAGGACCCGGTGACGGGTCAGGTGAAGCTGAAGGAGGGCAAGGCGTTCACCGTCCTCAAGACGCTCAACAACGGCAAGAAGAAGCTGGTCGTGAAGGGGCTGAAGAAGGGCTACCACTCGGTGAAGCTCACCTTCCTCGGCAACGACCTGGTGAAGAAGAAGTCGAAGACGCTGAACTTCACCATCCGCTGACCGGACCGTCAGCACAGCAGCACCGGCCACGGGGCACCCGGCGGAAGACCGCCGCGGTGCCCCGTGGCACGTCCGGGTGGATCCGCCGGGGATGATGGGGGGCATGAACGCCGTCCCGGAGCTCGACCCGGCCCTGGCCGCCCGCCTCAAGCGCACCACCGACGGACTGGTGCCGGCCGTGGTCCAGCAGCACGACACCGGCGAGGTGCTGATGCTGGGGTGGATGGACGACCAGGCGCTCGCGCGCACGCTGAGCACCCGGCGAGCGACGTACTGGTCGCGCAGCCGCCAGGAGTACTGGGTGAAGGGCGAGACCTCCGGCCACACTCAGCGCGTCGTCGAGGTGCGCCTCGACTGCGACGGCGACACCCTGCTGGTGAAGGTCGACCAGGTCGACGGCGCGTGCCACACCGGCGACCGCACCTGCTTCGACGCCGACCTGGTCCTCGAGCGTGGCTGAGCAGCGGCGCGCCACAGCCCGCGGGTTCGGCCTGACGACCCTGGTCGCGCTGGCCGCCGGCACGTTGTGCGCGGTCGCGGGCACCCGCGCCGCGGTCGAGGTCGACGCCGACGGCCAGGCCGCGGTGATGGTCACCGCCGGCACCGGCCAGGGCGATGCCCTGACCATGCCGCTCGTCACGTCCCTGGCGCTGGTGGCCCTCGCCGCGTGGGGCGTCCTGCTCGTCACCCGCCGCGTCGTACGACGCTGTGCGGCCGTCCTGGCCCTGCTGGCGTCCCTGGGGCTGCTCGTCGCGTCCGCGGCGGCCCTGGGCGACCTGCGGGCCACCGTCGAGGACGCGTTGACCCAGGTCGGGGCGACCGGGGGAGCGAGCGTGACGGGGTGGTACCTCGCCGCCGTGGCCGGCGGGGTGGTGCTCGCGGCCGCGGCGGGGCTCGCGGTGTGGCGGGTGCCCGGCTGGCCGGAGATGGGCAGCCGCTACGACTCACCCACGGGTGAGGAGCGACCCGCGCCCACGGAGCCGGAGACCTCCCTGGACCTGTGGAAGGCCATGGACGAGGGCCACGACCCGACCGACCGGACAGCCCCCTAGACTGTCGCCAGCAGCACCGACGAACCCGATCCACCCGTGCCACAGAGGAGCCCCGCATGTCCAACAGCCACGGCAACACCCCCGCCGCGTGGAGCGCCGTGGTCGTGGGCCTCATCGGCTTCGTGGTGGGCAGCGTCGGCCTGATCTTCGACCCGATCAGCATGCCGGTCTTCTGGGCCGGCGTCGTGATCACCCTCGCCGGTGGCGTCGTCTTCCTCGTGATGGCCAAGATGGGTCTGCACGAGGGCCACTGAGGTACCTGCCCCGATGAGCGCCCTGCTCGCCCCGGCACCGGTCCCGAGCCGGTGGGACCGGGTGCGGGCGCCGCTGGTCACGATCGGCGGGCTGGGGCTCGCCACGCTCGCGCTGCATCTGCGCGACCCGCACGTCGGCGGCTCCTGGGGCATCTGCCCCAGCGCGGCCATGGGGTTCTGGTGCCCGGGCTGCGGTGGCCTGCGCGCCGTCAACGACCTCACCCACGGTGAGGTCGCCTCCGCCGCGAGCAGCAACCTGCTGCTCGTGGTGCTGATGCCGCTGGCGGTGCTCGCCCTCGCGGTCTGGACGCTCGACCGCTGGCGGGGCCGGAGCCGACGCCTGCCGCGCCGCCTCGTCGTCGTGGGCGGCTGGGCCCTGCTGGGAGCGGCCGGGCTGTTCATGCTGCTGCGCAACACCCCGGCCGCCCCCTGGCTGGCCCCGTGAGCGGGGCCTGACAGGCCGAGCGGTCAGCTGGTCTCGAAGTTGAACTCGAAGGCTCCGGTCGCGATCAGGATGATCGACACGACCATGAGCACCAAGGCGATGATGCCCGTGACCAGGCCGGCGGTCGCCAGGCCGTCACCCGACTTGCCGGTGGAGCGGATCTCCTCCTTGGCCGAGCGGCTGAGCAGGATCGCGACGATGCCGAGCGGGCTGCAGCACAGCAGGCCGAGGATGCCGGTCACCAGCGACCAGATGGCCTTCTGCGAGGTGCCGGCCGGCTGTCCGCCGTACGGGGGCTGGGGTGCTGCGCCGTAGCCCGGGGGCGGCGGCGGGGGAGGCTGGTCGTAGCTCATGACTCTCCTTCGTGGGCTGGTGCCTGGGACGGCCCCGAGTCGGTCCCTGCGATCGCGGCGGGCGATCGCTCAGATGCTTCTCAGGTGCGTCCGGCGACCGTACCCGTGCCCGAGCGGCTTCGCCTCACATGACAGACTCGGGTGTCATTCCCCGCGCCTCGAACGGAGCCGTCATGTCGGTCCTCGACGACATCGTCGCCGGCGTGCGCCTGGACCTCGCCGAGCGCGAGGCGGCGCTGCCCCTGGTCGACCTGAAGGCCGCGCTCGCGGACGTCGACCCGCCCCGCGACCCGATGTCCGCGCTGCGCGCACCGGGCTCGAGCGTCATCGCCGAGGTCAAGCGCCGCAGCCCCTCCAAGGGCGACCTCGCCGAGATCCCCGACCCCACGGTCCTGGCGAAGGCCTACGCCGAGGGCGGTGCCGCGGCGATCTCCGTCCTCACCGAGCAGCGCCGCTTCGGCGGCAGCCTCGACGACCTGCGCGCGGTCCGCGCGGCCGTCGACGTGCCGCTGCTGCGCAAGGACTTCATCGTCACCGACTACCAGCTCTGGGAGGCCCGGGCCGCCGGCGCCGACCTGGCCCTCCTCATCGTGGCCGCGCTCGACGACGACGAGCTGCGTCGCCTGCACGACCTGGCCGGCGAGCTGGGGCTGACCGCCCTGGTCGAGGTCCACGACGACGCCGAGGCCGAGCGGGCCGTGGCCCTCGGCGCTGAGCTCGTGGGCGTCAACGCCCGCAACCTCAAGACCCTCGAGATCGACCCGGACACCTTCGGTCGACTCGCTTCCGGCATCCCAGACGACCGCGTCAAGGTCGCGGAGTCGGGCATCTTCACCCCCGCCGACGTGACCCGCTTCGTCTCCGAGGGCGCCCGCGCCGTCCTCGTCGGCGAGGCGCTCGTCAAGGACGGCGACCCCACGGCCGCCGTCGCAGCCATGACAGGAATAGGCGTATGACCGACGTGACCAGCGAGCGCAGCCGCTTCGACGCCGACGACCAGGGCTGGTTCGGTGAGCCCGGGCTCTTCGGCGGCCGCTTCATGCCCGAGGCCCTGATGGCGGCCCTCGACGAGCTCACCGTCGCCTGGCAGGACGCGATGGCCGACCCCGTGTTCGTGAGCGAGTTCGAGCTGGTCCTGCGCGAGTACGCCGGTCTCCCGAGCCCTCTCTTCCACGCCCGTCGCCTCAGCGACCGCGTCGGCTGCCGCGTGCTCCTCAAGCGCGAGGACCTCAACCACACCGGCGCCCACAAGATCCGCAACGTCCTGGGCCAGGCGCTGCTGACCAAGCGGATGGGCAAGAAGCGCGTCATCGCCGAGACCGGGGCCGGCCAGCACGGGGTCGCGAGCGCGACCGCCGCGGCGTACTTCGGCCTCGACTGCACCGTCTACATGGGCGCGGTCGACACCCGCCGCCAGGCGCTCAACGTCGCTCGCATGCAGCTGCTCGGCGCCAAGGTCGTCCCCGTGGAGTCCGGGAGCGCGACCCTCAAGGACGCCATCAACGAGGCGCTGCGCGACTGGGTCGCCACGGTCGACCACACCGCCTACCTCTTCGGCACCGCCGCGGGTCCGCACCCGTTCCCGAGCATGGTGCGCGACTTCGTCCGCGGCACCGGCGACGAGGCGCGGGCCCAGTGCCTGGAGCAGTACGGCGTGCTGCCCGACGCCATCGCCGCCTGCGTCGGCGGCGGCTCCAACGCGATTGGGCTGTTCACCGCCTTCCTCGAGGACGACGAGGTCGACATCTACGGCTTCGAGGCCGGTGGTGACGGGGTCGACACCCCGCGGCACGCGGCCACCATCCACGCCGGCGACAGCGGCGTGCTGCACGGCGCGCGCACCTACGTGCTGCAGGACGACGACGGCCAGACCGTGGAGTCCCACTCGATCTCCGCCGGCCTGGACTACCCGGGCGTCGGGCCGCAGCACGCGCAGCTCGCGCACAGCGGCCGCGCGACGTACCTCCCCGTCACCGACACCGAGGCGATGGAGGCCTTCAGCCTGCTCGCGCGCACCGAGGGGATCATCCCGGCCATCGAGTCCTCCCACGCGATCGCCGGGGGCCTGAAGGTCGCCGAGCGGCTCGCGGCCGAGAAGGGGCCCGAGGCGACCGTGCTTATCAATCTCTCCGGCCGCGGCGACAAGGACATGGGCACCGCCATCGAGTACTTCGGCCTCGGCGAGGCCGGACAGGAGGACGAGCGGTGAGCGGGCTCCGGGTCGCCTCCGCCTTCGAGACGGCGCGCGCGGAGGGCCGGTCGGCCCTGGTGGGCTACCTCCCGGCGGCGTTCCCCGACGTCGAGGGGTCCATCGCCGCGCTGCGGACCATGGTCGACGCCGGCTGCGACGTCATCGAGGTCGGGCTGCCCTACAGCGACCCCGTCATGGACGGCCCCGTCATCCAGCGGGCGGTCCAGCACGCCCTCGACGGCGGTTTCCGGGTCGACGACCTGTTCCGTGTCGTCGAGGCGGTCGCGGCCACCGGCACGCCCACGCTGGTCATGACCAGCTGGAACCCCGTCGAGCGGCGCGGCGTGGACCGCTTCGCCCAGCAGCTCGACGACGCCGGCGGCGCCGGCCTCATCACGCCCGACGTCATCCCGGAGTTCGCGGGGGAGTGGTCCGAGGCGGCCGACGCGCGCGACCTCGACAAGGTCTTCCTCGTGGCGCCCTCGAGCACCGACGAGCGCATCGCGTCGACGACCGCGCACTGCCGTGGCTTCGTCTACGCCACCGGCATCATGGGCGTCACCGGCACCACGCAGGCCACCGCCGAGGGCGTCGCGCCGCTCATCGCCCGCACGAAGGCCACCACCGACCTGCCGGTCGGGGTCGGGGTGGGCGTGAGCACCGGGGTCCAGGCGGCGGCGATGTCGGAGCACGCCGACGGCATCATCGTCGGCACCGCCTTCGTCCGTACGCTCCTCGACCACGCCGACGACCGTGACGCCGCCCTCCGGGCGCTGCGCACCCTCACCGAGGAGCTCGCCGGGGGCGTACGACGTGCCTGACCGCCGCCGCGGCCTGCTCGTCGCTCTCGCGCTGGTCACCGCCCTGGTGCTCGGCGCCTGCGGCGGGTCCGACGAGCCGTCGGGGACGCTCACCGCGTCCCGCGTGGACCCGCCGTTCGAGGTCGCCGACGTGGCGCTGGAGTCGACCGAGGGGGGCACGATGAGCCTGGCCGACCCCGACGCCCGGCTCACGCTCGTCTTCTTCGGCTACACCCACTGCCCCGACGTCTGCCCGCTGATGATGTCGACGATCGCCACCGCCCTCACCCGGCTCGACCCGGAGGACCGCGACCAGGTGCAGCTGGTGTTCGTCACCACCGACCCACCGCGCGACGACGCCGAGACGATCCGCCGCTACCTCGACGGCTACGACCCCACTGCGGTCGGTCTCACCGGTGACCTGGAGGACGTCGAGGCCCTGGGCGACAGCGTCGGCATCTTCGTCGCCGACGCGGAGGAGCTGGCCTCGGGCGGCTACGACCTCGGCAGCCACGGCTCTCAGGTCATCGCCGTCGACGGGGAGGGGCGCGCCCCCGCCTTCTGGCGGCAGGACGTCTCCTCGGCCGACCTCGCCGCCGACATCGACCTTCTGCTCAGGAGCTGACCGTGGTCCTCGACGTGCTGTCCATCCCGAGCCCGGCCGAGGGCACGTGGTACCTCGGGCCCCTGCCGCTGCGCGGCTATGCGCTGTCCATCATCGCCGGCATCGTCGCCGCGATCTGGATCGCCGAACGCCGCTGGGTGGCCCGCGGCGGCGAGGCCGGTGAGATCCAGGACCTGGCCATCTGGGCGGTGCCGTTCGGCCTGGTCGGCGCCCGCGCCTACCACGTCGCCACCGACGCCGGCCGCTACTTCGGCGACGGTGGGAACCCGTGGGAGGCGCTCTACCTCTGGAAGGGCGGCCTCGGGGTCTGGGGCGGCATCGCCATGGGTGCGCTGGGGGTCTACCTCGGCGCCCGCGCCAAGGGCATCCGCATCGCACCTGTCCTCGACGCGATCGCGCCGGGGGTGCTGGTCGCGCAAGCGCTGGGACGCTGGGGCAACTGGTTCAACCAGGAGCTCTACGGCCGGCCCACCGACCTGCCGTGGGGCCTGGAGATCGACCCGCGCAACTGGCCGGGAGACCTCACCTTCCCCCTCGGGACCACCTTCCACCCCACCTTCCTCTACGAGTGCCTGTGGAACCTCGCGGCGTTCGCGCTGCTCATCTGGCTCGACCGGCGGTTCCGGCTCGGTCACGGACGGGTGATGGCGGCCTACGTCATGCTCTACACCGCCGGACGCGGCTGGATCGAGATGCTGCGCATCGACGACGTCGAGCTCGCCGACGTCGCGGGCCTGCGCTTCAACGTGTGGACCTCGATCGTGCTGTTCCTGGCCGCAGCGGCGTACGTCGTGTGGTCGGCGCGCCGCCACCCGGGCCGGGACGAGGCCGTCTACACCGACCGCCACGTCTCATCCCTCGTCCCGGACGCCGCCGGCGACTGAGGCCGCGAAACTCGGTGGTAATCTGACGGCTCCGCGCGTGGGCCAATGTCGTCCCCTGCACCCGAACGCTTGAGTTCACACCGATGTATGCCGGCGGGAGATCCGTCCGGCATGACGACGACGGGAGAACGCCCGGTGCCCTATCAGCACGCATTCCCGCCGCCCCAAGGGCTCTACGACCCCCGCCACGAGCACGATGCGTGTGGCGTGGCCTTCGTCGCGACCCTGACCGGCGTCGCCAGCCACGACATCGTGGCCAAGGCACTGACCGCTCTGCGCAACCTCGAGCACCGTGGTGCCGCGGGCGCGGAGCCGAACTCCGGCGACGGCGCCGGCATCCTCATGCAGGTGCCCGACGCCTTCCTGCGCGAGGTGACGGCCGAGCTCGGCATCGAGCTCCCGCCGCAGTACTCCTACGCCGTCGGCACCGCCTTCCTCCCGGGGGACGAGGAGCAGGTCGCCACGCAGGTGGCCCGCATCGAGGAGATCGCCGCCGAGGAGGGTCTCGCGGTCCTCGGGTGGCGCGACGTCCCCACCGACCCCTCGATCCTCGGCGCGACCGCGCTCGGCGTCATGCCGACCTTCCGCCAGCTCTTCGTCGCCGGCGCCACGCAGCGCGTGACCGGCATGCAGCTGGAGCGGATGGCCTTCTGCCTGCGCAAGCGCGCCGAGCGCGAGACCGACGTCTACTTCCCGTCGCTGTCCTCGCGGACCATGGCCTACAAGGGCATGCTCACCACCGACCAGCTCGACAACTTCTTCCCCGACCTGGTCGACGAGCGCGTCGCGTCCGCGCTGGCCGTCGTGCACTCGCGCTTCTCGACCAACACCTTCCCGAGCTGGCCGCTCTCCCACCCGTTCCGCTTCATCGCCCACAACGGTGAGATCAACACCGTCATGGGCAACCGCAACTGGATGCGGGCGCGCGAGGCGCTGCTGTCCTCCGACCTCATCCCCGGGGACCTCGAGCGGCTCTACCCGATCTGCACCCCCGGTGCGTCGGACTCCGCCTCCTTCGACGAGGTGCTCGAGCTGCTGCACATGGGCGGCCGCTCGCTGCCGCACTCGGTGCTGATGATGATCCCGGAGGCCTGGGAGAACCACACCGAGATGGACGACGCCCGTCGCTCCTTCTACGAGTTCCACGCCAGCCTCATGGAGCCGTGGGACGGGCCGGCCTGCGTCGTCTTCACCGACGGCGACCAGATCGGCGCGGTCCTCGACCGCAACGGCCTGCGCCCCTCGCGCTACTGGGTCACCGACGACGGCCTGGTCGTCCTGGCCTCCGAGGTCGGCGTGCTCGACCTCGACCCGGCCACCGTGGTCCGCAAGGGCCGCCTCCAGCCGGGCCGGATGTTCCTCGTCGACACCGAGCAGCACCGGATCGTCGAGGACGAGGAGATCAAGTCCCAGCTCGCGTCCGAGCACCCCTACGACGAGTGGCTGCACGCCGGCCTGGTGCACCTCGACGACATCACCGAGCGCGAGCACGTCGTGCACACCCACGCCTCGGTCACGCGTCGTCAGCAGGTCTTCGGCTACACCGAGGAGGAGCTGCGCGTCCTCCTCACGCCGATGGCCAACACCGGCGCGGAGCCCATCGGCTCGATGGGCACCGACACCCCGATCGCGGCGCTGTCGGACAAGCCGCGGCTGATCTTCGACTACTTCGCCCAGCTGTTCGCCCAGGTGACCAACCCGCCGCTGGACGCGATCCGCGAGGAGCTCGTCACCTCGCTCAACGGCACCATCGGTCCCGAGGCCAACCTCCTCGAGCCGACGCCGGCCTCGTGCCGGCAGGTGGTGCTGCCCTTCCCGGTCATCTCCAACGACGACCTGGCCAAGATCCGTCACATCAACCGTGACGGCGACATGCCCGGCTTCATCACCCACGTCTCGCGCGGCCTCTACGACGTCGAGGGCGGGGGAGCGGCGATGGCCGCGCGGATCGACGAGATCTGCGCCGAGGTCAGCGCCGCGATCGCCGACGGTGCGCGCATCATCGTGCTCTCGGACCGGCACTCCACCGCCGACCTGGCGCCGATCCCGTCGCTGCTGCTCACCGCAGCCGTGCACCACCACCTGGTGCGCGAGAAGACCCGCACCCAGGTCGGCCTGCTCATCGAGGCCGGCGACGTGCGCGAGGTCCACCACGTGGCCCTCCTGGTCGGCTACGGCGCTGCGGCGGTCAACCCCTACCTCGCGATGGAGTCCGTCGAGGACCTCGCGCGTGAGGGCTACTACGTCAAGGCCGACCCCGAGGTCGCGGTCAAGAACCTCGTCAAGGCGCTGGGCAAGGGCGTGCTCAAGGTGATGTCCAAGATGGGCGTCTCCACGGTGGCCTCCTACACCGGTGCGCAGATCTTCGAGGCCGTCGGGCTCTCGCAGACCCTGGTGGACCGCTACTTCACCGGCACGACGTCCAAGCTCGGCGGCATCGAGCTCGACGTGATCGCCGAGGAGGTCGCGATGCGGCACCGCACGGCGTACCCGCGCGGCGGCATCAGCCCGGCGCACCGCGAGCTCACCATCGGCGGCGAGTACCAGTGGCGTCGCGAGGGCGAGCCCCACCTGTTCGACCCCGAGACCGTCTTCCGTCTCCAGCACTCCACCCGTGCCGGGCGCTACGACGTGTTCAAGCAGTACACCTCGCGCGTCGACGAGCAGTCCGAGCGGCTGATGACCCTGCGCGGGCTGTTCAGGTTCAAGGACGCCGGCAGCACCGGTCGCCAGCCGATCCCGATCGAGGAGGTCGAGCCGGTCTCCGAGATCGTCAAGCGGTTCTCGACCGGTGCGATGTCCTACGGCTCGATCAGCCAGGAGGCGCACGAGACCCTCGCGATCGCGATGAACCGGCTGGGCGGCAAGTCCAACACCGGCGAGGGCGGCGAGGACCCCGAGCGTCTCTACGACCCGGAGCGCCGCAGCTCGATCAAGCAGGTCGCCAGCGGCCGCTTCGGCGTGACGTCGGAGTACCTCACCAACTCCGACGACATCCAGATCAAGATGGCCCAGGGCGCCAAGCCCGGCGAGGGCGGTCAGCTGCCCGGCCACAAGGTCTACCCGTGGGTGGCCAAGACCCGGCACTCCACGCCGGGCGTGGGCCTGATCAGCCCGCCGCCGCACCACGACATCTACTCGATCGAGGATCTCGCCCAGCTGATCCACGACCTGAAGAACGCCAACCCCAGCGCCCGCGTCCATGTGAAGCTGGTCTCCGAGGTCGGCGTCGGCACGGTCGCGACGGGTGTGTCCAAGGCGCACGCCGACGTGGTCCTCATCTCCGGCCACGACGGCGGCACCGGTGCCTCGCCGCTGACCTCGCTCAAGCACGCGGGCGGCCCCTGGGAGCTCGGCCTGGCCGAGACCCAGCAGACCCTGCTGCTCAACGGGCTGCGCGACCGGATCGTCGTGCAGACCGACGGCCAGCTCAAGACCGGTCGTGACGTGGTCGTCGCCGCGCTGCTCGGTGCCGAGGAGTACGGCTTCGCCACGGCCCCGCTCGTGGTCTCCGGCTGCATCATGATGCGGGTCTGCCACCTCGACACCTGCCCCGTGGGCGTCGCGACGCAGAACCCCGTCCTGCGCGAGCGCTACTCCGGCAAGGCCGAGTACGTCGTGAACTTCTTCGAGTACATCGCCGAGGAGGTGCGCGAGTACCTCGCCGAGCTCGGCTTCCGGACCCTGGACGAGGCCATCGGCCAGGTCGCCGCGCTCGACGTGCAGCCCGCGGTCGACCACTGGAAGGCCCACGGCCTGGACCTGAGCCCGATCCTGCACGTGCCGGACGGGTCGGCCTTCCCCGACCAGGACCTGCGCTGCACCAAGGAGCAGGACCACGCGCTGGAGGTCTCCCTCGACGTCACCGAGCTGGTGCCGCTGTGCCAGCCGGCGATCGAGAAGGGCGAGCCCGTGCGCGCCCAGCTCCCGATCCGCAACGTCAATCGCACCGTCGGCACGATCCTGGGTCACGAGGTGACCAAGAAGTACCGCGGTGAGGGCCTGCCCGAGGGCACCATCGACCTGACGTTCACCGGCTCGGCCGGTCAGTCGTTCGGTGCGTTCGTGCCCAAGGGCATCACCCTGCGCCTGGAGGGCGACAGCAACGACTACGTCGGCAAGGGGCTCTCGGGTGGCCGCATCGTGGTCCGGCCCGACCGGTCGGCGCCGTTCCGCTCCCACGAGCAGATCATCGCCGGCAACACGATCGCCTACGGCGCCACCTCGGGGAACATCTTCATCCGGGGCGGGGTCGGCGAGCGCTGCTGCGTGCGCAACTCCGGTGCCTGGGTCGTGACCGAGGGCGTGGGCGACCACGCCGCCGAGTACATGACCGGCGGCCGCCTGGTGGTGCTGGGCAAGACCGGTCGCAACTTCGCGGCCGGCATGTCCGGTGGCATCGCCTGGGTCCTGGACCTCAAAGACTTCCGCGTCAACAAGGAGCTCGTGGAGCTCGGCCCGGTCAAGGACCAGGCCGCCGTCGAGCTCGAGGGCCTGGTCCGCGCGCACCTGGAGGAGACCGGGTCCGAGGTCGCCGCGGAGCTGCTCGAGGACTGGGAGAGCTCGCTCACCCGCTTCACCGAGATCATGCCCCGCGACTTCCGGATCGTGCTGGAGGCCAAGGCGAAGGCCGAGGCCGACGGCCTGGACGAGAACGAGACCGCTCAGAAGATGATGGAGGCCCTCCATGGCTGATCCGAAGGGATTCCTGAAGGAGGGACGCCAGGTCGCGACCCGGCGTCCCGTCGACGAGCGGGTCAAGGACTGGGACGAGGTCTACCCCGACGGCATCGGCCGCGCGCTGCTGCCGATCATCACGCCGCAGGCGGGCCGCTGCATGGACTGCGGCATCCCGTTCTGCCACCAGGGCTGCCCGCTGGGCAACATCATCCCGGAGTGGAACGACCTGGTCTGGCGTGATGACTGGGAGGGCGCCATCGAGCGCCTGCACGCGACCAACAACTTCCCGGAGTTCACCGGTCGCCTGTGCCCGGCCCCCTGCGAGACCGCCTGCGTGCTGGGCATCAACCAGGACGCGGTGACCATCAAGAACGTCGAGGTCTCGATCATCGACAAGGCGTGGGAGTCCGGCTTCGTGCGGCCCCAGCCGCCGGAGTGGCTCTCGGGCAAGACCGTCGCCGTGGTGGGTTCGGGTCCCGCCGGCCTGGCTGCCGCCCAGCAGCTGACGCGGGCCGGTCACACGGTGGCCGTCTACGAGCGCGCCGACAAGATCGGTGGGCTGCTGCGCTACGGCATCCCCGAGTTCAAGATGGAGAAGAAGCACCTCGACCGGCGCCTGGACCAGATGCGCCGTGAGGGCACCGTCTTCCGGGCCGGCGTCGAGGTCGGCGGCGAGCTGACCGGCGACAAGCTGGTCGACCGCTACGACGCCGTCGTGCTCGCCATGGGCGCCACCGAGCCCCGGGACCTCCCGGCCACCGGTCGCGAGCTCGGCGGCATCCACCAGGCGATGGAGTTCCTGCCGCAGGCCAACCGCTCCTCGCTCGGTGAGACCGTCGAGGGCCAGATCATGGCCACCGACAAGGACGTCGTCATCATCGGTGGCGGTGACACCGGCGCCGACTGCCTCGGCACGTCGATCCGCCAGGGCGCGCGCTCGATCACGCAGCTGGAGATCATGCCGCGCCCGCCCGAGGCGCGTCCCTCGGGACAGCCGTGGCCGACGTACCCGATGACCTACCGCGTCTCCTCGGCGCACGAGGAGGGTGGCGAGCGCGTCTACAGCGTCTCGACCAAGGAGTTCCTCGGCGACGACGAGGGCAACGTCCGGGCGCTGAAGCTGGTCGAGGTCGAGTTCGTCGACGGCAAGCTGACCGAGGTCGAGGGCACCGAGCGCGAGATCCCGGCGCAGCTGGTGCTCTTCGCCATGGGCTTCCTCGGTCCGGAGAAGCCCGGCCTGGTCGAGCAGCTCGGGGTCGACCTCGACGAGCGTGGCAACGTGCAGCGGGGCTCGGACTACCAGTCCTCCAGGCCCGGCGTCTTCGTGGCCGGCGACGCCGGCCGCGGCCAGTCGCTGATCGTCTGGGCGATCGCCGAGGGCCGTGCGGCTGCGTCGTACGTCGACGCGTTCCTCACCGGCGACACCGCGCTGCCCGCGCCGGTGAAGCCGACCGACCGCCCGCTGGTGGTCTGAGCAGGTCCCTCGCCGAGCCGGCGCATCCTTGCGTGCAGCGCGCACGGAAAGATGCGCCGGCTCGGCCGCTCCCACCCTTTGATCGATCCAAGGTCCGCTAGGGTGGGACCGTGCGTAGAGCCAAGATCGTCTGCACGCTGGGGCCGGCAACGGCGTCGCCCCGGCGCATCCGAGAGCTCGTGTACGCCGGGATGGACGTCGCCCGGCTGAACATGAGCCACGGCAGCCACGAGGACCACGCGGAGTCCTACCGCCTGGTCCGCGAGGCCTCCGACGCCAGCGGCCACGGGGTCGGCATCTTCGCCGACCTCCAGGGCCCCAAGATCCGCCTGGAGACCTTCGCGGAGGGTTCGGCCCACCTGAGGCGCGGTCAGGAGTGGGTCATCACCACCCGCGACGTGCCCGGCGACGCCGAGGTCTGCGGCACCACCTACAAGGGCCTGCCCGGCGACGTCTCGGTCGGTGACCCGATCCTCATCGACGACGGCAAGATCCGCCTGCGGGTCCTCGAGGTCGGCGACACCGACGTGCGCTGCGAGGTGCTCGTCGGCGGTCGGGTCAGCAACAACAAGGGCATCAACCTGCCCGGCGTCGCCGTCTCCGTGCCGGCACTCTCGGCCAAGGACGAGGCGGACCTGCGCTTCGCGCTGTCGCTGAGCGTCGACTTCGTCGCGCTGTCCTTCGTGCGCGACGCCAAGGACGCCGAGGACGTGCGCCGCATCATGCGCGAGGTGGGCGTGCTGGTGCCCGTCATCGCCAAGATCGAGAAGCCCCAGGCCATCGACAACCTCGACGAGGTGATCGCCGCGTTCGACGGCTTCATGGTCGCGCGTGGCGACCTCGGCGTGGAGTGCCCGCTGGAGGAGGTGCCGTTCCTGCAGAAGCAGGTCATCCGCAAGGCGCGCCTCAACGCCAAGCCCGTCATCGTCGCCACCCAGATGCTGGAGTCGATGATCGGCAACCCGCAGCCGACGCGTGCCGAGGCCTCCGACGTCGCCAACGCGGTCCTCGACGGTGCGGACGCCGTGATGCTCTCGGGCGAGACGAGCGTGGGCGAGTACCCCGTCCACACGGTCGAGACGATGGCGCGCATCATCTCCGCCACCGAGCTGCACGCCCTCGAGAGCGCCCACGAGACCGGGCTGGACGCCATCGACTGGGACCCGCACACCAAGTCCGGCGTGATCGCCAAGGCGGCGGCCGAGGTCGCGGAGCGGGTGCACGCGAAGTACGTCGTCGCGTTCACCCAGTCCGGTGACTCCGCCCGCCGGATGTCGCGGCTGCGCGGCCCCGTGCCCCTGCTCGCCTTCACCCCCGAGGACAAGGTCCGCTCGCAGTTGTCGCTGTCGTGGGGGATCGAGACCTTCAAGACCACCGAGGTCGAGCACACCGACGAGATGGTGCGCCAGGTCGACGAGCAGCTGCTCCAGATCGGCCGGGTCCAGGAGGGCGACCTCGTGGTGATCATCGCCGGCGCCCCGCCGGGCATCCCCGGCTCCACCAACGCGCTGCGCATCCACAAGATGGGTGACGCCATCAATGGCGTCGCCCCGGCGTACCGGCGTCCCTGAACACGTGGAGCACGCACCTCGCCGCGTTGTCGGCGCTCGACGGCCCGCTCCGCTCGAAGGCCGCCTTCGCGCCTCCGCGTTGCGATGCGCGCACTCCACGCACTCAGGGACGCCGGACAACCGGCGCCCCTGAGCGGGGATCAGCGCTTGGGGCCCACCAGCTCGTCCAGGCGTGCGACCCCCGCGCGGCGGGACACGCTCACGCACCATCGACCGCTGCGGCGCCACGGGACGTCGACCAGGTCCAGCGCCCACGTGCACAGGCCGAGGATGTCCTCGGACCGGTTGGAGAACTGCCAGCGCGGGTATTCGTAGCGCTTCGGCTCGCCACCGACCCGACGGGTCGTCCAGTTGTGCGCGCGGCACCCGTCGGAGTGGAAGAGCCCGCGGAGGAAGGGGCCCGGGTGCCGCTCGACGATCTCCTGCTGCCACGGCTCGAGAGCGATGACCCGCTCGTGCTTGCGACCGGGGCCGTGCTGGGGGAACAGGCAGGTCCAGTGCTTCCAGTGCCCCTGGACGACGATCGTTCCTGGTCCGGAGACGTGGAACACCTTGCCCGTGGGGCGCACCTCGCGCAGCACCTGGCTGACGCCAGCGACGATGCCGGGAAGCCTGGCGTCGCAGGAGATGCGCAGGACGTCGTAGCGCGGGGCATGACTGATGCACCCGTCGCCCAGGTAGTAGCCCAGCAGGGCAGCGTAGGGACCCTCCGGGACGGAAGCCCCGGTGCAGCGCGGGCACTCATCGAGTGGACCGGTGGTCCTCCCGGTGACCCAGTCCCGAACCGTGCTGGCCGGCAGGGCCAGTTGACGGGCAACGGAGGACACGGTGTGTCCTGATCGCACGAGTGCGACCGCTTCGAGCCTGGTCGCCGCGGGATGCATCACCACAGCATCTCGGCGACCGCCGACACTCGGTGCCCCGAGTGGGACTCGAACCCACACTGTGCGGGTTTTGAATCCGCCTTCTCTGCCAATTGGAATATCGGGGCCTGACGCCTGCGAAGGCTACCCGAGTCTGCTGCGCCGGGCCGCCAGTGCCCTACCCTGTCGGGCGTGACCCAGCCTGCTGCACCGGCACCCCGCACCGTCGTCATCGCCGAGGACGAGGTGCTGATCCGCATGGACCTCGCCGAGATGCTGGGGGAGGAGGGCTACGACGTCGTCGGCCAGGCCGGCGACGGTGCCCGGGCCATCGAGCTGGCCGAGGAGCTGCGCCCCGACTTGGTCATCCTCGACGTCAAGATGCCGGTCCTCGACGGGATCTCGGCGGCGGAGTCGATCGCGGGGCAGCGGATCGCGCCGGTCATCGTGCTCACCGCCTTCTCCCAGCGCGAGCTGGTCGAGCGGGCCCGCGACGCCGGGGCGATGGCCTACCTGGTCAAGCCGTTCTCCAAGTCCGACCTGGTGCCGGCGATCGAGATGGCGGTGAGCAGGTTCGCCGAGCTCGCGGCCGTCGAGTCAGAGGTGGCCGACCTCAAGGAGCGCCTCGAGACCCGCAAGGTCGTCGACCGCGCCAAGGGCGTGCTGCAGGAGCAGCTGAGCCTCACCGAGCCCGAGGCGTTCCGGTGGATCCAGAAGACCGCGATGGACCTGCGTCTGTCGATGAAGCAGGTCGCCGAGGGCGTCATCTCGCACGGTCCCGGCATCGCCGGCCCGGCCGAGTAGGGGTTTCAGAACCCCTCTCGGCAGAGCCTCACGTAACGATCCGGGCACGAGCACGACCCGATCGCGGCGCCTTCCTCCGGACGCCCGCGGGAGCGGCTCGCTGCGTGTAGCGTTCGCTGGCGGTGGCCGAAACCTCGGGGACACGTGCCACCACTAGCGTCCCTGACGCAGTGCGACACAGACGTCGAGAGGCATGGAGGACCAAGAGCCCAATGAGACCCACGACCAGGTCGGGAGTGTCCGCCGTCTGGCGCATCGCGACCATGCTGCTGCTCGCACTGGGCTTGGCCACGCTGCTCGGCGGCGGACCCGCCGTCGCGGCGGAGGGCGACCCGTTCAAGATCGCCGGCAACGTCCAGAACGAGGGCGAGGCCATCGAGGGTGTCTCCATCACCGTCGACGGTCCCGGTGGGCCGCAGACGGTGGAGACCGGTCCCCGCGGCCAGTGGCAGGTCAGCGTCCCGGAGTCGGCGGAGTACACCGTCGTCCTCGACGTCGACACGCTCCCCGAGGGCATCACGCTGGACGACCCCGAGGACGACACGCCGGAGACCAAGGAGGTCACGCCGAACGTGCCGTTCGCACCGAAGGCGGTCAACTTCTTCATCGGCGAGGGTGATCGCGAGTCCAGCGCCTTCGCCACGCAGCTCGTCCAGCGCCTGGTCCAGGGCATCAACTTCGGCCTCATGCTGGGGCTCGCCTCGGTCGGCCTCTCGCTGGTCTTCGGCACCACCGGCATCTCCAACTTCGCCCACGGCGAGATGGTCACCTTCGGAGCCGTGATCGCCCTGTGGCTCGGCGGCACGGCCTTCATCGGTGCCTCGCTGTGGATCGCGCTGCCACTGGCGGTGCTGCTCAGCGGCCTGCTCGGGCTGGCGATGGACGCGGTGATCTGGCGTCCGCTGCGCCACCGCTCGGTCGGCGTCGTGCAGCTGATGATCGTGAGCATCGGCCTCTCGCTGGCGATCCGCTACATCTTCCAGTACTTCATCGGCGGCGGCACCGAGCAGCTCCCGGGCTCGACCCCGCAGAAGATCGACATCATCGGCCCGATCCGGATGACCAAGGTCGACATCGTCTCCATGGTCATCGCGATCATCGTGATCGTCGCCTTCGCCCTGTGGCTGACCTACTCCCGGCTCGGCAAGGCCACCCGTGCGATCTCCGACAACCCGGGGCTCGCCTCTGCCTCGGGCATCGACGTCGACTTCGTCGTCCGGGTCGTGTGGATCCTCGCCTCGGCGCTCGCCGGTCTCGCCGGCGTCCTCTACGCCTACTACCGGCCCGGCATCAAGTGGGACATGGGCACCCAGGTGCTGCTGCTGATGTTCGCGGCCGTGACGCTCGGTGGTCTCGGCACCGCCTTCGGCGCCCTGATCGGTGCGCTGATCATCGGCATCATCGTCGAGACCTCGAGCCTGTTCATCCCGGCCGACCTGCGGTTCGCATCCGCCCTGGCCATCCTCATCATCATCCTGCTGGTCCGGCCCCAGGGCATCCTCGGTCGGCGCGAGAGAATCGGATAGGAGCCCGCCATGGACTGGGGTCAGATCTTCAACCAATCGGCTTCGTCGATCATCTCGACGACGACGATCGCCTACGCCCTCGCAGCACTCGGTCTGGGTGTCCACTTCGGACAGGCCGGCCTGCTCAACATGGGTGTCGCCGGCTTCATGGCCGTCGGTGCCTACGGCTACGCGATCTCCATCCTCACCTTCGGCTTCCCGTGGTGGCTGGCCGCGATCGTCGCGCTGCTCGCCGCGGTCGTCTTCGCGATGATCCTCGGCGTCCCGACGCTGCGACTGCGCGGTGACTACCTCGCGATCGTCACGATCGCCGCGGCCGAGGTGCTGCGCCTGCTGCTGCTCACCGTGGCCTTCGAGGAGGTCACCGGCTCCGCCGACGGCCTGTACGGCTACTCCGGTGACTTCCAGGCCGCGAACCCGATCCCCGACGGGGAGTACGGCTTCGGCCCGTGGCAGTTCAACCAGAACGAGCTGTGGCCGATCGTCATCGGCATCGTCCTGCTGGCGCTCGCCGTCCTGCTGGTCTGGGCCATGATGCGCAGCCCGTGGGGCCGTGTCCTGCGCGGCATCCGCGAGGACGAGGACGCGGTGCGCGCCCTGGGCAAGAACGTCTTCGCCTACAAGATGCAGGCCCTGATCATCGGTGGCGTGATCATCGCCGCCGGCGGCATCGTCTACACCCTGGGCTCCAACGCCAGCCCCGGCGTCTACGTGACCTCGCTGACCTTCTTCGTCTACACGATCGTGCTGCTCGGCGGTGCGGCGACGGTGTTCGGTCCGGTGCTCGGCGCAGTGATCTTCTGGGTGCTGCAGTTCTTCCTCAGCAACCTGATGCCGGCCCTCGTCGACGCCGGCGTGCTGCCCTTCATGACCGCCAACCAGGCAGGAATGGTGAGGTTCATCCTCGTCGGCGTGGGCCTGATGCTGCTGGTGATCTTCATGCCCCAGGGCATCCTGGGCAACAAGAAGGAGATGACCTTTGTCAAGTGACGCCTCGTCCCAGTCCGGACCGCCGACGCTGGTCCCGCGGGAGAAGACGACCGGCCTCCACGTCGGTGAGGCCACCCCTGGCTGCAAGAAGGTCGACCCGATCATCGTCGCCGACAACGTGCGCCGCTCCTTCGGCGGCGTGCACGCCGTCGACGTGGACCACGTGGAGATCCCTCGGGGCGCGATCACCGCGCTCATCGGTCCCAACGGTGCCGGCAAGACGACCTTCTTCAACCTGCTGACCGGCTTCGACACCCCCGACGAGGGCAAGTGGTCGTTCAACGACCGCTCCCTGGCGGGCGTGCCGGCCTTCAAGGTCGCCCGCCGTGGCCTGGTGCGCACCTTCCAGCTCACCAAGGCGCTGGGCCTGCTCACCGTCCTGGAGAACATGAAGCTCGGGGCCACCGAGCAGCGTGGTGAGCGGTTCTTCACCAGCCTCTTCCCCGCGGCCTGGCGCAGCCAGGACAAGGAGATCGAGGAGCGCGCGCGTGAGCTGCTGGTGCGGTTCAAGCTCGATGCCAAGGTCGACGACTACGCCGCGAGCCTCTCCGGTGGTCAGCGCAAGCTCCTCGAGATGGCCCGTGCGCTGATGTCGAACCCCACCCTGGTCATGCTCGACGAGCCGATGGCCGGTGTGAACCCGGCCCTGACGCAGTCGCTGCTCGACCACATCCTCGACCTGAAGGAGCAGGGGATGACCGTGCTCTTCGTCGAGCACGACATGCACATGGTCCGCCACATCGCCGACTGGGTCGTCGTGATGGCCGAGGGCAAGATCGTCGCCGAGGGCGACCCGAGCACGGTCATGTCCGACCCCGCCGTCATCGACGCCTACCTCGGTGCCCACCAGGACGTCGACCTCGGTGTCGTGACTGGCCGCGTGGCCGGCGACGGCGCCGACGCCGACGCCTCGCGGCACATGATCGAGGAGGAGTCCAACGACGAGCTGGAGCGCGAGGAGAAGAAGCGATGAGTGCCGCCGCCACCGAGACCCGGACGCCGGTCGTCTTCGTCGACGACGTCCACGCGGGCTACCTGCCCGGTGTCAACATCCTCAACGGGTGCTCCCTGACCGCCCACCAGGGCGAGCTGATCGGCATCATCGGCCCCAACGGCGCCGGCAAGTCGACGCTGCTGAAGGCGATCTTCGGGATGGTCCAGGTCCGCGAGGGCACGATCTCCCTCGACGGCCAGGACATCACCGGCCTCAAGGCCAACAAGCTGGTCGCCAAAGGTGTGGGGTTCATCCCGCAGACCAACAACGTGTTCCCCTCGCTCACCATCGAGGAGAACCTGCAGATGGGGCTCTACCAGAACCCCAAGGTCTACTCCGAGCGCCTGGAGTTCGTCACCGGCATCTTTGCCGAGCTCGGCAAGCGGCTCAAGCAGCGTGCCGGCTCGTTGTCGGGCGGTGAGCGCCAGATGGTGGCCATGGGCCGCGCGCTGATGATGGACCCCAAGGTCCTGCTGCTCGACGAGCCGTCCGCGGGTCTCTCGCCGGTGCGCCAGGACGAGGCGTTCATCCGCGTCTCCGACATCAACAAGGCCGGCGTCACCTGCATCATGGTCGAGCAGAACGCCCGCCGCTGCCTGCAGATCTGCGACCGTGGCTACGTCCTGGACCTCGGCACGGACGCCCACACCGGCACCGGCCGTGACCTCCTCGACGACCCCAAGGTCACCGAGCTGTACCTCGGCACGCTGGGCAAGTAGCACCCGGCCGCCCTCGGGCGGTCCTTCGTCGTACGACGCCGCAGAGGGCTTCGGGAACCGCACAGGTTCCCGAGGCCCTCTGCTGTGCGTGGCCCTCTGCTGTGCGTGGCCCTCCGCTGTGCGTGGGGCCCTCTGGCGTGCTGGAGGACCGGGACGGTGCGGGTCAGGGCCCTGGAGTCGCTCCCAGGGTGGTGTCCTGTGCTCCAGCGTGCTCCTGTGCTGCTGCGGTCGTGCCCTCGGGCGCTGGTCGAGGGTGCGGCGCGCGGAGGCGCACGACCGGGGCCCTGGCGTCAGGGTCCGGACATGCAACAGGGCCCGGGTTCCTCGAAGGAACCCGGGCCCTGTGCTGTCAGGTCAGCGACCCCTGGTCAGCCCGTGTAGGCGGCGTAGGTGTTGTCGTCGCCGTACTGGTAGATGCCGATCGTGGCGTCCTGCGGGTCGCCCACCTCGTCGAAGGTGATCGGACCGGAGATGCCGTCGTAGTCGGCCGTGCCACCGTTCTGGATGATCTCGGCGCAGTCGGCGAAGGTGGTGCACTTCTCGCCCTCACCGGTGCCACCGGAGACCTCCTGTAGCTTGCCGGCGATGTCCGCGGGGTCCGAGGAACCAGCGGCCAGGGCGGCCAGCGCGATCAGGTTGACCGCGTCGAAGGACTCAGCGGCGTAGCTGAACTCGTCGAGGCCCTTCGGGAACTGGCCCGACTCCTTGGCGTAGGCGTTCAGGTCGTCGGTGAAGGCCTTCAGCGAGTCGATCGACAGACCGGGCAGGGTGCCCTTGGCGCCGGTCAGCGAGCCCTTCGGGAACTGCTTGCCGAAGTTCGACAGGTTGCCGTCCACGAAGTAGAGGTTCTCGGACGGGAACTCCCCGAAGAGGCTCGGCAGGATGGTGGCGACCTCCTCGAAGGTGATCAGGGCGATGGCGTCCGGGTTGGCCGCCAGCACCGCGCTCACCTGCGAGTCGAAGGAGGTGTCACCGGTGTTGTAGGTCTCCATGGCCACGACCTCGCCGCCGGCGCCCTCGAAGGCCTCGGTGACGTACTTGGCCAGGCCGGTGCCGTAGGAGTCGTTGAGCACGATCATGCCCAGCGTCGCGGCGCCGTCGGCGGCGATCAGGTTGCCGAGCACGTCCCCCTGCAGCACGTCGGAGGGGGCGGTGCGCCAGTAGAGGCCGTCGTCCTCGTAGGTGGTGAAGGCGTCGGAGGTGTTGGCCGGCGAGAACTGGATGACGCCGGCGTCCACGACCTGGTCGATGAACTGCAGCGAGGTGCCGGACGAGGCCGCACCGATGATGGCCGAGACGTCCTCGCCGAGCAGGCGCGGGATCTCGGACTCGTAGGCCTTGTTGTCGGTGTCGCCGGAGTCGCCGTAGACGATCTCCAGGTTCAGACCGGTGTCGGCCTCCTCGATGAGCGACGCGGCGTAGCCGACGCCCGCCTCCTCCGGGGGGCCGAGGAACGCGAGGTTGCCCGTCTGGGGCAGCGCGGTCCCGATCTTGAGGTCGATGTTCGACGTGGTCGGGGTGTCGTCCCCGGCGTCGGTGTCGGTGTCGCTGCTGCTGTCCTCGCTACCGCACGCAGCCAGCACCAGCATCGTCGCCGAGGCGACGGCGGCGAGGCGCATCGTGTGGGTCATCCGCTTCATGGGGTCTCCGGATCTGTCGCTTCTGTCTCCCTGCCCGGAAGGCGGGCATTGGAGGCACCATAGTGAAGTGAGGGTCCCCGCGGGGGTCCTTGTCGGACCGAGGCACGGATGTGCCCGAAACGTAACAATTCGGCAGCGGAGCCCCCTGATGCCTCAGGGGGTGTGTGTGCCAGGTGCCGCCGGTCCTCAGCGCAGCGCGGCGACCAGCGAGACGAGGGCCGGTGCGACGACCAGTGCGGGCAGCAGGTCGGCCACCGCGATCTCGCGCAGGCGCAGCAGGCGCATGGCCACGCCGACCAGGAGGACGCCGCCGGTGGCGGTGACGGCCGCGAGGTGCGCCTCGGGGAGGACGTCGCCGAGGACGACCCCCAGCACCGTGAGGGTGCCCTGGACCGTCAGGACGGTCACGACGCTCGCAGCGACGCCCCAGCCGAAGGCCGCGGCGAAGGCGATCGCGGCGAAGCCGTCGAGGGCCGACTTCAGCAGCAGCTGGTCGGCCCCGTTGCCGAGCCCGTCGTTGAGCGCACCCAGGATGGTGAGCGGACCGGTGCAGAAGACCAACGAGGCGATGACGAAGCCCTCGACGAACCGTGCCCGGTCCGTCGAGCCGCTGCTGCCGACCAACCGCGCCTGCAGCCAGCCACCCAGGCGCTCGACACCGGTCTCCAGGCCCAGCAGCGACCCCGTGATGCCTCCGACCAGGACGGCGCCGAGCACGATCAGCATCGGGGCCGCGTCGCCCACCTCGGCAGCGAGGGCGGGGGAGAGCACCGCCATGGCCGAGGTCGCCGCGATCAGCAGCGTCACCAGGCCGAGGCCGTCGGTGACCAGGTCGCGGGTCCGCACCGGCAACCGGTTGCCGAGCAGCACCCCGAGGCTGCAGCCCAGGAGCACGGTCACGACGTTGACCAGGGTGCCGGTGCCGGTGAACAGGGCTGCCTCCGAGAGGGATGGTGGGGCTGTGGGCCCGCAAGGTAAAGACCGGTCCGGGCCGCTGTTGCCGTCGGCCGTGCCGAGCGTAATCTTCTCTGGCCCATCCCCCGACGCGACCCCAGGCAGGTGCACCGTGAGCCGTCACTCCGTGGTGCTGCGTCCCGCCCGGGTGGAGGACTCGCTCTTCCTGGCGGTGCTGTGGTCCGACGCGCTGCGTCGCGGCGACCGCCAGGAGCAGGTCGCGGACGTCGAGCTGCTCGTCAAGGACTCGCTGGTCTCCGCCGAGCAGCGGCTCCTGGTGGCCGAGGTCGACGGTGCCCCCGCCGGGGCGGTGCTGCTGAAGGTCACCACGCTGACCCCGCTCAACCTCGAGCCCGTGGTGCAGGCGGTCTCACCGCACGTGCTGCCGGAGTTCCGGCGCCTGGGCGTCGGACGGCTGCTGGTCGAGTCGGCGGCGGCGTACGCCGAGGAGCTCGGCATCGCGCACGTGGCGACCGGCGCGGCAGCCGGCTCCCGGGACGCCAACCGGTTCATGGCACGTCTGGGGCTGGGGCCGCACGCCGTGCTGCGGGTGGCCCCCTCGCACCTGGTGCGCGCGAAGGCCGAGGCGCAGCGTCCGCCCGCCGAGCGGCACCGCGACCGGGCCCGGGCCCAGCTGCTGGCGGCCCGCCGCACGCTGCGACGGCAGCAGTCCGAGCAGCAGGCCTGAACCGGCCGACTGGGCCCTACAGCCCGACCTTCTCCTTCGGGATCAGCGCACAGGTGATCCGGCAGGTGCACACCCGCTTGCCACGCTCGTCGGAGACGACGATCTCGTAGGTCACCTGGGTGCGCCCGAGGTAGGCCGGCGTCGCGACCGCCGTCACCAGGCCGGAGGTGGCGGCGCGGTGGTGGGTGGCGTTGATGTCGACACCGACCGGCACCTTGTCGGGCATGCCGTGCAGGCCCGCCCCGATGGAGCCCAGGGACTCGGCGAGCGCCACCGAGGCACCACCATGGAGCAGCCCGTAGGGCTGGGTGTTCCCCTCGACGGGCATGGTCGCCACGATCCGCTCCGGCGACAGCTCCAGCAGCGTGACGCCGAGCTTGTCGTTGAGCCCGCCCATGCCCTGGGGCATGGAGGCGAGGTAGTCCTCCACGGAGATGCTCTGCTCTGTCATGCCGCTCAACCTAGCCGCCACCGCCCGGCCGGGATGTCGGTGGCCACGGATAGTCTCGGCGGGTGCCCGAGACGAACGCCCGCCCCCGGCTCCTGCTGCTCGACGGCCACTCGCTGGCCTACCGCGCCTTCTTCGCGCTCCCGGTGGAGAACTTCTCCACCACGACGGGGCAGCACACCAACGCCGTCTACGGCTTCACCTCGATGCTGATCAACGTGCTGCGCGACGAGCAGCCGACGCACGTCGCGGTGGCCTTCGACGTCTCGCGCCAGACCTTCCGCATGCAGGAGTACTCCGAGTACAAGGCGAAGCGGAACAAGACCCCCGGCGAGTTCTCCAGCCAGCTGCCGCTGATCGAGGAGGTCCTCGACGCGCTCAACATCCCCTTCTTGAAGAAGGACGGCTTCGAGGCCGACGACATCATCGCCACGCTGGTGACCCAGGCACTGGCGGAGCCGGAGATGGAGGTGCTGATCCTCACCGGGGACCGCGACTCCCTGCAGCTGGTCACCGACCGCTCCACGGTGCTCTACCCCATGCGCGGGGTCTCCGACCTCGCGCGGATGACGCCCGAGGCCGTCGAGGCGAAGTACGCCGTCCCGCCGCACCAGTACCCGGAGCTGGCCGCCATCGTCGGGGAGACCTCCGACAACCTCCCCGGCGTGCCCGGGGTCGGTCAGGGGTTCGCGGCCAAGTGGCTCAAGACCTACGGCGACCTCGACGGCGTGATCGACAACGCCGACAAGATCACCGGCAAGAAGGGCGAGGCGCTGCGCGAGCACCTCGGCGACGTCATGCGCAACCGACGCCTCAACGCCCTGGTCCGTGACCTCGACCTCGAGCTGCACCCGCGCGACCTCGCGCTGCGTCCGTGGGACCGCCAGGCCGTGCACACGCTCTTCGACGGCCTGGAGTTCCGGGTGCTGCGCGACCGGCTCTTCGAGACGCTGAGCTCGGAGGAGGACGTCGTCGACGACTCCGGCTTCGAGCTGGCCGGCACCCGCCTGGGCGCCGACGAGGTCGGCTCCTGGCTGGCCGAGCACGCTTCCGGCGACGTCGCGACCGGCGTGGCGGTGCAGGGGGCCTGGCGAGCAGGCACGGGCGAGGTCTGGTCGCTCGCCCTGGCCGCCGCGGACGGCACGGCTGCCTGGTTCGACGCGGCCGAGGTGACCCCCGCCGACGACGCCGCGGTCGCCGCCTGGCTCGCCGACGCCGCGCGGCCCAAGATCCTGCACGACGCGAAGGGCCCGATGCTGGCGCTCGCGGCCCGCGGGTGGCCGCTGGCCGGCCTGCAGAGCGACACCGCGATCGCGGCGTACCTCGTGCGGCCCGACCAGCGCTCCTACGACCTCGCCGACCTGACCCTGCGCTACCTCAAGCGCGAGCTGAAGCAGGGGGAGGCCGACGACGGGCAGCTCAGCCTCGACACCCTCGGGGACGAGGGCGACAGCGCCGCCGCCGACACCGCGATGCTGCACGCGCGGGCGGTTCTGGACCTCGCCGAGGCGCTCGACACCGCCGTCGAGGAGCACGGCGGGACCGAGCTCATGGCCGAGATCGAGCTGCCACTCGTGCACCTGCTCGCCCGGATGGAGACCCTCGGCATCGCTGTGGACAGCGAGCACCTCGAGTCGCTGGAGCAGCACTTCTCCGCCGAGGTGCGCGCCGCGGCCGAGGAGGCCTACGCCGTCATCGGCAAGGAGATCAACCTCGGCTCGCCCAAGCAGCTGCAGGTGGTGCTCTTCGACGAGCTCGACATGCCCAAGACCAAGCGCACCAAGACCGGCTACACCACCGACGCCGACGCGTTGCAGGCGTTGTACGTCAAGACCGAGCACCCCTTCCTGCTGCACCTGCTGCGCCACCGCGACGTGATCCGCCTGCGGCAGACCATCGAGGGGCTGCTGAAGACCGTGGCGGCCGACGGGCGCATCCACACCACCTTCAACCAGACCATCGCCGCGACCGGTCGGCTCTCCAGCACCGACCCCAACCTGCAGAACATCCCGATCCGCACCGAGGAGGGCCGCCGCATCCGCGAGGCCTTCGTGGTGGGCGAGGGCTTCGAGTCGTTGATGACGGCCGACTACAGCCAGATCGAGATGCGGATCATGGCCCACCTCTCCGAGGACGCGCTGCTCATCGAGGCGTTCCGCTCGGGCCAGGACTTCCACTCCATCACCGCGGCGAGGGTCTTCGACGTCGCGGCCGAGGACGTCTCCACCGAGCAGCGGGCCAAGATCAAGGCGATGAACTACGGGCTGGCCTACGGCCTGTCCGCGTTCGGCCTCGGGCAGCAGCTGGGCATCGAGCCGAGCGAGGCACGCGGACTGATGGACGAGTACTTCGAGACCTTCGGCGGGGTGCGCGACTACCTCGGCGGCGTGGTCGACGAGGCGCGGCGCACCGGGTTCACCGAGACCCTGCGCGGTCGCCGGCGCTACCTCCCCGACCTGACCAGCGACAACCGCCAGCGTCGCGAGATGGCCGAGCGGATGGCGCTCAACGCGCCGATCCAGGGGTCGGCGGCCGACCTGATCAAGGTCGCCATGCTCGACCTCGAGGAGGGCATCGCCACCGCGGGGCTGCGCTCACGGATGCTGCTGCAGGTCCACGACGAGCTCGTGCTCGAGGTGGCCGCCGGGGAGCGGGAGCAGCTCGAGCAGCTGGTGCGTCAGCACATGGGCGCCGCCGCCGACCTGCTCGTGCCCCTCGACGTCTCCGTCGGCACGGGTCGCTCGTGGCACGAGGCGGCGCACTAGCGAGAGGACTCAGTCCTCGGGCTGCGCGGGGACGGGCTCCTTGAGCCGCCACAGGCTGATGCCGAGCAGGGCGGCGAAGAGCGCGGCGTCGATGCACACCACGACCGCGGCGAGGGTGCCCAGCTCCTCGACGGTGCTGGCGAGCACGATCATCGCGATCACGGCCATCCACACCAGGTACGTCGTCTTGGTGCCGCGCCTGGCCAGCACCGAGTAGACCAGCAGCTGCAGCATCGCCAGCAGCGTGCCGAGCACGGCGAAGACCCACAGGCGGGACTCCACGTCGGCGTACTCCGCGCCGCCGACGAAGACCATGGCCAGGCCGCTGAGGAGCCACGCGCCGAGGGTGCAGACCACGCCGAGCAGGCCGACGACGAAGAGGCTGCGCAGCAGGGCGCGGCGGCGCTGCGCCGGCGTGGACATGGCCGGGAACGCGACGACCACGACGAACTGCGGCAGGAACAGCACCGCCTTGGTGAGGATCAGGCCGGCGGCGTACAGGCCGGCGTCGTGGTCGTCGAGGACGTTGCGCGCTACCACGATGTCGAGGTTGGAGAGCACGAAGAAGGCCAGCAGCGCCAGCGAGGCGCTGCCGGTCTCGGTGACGACGCGGCGCGCCGTGTGCTGGTCGCTGTGCCGGTCGCCGTCGCGCACGTGCAGCCCCGGGCGGCGCAGCGCCAGCCAGCCGACCAGTGCCGGGGCGAACATCGCGATCATCACGCCGAGCATGGCCGCCGACTCGGTGGGGGAGACGACGATGCAGGCGGTGCCGACGACCACACGGCCCAGGCCCATCGCGAGGTAGATGCCGGCGAGCGAGAACCACCGGCGCTCGCCCTGCAGCACGCCGGCCTGGCCGCCCATGATCGTGAGGGGCACCGCGGAGACGGCCAGCAGGAGCGCCGGGACCACGGAGTCCAGGCGGAGCACCTGGTGCACCACCGGTGCGAGCGCCATCATCAGCAGGCCGAGCCCGAGGGCCGCGCGGTAGGTGACGCGCAGGACCATGCGCTCGATCTGGGCGACGTGCTCCGGCTCGGCGGAGATGCGTCGGGCGCCGGTGGCCTGCAGGCCGAGCTGGAGGACGGCGACGACCATCAGCAGGGCCATGAGGGAGGCGACCGCGCCGTACTCGGTCGGGCCGAGGAGGCGCGCCGAGATCATCTGGAAGGCGTAGGTCGCGACGTTCATGACCGCCATGGCCACGGCGATGCCGGCGCTGCTGCGCAGCAGCGCCTTCAGGTCGGGCAGCCGTCGGCGGCCCTCCTGGTCCCCTGAGGCCCCCGAGGCCTGCTCAGTCGTGGTCGTCACCCTGTGAGACTAGGTGAGGTCGCGGCCGCCGGGGGAAGTGTCGGCCAACGCCCGCGAAAAGGTGGGCGAAGCCCCGACGTGCTTTGCTCCTCGTGTGGCGACCCCGGATCCGCGTGCGACCTGGCAGCGTGCGCTGGTCGCCGTGTGGTCCCTCGTGCTCGTGGGGCTCGTGCTCGGCCCGGCGCTCGGTCCTGGCTACGTCCTGTCCTACGACATGGTCTGGGTGCGCGACCTGGCGGTGCGCGCAGACGTCCTGGGGCTCGGCAGCGGCCTGCCCCGGGCCGTCCCCAGCGACGCCTGGGTGGCGGTGCTGGACGAGGTCGTCCCGGGGATGCTGCTGCAGAAGCTGGTGCTGCTCGGGATGCTGCTCGGCGGTGCGTCGGGCATCGACCGGGTCCTGGCCGGACTCGGCGTGGTGTCCCGGCTCGCTGCGGTCACGCTGTGGTGCTGGAACCCGTTCGTCGTCGAGCGGTTGGTGCTGGGCCACTGGCCGGTCCTGCTCGGGTACGCCGCACTCCCGTGGGTCCTGCTGGGCGCGACCCGCTGGCGGGCGACCGGGCGAGCCCCCTGGTGGCTGCCGCTCGCCGTGCTGCTCGGCAGCCTCAGCGTCAGCGCGGGCCTGGCGACCTCGCTGGTGCTGCTGTCCGGGCTCGTGCTCGGGCCCGGTGAGCGCCGGTTGTGGGCGCGGGGGGCGCTCCTCGTGCTGGCGGCGCAGGCCCCGTGGCTGGTCTCCGGGCTGCTGCACGTCCGGGACGCGGTGAGCGACCCTGCCGCGGCGCGCCTCTTCGCCCTGTCCGGGGAAGGCCCCTTGCCCGGTCCGCTCGCGGCGCTGACCCTGGGCGGGGTCTGGAACGCCGAGGTGGTGCCGGTCAGTCGCACCGGCCCGGCTGCTCTCGTCGCCCTGCTGGCCCTGGTGCCGCTGCTGGTCCTGGGCGTCCGGCGGTCCCGCCGGGAGGCGATCGTGCTCGCGGTCCCATGGGCGCCGCTCGTCCTGCTGTGGGCCGTCGGCTGGCTGCTGGCGGTGCTCACCTGGGCCGCTCCCGGGCCCGTGGGGCAGCTGGCCGGCGTCGTACCGGGTGGGGGAGTGCTGCGCGACGGCTCGCGCCTCCTCGTGCTGTGCGTCCCCCTGCTGGTCGCGCTCGTGGCGGTCGCCGTCGACGGTGCCTGGCGGTGGACCCGTGGCCGCTGGGCCACGCCGGCGCGCGTCTCCCTGGCGGTCGTCGCCGTCCTATGGCCGGTCACGGTCCTGCCCGACGCCGCATGGGGAGCCGGGGGGCGGTTGGTCGCGGTGGACTACCCGGTGTCCTACGCCGACGCCCGCGCCGCGCTCGGTGAAGGGGCGGGCGACGTCCTGGTGCTGCCGCTCTCGAGCTATCGGCAGCCCGACTGGAACGACGGGCACAAGGTCCTCGACCCGCTGGGCAGGGTGCTGCTACCTGTGCCCGTCGCCTCCGACGAGCTGGTGGTCGACGACGTCGTCATCGAGGGCGAGGACCAGCGCGTGCAACGGGTCCGTGACGCGATCGAGCTGCCCACCCCGCAGGCTCGGGCCGACGTGCTCGGTTCCCTCGGCGTCGGGGCGGTCGCCACCGACCTGACGGCGCCCGGGCCGGCACCGGACGTGGCGGGGGAGACGCTCCTCGACGACGGGCGCCTGCGGGTCGTGCGGCTGGACGAGGTCGACGAGACGACCTCGCCGACCTCGTGGCAGGTGGCGATGGGCCTCGCCTGGACGGCGCACCTCGCGGTCCTGTTGGCTGCCGTGGTCGCTGGCGTCCGTTGCGCTCGGCAACGTTTGCGTCGGAATTTGTCCGGATAGGGCGTGAGACTGCTAACGTTTTCCTACCTTTGAGGGAGGGTGGAGAAGTGGGAAGCATTCTTGGCACCGTCGCGGCGATGATCGTCGGCGGAGCGGTGGCCACCGTGACGGTGGTCGGCGTCGTGTCGTCGCAGACGAGCCCGCAGGGGGACTCCCCGGCGAACGTCAACGCACCCGTCGTGGTCTACGGCTCGACCAACTAGAGCCCAGCCGCACGCACCACGTGAAGGCCGGCAGCCCTGGGCTGTCGGCCTTTCGGTGTGCCCTCCACGCCGTCCCCGCGGGGCGACTGGAGGGCTCCTCGTGAACCCCTTTCACGCCACGCCCTCCAGTCGGGCTGGTTCGTGGTCATCACCCGTCAAGCCCGTCATCGACCTCGCCGGCCAGATCGCCGTCGACTCCTGCTGCACATCGTGGACCGGGTCAGGCCCGGGTCAGACGCGGGTGGCGCCCGGGTCGTCGGCGTGCAGGATGCGACCGTCGAGCCTGGCGGCGACGACCTCGGCGAAGGACCGCTGGCTCTGCGTCCAGGTGAAGCGGTGGCTGACCTCGAGCGCACCGGCGGAGAGGCGGCGGCGCAGCGACTCGTCGGTCAGCAGCCTGCGCAGCGCCTCGGTGAACTGCTCGTGGGTGTCGACCAGCAGGCCGGAGTGGTCGTGCTCGATCGACTCCTGGGTGCCGCCGGCGGCGCGGTAGGCGACAGCGGGAGTCGCGTGCATGCCGGCCTCGCCGATGACCAGCCCCCAGCCCTCCTTCAGCGACGGCAGCGCAAGCACCCACGCCCGCTCGTAGACCTCGTGCTTGTGCTCCTCGGTGACGTGGCCCTCGAGCACGACGCAGTCGCCCGCCCCCACCTTCTCGACGTACGCCGCCAGCTCGGCCTCCCACCAGCCGGACCCGACCACGTGCAGACGCAGCCCTGGCAGCTCGGCCTGCAGTGCCACCACGGCGTCGACGGCGTGCTCGACCTGCTTGTGGGGGACGAGGCGTCCGACGACGGCAACCATGGGGTCGGGGCTCTTGCCGGGGTCGACCGCACGGTAGGGGTCGGTGCCGTTGTGCACGACCGCGATGCGGTCCTGGTCGATGCCCAGCGCGACCAGCTCGTCGCGGGTGGCTCGGGAGACCGCGACGTACTGCTCGCGGCGGTAGAGCCGGGGCGCGAAGCGGCGCTCGATCCACCAGCCGATGCGTCCGCTGAGCCCCGGGTAGACCACCGGCCACTGCTCGCGGTGCACGTGGTGGATCAGCACGATCACGGGCACGTCGGTGACCATCCGGCTGAAGAACGGCAGCCCGTTCTGCACGTCGACCACGAGGTCGGTGCGACCCTGCGGCCCGTCGAGGTCGCCGCGACGCAGTGCGCGCATGCCGGCGGCGTACACCGACAGCTTGGTGCCGCGCCGGACGAACCGGATGCCACCGCGGGTCTCCTCCGGCGGGGCCGCGGCGTGGGCGGCGCAGAAGATGGTGACGGTGCACCCGTGCTCGATCAGGCCCTCGGCCATCTTCTCCAGGTAGCGCTCGGCCCCGCCGCCCTCCGGGTTCGCGGTGTCGCGCCAGCTCAGGAAGACGACGTGGCGTCCGTCCAGCGAGCCCTCGTGCATCCGCCGGAGCCTATAGGGTCCACGTCGTGCCACGCCCGTCCACCAAGCCCTTCCGGGCCTCGCTGTCGAGGTCGGTGCGTCTGCTGCGGGAGTTCCGCTACGAGCAGCCCGATCCCGCCCGCTTCTACACCGCCCTGGCCCAGGACTCCGCAGCCCAGGTCGCGCACTACGCGCCGCTGGAGTCCCGGCTGGTCTTCGACGTCGGCGGTGGCCCCGGCTACTTCCGCGACGCCTTCCGCGAGGCCGGTGCCCGGTACCTGGCGCTGGACTCCGACGTGGGAGAGCTCGCCGGCCTCGGCGACATCGCCGCCGGCACCGTGGTCGGCAGCGGCATGCAGCTGCCGGTGCGCAGCGCCTGCGTCGACGTCTGCTACTCCTCCAACGTCCTCGAGCACGTGCCCCAGCCGTGGACGATGGCGCGCGAGATGGTGCGCGTGACCAAGCCCGGGGGCCTGGTCTTCATCAGCTACACGGTCTGGTTCGGCCCGTGGGGCGGCCATGAGACGGCCCCGTGGCACTTCCTCGGCGGCGCCCGGGCGCGCCGCCGCTACACCCGCGTCCACGGGCACGAGCCGAAGAACAAGTTCGGCGAGTCGCTCTTCCCCGTGACGGTCGCCGCCGGGCTGCGCTGGGCGCGCGAGCAGGAGGACGCGGGCACCGTGGACGTCGTCCACCTCACCCCGCGCTACAACCCCTGGTGGAGCCGGTGGCTGCTGCGCGTCCCGGTCGTGCGCGAGCTCGTCACCTGGAACCTCGTGCTGGTGCTGCGCCGCCGCTGATGAGCACCTTCGCCTGGCGGGTGCTGGCGGGGTGCGGGCTGCTCCTCGGCCTCGCGTTCACCCAGGACCCCGGCTACCTCGTGGCCGACACCAAGTTCGACCTGGTCGCCGCACCGGGTGACTTCGTCGTGCGCGCCCTGCACCTCTGGGACGGCGAGGGCGCGTTCGGACAGCTGCAGAACCAGGCCTACGGGTACCTCTTCCCGACCGCCCCGTTCTTCCTGACCGGCGTCCTCGCCGGGCTGCCGGGATGGGTGGTGCAGCGGCTGTGGTGGGGGCTGGTCCTCGCGGTCGCCTTCGCCGGGACCGCCCGGCTGGTGCGGGCGCTCGGGGTGCGCAGCGACCTCGCCTGCCTGCTTGCCGGCGTCGCCTACGCCCTCTCGCCGCGGATGCTCACCACGCTGGGGCCCATCTCTAGCGAGAGCTGGCCGATGGCGCTGGCGCCGTGGGTGCTGCTGCCCCTGGTCGTGGGCGCCGAGCGTGGCTCCCCGCGCCTGGCAGCGGCCTGGGCCGGTGTCGCGGTCGCGTGCGTCGGAGGCATCAACGCCGCGGCCGCCTTCGCGGTCATCCCGCTCGGCGTCGTGTGGCTGCTGACCCGCACGCGCGGTCCGCGCCGTCGCGCGCTCATGCTCTGGTGGCCGGTGTTCACCTTCCTCGGCACGCTGTGGTGGCTGGTCCCCCTGGCGGTGATGGGTGCCTACAGCCCGCCCTTCCTGGACTGGATCGAGACGGCCTCGGTCACGACGTTCCCCACGACGGTCGCCGACGCCCTGCGCGGCACCTCGAACTGGGTCGCCTACATCGACACCACCTCCCGGGCCGGGCGCGACCTGCTGAGCACGCCCTACCTCGCGCTCGACGCCGGGGTGCTGCTGCTCCTCGGCTGCGCGGGGATGGTGCTGCGCAGCAACCCCCACCGGGCGTTCCTCGCCCGCGGTCTGGCGGTGGGGCTCGTCCTGGTCACGCTCGGCCACGAGGGCGCGGTCCAGGGTTGGGGCGCGGCGACCCTGCACGACCTGCTCGACGGCGTCCTCTCGCCGATCCGCAACGTGCACAAGTTCGACCCGATCATCCGGCTGCCCCTCGTCATCGGTCTCGCGTACGCCGTCGAGCAGCTCCGCGCGGGGTCGAGCACCGGCTCCGGTGCCACCCGTCAGCAGCGGCTGAGCACCGCCGTCCTCACCGCGACCGCGGTCGCCGTCGTGGTGGCCGGCGCGATGCCCGCCCTCACCGGACGGATCGCCCCTCGCGAGCCGGTGGTGGCCGTGCCGGGCTACTGGTCCGCGACCGCGCAGTGGTTGGACGAGCAGGACGCGACCGAGGGGGACGCGACCGCGCTGCTGGTGCCCGGCTCGGGGTTCGGTCGCTACCAGTGGGGCTCACCCGACGACGAGCCGCTGCAGTGGCTGGCGGACTCCCGCTGGGCGGTGCGCAACGTCGTGCCCCTCGTCCCGGCCGGGCAGGTCCGGATGCTCGACGGCATCGAGCGGCGCCTGGCCGAGGGTCGCGGGTCGCCCGGGCTCGCCGACGCCCTCGCCCGGGCGGGGGTGCGCTACGTGGTGGTGCGCAACGACCTGACCCGCGCGGACGACGTGCCCGACCCGCTGCTGGTGCGCCAGGCCCTGCAGGACTCCCCGGGACTCGTGGTGGCCGAGACCTTCGGCCCGGTCCTCGGTGGCGAGGCGCGCCTCGAGGGCGCCGGGGGCGAGCGCGTCGTGGTCGGCGGCGGCTGGCAGACCCGCTACCGCGCCGTCGAGGTGTGGGCCGTGGAGGGGGCCGAGCGGGCGGTCCTGGCCGAGGACCTCCCGGTGGTCGTGGGTGGGCCCGAGGACCTCGCGGACCTCGCGGACCTCGGCGCCGTGGACGAGCGGCCCGGCGTGCTGGCGGTCGACCTTCCCGAGGACCTCGGGTCCGCCAGTGCCGACGACCTCCGCTCGGTCCTGGGCCCGCTGGTGCTCACCGACGGGCTCCGGCTGCGCGAGCACGCGTTCGCGCGCACCCATGACGCCGACAGCCCGGTCCTGGAGCCGGGCGCGCCGCGCCGCAACGGCAACCCCACCCGCGACTACGAGATCGGGGACCCGGCACAGGACGCGCGCTGGCGCACCACCGCGCGGCTCGAGGGGGTCGCCGCGCTCGACGCGTCCTCCTCCGACGCCTGGACCAGCTCGCTGGGTCCGGTGCGCCGTGGCGCGCAGCCCTGGGCGGCCCTGGACGGGGACCCGCGCACCGCCTTCCGGACCGGCCCCTTCGCCGCCGGCACCCAGTGGTGGGAGGTGACCCTCGAGGAGGAGCGTGCGGTCGAGCGGCTGACGATCACCGGTGGACCCGAGGCGCTCGAGGACCAGCGGGTCCGGGTCGTCACCGACACGGGAGTGACCGAGGAGCTCGCGCTCGGACCCGGTCAGACCCGCGCGGTCCTCCTCGACGGCGGGCCCACGACGACGCTGCGGGTCGAGTCTGCCGTGCCGGACCGGCCGCTGCACCTCGCGGAGGTCGAGGTCCCCGACCTCGACGTACGACGTCCGTGGGTGCTGCCCGCCGTCCCCGAGTCCTGGCTCTCCGTGTGGGACCAGCCCGACGTCATCGCTCTGCGGGCCGACCGTGATCCCCGGACCGGCTGCGTGGTCGCCTCCGACCTGCGACGCACCCGCGAGGAGACCCGCTGCGACTCGCGCCGAGCCGTCGAGGACGAGGAGCCCGACGGCCTGGACCGGGTGGTGACGCTGCCCGCGGAGGCGACGTACGACGAGGTGACGCTGCGGGGTCGACCCCGCGCCGGGGCCGCGCTCGACTCGCTCGTGGTCGAGGGACGGGCCATCGCGGCGCGCGCCTCGTCCACCGCGGTCGAGGACCCCCGGGCCGGCGCGCTCGCCGCCATCGACGGCGACCCCGGGACCACCTGGGTGGCGGACCCCGCCGAGGACTTCCCGTCGCTCGAGGTGTCGTGGCTGGAGGAGCGCGACGTCGCCGGCCTGCGCGTCCGCCTCGACCCCGACACCGCAGCGTCCCGGCCGACCGCGCTCCGGCTCACCTGGCCCGGCGGCACCCGCGACGTCGACCTGGTCGAGGGGCGGGCGGACCTGTCCGAGGACCCGGTGACGACCGACCGGCTGCGCCTGCAGGTGCTCGGCACCGAGCCCACCCGCGACCTCGGCTTCGACGGCGTCGGACGCCCGGTCGGCGCCGGCATCAGCGAGCTGCGCCTGCTCGGGGTGCCGTACGAGCCGCTGAAGCCGTCGTTGGAGCCCCGTCGGTTCTCCTGCGGCACCGGCCCCGACCTCGAGGTGGGGGACCGGGTCGTGCCGACACGCCTGGTGGCCGCGCCCGCCACGCTGCTGGCCGGCGACGACGTCGAGCTGCGCCCGTGCGGTCGGGACGTGCGCCGCGAGCCCGCCCTCGTGCTCACGGCGGGGGAGACGCGCATCCGGATGACCGACACCGCCGCGGTGGAGGCGGTGTCGGTGGTCCTCGGGTCGCTGCCCTCCGGCCCGGACCCGGCCCCGGTCGCCGTCGCTGAGGAGCCGGCGACCCGGGTCTTCGACCTGCCGGAAGGACGCGGCGGGGTCCTGGTCTCCCGCGAGAACGCCAACCCCGGCTGGTCCGCCGAGCTCGACGGCCCCTCGGGCGGCGCAGTGGGCGGGAGCCTGGGTGACCTGACCGTCGACGGCTGGCAGCAGGCGTGGCTGGTGCCGGCGCCGCCCGCCGAGGACACCCGGGTCGTGGCCACGTTCGGCCCGGACCTGCCCTACCGTGCCGGGCTCGGCCTGGGGGCGCTGACCCTGGTCCTGCTGCTCCTCGGGACCCTCGTCGCCACCTGGCGTCGAGGCCGCCGGGCGCAGCCCGTCGGCCCGGCCGCGCTGGGCACCCGACGACACGGCCCGTTCGTGGCGGGGCTCACCGCCACGCTGGTCGGTGGCCTGCTGGCCGGGACCGTCGGTGCTGCCCTCGGTGCCGTGCTCGGCCTGCTCGTGCCCGTGCTGCTGCGTCGCGTCCCGGCAGCAGCGGAGGCGCTCCCATGGGTGCTGGCGGGCCCGTTGCTGGCGATGGGGGCGGCGTACGCCGTCCGGCCGTGGGGCGACCCCGACGGCTGGGCGGGGGCGCTGGCCTGGCCGTCCTACCTGGCGCTGGTGCCGGTGCTCGGGGCGCTCGCGATGGCGGCCGACTCCTCCCGGCGACGGGCCAGCGGGTGGCGACCCTTCAGACGCAGCGCGGGTCGCTCCACGAGCCGGTAGGCCAGCTCGGCCGCGACGACGCTGACGACCAGGGTGGCGATCCACAGCGGCCAGAAGTCGACCTGGAACGGCTCCCACGCCGTGGTGGCGGTGAGCAGGTGCAGCACCGGTACGTGCAGGCAGAACAGCCCGTACGACGTGAAGCCGAGGTGCCGGGCCGCCGGGTGCAGCAGGACCCGGTCGTAGGTCGTGGGGGTGGCCGGCACCTCGCGCATGACGGCCGGCAGCACGACGAGGCCGCCGACGGCGGCGAAGAGCAGGTTCTTGGTGAGCGCCTCGGCGTCGGTGGGCGGGTCGAGGACCAGCGGGCCCGCCAGGGGCGTGGTCGCGACCAGCATGAGGGAGCCGGCCAGCAGCCAGCACACCCCCGGCTGCGCCGCCAGCGAGCGCAGCCCGGCGACGACACGGCCGCCCCGGCCGTGCTCGTGCAGCACGGAGGCGAGCGCGAGGCCGATACCGACGGCGAACCAGTCGAGGTAGCCGACGAGCCACTGCGGGGTCGCCACCAGGCTGTCGCCGAGCGCCCACGCCCCGCCGTGGAGGTGCCACCAGGTGCTCAGCGCGGTGAGCACGACCAGCAGGGCGACCACGCGGGCCGGTCGCAGGGTGCGGCCGACGCCGAGCAGCATCAGCAGCGGCAGCAGGAGGTAGAAGTGCAGCTCGACCGCGAGGCTCCACATGTGCGTGAGCCCGGCCGGGAACGTCGCGTCGACCAGCGTCGAGGCCATGAGGTACGTCGCCAGTCGGTCGCCCCAGCCCAGCCCCCTGTTGGCGTCGATGAGGGCGAGCGCGAGGGTCACGGTCACGACGTACACCGGCAGGATGCGCAGCGCGCGCTTCCACAGGTAGTGGCCCGTCCGGGGAGCGGCACGACCATCAGCCGCCCGGCTCAGCCAGGCGCGCGAGAGCAGGAACCCGCTGAGGGTGAAGAACAGCGCGACACCCACGTCGAGGCGCGCGAGGAGGGCGCCGACGGTGCCGTTGGTGCCGTAGGACGCCGACCAGAAGCCCACGTGCGTGGTCAGCACGGCCAGCGCTCCGACCGCGCGGAGCGTGTCCACGTGCGGGAAGGTCGTGGCCGTCTCCGGCGGCGTCTCGACCGCGGGGGTGGTTGCCCGGTCCACCGTGCTCATCGCGCCACCTCCAGCTCCCCGACGACGACCTCGTCGACGCACAGTGTCTCGCCCTCGGGCAGTCCGCCCAACCGCACGCTGTCGAAGCCGCCCTCGACGCGCACCAGCACCTCGCCCAGTCCCTGCACGACCGGCGCGCGCACCGGGTCGCCACCGTCGACCTGCACCAGCACGTCGGTGCCGGTCGAGGCGAGGTAGCCGATGCGCAGCCACCAGACCAGGTCGATCGTCTCCCCGGACAGCGGCACGGTCGTCCACCCCGACCGCACCCGCCACCCGCAGCCCTCCTCGGGGCCCGCCCCGGAGCGGATCTCGCCCTCGACGCCGGCAGGCACGAGGCGGCCGTCGTCGGCGAGCACGTGGAGGTCCTCGCTGGCGGCGGGGAACCGCGCGTTGTCGACCAGCAGCGGCAGGAGGTAGGCCGTGGTGTTGCGTGGGAAGTGGTAGCCGGGCACGACCTCGTCGGGCACCACCGTGTCCGCGACGTCGACGGGTCCGGCGCCCGCCAGCGAGTCGGTGGCGGTGGTGAGGTAGTCCCGGCCCGGGTTGTCGGTGTGCCACACGTGCACGTAGCCCCACGAGGACAGGAGCCCGCCGAGCACCACGGCTGCGAGGAGCACCGGCGTCGCCGCGCGGGCGACAGGGCGAGCGACAGGGAGGGCGACAGGGCGAGGGACCGGGTCGGTCGCCGTCGCGTCACGGGAGGCGGAGGACCCGGGCGCCCCGGGGAGGCCGAGTGCCGCCAGGCCCAGCGCCAGCACGGCGACCGGCGCGACGTCGGTGAGGTAGCGCGGCTCGGTGCCGATCACCGCGCCGATCACCTGCGCCCGGCTGGTCGCCACCAGGAGGTAGGCCAGCAGCGCGTAGCCGCCCAGCAGCAGCCAGCAGCGTCCGGTGCGGGTCCGTCGACGCCACAGCCAGACGGCCAGCCCGACGAGCACCAGCCAGGAGAGCAGGACGGCGACCGGGGGAGCGTCGGCCCGGCTGACCGGCGGGTTGTCGCTCGACCACCGCCACGGTCCGCCGAGCAGCATGGTCGGCAGGGTGCGCCCGAGCATCTGCCAGGCGAGGTCGCCCGCGACCGAGGCGTCGACCTCCTCCTCGACCACCTGCGGCACCTGCGTGGCGTAGTAGCCGGCGTACGTCGCCGCCACCAGGCCCAGCGCCACGGCCGCCGGCCACGCCCGGGCGAACGCCTCGCGCACCCGGCGCACCGGCCCACCCCCGGTGAACCAGCCGACCAGCAGCGCCGCGAGCAGGAGCAGCACCAGCGCGGTCTTGACGTACGCCGCGAAGCCGACGACCAGCACCGCGCCCGTCGCGGCGAGCCAGCGCAGCCTCCCGGTCCGCAGGTAGGTCACCCAGGTGGCCACGCTGCCCCAGAGGACCGCCTGCAGGGGCAGCTGGTTGAGCGAGGCCGCCCACCACATCGTCGCGGGCAGGGTCAGTGCCGAGGTGAGGTAGACGGCCAGGAGGCCGAGAACGGCTGGTCGAGCGCCGAAGAGGACCACCAGGGCGACCAGGCACGTCAGCCCGGCGATCGTCGAGGCGACCAGGGTGGTGGTCGCCGCCGCGGTCCAGCTCTCCTGGCCCGATGCCGTGACCACCCACGCGAGCGCCCGTCCCAGCGGCATCAGCTGGGAGTCGAACGGCTCCAGCAGGTCGGCGGGGGAGCGGGAGGCCAGTGCGTCACCGGCCAGCCGGTGGTCGTCGGTGTAGAACCACGAGCCGTAGAGCGACCAGGCACGGCCCAGCGTGGCCAGGGCGATCATGAGCAGCCCGAGGACCCACACGGCGTCACCACGGGAGTCCCGCGCAGCCTCCACCCCACGCACCGCGCGAGTGTCGCACAGCGCGGGGGCCGGGAGGGGTTTGTGGCGAATGCCACGAAAACGTTCGCGGTGCAGTAGCGTGGGTCCGTTGCATGACCGTCACCTGGGGAGGGGACGGGACTTCTTCCTGGGGAGGGAATTGTGCGTAGTTGGATCGGCCGTGTCGTCTTCGGCCTCGGAGGGTTCCTGGTCGTCGCCGGCCTGCTGGGTCTCGTGTGGGCCCCTGGCGTGGTGGAGAAGACGCCGGTGGACGTCAAGACCATCACCTACCTCGACGGCGAGGCGGGCAAGCTCGACGCCTCCACCGGCGAGCTGGTGCGCAACCCGATCTTCGCGATCAGTGACACCAAGACCGATAGCGAGGTCTCGACCGACGACGTCGTCGCCTGGGTCTCCACCTCCTGTGTGATGATCGACCGCGGCGGCGAGCGCTCCTGCGTCGACGGCTCCGCGGACATGATCACCGCCTCGGTGGACGTCTTCGCGACCGACCGCGTCAGCGGCGAGGCCGTCAACGAGGGCATCGACCTGCCGGCCGACGCCACGCCCCACGAGGGCCTGGTCAACAAGTGGCCCTTCAACGCCGAGCAGAAGACCTACCCCTACTGGGACGGCACGCTCGGTCGCGCGGTCGACGCCGTCTACGACCGCACCGAGGAGATCGGTGGCATCGAGGCCTACGTTTACGAGGTCTCCGTCGTCGAGGCGCCTGCGGAGATCGCCGCCGGCACCCAGGGCACGTACTCCACCTCCAAGGAGATCTTCGTCGAGCCGAAGACCGGCTCTATCGTCAACCAGACCGAGGACCAGCAGCGCTGGCTGGAGGACGGCACCCCCGCCCTCGACCTGCAGCTGGCCTTCACCGAGGACCAGGTCGCCTCGTCGGTCGCCGACGCCAAGGACAACAAGTCGCTGCTCACCGTCATCGAGGTCGTGCTGCCGATCGTGGGCTTCGTCGGCGGTGGCCTGCTGCTGGTGATCGGCTTCCTGATGATGCGTCGTCCGGCTGCCCGCCCGGTGGCCCACCGCGAGCGCGAGGTCGTCGGCGCCGGTCGCTGACCCTCATCTCCCCCCGGCACCCGTGATCGGGTGCGACCTCAGCCGAGGTCGCACCCGATCACTGCTGTTCCGGGGGTGAGCCGGCCCCGGACGGCCGACCAGCCGCCCCAGACGCGCTCGTGGCCCTCGGGCCACTCCGGCTCGAGCAGGGTGGTGAGGCGGAAGCCGTGGGCGGCCAGGACCGCCACCCAGTCGCCCAGCGTGCGGTGGTGCTCGACGTAGGACACCGCGCCGCTGGCCTCGTCGACCTCGACGTAGGGCCGGCGGTCCCAGTAGGACTGGGACGCGACCAGACCCTCGTCCCCGGGGTCGTCGGGGAACATCCACCGCGTGGGGTGGGTGATGGAGAAGGCGAACCGGCCGCCGGGCCTGAGCACCCGCGCGACCTCCGCGACCGCGTCGTCGAGGTCGGCGACGAACTGCAGCGCCCCGAAGGAGGAGAAGACCGCGTCGAAGCTGGCGTCGCGGAAGGGCAGCGCGGTCGCGGTGCCGCGCACCGACGGGACGGCCAGCCCGGTCACCTCGTCCAGCCGTCGCGAGTGCTGCAGCTGGCGGTGGGAGAGGTCCAGGCCGATGCCGCGCCCACCCTGGGCGCGCACCCACCGGGAGCACTGCCCGGCACCGGAACCGACCTCCAGCACGTCCTTGTCGCGTACGACGCCGAGGACCCCGGCCTCGGCCTCGGTGAGCCCCTCGGGACCCCACACGAAGCCGGCGTCGCCGAGGAACTCGCCGTGGGTGGCCTGGTAGTCGTCGGCGTAGCGGTCCCAGTCCGGCCCGTTGGCCGCGCGTGACTCCGCCTCGTCGACGTCGCGCCGCTCGGCCCGGACCGGGGGCAGTGGCGGGTGGTCGCGGGAGTCGGGCGTGACCGGCGGCAGCCGGTCGCTCACGCCTGGGTTCCGGCGGGGGTTCCGGCGGGGGTCCCGGCGGGGGTCCCGGCGGGGGTCCCGGCGGCGAGCGGGCGGCGGCGGTTGAGCGGCAGTCGGCCGGCGAGGTCGCCGAGGGGACCCACGGCGCGGTGGAGCGCGTCCGCGGAGGTCGACAGGGTCGGCACGATCTCGGCCAGCTCGGCCAGACGCGGCTGGATCGACTCCAGCGTGTCGCCCAGGGCCACCAGCTGGTCCAGGGTGCCGCCGTCGGCGAGCAGGCGCTCGACGAACCCGTCGTCGGTGAGCATCCGGTCGGCCAGGCCGCCGGGGCGCAGCACCAGCTCCAGCAGCCCGCCGGGCTGGGTGAGGCGGTCGACCGGGCCGCCGGGCTGCAGCAGCCGCTCGAGCACGCCCTCCTCGGCCACGACCCGATCCAGCGCCCCGTCCTCGCCGAGGAGGCGGTCCAGCGGTCCGTCGGCCGCGAGCAGCCGGTCGAGCACGCCGTCGCGCACGACGAGGCGGGTCAGCGGACCGTCGTCGGCGAGCAGGCGGTCCAGGACCCCGTCCCGGGCCAGCATCCTGCCCAGCGGCCGGTCGGGGGCGGTGAGCTCGTTGACCACCGCGGCCAGTCGCATCGGGCCGTCCTCGTCGGTCAGCAGGTCGACCAGCTGCTCGGCGTACCCGCGCTCGCCGATGACCCGCAGCACCAGGTCGGCGTACCCGCCCGGACGCCGGATCGGCCCGTCAGGCGCGACGAGGGTGCCGAGCTGGAGGGTCGTCTGGGTCGCGGCGACCACGAGCCGCCAGGGCAGCAGCGCGGCGTCGAGGGCGAACGCGGCAGGGGGACGGGCCATGGGAGCACGCTACGTGGCCGGCGCCACGCGATGGGAGGATCCGTCCCATGTCGGACCAGCAGCAGACGGGGTTGGCGGGGCTCGAGCCGATGGAGGGCGGTTGGTCGGGACGCACCTTCCTGGCCGAGGCCGGCGGGGAGCGCACCGTGGTGCGCGTCTACGACCCCGACGACCACGACGGTCCCACGCGCGACGCGGCCGTGCTGGCGCTCGGGTCCGCGGTGCTGGCCGGGTGTGCACCGGTGCCGTCGGTGGTGGAGGTGCGCGACGGTGACGCCGCCTCGGGTGCACCCGGGCTGCTGCTCACCGAGCACCTGCCGGGCACACGGGGTGACCTGCTGCTGCCCCGGCTCGACGAGCCGGGCCTCGCCGCGGCCGGGGCCGCACTGGGTGAGGTCGTCGCCCGGCTGGCGGGCACCGTGCAGCTGCGGGCCGGATGGTTCGCCGACGCCTCCCTGAGGATCGAGGCGTGGGAACCGCCCTGGGACGCGGCGCTGCTCGAGGAGCTCGTCGAGGTCCTGGCCCCGCGCCTGGGACTCGGCGACTCCGAGCTCCGCGAGCTCTCCGCCCTGTGCCGGCACGCCGACGACGTGCTGGCCGGGGCGTCGGGCGCGTGCCTGGTGCACGGTGACCTGAACCCCAAGAACGTGCTGCTCGTCCGCGATCCCGACACCACGGACGGGGGAGTGAGCGTCAGCGGCGTGCTGGACTGGGAGTTCGCGCACGCCGGCTCACCGTGGGCCGACCTCGGCAACCTGCTGCGGTTCGACCGGGCTCCGGCGTACGTCGACGCCCTGCTCGGCACCGTGGCCGAGCGACGCGGGGTCGACGTCGCGACGCTGGTCGAGCGCGCCCGCGCCGCGGACCTGGTGGCCGTCATGGAGCTGGCCACCAGGCGCGGTGACAACCCGGTGGCGGACCTGGCGCACCGTCAGCTGGTGGCCATGGTCCGCCGCGGTGACCTGCACGCGGTGGCGGACGACGCTCCCTAGACTCCCCTCGGGCCACAGGTGACCCGAGGGGAGCCCCGCCCCGCCATGGTGCGGTCTGGGTTCCCTCCCCGGTGGGAAGCGCCCGTCAGGGGTGCTTCGGGGTGCTGCGGGGGTCGAGGGGGTCGCTGCCCGCCCGGACCTCCTTGCCGTCGCTGGCGCCACCGTTGTCCGTGTCCTTGTCGCACGGGTCGGTGCCGTAGCGCTTGATCTCCTGGCGGTCGTTGAGGCCGTCCTTGTCGGAGTCCTTCTTCTTGGGGTTGGTCGGGCACTTGCCGTAGGCCTTGTTGGCCGTCCCCTTGATCTCGACCTTGTCCTTCAGGCCGTCGCGGTCGGTGTCCTTCCTGGTGGGGTCGGTCCCGAAGCGCTTGACCTCCTTGCCGTCCGCGAGCCGGTCACCGTCGGTGTCCTTCTTCAGCGGGCTGCTGCCGATCCGGATCTCCCGGCCGTCGGAGAGCCCGTCGTCGTCGGTGTCGGGGTCGAGCGGGTCGGTCCCGATGGCGTTGACCTCGTCGCCGTCGCTGAGCGAGTCGTCGTCGGTGTCGGCGTCCAGCGGGTCGGTCTCGAAGTTCTCGACCTCCTCGCCGTCGAGAAGACCGTCGTCATCGGTGTCGGGGTCCGTCGGGTCGGTCCCCAGCAGGGCCTCCTCGGCATCGGTCAAGCCATCGTTGTCGGCGTCGTCGTCCACCAGCGGGACGTCGTCGGCCGGGTCGTTGGGGTCGGTCCCCTCGGCGATCTCGGTGCCGTCGTCGACACCCCCGTCGTCGGTGTCAGCGTCGAGCGGGTCCGTGGGCTCGTTGCCGAAGTCGTCGTTCTCCGATCCGCTGACCTCCTCGAGGTTGGTCAGGCCGTCGCCGTCGGGGTCCTCGTCGCCGTCCGGGGTGCCGTCGCCGTCGGTGTCGGCCTCGTTGGGGTCGGTGCCGGTCTCGTAGATCTCCTGGCCGTCGGTGAGGCCGTCCCCGTCGGAGTCCGGGTCACGCGGGTCGGTGGGCTCGTTGCCGTAGAGGTCGTTCTCGTCCCCGGAGAGCTCGTCGCCATTGGTGACGCCGTCACCGTCCGCGTCGCCGGCCGGGTCCAGGACGTCGTCGGAGCCGTCGTTCGGGTCGGTGGCCGGGGTCGCGGTGACCTCGTCGCCGTCGGGCACGCCGCCGCCGTCGGTGTCGGCCTCGTTGGGGTCGGTCGCCTCGTTGCCGAAGCCGGTGTTCTCCGAGCCGGAGGTCTCCTCGCCGTCGGTGAGGCCGTCGTCGTCACTGTCGGCGACCAGCGGGTCGGTGGGCTCGTTGCCGAAGTCGTCGTTCTCCGAGCCGGTGACCTCCTCGAGGTTGGTCAGGTCGTCGGCGTCGGGGTCCTCGTCGGCGTCGGAGGTGCCGTCGCCGTCGGTGTCGGGGTTGTTCGGGTCGGTCCCGGTGAGGTCGACCTCCTGGCCGTCGGTGAGGCCGTCGTCGTCGGAGTCGGCATCGGTGAGGTCGGTGGGCTCGTTGCCGTAGCCGTCGTTCTCCGAGCCGGTGACCTCCTCGACGTTCGTCAGGCCGTCGCCGTCGAAGTCCTCGTCGCCGTCGTTGGTGCCGTCGCCGTCGGTGTCGGGGTCGTTCGGGTCGGTCCCGATGACCTGCTCGACGTCGTCGTCGAGGCCGTCACCGTCGGAGTCACCCACGGTTCCGCACTGCACGCCGCCCGCGGGGGCGGTGGCCTCGGCGGTCATCGGGAAGATGTCGACCTGGGCCACGTCGATGAGACCGCCCAGGGTGACCTTGAGGTGGATGGCTCCGGCCACGGTGGCGCGCACCCCGGTCGGCAGCACCTCCACCACCGGGTCGGCCACCGAGATCTCGATGAGCTGTCCGAGCTCACCGGGCGTGGTGAAGGGGAACTCCGCCAGGTCGCCGCCGGTGCCGGCGAGCCGGATCACCGGGGCGGTGTAGGACACGTCGTCGACGCCGGGGGTGCCGTCGGCGGTCACCGTCAGCACCGGGGGAGTGATGACCTCCAGGAGCGGCTCCCCGAGGATGCTCACGGTCGCGGTGCTGCCGGAGACCTCGGTGACGACATCGCGGCCGCCGTTGGGCAGGCCGTTGTCGACCAGGCGGGTCTCGTGGGAGACGCTGACGGCCCCGGGGACGCCGATGGCGCCGAGGACCTCGGCGTCAGCGGTGGAGATGCGCGACTTCGTGAACGCCGGGAAGGTGGGCAGGCAGGTGCCGTCGTCGAAGAAGCGTGCGTGGGCGGTGGCGTTGGACACGCCGAGGTCCAGGACCGCGTCGAGCGCGTCGAGCGGACCGCCGTCGGTCGGGAGGAGGGAGTCGGTCGCGGGCGCCGCGTTGTCCGGCGGCGCCGACTGGCTGACGTTGCCGAGGAGCTCGTCGAGCAGCACCTCCTCCAGACCCAGCGTCGCGATCAGGTCGTTGGTGGTCGCGATGTTGTCGGCCGAGGCCACCGCGCGGGGGTCGTCGGCGTTGAGCGAGCCGGAGGCGCGCCCGACGGACACGTCGACCGCGGAGAACAGGCCGGGGACGCTGAGCACCTTGGCGCGCAGCAGGTCCACCGAGCTCGAGGCCGTGGCTGCGGTGGTCAAGGGGAGCGGCGCCGCGCTCGCCGCGGGGGCGAACGGGACGGTCATCACCGTGTAGAACGCAGCGGTCGAGAGACCGACTCCCGCGGCGAGTGCGCGGCGACGCCGGGGGGTGGGGGGAGAAGAGGACTGGGTGGACATGGATGTCTCCTGGATTCATGGCGGGGAGGCACCGCGGCGCACCGGAGGAGACAGGACCCGGAGGTGGAGGGAGCTGGACCACCCGGGGGGCTGCGGAGGCGGCGAGAGGCGGTCCTGCCGTCCTTGTGGGAGGGGTCGAACCGACGTCACCGTACGCTGGCCGTACCCGACCGACCCGGTCCGATGCGCTGGTCCAGCCACCGGTCTAGACCGGGAGCCTCGAGGGGTCGCTCCTCCGGCCCGTCCGCGCCGGTTGGACTCCCCGCTCAGCCGCGGCGTACCCTGACAGACGCGCCTGTGGTCTGCCTGCGTCCCGAACGGAGTGGACCTGGCTCGGCCTCGGTGGCCGGCGACGTCCTCACGGACACCGCTCCAGCCGCCGTCACGTCTGAACCGGACCCTGACGCGTGTCCGAACGACTTCTGCCCATCCAAGGAACCACTTCCCTTATGACGACCCTCTCTGCTCTCCCCGACTACGACGCGCCGCAGGTTGCGGTCAACGACATCGGGTCGGAGGCGGACTTCCTCGCCGCGATCGACGAGACCATCAAGTACTTCAACGACGGCGACATCGTCGACGGCACCATCGTCAAGGTGGACCGTGACGAGGTCCTGCTCGACATCGGCTACAAGACCGAGGGCGTCATCCCCTCGCGCGAGCTGTCGATCAAGCACGACGTCGACCCGCACGAGGTCGTCGAGGTCGGCGACAAGGTCGAGGCCCTGGTCCTCCAGAAGGAGGACAAGGAGGGTCGCCTGATCCTGTCCAAGAAGCGCGCCCAGTACGAGCGCGCCTGGGGCACCATCGAGCAGGTCAAGGAGGAGGACGGTGTCGTCGAGGGCACCGTCATCGAGGTCGTCAAGGGCGGCCTGATCCTCGACATCGGTCTGCGCGGCTTCCTCCCGGCCTCGCTGGTGGAGATGCGTCGCGTCCGCGACCTGCAGCCCTACGTCGGCCAGACGCTCGAGGCGAAGATCATCGAGCTCGACAAGAACCGCAACAACGTGGTCCTGTCGCGTCGCGCCTGGCTCGAGCAGACCCAGTCCGAGGTCCGCCACGGCTTCCTCACCCAGCTCCAGAAGGGCCAGATCCGCAAGGGTGTCGTGTCCTCGATCGTCAACTTCGGTGCCTTCGTGGACCTCGGTGGCGTCGACGGCCTCGTGCACGTCTCGGAGCTGTCCTGGAAGCACATCGACCACCCCTCCGAGGTCGTCGCGGTCGGCGACGAGGTCACCGTCGAGGTGCTCGACGTCGACATGGAGCGCGAGCGCGTGTCGCTGTCGCTCAAGGCGACGCAGGAGGACCCCTGGCAGCACTTCGCCCGCACCCACCAGATCGGTCAGATCGTCCCGGGCAAGGTCACCAAGCTGGTGCCCTTCGGTTCGTTCGTCCGCGTCGAGGAGGGCATCGAGGGCCTGGTGCACATCTCCGAGCTGGCCGAGCGCCACGTGGAGATCCCCGAGCAGGTCGTCCAGGTCAACGACGACGTCATGGTCAAGATCATCGACATCGACCTCGAGCGTCGCCGGATCTCGCTGTCGCTGAAGCAGGCCAACGACACCGCCGCGGCCGCTGACGTGGAGGAGTTCGACCCGACCCTCTACGGCATGACCGCGACCTACGACGAGCAGGGCAACTACGTCTACCCCGAGGGCTTCGACCCCGAGACGGGCGAGTGGCTCGAGGGCTTCGACGAGCAGCGTGCGAAGTGGGAGGCGGACTACGCCAAGGCCCACGAGCGCTGGGAGGCCCACGTCAAGCAGAAGCAGGAGGCCGCCAAGGCCGAGGTCGAGGCCGGCGAGGCCACCTCGTACTCCTCCTCCAACGAGGGCGAGACCGGCGACAGCGGCTCGCTGGCCTCCGACGAGGCGCTGCAGGCGCTCCGCGAGAAGCTGACCGGCGGTCAGTGACCCGCTAGCTCCAGCACACAGAAGGCCCGCCAGGCTCGACCTGGCGGGCCTTCTGCCGTCTCCGGGGCCTGCGACCCGCGGTGGCCGGTCAGGCGTCGGTCCGGTCGGCCAGCAGGTCTCGGCGCACCTTGCCCGTGAGGGTCCGCGGCAGGTCGTCGACCAGCAGCCAGGTCTTGGGACGCTTCGGCGGGGCGAGGTGCTCGCGGCACCACGCGTCCAGGTCGGGTTCGCCGACGTCGCCGATCACGGCCGCGCAGACCCGCCGCCCCCAGGTGGGGTCGTCGACGCCGTACACCGCGACGTCGGCGACGGCCGGGTGCTCGCGGAGCACCTGCTCGACCTCGAGCGGGTAGACGTTGACGCCGCCGGTGATGATGAGGTCCTCGCGTCGCCCGTCGAGGTAGAGGTAGCCGTCGTCGTCGAGGCGGCCCAGGTCCCCGACCGTGAACGCCGGCCCGTCGGCGGTGTCGCGCCAGGCGGCGTCGGTCTTCTGCGGCGCCCCGTAGTAACTGAAGCGCGCGTGCGGCGGCACCACGCACCAGATCGTCCCGTCCTCGTCGGTGCTCAGCACCCGGCCGGGCCGGGCGCGTCCCACGGTCCCGGGCCGCTCGAGCCACTCCTCGGAGCGGCAGGCGGTGAACTGCCCCTCCGTCGAACCGTAGAACTCCCAGGTCGTGCCCGGGAACATCGAGACCAGCCGCCGCTTGACCTCGTCCGGGCACGGAGCACCGGCATGGGCCAGCAGCCGAAACGACGACAGGTCCGGCGTGCCCACCTCGTCCCAGTGGGCGAAGAGGCGCTGCAGGTGGGTGGGCACGCAGAAGGCCGTGGTGGGGCGCTCCCGGGCGATGGCGGCGGTGACGGCGTCGACGTCGAACGGTCCGGGCACCACGAGCCGGCCTCCCGCGAGCAGCGTCCCCATCGCGAACCGCAGGGGCGCGGAGTGGTAGAGCGGGCTGAGGACGAGGTTCACGTCGTCGTCGCGGAAGCCCCACAGGTCGCGCTCCTCGGTCAGCAGCGCGTGAGCGTCCTGGTCGGCGAGCAGGCCGCTCCACACGCCCTTGGGCGTGCCGGTGGTCCCGCTCGTGCAGTGCATCGGCCGGGCCCTCGGCAGCCAGTCGGTGATCGGGGCGTCGGGCCGGTGCGCGGCCAGCAGGTCGGCCAGGTGGTCCTCGTCGGTGACGACGACGGTCGGCTCCAGCCCGTCGAGGATGCGCCGGCGCTCGTGCTCGGTCAGCCGCGGGTCGAGCGGGATCGGCACGACGCTGCGCGTCAGGAGGGCCAGTGCGGTCTCGACGTACGCCGCCGTCGCCGGCACCAGGAGCGCGACCCGGTCGCCGGGGCGCAGCCGTGCGTGCGGGGCGACGGGGCTCACCGGCGTACCCCCTGCATGAGGAGCGGCTCCACGCCGAGCCACCCGGCGAGGTCCGCGAGCTCGGCGTGGACGTCGTCGCGGACCGCTGCCGACCACTCGTGGTCCTCGTGGACGGCGTCCACGCGCAGCACGCCCTCAGCGGGCTCGGTCGTGCAGTCGACCTTGCCGACCAGCCGATCGCCGTGCAGGACGGGGAGCGCCCAGTAGCCGAAGCGCCGCTGGGCGGCCGGCTTGTACATCTCCAGCTGGTAGTCGAAGTCGAAGAGCGCCGCCATCCGCGAGCGGTCGAACACCAGACGGTCCAGGGGGGACAGCAGTGCGGTCCGCGGCGCCCAGCCGCCGTCGGAGCGGATCTCCTCGAGCTGCTGCTCATCGACCCGCCAGGTGCCCCGCACCCCCTCGATCCGTGCAGGCACGCCGGCGTCGCCGACGTCGTTCGGCTCGCCGGGGGAGACCGCGGAGCGCTCCTTGGCGACACCGAGGGCGTGGAGACGTCGACGACCGAGCTCCGCGAGGGCCTCCTCCAGCGGGGGCACGGGCTCGTCGGGCAGGACGCGTTCCGCGAGGTCCCACAGCCGGTGCGCCCCTGCGCGTCCGACCACCACGACCTCCCCGCGCGCCGCCAGCATGTCGAGCAGCTTGAGCACCGACTTGTCGTCGGTCCAGCCCGACGAGCGCCACGGACGCACGATCGAGCTCGGCAGCTCAGGAGCCGTCAGCGGGCCCTCCTGGCGCAGCATCTCGAGGATCTCGCGATGGCACTGGCCGTTGTCGTCGATCCAGGCCAGGACCTCGTCGTGCCAGGGCCGGTGCGGGCCCGGCCCGGGCCACGCGGCCATCACCGCGCGGTGCAGTGGCGCCTGTTCGACGGCCCTGGCCATGCCGCCGATCTCCACCAGGCGGCCGTCGGTGAGGGCGTCGTCGAGGTCGATGCGCCGGTAGCCGGGACCGATCCGACTCCACAGCACCAGGTGCGCGCTGGGCGCGACGGCCTTCGTGGGGTCCAGCTGGAGCGCCCCGAGGTGGGCGACGACCTCGACCACGTCGTCGGGGCGGGGGAGCGAGAGGAGCTGGGCGTGGACGGCGACCCGTCGGGCCTCCTCGCGGGTCAGCTGCAGCACGTGCTCGACCCTAGCCATGCGTCGGGGAATGCCGGAGCGGACTCCGAGGTTGTGCAAATAACCCCATGGGGGGTTAGTTCGAACGCCGATCGATGGAGGACCCATGAGCACCACCGACCTGACCGCCGCCACCTTCGAGCAGACCGTGCTCGACCACGAGATCGTCCTGGTGGACTTCTGGGCCTCCTGGTGCGGGCCGTGCCGTGCCTTCGAACCCGTCTACGACGCCGCGTCGACCACTCACCCTGACATCGTCTTCGCCAAGGTCGACACCGAGGCCGAGCAGGAGCTCGCCGCCGCCGCCCGGATCACCTCGATCCCGACGCTGATGGCCTTCAAGCAGGGTCACCTGGTCTTCGCCCAGCCCGGCGCCCTGCCCGCGAGCGCTCTCGAGCAGGTGATCGCCTCGGTGCGCGAGCTGGAGATCCCCGACGAGGCAGCCGCGTCCTGAGCCCGTGCGCACCGTCCGGCGGCCCGGTCCTAGGCTGGCACCGCCGACCACCCGAGAAGTGGATCGAGAGGGGAAGCCGCGTTGAACGACACGACCGACGACAGGACCGCTGCTCCGCGCCGCGCCCGTCACCTGATGGACCCGAACGCCCCGCAGCGCGACACCATCAACTCCGCCGGCACGACACGGGTCCAGACGTGGGTCATGTCCACACTGGTGGTCACCACGATCCTGCACCTGGCCGGCGGGTTGCTGATCGCTGCCTGGTACATCGACCCGGAGCAGACCGCACCCCGGGTCGGCCTGTCGGTGATCGCCGGCGCCTTCGGAGTGCTGGCCGTCGCGGCCGGTCTGGCGATCCACAAGCGTCCGCTGCTCACCCCGTGGCTGCTGCTGGGGCTGCTGCCCGCGCTGGTGGGCCTGGTGCTGTTCGTCTAGGGGCGCCGACTAGCCTGCGGGCATGCGGGTCGGACTCACGGGGGGAGTGGCGTCGGGCAAGAGCACCGTCGCCGCCATGCTGGCCGAGCTCGGGGCGGTGGTGATCGATGCCGACGCCATCGCGCGGGAGGTCGTCGCGAAGGGGACGCCTGGGCTCGACGCCGTCGTCGCGGAGTTCGGGGAGGAACTGCTGACCCCCGAGGGTGAGCTGGACCGGCCGGCCATGGGTCGTCTCGTCTTCGGTGACGAGGGCGCGCGCCGTCGACTCGAGAGCATCGTGCATCCGCTCGTGTTCGAGCGCTACGCCGAGCTGGAGGCGTCCGCCCCCGCCGATGCGCTGGTCGTGCACGACATCCCGCTGCTCGCGGAGGCCGGGCGTGCTGAGGAGTTCGACGCGGTCGTGGTCGTCGACGTGCCACGCGAGCTCCAGGTGGAGCGGATGCTCCGCGACCGCGGCTGGACCCTCGAGGACGCCGAGTCCCGGATCGCCGCACAGGCCACCCGGGAGCAGCGGCTCGCGATCGCGACCCACGTCGTCGAGAACACCGGCACGCTGGAGGACCTGCGGTCCCGCGTCGCCCAAGTGCACGCCGAGCTCACCGGGCCGCTCACCGCATGAGACGTACGACGCTGGCGGCCGTGGCCGCCCTCTCGACCCTCGCCGTGGGCTGCTCGTCGGTCCCCAGCGAGCCGGAGCCGACCACCAGCGGGGCCGACGCCTCCCCGGCATCGCCGAGCGCCCCCGGTGCGACCGGGGCGACCGGGTCGGCCGAGGAATCGGTCGACCCCGACACCCCGCTCTCCTGGGGCCCGACGGTCGGTGAGCTCGAGGACGCGGAGGCGTTGGTCGCCGGGTGGAGCTCCGAGCAGCTGGCCGGCCAGGTGCTGGTCGGCCGCTACGCGGGCACGGACCCCGCGGTGCCGGCCGAGCTGGTGCGCGACCTGCACCTCGCCGGTGTGTGCGTCACCGCCGACAACGTCGTCGACGAGCAGCAGGTCCTCGCGACCACCGCGGCCGTCGAGGATGCGGTGGCCGAGAGCGGGCGCGACTTCCCCGCCGTCATCGGCGTCGACGAGGAGGGTGGCTCGGTGGCCCACCTGCGCGGGGTGGCGACGGACTTCCCGGCGTTCGCCGCCGCGGGTGAGGCGATCGCCGACTCCGGTCGACGAGGCCGGGTCGCGGTGAAGCGCGCCGCCCTGGCCACCGGGCTCGAGCTGCGGCTGCTGGGCTTCACGTGGGTCTACGCACCGGTCGCCGACGTGACCATCGGCGCCGCCGACGTCACCATCGGCTCCCGCGCCCCCTCCGACGACCCCGCACTCGCGGGTGCGGCCGTCAAGCAGGCCGTCGCCGGCTACAACCGCTCGGGCATCGTGTCCACGACCAAGCACTTCCCCGGGCACGGCGGCGCGACCGCCGACTCCCACACCACGCTGCCGGTGCTCACCGAGACCCTGGCCGAGCTGGAGGCCCGCGACCTGGCTCCGTTCGCGACCGCGGTCGAGGCCGGGGCGCCGTCGGTGATGATCGGGCACCTCGACGTGGAGGCGATCGCTCCGGGCGTACCTTCCTCGCTCGCGCCGGAGACCTACGCCTACCTGCGCGAGGAGCTCGGCTTCGAGGGCGTCGCCATCACCGACTCCCTCGGCATGGGTGCCGTGGCCGGCACCCCCGCGCTCGCGGTCAAGGCGCTGCAGGCGGGGGCGGACCTGCTGCTGATACCCGCCGACACGCGCCGCGCCCACCAGACGATCACCCGTGCCCTGGAGGACGGCACCCTGGACCGTGCTCGCGTCGAGGAGGCCGCGGCCCGCGTCGTCGCCCTGCAGCGCTGGCAGGCCCGCATCGCGCAGGACCGTCCCGTCGACGACAGCGTGGTGGAGAAGGCCGAGGCCGCCTCCGCTGCGTTGCGCGAGGCGGCCTACGGCTACTGACCCGCCGACCCGTCACTCGCGCACGGCCGACCCGTCACTCACGCACGGCCGAGACGTCGCGGACGCACGTCGACCGGCCATCCGGGGCGTGGGGCCCGGGAGTGACCGGTCGAGCGTGCTGGGGTGAGGGGAGGTCAGGCGGCGGAGCCCGCGGCCAGGTCGGGGTCGGCGAAGCGGCGCAGCTTCTGCAGGGCCTCGCGCTCGAGCTGGCGCACGCGCTCGGCGGAGATGCCGTGCTTGGCGCCGATGTCGGCGAGCTTGTGCTGCCGACCGTCGGTGAGCCCGTAGCGGGAGCGGATGATGTCGGCGGCGCGGTCGTCGAGCTGGCCGACCAGGTTGTTGAGCCGCTCGCGGGACTCCACGTCGAGCACGGTCAGGTCCGGGCCGGGCGCGGTCTCCTGGGCCATCAGGTCACCCAGCGAGGTGTCGCCGTCCTCGTCGACGGGGGTGTCGAGCGAGACGTGCTCACGACCCCACGAGAGGAGGTCGAGCACGCGCTCGACGTCCATGCCGAGCTCGTCGGCGATCTCCTGCGGCTCCGGCTCGCGGCCGAGCTGGCGCTCGAGGGTGCGGCGGGCGCCCCCGACCTGGTTGAGCTCCTCCACGACGTGGACGGGGAGCCGGACCACGCGGGCCTGCTGCGCGATGCCGCGGGTGATGGCCTGGCGGACCCACCAGGTCGCGTAGGTCGAGAACTTGTAGCCCTTGGTGTAGTCGAACTTCTCGACCGCACGGATCAGGCCGGTGTTGCCTTCCTGGATCAGGTCGAGCATCGGCATCTGGGCCCGGCCGTACTTGCGGGCGATCGAGACCACCAGGCGCAGGTTGGCGGTGATGAAGGTGTCGACGGCCTTGCGACCCTCCTCCGCGAGCCACTCGAGCTCCTCCTCGGAAGCCGTCATCGGAGCACCGCCCTTGCGGCGGCCGATCCGGCCTTCCTTGAGGAGGTGCTCGGCCATCAGCCCGGCCTCGATGGTCTTGGAGAGCTCCACCTCCGCTGCGGCGTCGAGCAGGTCGTTGCGGGCGATCTCGTCGAGGTAGAGGCCGACGCTGTCGCGTCCCTCGATCTCACGGGTGCTCGCGCGGTTGGTGCGGGTGGCGGTGGCCATGGGAACCCTCCTTCGGCGCGTGGACGCCGGTCACGTCTCACGTTCTCCAACGCCCCACCGGTGCCCGGGATTCCCTGGCGGAAACCCACCCGGCCGGTGAAGCCTTCACACTCCTCGACGTGTGACGCCCGGCGAGAGTTGCCTCGTCGGCCGACTCTCAGGCACTTCTCAGGGCACCTGCGTGGGCCTCACGCGTGCAAGGGGTTCGACACCCCGGTGTCCAGCGGATGGGTGCCCGAACGGGTGAGACGCGCAACAGGTGGGCTCAGGAGCCGGCCAGGCCCATCCGGTCGAGCATCCACGCGAGGGTGAAGGAGCGGTCGTGCCATGACTTGTAGCGCCCCGACACCCCGCCGTGACCGGCCGCCATCTCGGTGCGCAGCAGCACGTCGGGCCGGTGGTCGGGGGCGGTCGCGCGCAGCTTGGCCACCCACTTGGCCGGTTCGACGTAGAGCACACGGGTGTCGTTGAGCGAGGTCTCGGCCAGGATCGCCGGGTAGTCCTGCTCGGTGACGTTGTCGTACGGCGCGTAGGAGGCCATGTAGTCGTAGACCGCCGGGTCCGCCTCGGGGTTGCCCCACTCGTCGTACTCGGTGACGGTCAGCGGCAGGGTCGAGTCGAGCATCGTGGTGAGGGCGTCGACGAACGGCACGCCGGCCACCAGGCCGCTGAAGAGCTCCGGCGCCTGGTTGGCGACCGCACCGATGAGCAGGCCGCCGGCGCTCGCGCCCTCGCCGACCAACGTGTCCGGGCTGGCCCAGCCGACGTCGACCAGGTGCCTGGCGCAGGCGGCGAAGTCGCTGAAGGTGTGCTGCTTGCGCATGAGCTTGCCGTCGTCGTACCAGCGCCGGCCCATCTCGCCGCCGCCGCGCACGTGGGCGATCGCGAAGGCGGCGCCGCGGTCGAGCAGCGAGAGCCGGGCGATGGAGAAGTACGGGTCCATCGAGGCCTCGTAGGAGCCGTAGGCGTAGAGCAGCGTCGGCGCGGGCCCGTCGGCGACGGCACCGCGGCGAGCCACCCAGGAGATGGGGATCCGCTCGCCGTCCTCGGCGGTGGCCCAGAGGCGGTGCTCCTCGTAGTCGGCCGGGTCGTAGCCACCGAGCACCGGCGCGCGGCGCAGCAGCGTGAGCGAGCGGTCGCGCACGTCGTAGTCGTAGATGCTCGAGGGGATGGCCATCGTCGTGTAGCCCAGCCGGACGGTGGGCTGGTGGAAGCCGGGGTTGCCGGAGGCGCCGACGGTGTAGACCTCCTCGTCGAAGGAGACGAGGTAGTCGTCGGTGACCGGCGCGTCCTGGCTGCCACCGAGCTCGAGGATGCGCAGCTGGGTGAGCCCCTCGCTGCGCTGGTGCACCACCAGGTGGGTCGCGAACGCGTCCACGTCCTCCAGACGTACGGCGGTGTCGTGGCCGATCAGCGGTCGCCACTGAGCGCGCGGGGTCGGTGCGCACGGCGCGACGCCGAGCTCGAAGTCCGGGCCCGTCGCGTTGTGCAGCACCAGCAGGGCGTCCTGCCCGCCCAGCACGCCGTGGTCGAGGGAGTACTCCACGCCCTCCTCGCGCTCGGCGAAGACCCACCACCCGCGGTCGGGGTCGTCGGCGTCGAGCAGGCGGTACTCGGTGGTCGTCTTCGACCCCGACGCGACGACCATGAAGCGGTCCGACCGGGTGCGGCCGACGCTGGTGAAGAAGCGGCCGTCGGTCTCGTGGTGGACCAGCTCGTCGGCGTCCTGGTCGGTGCCGAGCGCGTGCCGCCAGACCTTGTCGGCGCGCCAGGACTCGTCGACGGTCACGTAGTAGAGGTGCTCCCCGGCGCGGTCCCAGGTCGCTCCGCCGATCACGCCCTCCACGACGTCGGGCAGCAGGTCGCCGGTGCGCAGGTCCTTGACCCGCACCGTGTAGCGCTCGTCGCCGACGACGTCGGTCGCGTAGGCCAGCAGGGTGCCGTCGGGGGAGACGGCCGCGCCGCCGAGGGAGAAGAAGTCGTGGCCCTCGGCCAGGGCGTCGAGGTCGAGCAGCACCTCCTCGCCGGGCAGCGCCGGTTGGTCGGGGGCGCAGTCCTCGGCCGGGCGCGGCGGGGTCCAGTCGTCCGGGTCGGCCACGGGGACGCGGCAGGTGGCGCCGTACTCCTTGCCCGCGAAGGAGCGCCCGTAGTACCAGTGCCCGCGGTTGCGGGTCGGCACCGACAGGTCGGTCTCGCGGGTGCGCGTGCGGATCTCCTCGAAGATAGTCGCGCGCAGGTCGGCCAGGTGGGCGGTCCGCGCCTGGGTCCACGCGTTCTCGGCCTCGAGGTGCGCGAGCACCTCCGGCGACTCCTTCTCCCGCAGCCACTCGAAGTCGTCGGTGCGGGTGCGGCCGTGGATCTCCCGGCTCGTGGGACGGCGCGGGGCGACCGGGGGCTGCGCGGGCTGGGTCGACGGCTGGGTCGGCGTGGACATGCGGCGACACTAGACGCGCGGTGCACGCCTCCCGCGCGGGGGCCGAGCCCGGGCACTAGGTTCGGGGTCGTGCGCCACGTGGACCTCAACGCCGACCTCGGGGAGGAGGTCACCGACGACGCCGCCCTGCTGGCGGTGGTCACCAGCGCCAACGTCGCGTGCGGCTACCACGCGGGCACCCCTGCGATCATGCGTGCGGTGTGCGCCGAGGCGGCGGCTCGAAGCGTCGTCGTGGGTGCCCAGGTCTCCTACGCCGACCGTGCGAACTTCGGCCGCGTCGCGCTCGACGTGCGCCGGGCCGTGCTGCGCGAGCAGGTCGCCGACCAGGTCGGCACCCTCTCGGTGATCGCGGGGGAGGAGGGCACGCTGGTGCGCTACGTGAAGCCGCACGGCGCGCTCTACCACCGGACCATGGACGACGAGGATCAGGCGCTCGCGGTGCTCGAGGGCTCCCGCGACCTCCCGGTGCTCGGGATGCCCGGGCGACTGCTCGAGCTCGCCGCCGAGCGCGGCCGGCGGGTGTGGCACGAGGGCTTCCCCGATCGCGGGTACGCCGACGACGGCCGCCTGCTGCCGCGTGACCGTCCGGGCGCGGTGCTGACCGACGGTGCGGTGATCGCCGAGCGCGCCGTGGGGCTCGCCGGCACCGTGGACTCGGTCTGCGTCCACGGTGATCACCCCGGCGCGGTGGAGCACGCCCGGGAGGTGCGCCGCGCGCTCGTCGCGGCCGGGTGGACGCTGCAGGGGCTGGGGTGACCGGCCCAGCGGCGTACCGGATGGTGGCGAGTGGGCCGTCCGCGCTGCTGCTGGAGGTGGCCGACGCCGCCGCGGCGCTCTCCCTGGCCGAGCACCTGCGGGAGGAGGTCGACGCGACCGACGTGGTGCCCGGGGCGTGCACCGTGCTGGTCGACGGCGCCGAGCCGTCCGCCGTCGCGGGAGCGGTGGAGCGGTGGGACCCGACCGCCGACCCGGACCACGGACCGCTGGTGGAGGTGCCTGTGGTCTACGACGGTGCCGACCTCGCGGCCGTCGCGGACGTGTGGGGGTGCACCGTGCGCGAGGTCGTGGAGCGGCACACGTCCCTGGAGCTGGTCAGCGCGTTCTGCGGGTTCGCCCCCGGGTTCGCCTACCTCTCCGGTGTGCCCGATGAGTGGTCGGTGCCGCGCCTGGAGTCCCCGCGCCCGCGCGTCCCGGCCGGCTCGGTGGCACTCGCCGGCACCTGGTCGGCGGTCTACCCGACGGCCTCGCCCGGCGGGTGGCGGCTGCTCGGCCGCACCGACGTGGCCTTATGGGACACGCGCCGCACGCCTCCCGCCCTGCTGGCGCCGGGCACCCGGGTCGCCTTCCGCGAGGTCCGTCCGTGACCGCCTCCCTCGAGGTGCTCGCGACCGGGGCGCTGGTGACGGTCCAGGACCGCGGCCGCCCCGGGCACGCCCACCTCGGCGTCCCCCGGTCGGGCGCGCTGGACGCGCCGGCGCACGCCCTCGCGCAGCGGCTGGTGGGCAACGGCCCCGACGCAGCGGGCCTCGAGGTACTGCTGGGCGGGCTCGGCGTCCGCCTCGACGAGGACCGCTGGGTCGCGGTGACCGGGGCCACGCTGCCGGCGCGTGTCGGCGACCGCGCGGTGCCCACCGGTCGTGCCGTCCGGCTGCCGGCCCACACCCCCCTCACCCTCGGTACGCCGCTGGGCGGGGCTCGCAGCTACCTCGCCGTCTCCGGTGGCCTGGTGGTCGACCCGGTGCTCGGCTCGCGCTCCACGGACACCCTCTCCGGTCTCGGCCCGGCCCCCGTGCGGACCGGGGACCGGCTGCCCGTCGGCGTACCCGCTGGGGAGCCGGCCGCGGTCGAGGTCCCGGCACCGCCGACCGGCGGCCCGCTGCGGCTGCACCGGGGACCGAGGGCGGACTGGTGCGACGGCGACGCGGTCGACCTGCTCGTGCGTGGTGCGTGGTCGTGCGCCCCGGACTCCGACCGGGTGGGGCTGCGCCTGGTGGGGGACCCGCTGCCCCGTGCGCGCACCGACGAGCTGGCCTCGGAGGGTGTCGTGCTGGGCGCCGTGCAGCTGCCCCCGGATGGGCGGCCGGTGGTGTTCCTCGCCGACCACCCGACGACCGGCGGCTACCCGGTGGTCGCCGTCGTCGAGCCCGCCGACCTCTGGCGCTGCGCGCAGCTGCGGCCGGGCGACCCGGTGCGGTTCACCCGGACTCGCTGACGCCCTCGTCGGCCTCGTCGTCCTCGGTCACGGGCTGCCAGCGGTGCAGCGCCGGGTCGTCGACGGAGAAGGAGCGGACCGGTCCGGCCGGGCTCTCGCGCGTCTCGAACCGGACGGTCACCACGCCGCGCCCCGAGCCCCACACCCAGCCGCGACCGTGCTCGTCGTGGACCACGTCGGCACCCGGTGACCACCCGGTGGCCCGCGCCCGCGGCGGCTCGGGGAGCGGCGCGGCATCGGCCGCGGCGTCCTCCTCGGTCGGGTCGTCCTCCGCGAGCCCGGCGAAGAGGTCGTCCTGGACCCAGTCGGCGAGCCCGGAGACCCCGACACCGAGCAGGCGCACCCCGGCTCGCAGTGCGGGCCCGGTGTCGACCCCGGCCGCCAGCTCGGCGAGCAGGGCGCGGACGACCCGCGCGATGACGGCGGGGTCGTCGGTCGGGGAGGGCAGGGTGGAGGACCGGCTGGTGGTGGTGAAGTCGTGCAGACGCACCTTGATGCTGATCGTGCGCCCCGACAGCCCGGCCTTGCCCAGACGGGTCGCCACCTCGGCCGACTGGCGCACCAGCAGGTGCTCCATCAGCCGCAGGTCGGAGAGGTCGGAGTCGTAGGTTCCCTCGACGCTGACCGACTTCGCCTCGCGCTCGGCCACGACCGGGCGGTCGTCCTGGGCGCGCGCGAGGTGGAACAGCGAGGTGCCGTGGGCGGTGCCGACCAGTCGCACCAGCTCCTCCTCGCTGATCTCCTCGAGCTGGGCGACGGTCTGGACCCCCACCCGCCGCAGCCGCTCGGCGGTCGCAGGGCCGACGCCGGGGATGACGGTGACGCTCATCGGGCGCAGCAGCTCGCGCTCGGTGCCGGGGGAGACCACCACCAGGCCGTCGGGCTTGTCGAGGTCGCTGGCCACCTTGGCCATGAACTTGCTCGTCGCGACCCCGACCGAGCAGGTCAGCCCATCGGTGGCCTCGGCGACGCGGGCACGCAGCAGCTCGGCGTACTCCGTCACCGCGGTCACCTCCAGCGAGGCCAGTGCTGGGTCCTCGGAGGCGGCGAGGTCGACGAAGGCCTCGTCGAGGGAGAGCGGCTCCACCAGTGGTGACGCCTCGCGGAGCACCGCCATCACCGCCCGGCTCGCCTCGCGATAGGCGTGGAACCGGCCGCCCAGGAAGGCCGCGTGCGGGCAGCGGGCGCGGGCCTCGCGGGTCGACATCGCCGACCGCACCCCGTAGCGGCGGGCCTCGTACGACGCCGTCGACACCACGCCGCGCCCCCCGGTGCCGCCCACCACGACCGGCCGGCCGCGCAGCGAGGGCTTGTCGCGCTGCTCGACGGCGGCGAAGAACGCGTCCAGGTCCAGGTGGAGGACCGAGGGCTCGCCGCGCACGCGGCGCACGCTACCCGCGAGGCGTCCACAGGGCCCCCTCCGGCGCCTCTCGTCCACACCCGGCGCTCGCGGGGCCCCACGCGTGCCCGCATCCGAGCAGCCTGCGGGCATGGAACCCCATCGCGCCCAGGCAGACGACCAGCCCCACGACCAGCCCCACGACCGGCCCGACGACCGGCCCGACGACCGGCCCGACGACCGGCCCGACCACCGGCCCGACCCCTACGTCGCCCGCACCCCCGAGGACCTGCTCGCCACCGTGCCACTGGTGCTCGGCTTCACCCCCGAGGAGTCGGTGGTGATGCTGACCTTCGGTGCCCCTCGCTGCTTCCACGCGCGCATCGAGATGCCGACGCTCGTCGAGGAGGTCATGCCGATGATCGAGTCCCTGGTCGAGCCGGCGCTGCGGCACGGCGTCCGTCGGGTCGTGCTGCTCGGCTTCCACCCGCACGCGTCGTGGACCGGCGACGTGCTGCGGATGCTGGCGGGCGCCTTCACTCACCACGACATCGACGTCGTCACCTGCCTGCGAGCCCACGGCGGCCGGTGGTGGGCGGTGGGCCGTGTGCCCGAGCTCGACGACCG
>LUPK01000019.1 GCA_001627335.1 Nocardioides sp. REDSEA-S33_B3 | reverse complement strand
CAGTTTGTCTAAGCGACTCATCGCGCGTGCGCTCTGGGACTACGCAGAGGATGCGCACGTGCAGCGAGCCCTTGACCTAACTGAGGACGAACACGCGAAGGTGCAGCACATTTGCGCTTGGTATGACCTGCCTGAGTACCCGCTCCCTGTCTCGGGGCAGCGCATCACCAACAATCATGTGTGCGCTCTGGCCGCCATCACGCTGTTCGAGGGCTCCGTGCGACCACTGGCCCAGACGAGGCGCAGGCCAGCCAAGTCGTGCCCGCCAGCCCTGCAAGACTGACTGGCACATCCGCTGCTGACGCCGATGGCGCGCCCCGCGGCACGGCGCAACACGGTTTCGCCGGAGCAGCTCGTCGAAGGTGCCCGCCGATCTCTGGACAAGCTCAGCTGTTGAAGCGCTGCTGGGTCTTCTCCAGGCCGTCCGCGACCAGGGTCTTGACCGCGTCAGCCGCGGTGTCGACCACGAAGGGCAGCACCTTGCGCTCGGCCGAGGAGTAGTCCGACAGCACGAAGTCGGCGACCTCCTGGCGACCCGGGGGTCGGCCGATGCCGACCCGCACCCGGTGGAAGTCGCCGGTGCCGAAGGAGGAGCGCATCGACTTCAGACCGTTGTGGCCGTTGTCGCCGCCGCCCAGCTTGACCCGCATCGTGTCGAAGGGGATGTCGAGCTCGTCGTGGATCGCCACGACCTGCGCGGGGGCGACCTTGTAGAAGGTGGCCAGCGCCTTGACCGGGCCGCCGACCTCGTTCATGTAGCAGCGCGGGCGGGCCAGCACGACCCGCGGGCCGGGGACGCCCGGCGGCGTGAGCCGGCCCTCGACGACGTCGGCGCGACCGGACTTGTGGGCGCGGAACCCCGAGCCCATCCGGCGGGCCAGCTCGTCGGTGACCATGTAGCCGATGTTGTGCCGGTGACCGGCGTACGAAGGGCCCGGGTTCCCCAGGCCGACGACCAGCCACACGTCGGTGCTGGCGTCGCTCATGGGGTACCCGGGCCCGTTCTCGTACGGCTGGTGCAGGGAGTGCGGAGTCTTACTCGTCGCCCTCGGCGGCCTCGGCGTCCTCGGCCTCGTCCTTCTCGATGCCCAGCTCGTCCTCGGTGGACTCGAGCTCGGCCTCGAGGGCCTCCTCGCTGACCTGGGCCGCCACGTTGACCACGAGGGTCTCGGGGTCGGTGAGCAGCTCGGAGCCGGCGGGCAGCTGCAGGTCGGAGGCGTAGATGAGGGTGCCGGCCTCGGCGCCCTCGACGGAGACCTCGATCCACTCGGGGATGTGGGTCGCCTCGGCCTCGACGGAGACCGCAGCGGTCTCGGTGACCACGAGGGTCTCCTTGGCGGCCTCGCCGGCGATGTGGATCGGGACGTCGACGGTGACCTTCTCGCCGCGCTTGACCGCGATGAAGTCGACGTGCTCGAGGAAGCGCTTGATCGGGTCGACCTGGACCTGCTTGGTCAGCGCGAGCTGCAGCTCGCCCTCGACCTCGAGCTCGACGAGCGCGTTGGCGCCGCCGTGCTTGAGGGCCATCATCGTGTCGTGGCCGGGCAGGGTGAGGTGCTTGGGCTCCTCGCCGTGGGTGTAGACGACGGCGGGGACCTTGTCCGCGCGGCGGATGCGGCGGGCGGCGCCCTTGCCGAACTCGGTGCGGACCTCGGCGACGATCTTCTCGCTGGACATGCTTCTCCTCGTACGTGCTGCTGCTGACGTGTGGGTGCTGCTGCGTGGGGGTGCCTGGCGCAGCGGGGCCGGACGCAACAGCGCCGCGCTCCCGAGGGTGAACAGGCAGCGCGGCGCGGGGTCCGCCCTGTCGATCACGGAGCCCCGCGTCCCGGTCAGTGGCTGATCGGATCGCGCGCTCCCTCGCCGAGGCAACCGCAGCAGTCTAGGGGCAGCCCGTGGGCGATGGCGAATCACAGCGCAGCCCTACGGTGGGGCCATGTCGCTGACGCTCGCCGAGGCCCGCCACCGCGCCACCGCCATCGAGGTGGAGTCCTACGGGATCGACCTCGACCTGACCGGCTGGGAGCGCGGTCGCTTCGCGTGCGTGACGACCGTGCGCTTCACCTCCGCGGACCCCTCGACGTCCCTGGAGCTGACCGCGGCCCAGGACGTGTCGCTGGAGTCCGACGTCGACGCCCTCGGCTGGGAGTACGACGGTCGCCGCATCCGCCTCGAGGGCCTGCCCACCGGGCGGCCGGTCGAGCTGGTCATCCGCGCCGAGGTCCCTTACGTGACCGACGGCGACGGCATGCACCTGATGACCGACCCCGAGGACGGCGAGACCTACGCCTCGGCGTACCTCTCCCTCGACGTGGCCCAGCGGGTCTTCGCCTGCTTCGACCAGCCGGACCTCAAGGCGACCTTCGACGTGGCGGTGACCGCCGACCCGCGGTGGACGGTGCTGGGCAACGGCCGGGTCACCGAGCACGACGAGCGCGAGGGGCGATGGGTCTTCGCCACCACCCCGCGGCTGTGCCCCTCGCTCTTCGTCGTCTGCGCCGGACCGTGGCACTCGGTGACGTGGGAGCACGCGGGACTGCCGTTCGGCTGGCACGCGCGGGCCTCGCTGGCCGCCGAGCTCGAGCGCGACGCCGAGGAGCTGAGACGCATCACCGCCGACTGCTTCGACCACTACGCCACGCTGTTCGACGAGGCCTACCCCTTCGACTCCTACGACCAGCTCTTCGGGCCGGGGCACAACTGGGGCGCGATGGAGACGCCGGGCTGCGTGACCTACCGCGACGAGCTGCTCCCCCGCGGACGCGTCACCGACGACCACCGCAAGCGCCGGGCGGCGATCATCGCCCACGAGATGGCGCACATGTGGTTCGGCAACCTGGTCACGATGCGCTGGTGGGAGGACACCTGGCTCAACGAGAGCTTCGCCGACTACATGGGCTACCGCGTGGCCGACGCCGGGGCCGGCTTCACGGGCACGCTGGTGCTCCACGAGGCCACGCGCAAGCCGGGCGCCTACGCCGCCGACGAGCGCCGCTCGACCCACCCGGTGGCCCCGGCACCCGAGGACGTGCCGGACGTCGACAGCGCCTTCTCCAACTTCGACGCGATCTCCTACTCCAAGGGCAACTCCTGCCTGCGCCAGCTGGTGACCTGGCTCGGTGACGAGGACTTCCTGGCGGGCGTCAACGCGCACCTGACGCGGCACGCCTTCGACAACGCGACGCTCGACGACCTGGTCTCCGCTCTCGACGAGGCCTCGGAGCGCGACGTGCGTGCCTGGGCGGACGCCTGGCTGCGCACCCCCGGCTTCGACACGGTGGTCGTCGGCCGCGACGACGCCGGGGTGCCGGTGCTGCGCCGTGAGGGCTCGCGGCCGCACCGCTTCTCCGTCACCGCGTTCGCCGCCGACGGCACGGTCGCCGGCGAGCGCCCGGTCGACCTCGCCGACGACCCCGTCCCGCTGCCGGAGTGGGCCGGGCTGGTGGTCGTGCCCAACAGCCGCGGCGAGTCCTTCGTGCGGCTGCGGTTGGACGAGCAGGGCGACCTGTTCGTCCGGGACCACCTCGGCGACGTCACCGACGACCTGGTCCGCACCGTGCTGTGGGCGCACTGCTTCGACGAGGTGCGCACCGGGGCGATGCGGGTGCCGGCGTACGTCGACGTCGTGCGCGCGCACCTCGCGACCGAGACCTCCTCGACGCTGGTGGCGGCCGTGCTCGACCGCACCCTGGGGCCGGTGCGCAGCCGCACCGCCTCCCCTGACGAGGTGGGCGACGTGACCACGGGCGTGGCCGGTGCCTGCCTGGCCGGGCTCGCCCTCTCCCCCGACCCCGAGGTGGCGGTGGCGCTGACCCGCGGCGTGGTCGCCACGACCCGCGACGCCGACCTGCTCGAGCGGTGGCTGGCGACCGGGCGCACCGACGGCGGCGTCGACCTCGACCCGTCGTTGCGCTGGTCGGCACTGGCGCGCCTCGCCACGTTGGGAGCCGTCGACGCCGAGCGGATCGAGGCCGCCCGCGTCGCGGACGGCTCGTACGCGGGCGACCTCGGCGCCGCGCGGGCGCTGGCCGCCCGCCCCACCAGCGCGGCCAAGGCCGAGGCCTGGGCGGCGATGACCGAGCCGGACGTCTCCAATCGGCTCTTCGAGTCGCTCGCCGCCGGGCTCTGGGACGCCTCGCGGCCCGAGCTCTGCGCGCCGTACGTCGACGCCTACCTCACCCAGGGGCCCGACATCGCCCGCCGTCGCGGCCAGGGGTTCAGCCTGGTCCTGGGGCGCAACGCCTTCCCCGCCCTGGCCCTCGACGCCGACCAGCGCTCACGGCTCGCGGAGGTGCTGGCCGGCGACGTCCCGACGGTCCTGGCGCGACAGTGGAACGACGCGCTGGACGACCTGGGCTGAGGGGCCGGAGGGGCTCGGGTCAGGCCAGCGCCTCCTTGACCGCCTGGCGCAGGTCGGTGGCAGGGCGGCCGAGCAGCGTCTCGAGGTCGGTCGTCGGCACCAGCAGCTCTCCGGCCGCGATGCCCCGGTCGACGTCGGCGAGCACCGCATCCATCGGGGCGGGCACGCCGGCGCCGGCGAGGACCTGCTGGAGCTGCTCGACCGGCACGTCGGTGTAGGCGACCTCCTGGCCGATGGTCTCGCCGATGACCGCCGCGACCTCGGCCAGCGTGTGGGCCTCGCCGCCGAGCTCGTAGACCTTCCCGAGATGGCCGTCGGTGGTCAGCACCACGGCCGCAGCCTCGGCGTACTCGCGGCGCGGGGCGAGCGACACCCGCCCGTCGCCGGCAGACCCGACCATCCCGTGAGCCCGGTAGGTCTCGACCTGGGCGGTGTAGTTCTCGACGTACCACGCGTTGCGCAGCACGGTGTGCGGCACACCTGAGGTCTCGAGCAGCTCCTCGGTGGTGGCGTGGTCGGCCAGCAGCTGCACCGACGAGCCCCGCGCGTGCGGGCCCGAGGTGTAGACGAGCTGCTCGACACCGGCCTCGCGTGCGGCCTCGACGACCCTGCGGTGCTGCTCGACGCGGCCGGGCTCGGTCCCGGAGACCAACAGCACGGCGGCGGCGCCCCGCACGGCGTCGGCGACGGCTGCCTCGTCGTCCCGGTCGACCCGGAGGACCTGCACCCCGCGATCGGCGAGGTCGGCGAGCCGCTCCGTGGCGCGGCCGGTGGCGCGGATGTCGGAGGGGGCGACGCCGCGCTCGAGGAGCGCCTCGACAGCGAGACGGCCGAGCTGACCGGTGGCGCCGACGACGGTGATGGTGCGGGACATGGGTGGTTCCTCTCGTGGGGTGACGCTGACGCCACGCACAACCGGCACCACCACGTGATACTTCCCAATAGGTAGTAGGCACCTTGAAGTGCCGTGGTTACCTGCTGGATAGTGATGGCGTGAGCACGTCGCCGATCGCGGACCCCTACGCCGCCGCCTGCCCGACACGCACCGTCCTGGACCGGATCGGTGACCGCTGGACGGTCCTGGTCCTGCTGCTCCTGGCCGAGCGGACGTGCCGGTTCACCGAGCTGCAGCGCCGCATCGAGGGCGTGAGCCCGAAGGTGCTGACCCAGGTGCTGCGTGCGCTCGAGCGCGACGGGCTGGTGACCCGCGAGGTGCACGCGGAGGTGCCGCCGAGGGTGGAGTACACCCTCACCCCGCTCGGCGGCACGCTCGTGCAGGCCGTCGCCGGGCTCGACGCGTGGGCGCGCGCCCACATCGACGAGGTGGAGCGGTCGCGGGCGGCGTACGACGCCCGCGGCTGAGTCCTCGGACGGGGTGTCCCCCGGGGTGGCTGGACCTACGCGTGCCCGTCGAACATCGAGGTGACCGAACCGTCCTCGAAGACCTCGCGGATGGCGCGGGCGACCAGCGGGGCGATCGAGAGGATCGTCAGCTTGTCGAAGACCCGGTCCTCGGCGATCGGGAGCGTGTTGGTCACGATGACCTCGACGGCCGGGGAGTTCTTGAGCCGGTCGACCGCCGGGTCGGAGAGGATCGCGTGGGTGGCGGCGATGATGACGCCGGCCGCACCGTCGGCCATCAGCGCCTCGGCGGCCTTCACGATCGTGCCGCCGGTGTCGATCATGTCGTCGGTCAGCACGCAGATCTTGCCGGCGACCTCACCGACGACGCGGTTGGCGACGGTCTCGTTGGGTCGGTCCGTGCGCCGGGTCTTGTGGATGAAGGCCAGCGGGGCGCCGCCGAGCTTGGCCGACCAGCGCTCGGCGACCTTGATGCGACCGGCGTCCGGGGACACGACGCACAGCGGCTGGTTGCCGTACTTCTCCATCACGTAGTCGGTGAGGATCGGCAGCGCCATCAGGTGGTCGACGGGGCCGTCGAAATAGCCCTGGATCTGGTCGGCGTGCAGGTCGACCGAGATCAGCCGGTCGGCGCCGGCGGTCTTGAACAGGTCGGCCATCAGGCGGGCCGAGATCGGCTCGCGGCCGCGGTGCTTCTTGTCCTGGCGGGCGTAGCCGTAGAACGGCATGACCACGGTGATGCGCTTGGCCGAGGCCCGCTTGAGGGCGTCGACCATGATCAGGTGCTCCATGATCCACTCGTTGATCGGAGCGGTGTGGCTCTGGATCACGAAGGCGTCGCAGCCGCGGACGGACTCCTCGTAGCGGACGTAGATCTCGGAGTTCGCGAACTCGTAGGCCGAGGTCGGCACCAGGTCGGTGCCGAGGATGCCGGCCACCTCCTCGGCCAGCGCGGGATGGGCCCGGCCGCTGAAGACCATCAGGTTCTTCTCGGTGGTCTTCTTGTATCCGGTCACGATGCGCCGCTCCTGCAGGACGGAGGTGGGGTGGGCGGGCAGGATTCTGCCCGGGTGGGAGTGCTCAGCCCAAGTCCCTGGCCGGTGGCTGGGACGAGGGATCGGTCACGTCGTGGTCATCGGGCGTTCGCCGGGCGGCCGCTGCGGCCTCGCCCTGGGCGGTGCCGGCGCGCTTCTCCTCCGCCCACCCGTCGATGACCCGCATCGGGCCGGAGCTGACGGCCAGCGCACCGGGCGGGACGTCGCCGCGGACGACGGTTCCGCCGCCGGTGCTGGCGCCGTCACCGATGGTGGTCGGGGCGACGAAGGTGTTGTTGGAGCCGGTGCGCGCGTGCCTGCCGACGACCGTGCGGTGCTTGGCGACCCCGTCGTAGTTGGCGGTGATGGTGCCGGCCCCGATGTTGGTGCCCTCGCCGATCTCGGCGTCGCCGATGTAGGAGAGGTGAGGGACCTTGGCACCGTCGCCGATGACGGCGTTCTTGGTCTCGACGAAGCCGCCGATCTTGCCGGCGGCGCCCAGGCGGGTGCCGGGGCGGAGGTAGGAGTAGGGACCCACGGTGGCTCCGTCGCCGATCTCGGCGGAGTCGCCGTGGACGCGGGTGAGCGTGGCGCCGCGACCGACGTGGCAGTCGCGCAGCGTCGAGTCGGGCCCGACGACGCTGTCCTCGCCGATCGAGGTCGTGCCGAGCAGCTGGGTGCCGGGCAGGATCGTCACGTCGCGCTCCAGCTCGACGCCGACGTCGATCCAGGTGGTGGCGGGGTCGACGACCGTGACGCCCTCACGCATCCAGCGGTCCACGACGCGGTCGTTGAGCAGCCGGCCGAGGCCGGCGAGCTGGGCGCGGTCGTTGGCGCCCTCGGTCTGCACGACGTCCTCGAGCAGGTGCGCGCCGACCATCAGGCCGGCGTCGCGGGCCAGGCCGACGAGGTCGGTGAGGTAGTACTCGCCCTTGGCGTTGTCGTTGCCCAGCCGCGGCAGCGCCTCGACGAGGAACCCGGCCTCGAAGGCCATGATCCCGGAGTTGATCTCGGTGATCTCCAGCTCGGATCGGCTGGCGTCCTTGTGCTCGACGATCGCGAGCACCTCGCCGTCGGCGTCGCGCACGACCCGGCCGTAGCCGGCGGGGTCGGCCACGTCGCCCGACAGCAGGCTGACGGCACGCTGCGCGGCCTCGTGCTCGGCCACGAAGTCGCGCAGGCTCTGCCCCGTGAGCAGCGGGGTGTCGCCGTACGCCACGAGGACCGTGCCGGTGGTCGTGGCCGCGGCCTCGACCGCGACGCGCACCGCGTGGCCGGTGCCCTTCTGCTCCTCCTGGACCGCGAGCAGCGACTCGGGCATCAGGTCGGTGACGTGGGGACCCACGAGCTCGCGCTGGTGGCCCACGACGGTCACGACCGCGCGGGGGCTGGTCTCGCGCACCGCGGCGAGCACGTGGCCGACGAGGCTGCGCCCGCCGATCTCGTGCAGCACCTTCGGGGTCTTCGACTTCATCCGCGTGCCCCCGCCGGCGGCGAGGACGACGACGGTCAGGTCGTTGAGCACGGGCTCGGCCACAGGTCTCCCTCGACGTCCGTCCGGTTCGTCCCGGCTGACCGCCACACTCTAGAGGTCTCCGGCGAACCCGCCAGTCCCGAGCGTCCTCGTCCCGCCGCCGCTAGCGTGTCCGCGTGACCTCCCCCACCGCCGACCGGCTCCTGGACGCGCAGGTGGCCTGGGTGCTGGCCCGTCTCGAGGACGACCTGCCCACCCTGGTCGCCGAGGAGGTCGCCTCGCTGCTCGCGGTCGGCGAGCGACTCACGATCGGTGCGCTGGTCGACGCCGACGACGTCGCCGCGCTCATCGGCGACGTGCTGACGCGGGTGCCGCCGAGCACCGCGGCCAGCACCTTCACCGCCGTGCTGGCCGAGGTGCTGCACGCCGGGCCGACCGACGGCGAGGAGCACACGCTCGGCGACGTCCTCTCCCGCGAGCACGTCGAGGCGCTCACCGACGCCGCGCTCGCCGGCACCGACACCCTCAAGGACGCCCTCGACGACCTCACCCGCAGCCCGGCCGTGGCCGCGGTGGCAGGTCGCTTCATGGCTCGGGTGGTCTCCGAGGTCGTGCAGACCAACCGCGCGATGGCCGAGAAGCTGCCCGGGCTCGGCTCCCTGGTCTCCTTCGGCGCCGGTGCGGCCGGGAAGGTCATCGGCGCCACCCAGGTCGACGCTCTGGTCGGGGCCGCGGCCGGCCAGGGTGCCGGATTCGCCGTCCGCCGGCTCAACGCGATCGTCGTGGACACCCTGCGCGACCCGGGCACGCGCGCGGCGGTCCTCGAGGTCTACGGCTTGTACGCCGACCAGCCGCTCACCGGCCTGCAGCGGGCCATGACCCTCGAGCAGGCCCAGCACCTGGCCGGGCTGGTCCAGGACGTCGTCATCGACGCCGCGCCGTCGGAGCCCGTGCAGGCACTGGTCCGTGCCGTGGCCGAGGGGTTCGTCGCGACCTACGCCGACCACCCCGTCAGCGAGCTGGTGGGCGACCTCGGCGTGGACGCCGACAGCATCACCGCCCACGTCACGGCGCTCGCCGCACGGGCGATCGCGGCGGCACGCGACGCCGGCGACCTCGAGCCGATGGTGCGCTCCCGACTCGCGCCGTTCTGGGAGTCGCCCGAGGTGGCCGGACTGCTCGGGGACTGACGTACGTACGCCTTGATCCTCGCGGGACGTACGCCTACCGTGGAGAGATGTCCGACGACGCTGTCACGCCCTCCCAGCTCCGGGCTGACATCTACCGGCTGATCGACCAGGTCCTCGAGACCGGCGAGCCGCTCTCCATCGACCGCCGTGGACGGCGCCTTCGGCTCGTGCCCGACGTCCCGACGTCCAAGCTCGACCGGCTCACACCACTCGATGATCTGATCGTCGGCGATCCTGATGACCTCGTCAGCATGGACTGGTCCGGGCACTGGGATCCCGAGACAGCCCTGACGCCGTGATCCATCTCGACACCCACGTCCTCGCATGGCTGGCCGGGGGGCACCAGTCGAGGATCCCCGAACCGGTGCTGGATCGGATCGAGTCCGAGCAGGTCGCCTACTCACCCATGGCACGCCTGGAGCTGAGCCACCTCCACGAGATCGGACGGATCGCCCACCCGGCCGACCGGGTCCTTGCCCACCTCCGTCGGAGCATCGGCGCCGCCGAGGACGGGACACCGTTCTCCGACGTGATCGAGGAAGCGTCCCGGCTCGCGTGGACGCGGGACCCCTTCGATCGCCTCATCGCCGCCCAGGCGATCGCGGCGGCCTGCCCGCTGGCCACCGGCGACCGCGTGCTCCGCGACGCCCTGCCCGACCACACGGTCTGGGGCGCCTCCCCTCAGAAGTAGTCGCGCACGTGGCCGGGCGCGAGCCCAGCAGCGCGTCGAGCAGTCGGTCGTGCGCTGAGGGGCCGTGCAGGTGTCCGAGCACGCGGAGGTTCGCGCACGACTGCACTCCGGCGTACAGCGGTCGGCAGCGTGTCAGGCCGCGGACGTGGCGTCGACCCCGGCTCGCTGCCGAACGCCTCGGCCGAGAGGCGTGCGGACGCCCCGTGGTCCTCTAGGGTCAGGGGCGGACGTGCACCATCTCGCTAGCCCGCCGTCCGGCCCGCGTCGACGGCGTGGATGCTGCCGTTGATGGCAGCGGCGTCGTTCGAGGCGAGGAAGCAGATCGCGGCCGCGACGCTGTCGGCGCTCATCAGCCCGCGGGTGGCGGCGACGCGCATGATGAGGTCCCAATCGGCGTCGTCGGGCACGCCGATGGTCTGCACCTGCGGGGTGTCCATGCCACCGGGGCAGACGCAGTTGACCCGCAGCGGCTGCTTGAGGTGTTCCACCGCAAGGGCCTTGGTGAGGCCGACGACGCCGTGCTTGGCCGCGGTGTAGGCCGCCGAGTAGGCCTCTCCCATCAGCCCCGCCACCGACGCGACGTTGACGATCGTGCCGCCGCCGTCGGGCGCCTCGAGCAGGTGTGGGATCGCCGCCTGGGCGCAGTAGAACGGGCCGCTGAGGTTGAGCGCGAGGTCGTGCTCCCACTCGGCCTCGGTCACCTCCGTCGTACGCCGGAAGTCGTGCCGTCCCGCGTTGTTGACGAGCACGTCGAGCCGGCCGAACGCCGCCACGGCCTCGGCCACCATCGCCCGGCAGGACGCGGGGTCGGTCTGGTCGAGGTGCCCCGCACGTACCTCGCCCGACGAGTCGCCGCACTCGGCCGCGAGCTCGGCCAGCAGGTCCTGGCTGCGGGCGGCCGCCCAGACGCGTGCGCCACCGGCCGCGAGCCGGCGTACCGTCGCCGCTCCCAGCCCGCTCGACGCCCCGGTCACGATCGCGACCCTGCCGCTGAAGTCCTGGACCATGGCGAGAACCTAGCGCCGACCGGCTCCGACGGGCCCCGACCAACCCCCTACGGTGGCGCCATGACCTCCGACCCGACGCCCGTCGGCAGCCCCGGACCCTTCGCCCAGCACCTCGGTTTCCGCGTGGTGCGCGCCGACGCCGATGGCGCCGTGGTCGAGGCCGACCCGGGGCCCGAGCACCTCAACGGCGGCGGCATCCTGCACGGCGGCTACCTCGGCGCACTGCTCGACAGCGCCACCGGCTGGGCCGTGCACGCGTCGGGTCCCGAGGGCATGATCGCGCCGCACATCCAGCTGAACACCCAGTTCCTCAAGGCCGGGTACGACGGCACGCCGCTCGTCGCCACCGCCCGCTGCACCAGCGTGGGCGGTCGCATCTGCACCACCGAGGCCGAGATCACCCAGGGCGACCGGGTGCTGGCCCGGGCCACCGCGACCCACGCGGTGATCGGGCGGGGCGACCTCTCGCGCTGAGCGAGCCTGGGCGTCGCCCGACGTCCGCCGGTCGCACGCCCCGCTGGCACACCCCGCCCCCGAGGTGGTGGGGTGTGCCCGTGGACCTCACCTACCCCGTCATCGTCGCCGCGGCCAAGACCTGGTTCCGGCTCTCCGCCATGGACATCCACATGAGCGGCACCGAGCACATCCCGACCTCCGGCGGGGCACTGGTCGCGGTCAACCACGTGTCGTACGTCGACTACCTGATGGGCGGCTACCCCGGCGCCCAGCGGGGCCGCTACACACGCTTCATGGCGAAGAAGGAGATCTTCGCCAATCCGGTCGGCGGGCCGTTCATGCGCTCCTTCGGGCACCTCGAGGTCGACCGCGAGGCCGGCGCCGCGTCGATGCGCACCGCGGTCGACGCCCTGCGCAAGGGAGAGCTGGTCGGGATCTTCCCCGAGGCCACGATCTCCCAGAGCTTCCTCATCAAGGACCTCAAGTCCGGGGCGGTGCGGATCGCCGCCGACGCCGACGTCCCGCTGATCCCGATCGTCGTCTGGGGCACCCAGCGCATCCTGGCCAAGGGCCGCAAGCTCGACCTCTCGCGCCACCACCGGATCGACATCGAGGTCGGCGAGCCGATGCACCCCACCGGCGAGGACCCGACCGCCGAGACCGCCGACCTCAAGGCCCGGATGGAGCAGATGCTCGAGCGCTGCATCCTCGCCGCGCCGGAGTCCGAGCGACCGGCGGGCGCCTGGTGGCTGCCGAAGCAGTACGGCGGCTCGGCGCCCACCATCGAGGAGGCCGCGGCGGCGTACAAGGAGGAGCGGCGGCTGCGCGCGGAGAGGAAGGCCGCCAAGCGGAAGGACTGACTCTCCGGGACGGCCGGCCTCACGCCGTCACCACGGTGACCGGGTCATCCACCGCAGCGCACGCGCAGGCTGAAACCGCCGATGAGCTTCTTCTCCACGTCGCGCTCACGGCCGCCCACCGAGGTCCACCGTGCCGTCAGCTCGTGCAGGTCCATCCCGCCCGTCGCGGGGTCCACCTCGACGAAGAGGTAGTGGTCGCCGGGTGCGACCACCCGTGGCCGGTCCAGCGGCACCCGCTGCTCCCAGGACCGCTGGGCGCCGGCGAGTCCGGCCGGGCTGTTGCGGGCATCGCCGATCAGGCGGGTGTCGTAGACCAACCGGTCGGACGTGGGCCCGATTCCCTGGGAGACCGCCATGTGCGGGGCCGCACGCCCCGGGTCCGGCCCGAGGTACTGGGTCACGGAGTCGATGGCGTTGCTGCGCTCGGCGTACGTCGCCGGCAGCAGGCGCACCCGCTCTGTCACCCGCAGCCGCACCTGGACGAGGACCGGCGTCACGTACGCGACGGGCGCAGAACCGATCGAGCCGCAACCCGAGAGCCTGGTGCCCCGGCCCCACACCTTGCGGTCACCGTAGCGGAAAGGCACCAGCGCCACGGCCGGCCGCGGCCGGTCCACCTTGGACTCCGCACCGGTCGGCGACCTCGTCGCCTCCGGCTCACCGGACCCCGAATCGGTGCAGCCGGTCAGGAGGAGCAACAACGCTGCCACCGCAGGCAGCAGCCGGACCCGAGTCATGCGAGGCATGCTGGCACACGTGGCTCCCCGGGTAGGAGTCGAACCTACGTCGCTAGTCCTGATTCAAAGTCAGGCGGGCCCTGCCGGCAGACCAACCGGGGAACGTCCGCCGACGAGCAGCGGACGGGGCCAACCCTAGAGCCACCGTGGGACGTCATACGAACCGCCCGAGGGGACGTCCTCTCCGTATGACGTCACACGGGGCCTACCAGGGCTATTCCGCGGCGATGACGTCGATGAGGAACCACAGGGTGGAGTTCGGCGGGATGGACTCGCCGCTGCCCTGCGAGCCGTAGCCGAAGGCCGGCGGGATCTGCAGCAACACTCGGCTGCCGACCGGGACGCCCTCCAGGCCGATCGCCCAGCCCGGGATCAGGCCGGACAGCGGGGAGACCAGGGGCTCGCCGCGGGAGTAGCTGCCGTCGAAGGGAGCGTCGGCGTCGTACGTCGAGCCGAGGTAGTCGACGGTGACGGTGTCGGAGGTCTTGACCTTCCGGCCGTCGCCCTCCTCGATGACCAGGCGCTGCACGGGGGTGTCGAGCGCGGGCTCGTCGATGCCGTCGAAGTCCAGGGCGACCGGGTCGCCGCCCTCGACGACCAGCGAGGGCTGGGAGTCGGCGGTGGTGTCCTCGGCCTCCTCCGAGGTCGGCGTCGGCGAGACCTGCTGCTCCTCGACCAGGTCGGCCACCAGGAGCACCGGGTCGTCGTCGCCGAGACCGAGCGGGTTGTCGGCGGTGTCGCCGTCGAAGAGACCGTCGGCGGAGGTGAGGGCCACGACGCGGGAGCCGTAGGTGGCGCCGTCCATGACCTCGACCAGCAGCTCGCCGACCCGCTCGTCGTTGGGCAGCGTCTGCGCGGCACCGTTGGTGTAGTCGCTGTAGACCTCGTCCTGGGTGCTGCCGTTGGCGACGTAGAGGTAGGCCATGACGACGTCGTCGTCCTCGATCTCCTCGCCGTCGCCCTCGACCGCGGTGCTGACCTCGGACTCCTCGGGCTTCTCGAGCTCGGCGTCGTCGGCCCACTCCACGCTCAGGGACTCGCCGACCTTGCCGGAGAAGGTCAGGCCGTCGAGGCCCTCGACGGTGACGCCGCCGTCGGAGCCGGAGTCCGGCTCGCCGTCGGAGTCGGAGCCGCACGCCACGAGGGCGGGCAGGAGGAGCGCCACGAGGGCGAGGGCGGGACGGGTACGACGGAGCACGGGACGCAACCTATGCGGTCGCGTCCCGTGCCCGGTCATCCGGGGTTGACCCGGTCCCGCTCGCTGTGGCTCAGCCGACTGTCCGCTTGGTGCGGGAGACGACCTTGCCGTCGCGGATCCAGCGGATCTCCACGACGTGCTGGCCGCGACCGAGGGAGCCTGCCCGTGCGGCGAGCGTGAACCCGGCCGAGCCGTGCTTGGTCACCACGGTGCGCGAGGCCACCTTGCGTCCGTCGACGTACATCTCGACGCGCTCGTCGGCCTTGGTCGGGCAGCCGTTCGCACTGACCGAGGCCTTGGTCGGGCACCGGTCGTCGCGGTCGAAGAGGCCGTCGCCGTCGGAGTCCGGGCAGCCTGCGCCGGTGCTCGGGCCCTTGGCGGTGCGGCAGGCGTCCGCGACGTCCGGGACGCCGTCCTTGTCGGTGTCCTTGACGACCGAGGTGGCCTTCGCGGTGAGCGTGAAGGTGCTCGGCTCGAGGACCTCCTGCGGGTCGACGACGATGGACAGCGGTCGCCGTGCCCAGGGCACGGTCACGGTCAGCGAGTTGTCGCCCTCGCGCACGGACTGGCTCGAGCCGCCGTCCACGGACATGCCGTAGAACGCGGTCCCGGTCCACTCCAGGGTCACCTCGACGGTGGCCTGCTCCTTCACCGGGAGCGTGAAGTACTCCTTGGTGTCCACGGTGCTGACCAGGCCCACGCCCAGGGTGCTCTCGACGGGCAGCTTGGTGACGCCGTCGGTGAGGGTGCTGGTGCGGGTGGTGACCTTCTTGGCCACCTTGGCGTCGCGCTGGTCGCGCTTGGCCATCCGCGGCGCCGCGACCTGCAGGCCGAGGGCGTCCGGGACCGAGTCGGCCGTGGCGACCCAGTCGTTGCTGCGCAGGTGGTAGCCGGTGATCGCGTTGACGGTGTAGGGCGCGGTGATCTGCTGGTCGGCCAGGTAGTCGCGCCTGATCTTGAAGTCGACGGTGTTGTCGTCGTTCCAGGTCGCGGTGCCCTCGGGCAGGTAGTAGCCGGTGCCGTTGTCCATGACCACGGGGGTGCCGGAGGTGTCGCCGGTGGCGATGAAGGAGTCGAAGCGCCGTCCGTCGATCAGCAGGCTGTAGGCCGTGACCGAGGTGGGCAGCGCGGCGGGCGAGACCTGCCCGACGCTCATCGTCGCCCGGACGAACTTCTTGTCCGTGCGCACGCTCATCGACGTCAGGTCGGTGATCGGGGTGCCGCCGTCACCGGTGGCGTCCTCCGCCGAGGCCGAGCGCTTCTTGGGTGCCTTGCCCAGCGGCTTGTTGGCGGCCTTCCCCTTCACCGTGACCTTGCCGCCGGCCAGCGAGACCTTGCCGGCGCGCAGCACCGGACGGCTGGTCGCCTCCGGGGTCGGGGTGAAGCTCCCGTAGGACAGGGGGACGACTCCCTGGTCGGGCTGCGGGCAGTCGGCCGCCGAGCCGGTCGACGAGGCGTAGTGGTGGTCCCGCGGGTGCTGGACCTGGAAGGAGCTGATGCCGTCGCCGGCCAGGTCGTTGGGGACTAGCTCGTCCTTGGCGGTGACCTTGCCGTCACCGTTCACGTCGAGGTACTTGCTCATCCGCAGCGCGAAGCCCTCCACGTCGAGGGTCGAGACGCACTTGGCGATCCCAGGGGGGTCGGTGCTGTAGGCCATGATGTCGTTGGTGGCCGTCGGGCCCCACGGCCCGTCGGCGCCGTCGCCCACGTGGCCGACGGTCAGGCAGTGGCCGAACTCGTGGGCCACCAGCTCGTAGAGCGGGAAAAAGTCCGAGGCCCCCGGCACCGGGTCGACGGCGCCGTTGACCGCGAAGCAGACGTTGCCGCCCACGCCGCCGCAGTCCGCGACGTAGGTGCCGCCCTTCTCCTGGCCGTGCTGGTCGAACCCCTTCTTCTTCTGCCACGCCCGGAAGTCCAGCGGGTCGTCCTCGACGAGGCATGGCGCGCCCTCCCCGTCGATGATGCCCAGCTCACCGGCGAAGGAGACCGGGTCGATGCCGATGCCGATGCCGCCGGCGGGGTTGCTCATGACGACCACGATCTCCGGGTCGACCAGGTCCAGCGGTTCGGTGAGCAGACCGGCCGGGTCGACGGCGAGCTCGTGGGTCGTGATGTTCATGTCCACGCCGTCGGCGAGCCAGTCCAGGCCCATCTCATCGGCGAGGTAGTCGACGCCCTCGCCCCACATCTGCACGGCCTGCTCGGCGACGCGGAGGTCGCGCTCCACCACGGGGCTGACCGGCGCCAGGATCGCCACGTCGATCTGGGGGTCGTCGAGGGCGTTGAGCCCCACCTTCATGTGGTAGCACTCGTTGTCCGGGTTGATCGGGTCGCGGTCGACGATGCACCCGGCCGGCAGTGTGCCGTCACCGAAGTAGGACCGGGTGAAGTCGTCGGCGGGCGCGGAGGTCGCCGGAGCCCCCAGCCCCACGAGGGCGGTGGTCACCGCCGCCAGGAGGATCGTCGGACGAACGAGGTGTCTGCTGTTCACGCACCCCTCAACGAGCCACCGCGCAACAGGCTATCCGCCAGCTGGACAAACCTCGCGCCTGTCGCCCCCGTCACTCCCGGGTCATGCCCCGGTGCGTCCCAGGCAGTGGCCGAGCTCGTCGCCGACCAGGCTGAAGGCCTCCATCGGGGCGACTCCCCCGGCGGTGAAGGTCGCGTTGACCGCGAGGCAGACCGGCTCGCCGTCACACGTCGCGTCGAAGGTGCCCTCGGGGAGCCGGTGGTGGCTGTCGAACCCCTCCCGCTCGCGCCAGGCACCGAAGGCGAAGACGTCGTCGTACGTCGTGCAGCCGGTGTCGAGCACCGCGCCACCCGCCCTCGCGGTATCGCTCGCCACCACGACCACGATCTCCGCGCCGACCACCTGCGCCGTCCCGTCCGGGGCGACGCGCTCGGTGCGCACGACCAGCTCGGCGGCGCCCTCCTGCGACTCGTCCTGTCCCGAGCCCTCCCCCGGGTCCTCGCCCGCCAGACCGGCCAGGCCGCCCTCCCACATCCGGGCGCCCTCGGTCACCAGGCCGATCGCCCGCTCGGCGTCGCTGCTGTCGGTGGACTCGTCGACGAGCACGACCACCTCGACCGCACCCTCGGGCACCACGACCGGGGTCTGCGACGCCGCCGGGTCGCTTGTGGGCGTGCCGTCGTCGCCGTCTGTGGCGAGCACGACCGCCACGACCACGCCGGCCGCCGCGAGGCCGAGGACGGCGAGGAGGGTCAGGAGTCGGCGCACGCGACTAGTGTCGCGGACGTGGACCTGCCCGTCATGCCGCCGGTGCGACCGATGCTCGCGAAGTCCGTCAAGGGGATCCCCGACCCCGACAAGCACGGAGGGCTCTCCTTCGAGCCGAAGTGGGACGGCTTCTGAATTTTCTGTACGTAATCCGTATGCTCAGTCTATGAGCGCTCGCCGAACTCCTGCAAGCACTACGTTGCGGCTGGGTGTGGGTTACACGCGGTACTCGACCGAGGAGCAGGGCTCGACGGCTGAGCAGCGGGCGATCAACGAGATAATCGCGGCCGATCACGGGGTCACGTTGCTGGAGACGTTCACGGACGAGGGCGTCTCCCGCACACTGACCGACCGGCCGGGTCTTCAAGAGTTGTTCGACTATCTGGAGGCTCGCCGTGACGTGCGGTTCCTGGTGGTCAACGAGCTGGAGCGCATCACGGCCGGCGTGGGTCAGCGCCAGAAGATCACGTCGTTGTGCAAGCGTCTCGGGATCACGCTGGTAACCGAGGACAGCGGACTCATCGACCCGCACGACGAGGACGCGATGTACGACGCGGACGTGCGCGCGGTCAACGCCAAGGGCGAGGTGTTGAAGGTCCGGCGACGTACGCGCAGAAACCTGCGGGCCAAGGTGGTTGCCGGAGCGACGGTGGCGATGCGCCCGCCGTATGGGGTGCGGATGAAGCCGCTGGTCATCGAGGGCGTGGAGCTGCCATCCGGGATGCCGGCGTTCGTCAATGGCCGCAAGGTCCGCTCGGGAGCGCCCGAACTGCATCCCGAGGAGTACCCGTGGCTGGTCCAGATGTTCACCTGGGCCGATGAGGGCGTGTCGGTGGAGGAGATCGCGCGTCGGCTGACGCGAGAGGGTGTGCCGACCAAGACGGGCAAGGATGCGTGGCCGCCGAACTCGATCGCCGGGATTCTGGACAACCCGTTCTACAAGGGCGAGCTGACCTGGGGACGCCAGCAGGTGCTGCGGGATGAGAACGGCAAGCCGTATCTGGAACAGCGGCGCGAAGATGACCCTGGCCGGGTGACCCGCGAGTCCCCATTGGGGGCGATCGTCGACCCGGAGTTGTGGGATCGGGTCAACGCGCGGCGGCTTGCGGCGCGTGGCCAGAAGAACAGGAACCAGAAGGCCACCCCGGAGAACGTGCTGGACGGGATCGTGTTTTGCGGGCGGTGCGGGCACCGGATGTACACGCGGATCGACAACCCTCGCAGCCACAAGACCGTGCGTATCCGGTTCTACTGCCCCGGCAAGCGGCCGGGCATGGTCCCGCGCACCGGATACAGCCCCTGCGAGAAGGTCAACACGATCCTGGCCGACAACATCATCAAGGGCATCGCTTCCCAACCGATCCGCGGCGGGAAGACCGTCGAGGTGCAGGTGACGCGCGGCGTCGCCGCTGACGCGGACGCGGAGAAGAAGCGCGACCGGCTCCAGGCCCGGATCAGGGAGGCCGAGGCGGAGTGGGCCAATGCCAAGCGGCTCGCGGTCAAGGGGCTGCTCGAGGACGACGACGTCGCGGCGGTCAAGGCCGAGACGGAGGCGATCATCTCCGAGGCCCGGACCACGCTTGAGGAGCTGGACCAGGCCGGCAGGGTCGAGGTGGTGCCGTTCACCGGGACCGTGGCCGACAGGTTCGCCGAGCTGGTCGACGGGTTGAGCGACGAGGAGGTCCCGGTCGAGCTTCGCAGGGCGCTGCTACGCGACTTCGGCATTACCCGCATCTACGTCGACAACCCAGGCGTTCGAGTCGAGCTGCTGTAGGGCTTCGCCGGCGCACCACGCCTCGCACGCGGCCCTGACCTCACCGCGCGGGCGACTACGCAAGCTCCAGGAGGAGGGGCGGTCCGTTCCGAGGACGAGGGTGTTAGAAGCCGATGCTGGGCGGCTCGGGCGGGCTGAGGCGGCCACTGCCCGGGTCTTGCCTCTTCTCATCCTCGATGGAGCGGCGCAGTCGCTCAGCGCCAGTCTCCGGCGTCTCGGCCTCAACTTCAGCGCCGTGCGTCGTTCCCGCGCAGCGGCCCGGTGGGCGACGTCTTCGGCAATGTAGTAGTGGCGTGGAAGCAGTTGCCCTGGCGGATAGGTGTGGCTCAGCAGGTCGACTGCCTCCTGAGCCGTGGTGTAGCCGAGTCGGTTGAACAGGGTCGCGGCGTCGTCAAGGTCTCGCTCGTCGCGGGAGGCATGGAGTTTCACCGCCAGCAGATACTCCGGCGAGGCGACCTGCACCAGCAGCGACTCGGACTCGAACACGGTTTGCGGGTGCTCGTCGGGGCCCGGGAGGAAGCCCTTGGCGGCGTCGTTGAGCCAATCCGGCTCCAGGCCGCGGGCGGCGCCGATTTCTCCAGCAGCGACCCGTACCTCCGGCGCAGGAACAAATAGGGCATCCACGTCGCGGGTGAGACGGCCCTGGTCGTAAGCCAGTGCCATGGCCGCCCCGCCCACGACGAAGAGCTGTGCCTGCACGCCACCGGCCGCCAGGCGCTCCGACAGTTCGTGGAGCAGGCCGAGGACCTGCTCTGCGTCGAGTTGTCGTGCCTCGCTGCTCATGCCCGGTTCAGAGACCGTGCGGTGATGAAGATGCCGCGCTGCGCGAACGCGCGGGGACTGTCGCGCTCGGCCTCGACCCTCCAGGTGTCCGGCACGGCGGGGTACCAGCCGTCGGCACGCCGGGCCGGGTCAAGCGCCCACCCAGGCACGGGCCAACCGTCACGCACGGCCAGGTGGTCTGCCAGGGCAGCGAAGGCGGCGTCGACCTCGTCGGATCCGGTGGGCGCGGGGACGGCGGTGAAGACCAGTGCGGCGAGGGCAGCGCCGCCTCGACGCAGGGTTGAGGTGTAGTCGTCGAGGGTCTGGAGGACCCCGAAGCGCCAGCACGCGTCCACCGACTCACCAGCAGCCAACAACTCGGCGCAGCGCAGCGCGTTGTCAGCGGCGGTGTGCCGGACACCGACATGACGGGCCGGCTCGTAGGCCGGGGCGGCCTGAGCGCGCTCGAGTAGCGCTCCGATGGAGAGCACCTGGCCTTGGAAGACCACGACCCACCTCCTTGCCGTTCGATCCCCATTGTTTCAGACACGACCGAGACGAGCAGCGTCAAGCGACCTCGGAGTCCCCGGTGTCGACGTCGACGACCCAGGCGGCGGCGTCGAGCTGCTGGAGCGGTAGCCCTGCTCGCAACGCCTCGCGCTTCGCCTTGAACACCGCGAGCGCACGGATGGCTCGGGCGTCCTGTTCGGCGGTGAGGGTCGTCGACATGGCGGGGCTCGATCAGCGACGCTGCTTCATGGCCGTGTCACTCATCCCCAAACTCGCGCCGGCGGCCGGCTGCGAGGAAGCGGCGGAGTTCGGCGACGGTGGTGTAGAGGCGGCCGTTGCCGTTGATGCGCCACCAGCGGGGTCCGATGCCTCGTCGTTTCCAGTCGCGTGCGGTGCGTTGCGGGGTGCGGACGAAGGTGCAGAACTCCTCGAAGTAGAGGACGTCGTTGTCGTCCCATTCGCGCGGGATGTGGATCGGGCTCATCGCGATGACCTCCTTGGCCAACCAGGTGCGCAGCATTGGCCGAAGAGTGACGCCGGGGCGTACCCCCGAACGTCCCCCTGAGGGGGTTCCCCCAAGGGGGTACGCAGGGGGTACGCTCCCGCGGCTGTCGCGTTTGCGCAGGTCAGACCGCGTCCCCCCGAAAGTCGTCCACATTGTGGACTTCCGGTTTCGGCGGGTGCGTCCCCCGACTTTTCGGGGTGGCGGTAACGCTGGGCGGTGGTTGACATGGGTGGTTCCTCGCCGTGTCTGCGGAGCCCGCTGGTGCGGGTTCCTGATGCTTTGAAAGGCAACCTGCGCTCGCCCGGATCGGACGCCTGACGCCCGGGGAATCTCGTGGCCACCGACCACGCGAGCGTGATGGCGACCGCTGGTGTCAGAACCCGATGCCGTGCCCGGGGCCACGGGCGGGAGCACCGACGGGCGGGGGTTCGGGTGGGCGAGGGCGCCGTCGTGGTGGCTGCTGAAGGGCTCCTGCCTGCAGCGCGATGCTGTGTCCCGGGGCACGCGCGGGGGCGCGGGGTCCGTAGCGCTCGATGTCTTCGGCGGCGATCTCGGCGGCGTGCGCGGGACCGAGGTCGGCGCGGTCGCGACTGAAGACCTCGACCCAATGTGTGCGGGCCGTGTCGAGGTCCTCGGCGACCAGATGTGCGGTGTTGGTGTGGCGACCGCGGGTCATGGCGACATAGGCAGCGGCAGCACCGGTGGTGTCGCCGAGGGCGAAGTGGGCATGGTCGACGGTGTCGCCTTGGGCGCCGTGGACGGTGGTGGCGTAGGCGAGCTCGACGTGGTCGCGGACGTAGTCGGCCGGCAAGTGTCGTTCCCCGGTCCGGCCGGTCACCAGGAGGCTGCCGTCGTCCCCGATGCCGGCGACGGTCCAGGTGTCGCGGTTGGCGACGCCGAGGTCGCGGTTGTTGCGGCGGGTGGCGATCCGGTCACCGAGGCCGATCCGCTCACCACCTCGTGTCACCGCCTCACCAGACTGCTCACCGCCGCGCTCACCAGACGGCTCGCCGTTGGGTTCACTGCTCTGGATGTGGCGGTGGTGATGGTCGCGGATAGCGGCGTTCAGCGCGGTGACTTGTTCGCGGGTGTCGGCGATGACAAGTCCCTCGACGGCTGCGAGCGTGACGGTGCGTTCGACCTCGGTGGGATGCAGGACGATCTGTCCTCGTTCGACGAGTTGGTCGAACACCTCACTACTTCGCTCTCCGGTGCGCATCAGGAGGCTGAGGTCGGCGTAGGCGGGGTCGGTGAAGCGGTGCACGGCACCGAGCTCGAGCCGGGCCTGGTCGGGTGCCCAGCGGGTGGCGAGGTCGAGCACTCCCCCGCGGCCGACGGCGGGGAGCTGGTGCCGGTCGCCGAGGAACACCACGCCGGCACCGGCGTGGTCGGCGATCGCGAGGAGAGCGTGGGCGGTGTCCTGGTCGAGCATCCCGGCCTCATCGACCAGCAAGACGTCGCCCGGGAGGAGTCGGGCTTCGGGGGCGATCTGCGCGCGTGGGGACGGGGTGTGGGTCCAGTGGCCGTCCTCATCCCACCGGTAGCCCTGTTGGTGGGCCAGCCAGGCTGCGGAGAACGCGTCTGCCCCCACCTGCTGCCGCGCGGTCTCGGCTGCCTTGAGAGTCGGGGTGACCACGACCAGCCGCCGCTCTTGGGCATCGAGTGCGGCACGGGCTGCGGCGAGGGTGGTGGTCTTCCCGGTCCCGGCGGCACCTTCGATCACGAGCAGGCCCGCGTGCCCGGCCAATGCGGCCACGGCACGGCGCTGGCCGGGGTCGAGCCGGTCGACCAGACGGGCGGGGATCCGGACGCGGCGCGCGGGCGTCACCGGTTGCTCGGCACGGATCGCGAGGCGCTGGGTGAGGGCGGCCTCGACGGCCAGCACCTGTGTCGAGGTGAGCGCCCGGATGTGCTCGGGACCGTCGTCGCGCTCCAGCAGCGGACGGCACGCGGCAACAGCGCGGCTGGTGATGTCCTCGGCCAGCTCGGTGCGCGCCGCGTGCTCGGCCACGATCCCGACGGAAGCGATCAGCTTCTCTGTCTCGCCGCGGATGTCGGCGGCATTCCATGCCGACCGCTTCGCCCCGAGCCGGGACAAGATCACCTCGACCGCGACGTCGCGGTCGATGGCGCCGATCGGAGTCGACCGAACGCCGACCGCCTGATGAGCCTCGTGGAAGCCGAGGTCGTGCAGCTCCTCGTTCCACCGCGCCACCAGGTCAGCACCCGAGGCAGGGACGACCTTTTCCGGTCGTGCGTCGGCCCACGCACGTCGGTCCCACGACCGGCGCAGCTTCGGCCCGGGCTCCTGACCCGGATGGACGGCGCGCCACTCGGCTTCGTAGCGGTCGACGTTGCGGGCGATCTGCGTGGCGCGCTCGCTGAATCGCCCCGCGAACGGGGCCAGCTCGCGGATCTCGCCGGTCTCATCGAGCCTGTAGCCACGGGCCGCAAGCCCTGCCCGGAACTCGGGGTCGCACATGATCGCGGCGTGACCGATGCCGTTGATGGCCTCGATTGAGTCCCTGACCCCGACCGAGTGCAGGCCGCGCCAGGCACCGGCGGCGAAGACGCGGGCGTTGATCTGGAGATGCAGGTGGCGGTGCGGGTCACCGGCACGGGAGGTGTAGTGCCGGACGACGGCGGCTTCGATCTTCTCCACCGGAACTTGGGCCTGCCGGCCCCGCGGACCCACGCGCGTGGTCGCATGCTCTGCGACCCAGCCGATGATCTCGCTCGCCGCGCGGGACTGGGCGGCGTCGTACGCCTCCGCGATATCGGGATGTAGGGCGGCCGCCAATGACCATGTCTTGGGCCCGTTCACGACGACCTCGACGAACCGCAGAGCATGCTCGTCATCTCGCAGCCGACCCTTCGCCCAACCCGTGGTCACGTCGTAGCCAGCGACCCAGCGCTCATAGCCGTCGCCGTCGAGGTCCGGGCGACGCTCCAACCTCACCGTGTCGTCGCCGCCGACCGTCGCGACATGGTGCTCGGCCAGGCCGGAACCCTCAGCGAGGTAGTAGTCATCGGCACGAGAGTGGCCAGCCTCCAGGTAAGACCGGGCAGGGGCGGTCGAGCCGCGGTAGAACTTCACTCCGCCGTGCATGATGGCCTCGTCACCGCCCGTCACTGTTCGTCAACGTCCCCTGAAACGACGCTCGGCCCGCCCAGGCGGGCGGACCGATCTACGAACCTTCGTAGCATGCGTGCCGCTCGTACGGTGGGTGTTACAAGACCGATCGGGGCAGTGGTTGCAAGGCTCGTCACGGATCGTCATTCGAGCTGTCGATCAGCAGGGCTGCTGGCCCGTTCGGGACGCGCGCCAGGGATCAAGCGGAGAGAGATGGCGTGGCCGATCTTGATGGCCTGCCACCCAGATCCGGCAACCGCTAGCGTGCGCACGGACAGTGACAGACCTGAACCTCGCTCACGCGGCGGGCTCCTACCTGCCTCATCTACTCCACCGCCAGCGGCCACCACATCGGTCAACGCTCCAACCACAGCAGCGGGTGCAGGCGAAATCCGTGCTAGATGCCGGCCTACCCGCGTCATTGACTGAGCTGAGCAAGGACACCTCTCAGCGAGACCAAAGGTGCACCACTCTGAGGATGTGACCGCGTCCTTGACCCGCACTCTCGATCGCTGCGAGCATAAGCAGGATGGTCGCCGCCACCGCGCCGAGCACGCCTAAGCCGAACGGACTCAATATGATAAGTCGACGGAGCCTCGCGACTAGTGTCGCGGGCGCGATGGTTGCAGCACTTCTCGCACTGAGCGGCTTGCCGGCGAACGCAGGCGACGATGGTGCGTCGCCCACCACTGACAAGGACGCAAAAGCCACGCTGGCTCAGTCGGCTGTTGCGCGTGCCGAGCAGTTGAGCCCCCTAATGGATCTCGACGGGGCAGGAAAGATCGTCGTCGATGAGGCCATGGGAAGGGTCACAATCAGTTGGAACGGGAAGCCGCCGAGCGAAGTGTCCAGCCAGCTCGGAACTGACTCGAACGGCGTGACTGTCGACGCAGCCCTGACCGAATACTCCATGGACGCGCTCAAGAAGGCCATGGACCGCATCTGGGCCGCGGAATCCGAAAGCCTCAACATTGTTGCGATCGAGCCCACGGAGGCGCTCGACGGTCTTGTGGTGTACGCGGCAACCAACAGCGAGTCGGCGCGAAGTTCCGCCGAACGGAGTCTCGACGCTGCCGTCGAACCGTCAGTAGAAGTCGTCAGCATGGCCAAAGAACGTATGCCGCTGGCGAGCAGACAGAACGATTCAGCGCCTTGGCAGGGGGCGGGCGTCTGTTGTTCGCAGCCAATTCCAACCGGTGCACTACCGGCTTCACCGTTGTGAAGCCCGACGGCACGGGCCGCATTCTCACCTCTGGCCATTGCAACTGGGGTGCCGGAAGCAGGGTAAACGATGGTGCTGGCGACATGATCGCGCCTGCCGGGACCTCGCAGATCAAGAAGAACTTCGACTCTCTGCTGATCGATCCAAACGGCGGAACCATCGGCGAGGTCTTCCGGGGACCGCAGGACGCGCCTGGAACGAATGAGGCTGTGGTGAGCGGGTCAGCAGCTCCCGCCCAAGGCACATCCGTGTGCGTCAGTGGTGCCGCGACCGGCGAGCATTGTGCGAATGTCGAGATTGGCAACACAGGGGTGGAGTTCGACTGCGGGGCGATCGCTGACACCCGCAGATGTACTGGCTTCGTGGTAAAGAACACCAACGGTGGCGTCGCCAGTGGCACGGGCGACAGCGGCGCTCCCATCTACATCGTGAAGGCTGATAACAGCCTCGGCGCCCGGGGCATCGTCACCGAGGGAAACTCGAACTTCATTGTGACGTGCAACGCGAACGTATGGGGCAACCCGGTGTGCACGAGTCGATTCTGGGCGGTGAGCACCGAGACCCTGAAGAATCAATGGGGCGTTGTTATGGACGTTGAGTGATCCTGGCTCTCTGCGAAAGGTCAGTCTCGGCTGCGCGGTCTCTGCCGGGACGCTCGCAATTCGCCGAACACGGACAACTGCAACTTGAGGCGCGCGACCGCGAGTTTCGGAATAGCCGGACCGAAAGGTGCCGTGATGAGTTCCGGGGGCTGCTTCGCCCCACCTATGGTTTGTCACTTTGAGCGATGCCTCCGCAACGACTCGTCGTTCTCTGGGGGCCGGTGAGTAGCGCAGAATTCGTCGGTGCCCCAATGTGTGGGGCAGGCACGATGGCGGCTCTATAGGCTGAGCGACGTGGACCTTCCGGTGATGCCGCCCATCCGTCCGATGCTGGCGAAATCCGTGCCACTGAAGAAGGTGCTCGCCATGCTCCCTTACGTACAAATAGAGCCGAAGTGGGACGGCTTCCGGTGCCTGCTGTTCAAGGACGGCGACGAGGTCGAGCTGACCAGCCGCAACACCAAGCCGCTGACCCGCTACTTCCCCGAGCTCGTCGAGGCCGCGCGTGCCCAGCTGCCCGACCGGTGCGTGCTCGACGGCGAGGTCTTCGTGGCGCTGCCCCGCGAGAGCGGTGGCCGCGAGCTGGAGTTCGAGGTGCTGCAGGAGCGCATCCACCCCGCGGCCTCCCGGATCACCATGCTCAGCGAGAAGACCCCGGCCGAGTACGTCGCCTTCGACCTCCTCGCGCTCGGCGACGAGTCATGGGTCGACCGGCCGTTCTCGGAGCGGCGCGCGGCCCTGGAGCAGGCGTGGACCGGCGTACCCCCCGGGCGCTGCCACCTCACCCGCACCACCACCGACCCGGACGAGGCGAGACGGTGGTTCGAGCAGTTCGAGGGCGCCGGACTGGACGGCGTGATCGCCAAGCCGCTGACCGCGCCGTACTCCGAGAACGCCCGCACCATGCTGAAGATCAAGCACGAGCGCACCGCCGACGTGGTGCTGTGCGGTTACCGCGAGCACAAGACCTCCACGCCCGACCAGCCGTTGCTCGGGAGCATGCTGCTCGGTCTCTACGACGGCGACCGGCTGCAGCACGTCGGTGTCTCGGCCAGCTTCACCGCCGCCCGGCGCGCCGAGCTGTGGGCCGAGCTGCAGGAGCTGGTCTGCCCCATCGAGGAGCACCCCTGGGGCGAGTGGGCCGGCGACTCCGGCAGTGACTGGGCGATCGCCAACCCGGACCGGGTGCCCGGCACCCAGTCGCGCTGGAGCCAGGGCAAGGACCTCTCCTTCACCCCGCTGCGCCCCGAGCGGGTGCTGGAGGTGAAGTACGACAACATGGAGGGGCGGCGTTTCCGGCACACCGCGCACTTCAAGCGGTGGCGGCCCGACCGCGACCCGACCTCGTGCGGCTACGAGCAGCTCGACGAGGTCGCTCGCTACGACCTGGCCGACATCCTCACGGACGGCTGACCGGCGGCCTGGACAGGACTATCGTCGTGAGCATGGAGACCTACCCCGTCGTCCTCCTCGTCGAGCAGGCCCTCTCGGCCGCCGACGCGGCACAGGTCCGCTCGCTGCACGAGGAGCTGGTCGAGGAGGGGCAGCAGGTGAGCTACCACGTGCTGCTGCCGATCCACGACGCCGCCGCCCGGATCGAGGCGGCCATGGGCTCGCTCGCCGGCGGCGAGCTGCTCACCAGCCCCGCGGTCACCATGTCCGAGGTCGACCTGGACTCGGTGCGCGAGGAGTGCCGGCACGCCTCGGAGGAGGAGCTGCAGCGCACGCTGTCCCACCTCGCCGAGGTGGGGGCGGTCGCGACCGGCAAGGTGGTCACCGAGCCGCCGATCGACGCGCTCATCGCCGAGGTCGCCGCCATCGACGGCCGCGAGGCGATCATCCTGACCCGCCCACACGTCGTGGCGGAGTTCTTCCACCTCGACTGGACCTCCCAGGCGCGGCGCAAGCTCGGGGTCCCCGTGCTGCACCTGCTCGAGCACGAGTCGATCGAGGAGCAGTCCGCCGGCGGCGGCGAGGGCGCGACCGGCCTCTGAGCCGCAGCGCCGGTCGAGGCGCGAGGAGCGCCAGCGACGAGCCACGAGACCCGCGGCTGTGCGTCAGAACTCGTACTTGAACCGCTTCAGGTCCTTGGCGAAGACCTCGGCGACCTTGTCGCGCATCTCGTCGGTGTAGTGCTGGCGGTAGTCGCTGGTCGGGCCGGTGTTGACCTTCAGCGACTCCCCGGGCCACTCCAGGCCGATGCGCTCCCAGACCTTCTGCAGGTCGGCGTCGAAGTTCTCCTGGCGACCGATGAAGTCGGCCCGCCGACCCTGGCCGCGCAGGTAGGTGATCTGGGCGCGACGCAGCTCGCGCTGCTCGTCGGGGCCGCGGAGCACGAAGCTCTCGAAGTCGGGGTAGTTGGGCAGCACGCGCTTCCACAGACGGTTCTTGGCCAGCTGTTTGGCGGCCTTCTGGTTGCCCTCGGCCGCCTGGACCTCAGCGCGCCGCATCATGGCGTACCAGGAGTACATCCGCGCCCACGGGTTCCGCACGAAGCCGAAGATGAAGTACTCCTTCAGCTCCGGGTGCGCCTTGAGCGCCGGGGCGAGCCGGGCGTGCCGACCTCCGCGCAGGCCCTGGAGGTAGGAGACGTCGGGGATGGCCTCCTCGAGCATCCGGTCGATGGTGGACCCACCGGTCTTCTGCACGTGCACGAAGAGCACGCGACGCTCGTGGGACACCATCATGCGGCGCACACTACCGGTGGCCGCGGACGTCTCCGCGCGCCTCCCCGGCACGACTCCCGCCCGCCGCCGTGCCGGTCTGCGCAGACAGACCCCGTCGAGGAGTTTGTTACCGATCTGTGGATCTGGTGAGGGACGCGCGCAACCTCACAGAGCCTAACGTCGTGTCCACGAGGTCCGCCGGGGGGCGGCCTCGGACCTGGACCATCATCGACGCCCCGCGAGGCTGGGGGGCACACGGTCAGCGTCGATGGACCAGGTGGCTCCGGGGGGAGCCGAGACACAACGCTGGTGGCCCGCCGGAGCTCGGCTCCGGCGGGCCGCCTTCTTCTCCGGCCGCCTTCTTCTCCGGCCGCTGCGACCCCCCGGCCGTCCACCGGGTCAGCCGATCCGGTTGCCCTCGTCGTCCCAGTGCTCGGCGACCTTCTTGCTGGGCTGCACCCGCGGCGGCTCGCCCGGCATCTTGGGGTAGTCGGGCGGGAAGTTCAGCTCCCCGCCGGGCAGCGTCTCCCAGAGCTCGAGCAGCGGCTCGAGGGAGAAGGACTCGTCGTCGATGGTGGTCCAGGGGTCCCCCTCGGAGGCCAGCCGCTCGGGGACCGTCACGAGGTTGAGGTCACGGGGGTCGGTCACCTCGGCCAGGCCCGACCAGGTCAGCGGGGTGCTGACCGGGGCCCCGGGCCTGGGCCGCAGGGAGTAGGCGGAGGCGATGGTGCGGTCGCGGTTGTTCTGGTTGTAGTCGACGAAGATCCGCTCCCCCCGCTCCTCCTTCCACCACGCCGTGGTGACCTGGTCGTCGCGCTGCTCGAGCGCGCGACCGAAGCCGATGGCGGCGTGCCGAAGGTCGGTGAACTCCCAGCGCGGCTCGATGCGCACGTAGATGTGCACGCCCCGGTTGCCCGAGGTCTTCGGGTAGCCGCGCAACCCGAGCTCCTCCAGCAGCTCGCGGGCCACGCCGGCGACCCTGACCGCGTCGGAGAAGGTGGTGCCCGGCTGCGGGTCGAGGTCGATGCGCAGCTCGTCGGGACGGTCCAGGCTGGTCGGGTCGTCGCTGCGGCGTACCGGCCAGGGATGGAAGGTGATCGTGCCCATGTGGGCGCACCACACCGGCACCGCGATCTCGGTCGGGCAGATCTCATCGGCGGTGCGGCCCGAGGGGAACGTGACCGTGGCGGTCTCGAGGTAGTCGGGAGCTCCCTTCGGCACCCGCTTCTGGTAGAACGCGTCGGCCTTGGAGTCCTGCGGACCCGTGGCGAGCCGCATCCCTTCACGTACGCCGGAGGGCCAGCGCTCCAGGGCGGTCGGCCGGTCGCGCAGCGCGCGCATCAGTCCGTCCCCTGCCGCCAGCCTCGACCTCCGCCGCCTTCGCCGCCATGTCGCGACCTTATTGCGTGGTCCCGACAGCGACACCCACCTACGGTGACCGGTGTGAGCACTCCCGACCCGCGACACGACGACCTGATCTTCGGCACCCTCGACGTCCACGCCACCGACGAGGAGACCCTCGCGGCGCTGCACGCCTACGGCGACGCGTGGAGCACCGCGTTCCTCGAGGGCCGCCTCGACGAGGAGAAGCGCAAGCGCTGGCTGGCGCACAGCCGCGAGGACGACGTCACGTTCCGGTTCGCCCGCCCGCGCAGCACCGTCGCCGGGGCCTCGCGACCGGTCGCGACCTTCTCCTCGTGGGACCAGGAGATCAACGTCGGCGGGCCGTCCCTGCTACCGCTGCGGATGATCACCGACGTGACCGTCGCGCCGACGCACCGCCGTCGCGGTCTGCTCACGAAGCTGATGAGCGAGGACCTGGCCGACGCCGCCGCAGCAGGCGTGCCCGTGGCTGCCCTGACGGTGTCGGAGGGATCGATCTACGGCCGCTTCGGATTCGGCCCGGCCACCCGCTACCGCTCGGCCGAGGTCGACGTGCGGCCCGGCCGGTTCCGGCTGCGTCACGACGCCACCGCCGAGCCCGGCTCCCTGCAGATGGTCGAGCCGAAGGACGCCTACCCGCTGACACGCGAGGTGTACGCCGCGCACCTGGCCCGCACCCGGGGCGAGGTCGCGCGTCCGGCGTTCTACGAGCAGGTCTACAACGGCTCGTTCAACTGGGAGTCCGGCGGTCCGGACCGGGTGCTCACGACCGTGCTGCACCTCGACGCGGACGGTCGTCCCGACGGGTACTGCCACTACCGCGTCAAGGAGGGCGACTCCCACGACCAGCACCGCATCGACGTCCACGACCTGGTCGCGCTGACCCCCACCGCCTACCTCCGGCTGTGGCAGTTCCTGGCCGACGTGGACCTGATCTCGGTGGTCCGCGCGCGCGTGCTGCACGACGACCCGCTGGACCACGCCGTGGTCGACCCGCGCACGGTGACGACCAAGCAGGTCGTCGACATGCTGTGGGTGCGCATCCTCGACCTGCCCGTCGCTCTGGAGGCGCGCCCGTGGCGCGAGGACGGCACCGTGGTGCTCGAGGTCGAGGACTCCCTCGGGCACACCGCCGGCCGCTGGCGGGTCACGACCGAGAAGGGGCAGGCCCGCGTGGAGCGGACCGAGGACTCCCCCGGGGTCTCGCTCTCGGCGGAGACCCTGGCGACCCTCTACCTCGGCGACCGGCTCGTGCCGACCCTGGCAGCCGCCGGTCGGGTCACCGGCCCGGACGTGGAGACCTTCGCCGCCATGGCGGACCACGCCGGCCCGGCGCCGTACTGCCGCACGGGGTTCTAGCCGAGACGTCAGCCGTGCGCGAGCGACCTCTCGGCCGTGCGCGAGCGACCTCTCGGCCGTGCGCGAGCGACCTCTCGGCGGACCTAGACCAGGGCGCTGGGCTGGAAGGTCGGGCGTCGGTCGAGGTCGTCCCTGGTGGGGCGCACGAACTCGAAGGCGGCGGTGCGGACGCCCCGCCACGACGGCTCGGTCTCGGCCAGGCCCTCGGCGCACGACTCGTGCAGCGGCGGGGCGTGGAAGGCGTTGCGGGCCACCTCCAGGTCGTCCCCGACGAACGCGATCGGGCGCCCGAGCGACTCCGCGCAAGCCCCGCAGATGCGGGACAGGGCGCACTGGGTCACGCGGGCGCCGACCAGCTCGCGTCGACCGTCGACCCCGGCCTCCCACGCGAACGGCGCGGAGACCGGGTCCACGGCACGGCTCAGACCACGCAGCATGTCTGCTCCCTCCCTGTCGGGACGCCGGTCAGGACGCCCGCTGCTGGCGCGACCAGCCGCCCAGCTCGCTGCGTCGCGGCGGCCGCTCGGCGTCGGACTTGCGCCCCTTGTCCACCGGGGGCGCCTCGACGGAGTCGGGGCGGGTCGGGGGCTGGGGCGGCTTGTTGGAGGTGGTGAACCGGTTGGGCAGCGACAGCTTCATGATCGTGCGCAGCGCCTGGCCGTACTGCTTGTGCAGCGGGCCGATCGTGTAGGGGATGTCGTACTGGGCGCAGAGCTCTTTGACGCGCACCGAGATGTCGGCGTACCGGTTGCTCGGCAGGTCGGGGAAGAGGTGGTGCTCGATCTGGAAGCCGAGGTTGCCGGAGAGGATGTGCAGCAGCGGGCCGCCCTCGAAGTTGGCGGCACCGAGGATCTGCCGGAGGTACCACTCGGCACGGGTCTCGTCCTCGATCTCCTCCTCGGTGAAGTGCATCGCCCCGTCGGGGAAGTGCCCGCAGAAGATGATCGTGTAGGCCCACAGGTTGCGGGTGAGGTTGGCGGTCGCGTTCGCGGTGATCGTGGTGCGCCACTGCGGCCCCGACAGCGCGGGGTACACGATGTAGTCCTTGAGGATCTGGTTGCGGCCCTTGCGCAGGATCTGGCGCAGCTGCCGCTTCATCTCCTGCGGGTCCTTCTCCCGCTTGCGGATGCGCTCGACGTCGAGGTCGTGCAGCGCCACGCCCCACTGGAACAGCGTGGCGAGCAACGCGTTGTAGACCGGCTGCCCGAGGTTGGCGGGGTTCCACTTCTGCTCGCGCGCCATCCGCAGGATGCCGTAGCCGATGTCGTTGTCGTAGCCCAGCACGTTGGTGAACTGGTGGTGGATGTAGTTGTGGGAGTGCTTCCACTGCTCGGCCGGCTGGGCGGTGTCCCACTCCCAGTTGGAGGAGTGGATCTCGGGGTCGTTCATCCAGTCCCACTGGCCGTGCATGACGTTGTGGCCGATCTCCATGTTCTCCAGGATCTTGGCCACGCCGAGCAGGGCGGCGCCGGCGACCGCACCGGGGATGCGGGTCTTCCTCGAGTGCGGAGTGAGCATGAGGGTGAGGCGGCCGGCGGTGGCCAGGCCGCGCTGCACCTTGATCATCTTGTTGATGTACGCCGCGTCGTCGGCGCCCCGGGAGGCCTCCACCTCCTCGCGGATCTTGTCGAGCTCGCGGCCGAGCTCCTCGACCTGCTCGTCGGTCAGGTGCATGTACTCGGCGACGTCGCTGATGGCCATGAGGGTCCTCTCGTGGTGCTGGGGTCTCGAGACGGTCGCTGCGCGACCTCCTCGACCGGCGGGGGCGGTCGCTGCGCGACCTCCTCGACCGGCGGGGCTAGATGTGATGCCCAGCCAGGTTGTCCAACCTGGTGATGGGTGCGGCCTTCCCGATTGCTGAGTGGGGCCGGTGGTGGTTGTACTCGTGGACCCATGCTGGC
>LUPK01000018.1 GCA_001627335.1 Nocardioides sp. REDSEA-S33_B3 | reverse complement strand
CCCACGCCCACACTGCGAACCTCGTCGCGATCCACCAGAATCACCGATGACGAATCCTCACCGGTGGATCAGGGCTGAGGCAGAGCATCGCGAACGTTTCGGGCGAACCCGTCGATCAGGTCGTAGTTCGACCGGTGAGCCTCGTCGACCATCACCACGATGTTGAGTCGATCCGAGAGCGGCGGGAAGCTCCGCCCAGCGTCACGATCCTCCTTCGTGAGGCCGAACTTCTGCAGCGTCGTGAAGATGATCCCGCCCGACTCTCGACCGGCTAGCAGCTCTTTGAGGTGGGCACGGGACTCTGCCTTGACCGGCGTCTCCGGCAGCGGCGAGCCAGGCTTGGTCGGCGCGAAAGTCTCATCGAACAGCTGGTCATCGAGGTCGTTGCGGTCGGTGACGACGACGACCGTCGGGTTCTCCATGCCGGGATGCCGCATGATCTTGCCGGCGTAGTACGCCATCTCCAGCGATTTGCCCGACCCCTGCGTGTGCCACACGACGCCGATCCGGCCGTCGGTCTCGACCGACTCCAGCGTCTGCGCGACCGCCTTGTTCACCGCCCAGTACTGGTGATACTTCCCGACCGCCTTCCGGGTCTCGGTGCCCTCGCCGAAGGTCGCGATGAAGTTGCGGCAGAGGTCGAAGAAGACGTCGAGGCGGAACATCCCCCGGGTCAGAACCTCGATGCGCGGGATCCGGAGCCCCTCGACGTTGCGGGGGTCGCGGCGCGCCCCGTCGATCGTCTTCCAGGAAGCCCAGTGGTTCCAGGGCGCGGAGAACGATCCGGCCTGGGCGTCGATACCGTCGGAGACGACCGCGATCTGGTTCCACTTGAAGACCTCGGGGATCTGGCTCCGGTATGTCTGCAGCTGCCGGAACGCCCCGTCGACCCGCGCATAGGTCTTGCCGACACGCTTCAGCTCGAAGATGGCCAGCGGCAGGCCGTTGACGAACAGCAATATGTCGGGCCGGCGGGTCTTCTTCGGCCCCGTGATGCTGAACTGGTTGATCGCGGTCATGTCGTTGTTCTTCGGGTGCTCCCAGTCGATCAGCCATGCGCGGTCGCTGCGCAGCGCCCCCTGCTCGTCGCGGTACTCCACGGGGACGCCCTGGATGAGGTAGCGGTAGCCGTTCCAGTTCTCGGTCTCGATGAGCGGCGACTCCGCTCGCAACGCAGTGCTCACGACGTCGGCGACGGCGTCCGGCGGCAATTGCGGGTTCAGCTTGGCGACGGCCGAGGACAGGCGGCCCGTCAGGACGACGTCGCGGTAGTCGCGGCGTTCAGCACCGGGCTCACCAGGCGCGATGTCTGGACCGTAGACGTGAGTCCACCCAAGTTCGGAGAGGATCTCCAACACCCAGCGCTCAAGCTCGTCCTCGGTCGGCCCGACCATCACAGCACCGCCAGATCCTCAGACACGCGCAGCCGACCTGACATCAGGAGCGGCAGGAGCTCGTCACGGGCTGCGGCGATATCTGATGCGTGCATCTGTGCTGACAGTGCCTCGTCCCAATACGGGCGGATCTTCGCCTCGAGGTCTTCCCAGGCCGACCGCTCCGGGACATTGACCACTCGGTCCAAGTCCGCTCGCTTGATGTGCCCCATCGTCGTGGCCTTGTCGGCTGCGAGACCGAGGAAATCCTCCATCAACTCCTCGATAGCCCAGAGAACCAGCCAGTCGGGGACGCCCACGTTCGGGATCACTTTGAAGATGTGCTGGTTCACGAGCCCCTGGGTCCATCGCCACCGCGAGACGAGCAGGCTGCCCGACCATACGAACAGGATGTCGCCCGGATCCGCCAGGTTCTCCGCTGAAGCCGTCACGTCAGCACGCACCGTCGATGAGGTTGGCCCGTTTCGAACCTCTGGGGTGCGGATGACTGGAAGACCATGGGCGCCTCCGCCCTTCGTGAAGTTCTTTCCGTTGACGAACGATGCGAGCGACGACAGCGGAACAGACTCTTTGTCGTGGCGTGACGCTGCTAGGACGGCACGCCAAAGTTCGTCGGCCTGTGCGGCTCCGCGTTCCTCTACCTCGACCAAGTCGTCGAGGGCGCCGAGGACTGAGGCGATCCGCCGCTGCTCCTCGAGCGTGGCCGCGGGTATAGGGATCCCCTTCGCAGCGCCGACGTTGAAGTGTTGCTGCACAGCGCCGACCGTCCGAGAGTCGATGTATCCCCGAGCGACGCTGTTGATCAGGTACGCGAGGTAGCGCGAGTCGAGATCTGGGCCGGGCCTGACGATCACGACATCGGAGCAGTTCGAGACGGGCAGCGACGCTGGGACTACGGCAGCGGTCCCGGGAGCGCCGGTTCTCACGACTACGACGTCTCCGGGCTTGAGGGCCGACTTCGCAAGTCGCTGGTGAAAGCTCTCGGAGATGTGTTTGACGCCATCGAGGTCAATTCGGAACGGCCGCACGTTGAGCGATCGAAGAAACGGAACACCCTCATCGACGTATTCGGAGGCCATTGGGCCGACATGACCGACTGTGAGGTCGGCGAGATCGCCGAGCACCCGATCACTCATCGGCGACCACCAGCGAATCGAGCGCCGAAAGGACCGTGGCCTGGAGTTCCTCGCGCTTCTTGAATCCGTCGCGGATCTCCTCGGACAACCGGGCGATCTTAGCGTCGACCGGCTCGCCGTCGTCCTCGGCGGCCTCGCTGCCGACGTAACGGCCGGGCGTGAGGACGTAGCCGTGCTCGGCGATCTCCTCGGTAGTGGCGGCGCGGCAGAAGCCCGCCACGTCGGCATACTCCTGACCCGCGCTCGTCTCGCTGCCGCGCCACGCGTGGTACGTGTCGGCGATCAGCATGACGTCGGCCTCGGAGAACGCCCGCAGGGTCCGGGTCTCCATGAAGCCGACCTGCCGAGCATCGATGAAGAGCGTCTCGCCCTGCCGTGGTCGGGTCTTCGTTCCGTTCGCCAGACCTGCCTTGTTCTTGGTCAGGAACCACAGGCAGACCGGGATAGCGGTGCCGTAGAAGAGCTGGGGCGGCAGGGCGACGATGCACTCGACCACGTCCGCTTCCACCATCGCCTTGCGGATCTCACCTTCGCCGTTCTGCTCGCTCGACAGCGAGCCGTTGGCGAGGACGGTGCCCACGGTGCCGGTCGGCGCGCAGTGGTGGAGGAAGTGCTGGAGCCAGGCGTAGTTCGCGTTCTGGACCGGCGGAACGCCATACTTCCACCGCACGTTCTGGCGCAGCCGCTCGCCGCCCCACTTGCTGTCGTTGAAAGGTGGGTTCGCGATGACGAAGTCGGCGCGCAGGTCGGCGTGGGCGTCTTTGTGGAACGAGTCGCCCCACTCCGGACCTAAGTTGCCCTCGATGCCACGCAGAGCGAGGTTCATCTTCGCAAGCCGCCAGGTCGTCGGGTTCGACTCCTGACCGAAGACCGACAGGTCGTTGCGGCTGCCGCCGTGTGCGGCCACGAACTTGTCGGCCTGGACGAACATGCCGCCGGAGCCGCAGGCGGGGTCGAGCACGCGCCCGTGGTACGGCTGGAGCATCTCGACGAGTAGCTCGACGACCGAGCGGGGCGTGTAGAACTCACCGGCCTTCTTGCCCTCGTTGGAGGCGAACTGGCCGAGGAAGTACTCGTAGACCCGGCCGAGCACGTCGAGGCCCTTGTACTCCTCAGCAGCGAGGTCCTGTCTAGAGAAGGTGTCGATCAGGCCGCCGATGTTCTCCGGGCTCAGCTCACGCTGGGTGTAGTTCTTCGGCAGGACGCCCTTGAGCGTCGGGTTCTCCCGCTCGATGGCCTCCATCGCGTCGTCGACGCGCTTGCCGATGTCCGGCTGCTTCGCCGCCTTGCGAAGGTCGTCCCAGCGGTGGCCCTCAGGGATCCAGAAGACACCCTCTGCGGTGTACTCGTCGCGATCCTCAAGCACCGACCGCTTCGCCGCGTCGTTCGGCATGAAGTAGTCCGACTCAGGATCGTCGACCAGCCTCGCGAGCTCGCGGTGCCTGACCATGAAAGTGTCCGAGACGTACTTGAGGAAGATCAGGCCGAGGACGACGTGCTTGTACTGGGCGGAGTCCATCTTGCCGCGCAGTTCGTCCGCCGCATCCCACAGCGTCGCCTCGAGACTCTTCGCCGGTTGGGCCCTCTTCTTCGGTGGCACGCGCGTCCTTCACTCGCTGACAGTGTCAGGAGCCATCTTGGCAGCCGTCACGACGCCGACGAACCGGCGAGCGATCTAACCACGCAGCGTCGCTCTATCAAGCCGCCTGTGGATCAGGGAGAGCGTCCCGAGCACGTCGAGGGCATCCTGTTCGTCCATTGTCCAGACCGATCGCGGCTGATGAGCCTGGGGATTCCGTATCGAGCTGAACAGCCCCTGCGCCAGGGACGCGACACCACGCTGCTCATTCTTCTCGGTCGCGGTCACGTAGGCGTTCAGGAGGACCTTCGGAGCTGAGCCCAACAGAGCTGCGTCGACGAGTTTGTGGCCGTCCAGGTCGAGGCCGGCCATCGAGCGCAGGCGATGACCCAACAGCTTGATCGACTCGAAGACCGCGTCGTAGTAGTCGGTGCGCAGCCACTCGTCCCTGATGCCGCTCAACACGATCGTGTGGATGCCTCGACTCTCAAGGCGAGCTCGCAGCCGAGTCGCCCGAGAGTGGGCGTCGGTGTCGGTCCGTGCCTGCGGGGCCCGGTGGACCCGGCCGTCCTTGCCGACGCCGAGCCCGGACAGCGAGAGCACCCGGCTCAGTGTGTCCCGCGCAACCGCGGCCCTGTCGATTCGATCCAGGGTCCGAGTCGGCGCCATCGCCGTACTGATCAGCGCAACAGTGGCCTTCCCATTCCCGTGCTGGTTCTGGTGAGCGGCGAGGGCGTTGTACAGCCGCTTCCACTTCGTGGTGCCTTCGCCGTCAGGGTCAGCCAGTTTCGCTGTGGTGAGCACCTGCGACAGCTCCGTTCCGGAGTAGAGATCACCGATCGCCTTCGCGACCGCTGTCACGGTCGCGTCATCGAACGGCCGAATCTGAGTCGTCGTCGCCACCAGTGAACCTCAAGGCAATGTCTAGTGATCCAGTGTTGAAAAGATGTTGCGTCGGTTTGGAAAAGTCCGCTGCATCTCGACATCGACATCGCCCTCAGTGCGCCATGTCGACGAAGCGGCTGTAGTGCCCCTGGAAGGCGACGGTGAGGTCACGGGTCGGGCCGTTGCGGTGCTTGGCCACGATCAGGTCGGCCTCGCCGGGGCGGGTCGACTCCTTCTCGTAGACGTCGTCGCGGTGGAGCAGGATCACCATGTCGGCGTCCTGCTCGATCGACCCCGATTCGCGGAGGTCGCTCATCATCGGCCGCTTGTCGCCGCGCTGCTCGGGGCCACGGTTGAGCTGGGAGAGCGCGATGATCGGGACCTCGAGCTCCTTGGCGAGCAGCTTGATCTGGCGGGAGAACTCCGAGACCTCCAGCTGGCGCGACTCGACCTTCTTGCCCGAGGTCATCAGCTGGAGGTAGTCGATGACGATCAGCTTCAGGTCGTGGCGCTGCTTGAGGCGGCGCGCCTTCGCCCGGATCTCCATCATCGTCATGTTCGGGCTGTCGTCGATGAACATCGGCGCACTGGAGACCTCACCCATCTTGCGCGCCAGCTTGGTCCAGTCCTCGTCGCCCATGTTGCCGTTGCGGATGTGGTTCAGCGGCACCTTCGCCTCGGCCGAGAGCAGGCGCATGGTGATCTCCGAGCGCGTCATCTCCAGGCTGAAGAAGACGCTGCTCAGGTTGTTGTGGATCGACGCCGCACGACAGAAGTCCAGAGCCAGGGTCGACTTGCCCATGGCCGGACGCGCCGCGACGATGATCATCTGTCCCGAGTGCAGACCGTTGGTCAGCTCGTCGAGGTCGGCGAAGCCGGTGGGCACGCCGTAGAGACCCGCCTCGCGGTTGCCGATCGCCTCGATCTCGTCGAGGACGCCGTCCATGATGTCCGAGAGCGGCGCGTAGTCCTCGCCGCCGCGCTTGTCGGCGATCTTGAAGACCTCGGCCTGTGCCTGGTCGACGATGTCGTCGACCTCGCCCTCGCCGGCGTAGCCGATCTGGACGATGCGCGTGCCGGCGTCGACCAGGCGGCGCAGGATCGCCTTCTCGCGGACGATCTCGGCGTAGTAGCCGGCGTTGGCGGCGATCGGCACGTTGGCCGAGAGCGTGTGGAGGTACGGCGCACCGCCGATGCGCTCGAGCTCGCCGCGTCGCTGCAGCTCGGCGGCCACCGTGATCATGTCCACCGGCTCGCTGCGGCCGTAGAGGTCGATGATCGCGTCGTGGATCGTCTCGTGGGCCGGGCGGTAGTAGTCGGTGCCGCGCAGCACCTCCGAGACCTCGGCGCAGGCGTCCTTGCTGATCAGCATCGAGCCGAGCACCGACTGCTCGGCGGCCATGTCCTGCGGCGGGGTGCGGTCGCCCGGCTTGGTCGGCCGCTCGCCCGGCGCGTAGGAGACCGGGCCGTCGCCCCAGTCCTCGAAGGGAGGCTCGTCGAGGTGCCCGTGCTGGTCCTCGGTGATGCTCACGCGCGCTCCCTGGCTGAGTTCTCTGGGGGGTCTGAGGCTGGGTCTGAGGCTGGTGCTGGGTCGTGGCGTCGAGGCTAGGACCGAGCGCCGACAACGGCTCCGGCCGAGCCGCGCACCGAGGGTGGGCACGCGGGGAGGAAGCCCCGGCGACCGCGCGAACGTACGTGCCGGTAGCCCCTCGCGGGAAGCACCTTGTCCACAGGCCCTGGGGATAACTGGGGAGACCCCGTGGAGGACCGGTGGATCCGTGTGCACAGGATGGGGACAGTCCTGTGGAAATCGAGTCCCATACCGGTCGTATGTGACCTCTGACCTGGGAAGACGTCCCCTCACAGCTGTGCACAGAAGATTTTCTCGTGGTGATCCGGTTCACATTCTCGTCACCCGGACGTCGCCGGTCGGTATGTCGACACGGACGACCCCCGGGTAGGTTTCCCACAGTTTCGGCGACTTTTCCACCGGGGCCATCGGCACCTGGCCCGTTCGGACTATTGCTGCTCGGGAGGGGCTCGTGAGAGTGCGGTCGGAGACCGACCGGGAGATCCTGCGCCTGGCGGTCCCCGCGTTCCTCGCCCTGGTCGCCGAGCCGCTGTTCCTGCTCGGGGACGCAGCCGTCGTGGGGCACCTCGGGACCGCCGAGCTCGCCGGCGTCGGCGTCGCAGCCGTGGTCCTCCAGACGGCCGTCGGCCTGTGCATCTTCCTGGCCTACGGCACCACCGCCGGCGTCGCCCGGCGCCTCGGCGCCGGCGACCAGCGCGGTGCGCTCGCCCTCGGCGTCGACGGCACCTGGCTCGCCGTCCTCATCGGCGCGGTCGTGACCGTCGCCGGCATCGCGCTGACCCCCTGGCTGGTCGGGCTCTTCGACGTCACCGGCCCCGTCGAGGAGCACGCCGTGGACTACCTGGCCGTCTCCTTCGCCGGGACGGCCCCGCTGCTGGTCGTCCTCGCGGTCACCGGTGTCCTGCGCGGGCTCCAGGACACCCGTACGCCCCTGGTCGTGGCCGTGGTCGGGAACCTGGGCAACCTCGCCCTCAACGTGGTGCTCGTGCACGGCGTCGGATGGGGTGTCACCGGGGCGGCGATCGGGTCGGTGCTGGCCCAGTCGGCGATGGCGGCGGCCCTGGTCGGGGTGCTCGTCCGCGGGGCCCGTGCTCACGACGCCCGCCTGCGTCCCTCGCCCGCCGGTGTCGCCCGAGCAGCCCGGACCGGGGTCCCCCTCGTCGTCCGGACCCTCACCCTGCGCGCCGCCATCGTCCTCACCGCCTACGTGGTCGCCAGCGGTGCCGGTGCCGACGCGGCCGGTGCCACCCGCATCGCCACGCACCAGCTCGCGATGACCCTGTGGACCTTCCTGGCGTTCGTGCTCGACGCGGTCGCCATCGCCGCCCAGGCCCTGACCGGCCGAGCCCTCGGGGCCGGTGACGCCGGGACCACCCGGCGACTGACCGCCCGGATGACCCGGTGGGGCCTGTGGTCGGGGGTCCTGACCGGCGCGGGCCTCGCCGCCGCCTCCCCGTTGCTCGGACCCGTCTTCACCTCCGACCCGGACGTCCACGACCTCCTCGTCCCCGTCCTCCTCACCGCGGCCCTCTTCCAGCCCGTCGCGGGGGTCGTCTTCGTCCTCGACGGCGTGCTCATCGGCGCCGGGGACGGCGTCTACCTCGCGTGGGCGGGCCTGCTGGTGCTGCTCGCCTACGCCCCGGTGCTCCTCCTCCTGGGCAGCGGCACCGGTCTGGTCGCGGTGTGGGCCGTGTTCGGGGCGGTCTTCATCGGCACCCGGTGCCTGGTCCTCGTCCTGCGGGCGCGCGGCGACCGCTGGCTGGTCCTCGGGGACGCGCCTGCGGCGGGGGCCCACGAGCGCCCGTAGGGTGCGCGCATGATCCCGCTGCAGCCCGTCGCGCTCGGGCTGGTGATCGTGGCCCTCGTGGTCGACGGCAACGGCTGGGACCTGCTCCCCGACCCGATCGGCTGGGCGCTGGTGCTCCTCGGCACGCTCGCCCTGCCCCGGGAGATCCACCGCCGCGACGCCATGGTCGTCGCGGCCGCGCTCGCGCTCGTCGCCTCCGCCGTCATCTGGCCACCCGGGGTGGCCGAGCGGGTCGCCGACACCGACGAGTCGCTCTCCTGGGCGCTGAGCCTGCCGCAGCTGGCCTACCTGTTCCTGCTCGCCGACGGCCTGCGCCGCGCCGCCCGCGCCGCGGAGGAGGGGTCGCGCGCCGCGTGGTTCGCGACCGCGGAGACGCTGGTGGTCGGCGCGGCGGTGCTCCCCGTGCTGGTCTTCGGCGCCGGCGCGGACGCCCTGGCCGGCATCGCCGTCCTGTGCGCGACGCTGGCGCTGGTCCTGCTCGTGGTGCTCACGCTGACGAGCGCCCGCGCCCCCTGGGCGGGCGGCCGCCCCCGCGCGATCCCGGGAACCTGACCGGGAGCCTGACCGGGAGCCTGACCGGGAACCTGACCGGGAACCTGAGGAGTCCACCGCCCGTCGATCAGGCGACCGACCAGCGGACGCAGTCCATTCCCACCCGAAATCCCGCCAGGCTTCGTAGCCTGAGACGGTCCTGCCCCGTTGACCTGGCAGAGAGGCGGCCACGCACCGCCCGGCACCGCTGCACCCGACCCCCGAGGACCCCCCACCATGACCCGTACCCCTCGCCTGCGCCGACCGGCCACCGTCACGGCCGCCGTGTCCGCCGCCGCGCTGCTGGGTGCCCTGCTGCCCGTCACCTTCGCTCCGGCCGCCGTCGCCGCCAACGGCTGCCTGACCGAGGTCGAGACCGGCGCCGGACCCATCCCGTTCCTCCAGCCCGGTGGACGCTGCGACGACCAGGTCCCGCCCGAGGCGACCCTGGAGAGCATCACGCCGGCCCCCAACAACGGCGGCTACGTCGCGACCGACTCGCTGACCTTCACCTTCAGCGGCGCCCACCTCGACGAGGACCAGGACGTCATCGGCTTCGAGTGCCAGTTCTACTCCACCGCCGCCGAGCCCACGTCCTGGACGAGCTGCACCAGCCCGGTCACCTACGACGACCTCGCCGACACCACGTCGGTGCCCTACACCTTCAAGGTCCGTGCCTTCGACGCCGCCGACCGTCAGATCGACGCCACCGACGACCCGAGCACCAACCCGCTCATCCCCGGTTCGCCCGCCGACACCGACCTGCCCGACGTGCAGGAGTCGGCCGAGGTCGCCGTGGTGAAGGTCGACACGCGCGCGCCGCAGACCTACATCTTCAACACGCCGTACGACGCGGAGACCCCCGAGCTGCCGATGCTCACCACCGACAGCCCGACCTTCCGGCTGGCCGCGTCGGAGGGCAACGTGTCCTACACGTGCCTGATCGAGGAGGAGGTGTTCCCCTGCGCCAACGGCAACACCACCTTCAAGAACCTCTCCGCCGGCACCAAGACGCTCAGCGTCGGCACCACCGACCCCGCCGGCAACGTCGACCCCGACCCCGCGACCACCGAGTTCACCGTGCCGGCGGACATCGAGAAGCCCAAGAACAAGAAGTGGAGCGAGTCCTCCTCACGCAAGGCCTTCGGTGGCTCCTACATCGAGACCACCCGGTTCAACGCGCGCTTCTCGGTGCGCGGCACCGACGTGCGTGAGGTGCGCCTGATCTGCACGACGCGGCCCGACGTGGGCATCCTCAAGTACAAGGTGCCCGGCGGCTCGTGGCAGAAGGCCAAGATCAAGAGCAAGACGGTCGAGCGCCAAGCCGTGGTGATCCTGCGCAACCAGAGCAGCAAGTCCTTCACCGGCAAGCTGAAGTTCCGGACCTACTCGCGCAACAAGCCGGTCGCCGTCGACGCCATCATGATGCGTTGACCAGGTGCCCGCGGCGCAGCCGCGGGCACCGTGGGTCAACGGGTCGAGCAGGGCCGCGACTGAGGGACGAAGTCGCGACGCCCGTGTCGAGACACCAGTCGGACGCGGCAAGGCCAGCCATCGGCCCCGCCGACGCACGACGCCGAGCGGGTCCAGCGAGCCGCGCGACTGAGGGACGAAGCCGCGACCGGCGTGTCGAGACCCAGCCCGACAACCGAGTCGGTCCGCTTCCGCCCAGCGACGACAGAGCCCCCGCCCGGACCACCGGGCGGGGGCTCTGTGCTGGTGCTGCGGGTGCGTCAGGCCTTGACGACGTTGATCGCCACGGTGGCGAGGACGTCCTCGTGCAGGCGCACGGTCACCTGGTGCGAACCGAGGGTGCGCACGGCGTGGTCGACGGCGATGGTCCGCTTGTCGACGGACTCACCGGTCGCCTCGCTGATCGCCGCGGCGATCTCGGCGACGGTCACGGCGCCGAAGAGACGGCCGGTCTCGCCGGCCTTGACCGACACGTTGACGGTCTGGCCCTCGATCTTGGCCTTGACCTCCTCGGCGTGGCCGAGGTCGCGGACGGCACGCGAGCTGCGGGCCGCCTTGATGGACTCGACGGTCTTCTCGCCGCCACGGGTCCAGCGGATCGCCACGCCCTGGGGCACGAGGTAGTTGCGGCCGTAGCCGTCCTTCACCTCGACGACGTCGCCGGGGCCACCGAGACCGGTGACCTCCTGGGTCAGGATGAGCTTCATCTTCTCGAGCCCCCTTCTCAGCGACCGGTCGAGGTGTAGGGCAGCAGAGCCACCTCACGAGCGTTCTTGACGGCGGTCGCCACGTCGCGCTGGTGCTGGACGCAGTTGCCGGTGACCCGACGCGCGCGGATCTTGCCGCGGTCGGAGATGAACTTGCGGAGCAGGGTGGTGTCCTTGTAGTCGACACCGGTCGCCTTCTCCTTGCAGAACTGGCAAACCTTCTTCTTGGGCTTGCGCATCACTGCCTTGGCCATTGTGGTGCTTCCTTTCTAGAAGCCCGTCCCGGAGTGGCTACCGGGTCGGAATGGTTGAGGAACGAATTGCGGATTGCTTCAGGTGGAGCTGGTGCGTCGCTCGATCAGAACGGCGGCTCGTCGGAGACGCCGGGCGCCCCCCACGGGTCCTGACCGCCCTGGCCACCGCCGCCGCCCTGGGGACGGCCGCCTCCCTGGGGACCAGCCGTGGCCCACGGGTCGTTGCCCTGGGCCGGTGCCTGGCCGCCACCGGAGTAGCCGCCGCCACCGCCGCCACCGCCGTTGAAGCCACCCCCGCCACCCTGGCGGGTGGTGCGGGTGACCTTGGCGGTCGCGTACTTCAGCGACGGACCGACCTCCTCCACGTCGAGCTCCATGACGGTGCGCTTCTCGCCCTCGCGGGTCTCGTAGGAGCGGCTCTTGAGCCGACCCTGCACGACCACGCGCATTCCCTTCTGGAGGGACTCGGCGACGTTCTCCGCGGCCTGCCGCCAGATCGAGCAGGACAGGAACAGCGCCTCGCCGTCCTCCCACTCGTTGGTCTGCCGGTTGAAGTTCCGCGGCGTCGACGCGATCCGGAAGTTGGCCACGGCCGCCCCGGAGGGGGTGAAGCGCAGCTCGGGATCGTCGACGAGGTTGCCGACCACCGTGATGACGGTCTCGCCTGCCATGGGGTGTCTCCCAACGTGTTGGTGTGCGGTCCGGGTGGGACCGACGCGGTGTGTCCGATGTCGTTGTCCCGGCGATCCTCTCGCGAGGGACCGACAACGGACAGGGGTCATCCACAGACGACCGAGGGACCGGGCGCGACCGAGGCCGGCCCGGAGGTCCTCAGCGAGCGTCGGGGCGGATGACCTTGGTGCGCAGGATCGCCTCGTTGAGGGTCAGCTGGCGGTCGAGCTCCTTGACCGTGGCCGGCTCTGCGTTGAGCGTGATGACGGCGTAGATGGCCTCGGCGTTCTTCTTGATCTCGTACGAGAGACGACGACGACCCCAGACGTCGACGGACTCCACAGAGCCGCCGTCCTTGGTCACGACGTTCAGGTACTTCTCGAGCGAAGGAGCGATCGTGCGCTCCTCGAGGCTCGGGTCGAGGATGACCATGACTTCATATGCACGCAAAGCGGTCTCCACCTCCTCTGGACTAGAGCGGCCACGGTCTCTCCGTGGCAGGAGGGCTTGCGTCCCGCCGGACGACGCCGGCGGTGTCCACCCCGACGGCCATCGGTGACCTGCGGAGAGGGACGGGGCAGGCTACCAGCGGCGCGGGGCACCCTCCCAACCCGCGCGCACGCGTGATCCGGTCCCGGCACGCGTGCGAGCGCCCCGACCGGGGTAGGACCCGCGTCGATGCTCCCGCTCACCCGCCGTCGTCGCAGCCCCGACCGCCTGGTCGGCGGTCGCTACCTCCTGGGCGAGCACCTCGGCAGCGGGGGCATGGGCTCGGTGTGGCGGGCCGTCGACCGGCGTACCGGCGACGAGGTGGCCCTGAAGGTCCTCGGCCAGCACGACCCCGGGTCGGCCACGCTGCTGCGCTTCGTGCGGGAGCAGGCGGTGCGCGTGCGGCACCCGCACGTCCTGGCCCCCGTCGGGTGGGTCGCCGAGGACGACCGGGTGGCCCTGGCCACCCGCCTGGTCCGCGGCGGCACGGTCGAGGACCTGCTGGCCGAGCACGGCCCGCTGCCCACGACGTACGCCGCCGCCCTGCTCGACCAGCTGCTCGACGCCCTGGCCGCGGTGCACCGGGCCGGGGTCGTGCACCGCGACGTGAAGCCGGCCAACCTGCTGCTCGAGCCCACCGGCACCGGCCGTCCCCGGCTGCTGCTCGCCGACTTCGGCGTGGCGGTGGTCTCCGGCGACAGCCGCCTCACGCGCGTCCCCGGCCCGGTGGGCACCGACGGGTTCCTCCCGCCCGAGCTGCTCCACGGCGGCCCCGCCACCCCTGCGCAGGACCTGTACGCCGCCGGCGTGGTCGGCACCCAGCTCCTCACCGGCTCCGGGCCGGCCGCGCCGGTGCCGCCCGGTCCGCTGGCCCCGCTGCTCAGCGCGCTGCGCCACCCCGACCCGGCCCGGCGTCCCGTCGATGCCGACGCCGCCCGGGCGGCCCTCCGGTCGCTGCACCTGCCGCTGGGCCCGCCGTGGAGCCGCGAGCACCCGGTCCCCGACGTGCGCGACCGGCTCGACCCCCCGATGCCCCGTGCCGGCGGCCCCCGGCGATCGGTCCTCGCCGACCTGCGCCCGCTGCTGCCGGCGCTGCTGGTCCTCACGCTGGCGACCGCGCTGTCGGTCCTCGCGCTGCTCGCGCGGGGTTGACCACGGCCGCAGGGCTCCCGCCGGGCGGGGTCGGCGCCGCCTCCTAGGGTGGACGCCATGAGCGAGATCCGCATCGGAGCCCACGTCGAGCAGGACGACCCGCTGGCCGAGGCGGCCGCGCGTCAGGCGCCGCTGGTGCAGTTCTTCCTCGGCGACCCGCAGGGCTACAAGGGCCCCGAGGTCCGCTACCCCGGCGGCGCGGAGAAGCTGCGCGCCGACGCCGAGGCGGCCGGGGTCGACCTCTACGTCCACGCGCCCTACATCGTCAACGTCGCCACGACCAACAACCGCATCCGCATCCCCAGCCGCAAGCTGCTCCAGCAGCACGTCGACGCCGCGGCGGAGATCGGCGCGAAGGGCCTGATCGTCCACGGTGGGCACGTCAACAAGGCCGACGACCCGGAGAAGGGCTTCGACAACTGGCGCAAGGCCATCGAGGCCACCGACCTCAAGCTCCCGCTGCTGATCGAGAACACCGCCGGCGGCGACAACGCGATGACCCGCTACCTCGACCGGATCGGCCGGGTGTGGGACGCGATCTCCGCGGCCGAGGGCTTCGAGCAGGTCGGCTTCTGCCTCGACACCTGCCACGCCCACGCCGGCGGCAACGACCTGGGCACCGTGGTCGAGGAGGTCCGCGCCATCACCGGACGCATCGACCTCGTCCACGCCAACGACAGCCGCGACGACTTCGACTCCGGCGCCGACCGGCACGCCAGCTTCGGCGCCGGTCGGATCGACCCCGACCTGCTCGCCGCCGTCGTCCGTGACGCCGCGGCGCCGGTGGTGTGCGAGACCCCCGGTCCGGCCGAGTCGCACGTGGCGGACTTCGAGTGGCTGCGCGCGCGGCTGTAACGTCTCTGACCGTGCCGACCCCGACGCGACCCGCCCCCCTCCAGGTCCGCGAGATCGACGAGGCCACCCACCGCGAGCACCTCGCCGCCCGTGCGTCGGCCAGCTTCCTGCAGACCCCGGGCTGGGGCCGGGTCAAGTCCGAGTGGCGCCGCGAGTCGGTCGGCTTCTTCGACGGCGAGAGCCTGGTCGGCGTCGCCCTCGTGCTCTACCGCCAGCTGCCGAAGGTCAAGCGGTTCCTCGCCTACGTGCCCGAGGGGCCGGTGCTCGACTGGGCTGAGGTCGACCTCGCCTCGGCCCTGCCGGCGCTGGCCGCCCACGTGAAGGCGCGCGGTGCGTTCGGGATCCGGATCGGGCCCCCGGTCGTGACGGCCCGCTGGAGCGCCCAGCAGGTCAAGGACGGCATCGCCGACGACGACGTACGCCGCCTCGGCGACCTCGCCCCCACCGAGCGCGACACCGCCGGTGCCCGCGTCGTCACCCAGCTGCGCGAGCTGGGCTGGCGTCCCCAGGTGGCCGAGGGCGGGTTCGCCGCCGGCCAGCCGCAGTTCGTCTTCCAGGTGCCGCTGCGCGACGCCGACGGCACGGCCCTCGACGAGGACGCCGTGCTCAGGGGCATGAACCAGCTGTGGCGTCGCAACATCAAGAAGGCCGCCAAGCTCGGTGTCGAGGTCACCGCCAGCGAGGGTCGCGAGGAGGCCCTGGCCCGGCTCGAGGACTTCCACGCCCTCTACGTCCACACCGCCGAGCGCGACCACTTCACACCGCGACCCCTCTCCTACTTCCGCGTGATGGTCGAGGCGCTGGCCGCCGACGGCGAGGCGGTCGGCGAGAGCGACCGGATCCGTCTCTACGAGGCCCGTCACGAGGGCGACCTCGTGGCCGCCACCATCGCGATCCGGGTCGGCGAGCACGCGTGGTACTCCTACGGCGCCTCCTCCACCGACAAGCGCGAGGTCCGCGGCTCCAACGCGGTCCAGTGGCAGATGATCCGCGACGCGCTCGCGGCCGGTGCGGCCGTCTACGACCTGCGCGGCATCACCGACACCCTCGACTCCGAGGACTCCCACGTCGGTCTCATCCAGTTCAAGGTCGGCACCGGCGGCGAGGCCGTCGAGCACGCCGGCGAGTGGGACCTCCCGCTCAACCGGCCGCTCTACAAGGCCTTCGAGCTCTACATGGCGCGCAGGTGAGCACCCGATGAGCCTCACCCTGAGCGTCGACGGCGAGCGCTGGCGCGCCCACCTCCGTGCCACCGCCGAGCGGTTCCCCGGCCTCGTCCCCGTCGCCAAGGGCAACGGCTACGGCTTCACGACCGGCCGGCTCGCCCGGCGTGCCCAGTGGCTGTGCGACCAGGACCTCGCGCCCACCACCGCCGACACGCTGGCCGTCGGCACCTACTCCGAGCTGCCCGAGGTCGCCCAGCGGTACGCCGGCTCGCTGCTCGTCCTCACGCCCTGGCGCCCCTTCGGCCCGGCCCTGGAGGCCACCGCCGACGCCTCGCTGACGCGTCGTCTCGTCCACACGGTCTCGCGGCCCGAGGACCTCACCGACCTGCTCTCGCGTCGGCCCGACGCCCGCTTCGTCCTCGAGCGCGCCACCTCGATGCAGCGCCACGGCCTCACCGCCCGCGAGCTGTGGGGCACCGCCGAGGTGCTCCGCGGGCGCGGCGCCCACCTCGAGGGCGTGGCGCTGCACCTGCCGCTGGGCCAGGGCACCCACGTCACCGAGGTCGACCGGCTCCTCAACGACGTCGTCGGGGCGGGGCTGCCGGAGGCCGAGCACGACCGGGCGGGGGGAGCCCGGACGGTCTGGGTCTCCCACCTCAGCGCCGGCGAGCTCGACACGCTGCGCCACCGCTGGCCCGACTTCACCTTCCGGCCGCGCATCGGCACCTCGCTGTGGCTCGGCGACCGCGACGCCCTGCGCGTGCACGCCACGGTGCTCGACGTCCACGCGGTCGAGCGCGGCGACGCCTTCGGCTATCGCGGCCGCACAGCACCGAAGTCCGGGCACCTGCTGGTCGTCTCCGGCGGCACCGCCCACGGCATCGGCCTCGAGGCACCCACCGGCGACCTCGGGCTGCGCGGGCGCGCCGGCACCCTCGCCCGTGGCGGTCTGGACGCGCTCGGCTTCGTGCGCTCGCCGTTCTCCATCGACGGCAAGCAGCGGCTCTTCGCCGAGCCCCCGCACATGCAGGCCTCGATGCTGTTCCTGCCCGGCGGCTCCCGGGTCCCCCGGGTCGGCGAGGAGATCGACGTCCGGGTCCGCTACACCATCACGACGTTCGACCGGGTCCTCGTCGACTGACCACCCCGCTGGTCGAGCCCGCTGGTCGAGGTGCGAGCGGAGCGAGCCTCGAGACCCGTCCGCTGTCGGGTCACCGGGTCTCGAGGCTCGGCGCCGGCGCGCCTCGCACCTCGACCACCGGTGCCGGGTCCGGCTCCGCGTCCGGCGTACGCCGGAACATGTCGCGCAGCACGATCCCCACGAGGTACAGCTCGCCGGCGACCCGGACCAGGATCGCCAGCCAGTAGAAGCCGGCGTCGTCGCCGCCGCCGGGGGCCAGCTGGCCGCCGAGGTACCACCACACGCTCGCGAAGTAGAGGACCTCGGTGCCCTGCCAGACCAGCTGGTGGCGGAAGCGGGGGACGGCGAGGACGGCCAGCGGCAGCAGCCACAGGACGTACTGCGGGGAGTAGACCTTGTTGACCAGCAGGAACCCGGTCACGACCAGCAGGCCCAGCTGCGCCAGGGACGGCGTGCGCGGGGCCAGGACGCCGAGCGCCGCGACGCCCAGGCACCAGGCCGCGAAGAACGCCAGCGAGACCACGTTGACGGTGTGCGGGGTGATGGTGACGTCGAAGGCCTGGGCGGCGACCAGCCACACCGACCCGAGGTCCGGCCCGCGGTCGGAGTTGAAGGTCCAGAAGACCTTCCACTGCTCCAGCCCGCCGAGCATGGCCGGCAGGTCGACGACCAGCCACGCGACCGCGGCCGCAGCCGTGGCCAGGCCGAAGGAGCGCAGGTCACGCCGTCGCCAGGCGATGACGAGCACGCCGCCGAGCAGGAAGAGCGGGTAGAGCTTGGTGGCCGTGCCGAGCCCGATGAGCACGCCGGTCAGCACCGGCCGGTCCCGCGACCACGCCCACAGCGCCCCGGCCACCAGGGCCACGGCGGGCAGGTCCCAGTTGACCAGCGCCGTGAGCGCCAGCACCGGCGCGACCGCGAAGGCCGCCGCGTCCCAGGGGCGTCGCGGCACGGCGGTGGCGAGGAACCACGTGGACAGCAGCGCGAGGAGCGCGAACCCGAAGGCGTTGATGACGACGAAGGAGCGGATCTCGCGCTGGACCTGCGGGTCGCCGAAGTAGGTGTCGGGTGACTGGAGCCGGCGCTCGTCGAGGTCCGGCGCGTCGGCCAGCAGGTGGGCGGCCCAGGCGGTGCCCCAGGCCCAGTAGGAGATGCCGACGGGGTACTCCATCACCTCGGCGTACCGCTCCCGCACCTCCGGGTCGCCGGAGTAGGGCCAGGCCAGCTCGGCCAGCCCCCGGCCGGTGTAGAGGTAGGGCAGGTCGGAGTAGCACATGTGGGTGAAACGGGTGTCCCCGTCGGCCCAGGTGTCGTTGAAGCAGCTGGTCTTCTGCACCATCCCGAGGGCGAAGACGATCGCGGTCAGGGCGAGCAGCACCCGCACGGGGGTCCACCAGCGGTGCCCGCGGGAGTGGTCGCCCTCGGGACCACCCGCGACCTCGCTGAGGGCGCGCACGACCTCGTCGTCACGAGTGGCACCGACCGGGGTCACGACTGGCGGGACCGTCGTGCGGGCGCCGGGTTGGCCGAGGCCGAGCCGCTCGGGTTGCCGCTCGCGTTACCGCTGGGGCTCTGCGACGGCGACGGCGACGACGAGCCGCTGGGCTCACTGCTCTCCGACGGGCAGAGCAGCCCCTCGCAGGGCCCCTCGGTGGTGGGCTCCTCGGTCGGCGTGGGCTCCTCGGACGGCTCCTCGCTGGGCTCCTCGGTCGGCTCCTCGCTCCTGGTCGGCGACGGCTTCCTCGTCGGGGACGGCGGCGCGGTCGTCGGCTCGTAGCCGCTCTTGGGGGCGTCGCCGTCGACGTAGACCGGGTCCGGGAAGTCCTCGACGGGCAGGCCGTCCATCATCCGCTGCATGATCGAGAGCCAGGTGGCGGCGGGGAAGCCGGACCCGAAGTACGACGGCAGCCAGCCGTCGAGCCGGTCGTCGCCGTCGCCGCGGACGTACATCACCGCGGTGCTGATCTGCGGGGTGTAGCCGACGAACCACGCCGAGGACACGTCGTCCTTGCTGTTGGTGGCGGTGCCGGTCTTGCCGGCGGCCGGGCGGCCCAGCGGCTGCACGGTCGCGCCCGAGCCACCGGCGACGGTCTCCTGCAGCGAGAAGCTCACGTCGGCCGCGATGTCCTCGTCCAGCGCCCGCTCGGTCGGCTCGTCGAACTCGTAGTCCGTGCTGCCGTCGGCCAGCTCGACCTTCTCGATCACGTGGACGTCGGCACGGCGGCCACCGTTGGCGATCGTGGCGTAGGCGTTGGCCATGTTGATCGGGCTGACCCGGGCCCGGCCCAGGGTGATCAGGGTGTCGTCGGAGGTGAAGTCGCGGCTGGTCGAGGGGATGCCCGGGTAGCGCTGGTCGCTCTCCATCGGCGGGACGCCGAGCTCCATGGCCAGCTTCTGGATCTTCGAGGGCCCCTGCGGGATCGCCGAGGACATGTCGACGAAGGCGGTGTTGATCGACTTCTGCATGGCGAGGATCGCGTTGACGCGCTCCCCGAAGTCCTGGCCGTCGCCGCCACCGGCGTTGCGGACCTCCAGGCCGTCGGGGAAGACGAAGGGCGAGTTGCCCGCGAAGGTGTCCCGCAGCGAGAAGCCGGCGTCGATGGCCGCGGCCAGCGTGAAGGGCTTCATCGTCGACCCGACCATGCCGCCGGAGACGGCCCAGTTGATCTGGCTGTCGAGGTAGTCCTGGCCGGCGAAGAAGCCGAGCAGGCGGCCGGTGCCGACCTCGACGCTGGCCGAGGCCGCGTGCAGCTGCTTGTCGCCGAAGCCCTCGGGCTTGGCCTCCAGCACGCCCTCCTGGGCGGCCCGCATGCCGTCCTCGGTCAAGGTGGTGGTGACCTTCAGGCCGCCGCCGTCGATCTGGTCGTCGGTGTAGCCGAGCCGGTTGAGCTCCTTGCGCACCAGCGTGAGCATGTGGCCGCGCTGACCGCCGTAGGCCGACTCCGACTCGACCTCGGGGAACTTCGGCAGGTGCTTGAGGGCCTTGTCGCGCTCGTCGGCGGAGATGGATCCCAGGGTCGCCATCGAGTTCAGGACGTAGGTGTAGCGCCCCTTGAGCGCCTTGCGGGCGTCCTTGCCGTTGGCGGGGTCGAAGCGGGTGGGGTTGTTGATGACGCTGGCCAGGACCGCAGCCTGGCGCAGGTTCAGGCGCTTGGCCGGCTTGTCGAAGAAGGCCCGGGAGGCGGCCTCCACGCCGTACGCGCCGCGACCGAAGTAGATGGTGTTGAGGTAGTTGGCCAGCAGCTCGGTCTTGGTGATCTGGCGCTGGAGCTTCAGGGCCAGGATGGCCTCCTTGAGCTTGCGCTCGTAGGACTGCTCCTGGCTGAGGTAGAAGATCTTGACGTACTGCTGGGTGATCGTGGAGGCACCCTGGCGGTCACCGCCCGAGGCGTTGTTGAACACCGCGCGCAGGATGCCCTTGACGTCGATGCCGGAGTCGGTCCAGAAGGTCTGGTTCTCGGCGGCGACCACCGCGTCCTTGATCGAGTCGGGCATCTCGTCGTAGGAGATGATCGTACGGTCCTGCGTGGCGAACGTGCCGAGCTCGGTCTGGCCGTCGGCGTAGTAGATGCGCGAGGTCTGGGTCTTGAAGTCCTCGTTGGCGCGCGGGATGTCGATGGTGCGGTAGAGGTAGAAGAACGCCGCACCCGCGATGAGGGCCAGCACGAGCCCCGCGACCGTGGCCCACTTCAGGGCCCACAGGCTGCGCTGCTTCCAGGTGCGGGGCTGCTTGGTCCCGGATGCCGCGCTCTTCCTCACCGGCGGGCCGGGAGCCCTGCGCTTGCCTGTCACGTGTCTGTCGCTCCGCTGCTGCTCGGGGGTCGGGACCTGGTGGTCGCTGCCCCGAGAAGGGTGGACCGCCACTGAAGGGTACGCAACCGGCACGAGGGGGACCGGCTGCCGCAGACGAGGGTGCCCGCCACCGGGTCGCGGTGAACAGTGGCGTACATCTCGATATCACGCAGGTTCGCATTGCGTGGATATATCGCTACGATGCATCTCGTGGCACGTCGCGGAGAGACCATCGAGCTCGCAGTCCTCGGACTGCTGCACGAGGGACCCATGCACGGCTACGAGCTGCGCAAGCGCCTCAACCTGATGCTGGGCTGGGGCCGGGTGCTCTCCTACGGCTCGCTCTACCCGACGCTGAAGAAGATGCTGCGCAGCAACCTCATCGAGGAGACCTCGGTGTCCTCGACGCCGGTGACCAAGCGGCCGCGGATCGTCTACCAGGTGACCGAGGCCGGTCACGTGGAGTTCGAGCGGCTGATGTCGGAGGTCGGTCCCACGGCGTGGGAGGACGACAACTTCGACATCCGGTTCGCCTTCTTCGGGCGCACCGACATGGAGATCAGGCTGCGGGTGCTGGAGGGACGGCGCACCCGGCTGCAGGAGCGGCTCGACCGGGTCCAGCAGCAGCTCGCCATGACGCAGAAGGAGGTCGACCGCTACGCGGCCGAGCTCCAGCGCCACGGTGTGGAGTCCGTCGAACGTGAGGTCCGGTGGCTCTCGGACCTCATCAACGCCGAGCGCGGCAACGCCGCCGCCGCTCCCGAGTCCAGCAGCAGCACCGAGACCGGCAGCCGTCACTCCTGACGGCCGCCCCCAGACCACAGATCGATCAACCAGCCAACGACCGCTCCGCCCCCGGCGGGGCTCAGGCCAACACGGAAGGGAACGACCCGATGGGTTCGGTTCGAGTAGCAATCGTCGGAGTGGGCAACTGCGCCAGCTCCCTCGTGCAGGGTGTCGAGTACTACAAGGACGCCGACCCCCAGGGCACCGTCCCGGGTCTCATGCACGTCACGTTCGGTGACTACCACGTCTCCGACGTCGAGTTCGTCGCCGCCTTCGACGTCGACGACCTGAAGGTCGGCAAGGACCTCTCCGAGGCCATCAACGCCTCGCAGAACAACACCATCAAGATCACCGACGTCCCGACCCTGGGCGTCGAGGTCCAGCGTGGCCCCACCCTGGACGGCCTGGGCAAGTACTACCGGATGACCATCGACGAGTCGGCCGCCGAGCCGGTCGACGTCGTGCAGGCGCTCAAGGACGCCGAGGTCGACGTCCTCGTCTCCTACCTCCCGGTGGGCTCGGAGGAGGCTGACAAGTTCTACGCCCAGTGCGCCATCGACGCCGGCGTCGGCTTCGTCAACGCGCTGCCCGTCTTCATCGCCTCCGACCCCGAGTGGGCCAAGAAGTTCGAGGACGCCGGCGTCCCGATCGTCGGTGACGACATCAAGTCCCAGGTCGGCGCGACCATCACCCACCGCGTGATGGCCCGCCTCTTCGAGGACCGCGGCGTGACGCTGGACCGCACCTACCAGCTCAACGTCGGCGGCAACATGGACTTCAAGAACATGCTCGAGCGCGAGCGCCTGGAGTCCAAGAAGGTCTCCAAGACCCAGGCCGTCACCTCCAACCTCCAGGGCGAGCTGGCCGGCAAGGTCCACGACCGCAACGTCCACATCGGTCCCTCGGACCACGTGGAGTGGCTCGACGACCGCAAGTGGGCCTACGTCCGCCTCGAGGGTCGCGCCTTCGGTGACGCCCCCCTCAACCTCGAGTACAAGCTCGAGGTCTGGGACTCCCCCAACAGCGCCGGCATCATCATCGACGCCCTGCGCGCCTGCAAGATCGCCAAGGACCGCGGCATCGGCGGCCCGATCATCTCGGCGTCGTCCTACCTGATGAAGTCCCCGCCGGTGCAGCTGCCCGACGACGAGGGTCGCCGCCGCGTCGAGGCCTTCATCAAGGGCGAGGAGTAGCCCGACGAAGGAGGGCTGCTCCTACCGCCCGCAGGTCGAGCGAGCGCGCGACCGAGGAACGAGGTCGCGACCGCGGGTCGAGACCCCGTGAGCCGACAAGCAGCCTGAACCCAGCAGCACGAGCGAACGCCCCGCCAGGAGAGATCCTGGCGGGGCGTCGTGCGTGTGACGCAGATGTTCTCGTCACGAGCCCTCCACGGCGTAACGCCTCACGGGCCCACGTCGTTGGCCGATGTGGACCGGGCGGGATCCGCGCGGTCCCCGCTGGCCGCCCGACCCACGGTGGCCTACCCGACACCGAAGGTCCTCATGTCCACCACCTCCAGCTCCCGGCGGTTGCGGGGCGCTCTCACGGCGGGTCTCGCCGTGGCGGTGCTCGCCGGCGCCGCCGCACCTCTCACGCTGTCCTCGGCCACGGCCACGGCCGCGGACCGCCCCGACTCCCTGGCCAGCACGATCGGCCAGAAGCTGCTGACCGTCTCCTTCGACGACCTCGCCGAGGTCGTCCCGGGTGAGGACCTCGTGGTGACCGGCTCGGTCGCCAAGGTCACCCAGGCCCGCATCGGCGCCGTCGGCGACGCTGTCGCCGCCACCTTCACCCTCCAGCTGGTCGACGCCACCGGCGAGGTGCTCGCGGCCGAGGACGTCGTGGCCGAGCCCGACGGCTCCTTCACGACCACCATCCCGGCCTCGCTGCTGTCCGCGGTCGACGCCACCGACGGTGCCGTCCAGCTCGCGGTCCGTGCGGTCGACGCGTCGTACGCCGGCTTCTCGGCCGAGGACGCCGGCGCGGCGGCCGTGCGGGTCGCCTCGAAGGCCAAGGGCCTGACCGTGCACAACTCCTTCGTCTCCTCGGTCGGCTGGGTCAAGCCGGGCGAGAAGTACCCCTCCACGATCACGGTCGCCAACCCGACCAAGGGTGCGCTCAAGGGCGGCAGGGTCACGGTGAAGGCGCCGAAGGGCACCACCTTCAAGAAGAGCTCCGGCCCGGGCAAGCACCGCACCTCGGCGCGGACCATCACCTGGAAGGTCCCGAAGGTCAGGGCCGGACGGACCGTCCGCCTGGTCGTGGAGTCCAAGGCCGCCTCGGTCAGGACGCTGCCGACCATCGTGTGGCGCGACCTGTCCACGAAGGCCACGCTCAAGGCGAGCGGACGCACCTCCAGCTCGACCAGCCACGGTCCCAAGGTGATCCCGCCGGCCGAGCGCTTCGAGACCGCGCGCTACGGCGACCGCCCGTTCCCGGTGGTGCCGGTCCAGTACACCGATCGCGCGTACACCGCCGACCACACCGGCGAGCAGCTCGAGGAGATCATCAACTCCAAGAAGTTCAAGGGCTCGACGTTCAACCTGTTCCAGGAGATGTCGCTGGGCCAGCTCTTCCCGAACGGCAGCGTCCCCTCGGCCGGCATCGCGACGGCCGACTTCGACTACGAGCCGGGCTTCCCGCTCTACCAGACTGACCCGGCCTCGCTGAACACCTGCACCGGGCTGACCTTCGCCGACCTCGGTGACCTGGCGCTGGGCACCCCGCTCTATCCCGAGCGGATCACCAATGGCGTCTACAACCTGCCCGGCACCACGCAGTACTACGGCGCCGACGCCAACGGCTCGGCCGTCATCGGCGCCCTGGCCGGCGTCGCGGCCCTGCAGCAGATCGACAGCGGCTGCGGCCCGACCGGCAAGCTGGTCGCCGACGCCGTGGTCCTCGCGGACCCGGAGATCGACTACTCCGACTTCGACACCGACAAGGACGGCGTCGTCGACTTCTTCATGGCCGTCTTCGCCGGCTGCGGCGGCAACGGCGCCAGCCAGCTCGCCGCCTGCTCCGACGCCCCCAGCGACCTGCTGCCCTACGACAACATCTGGCCGCACTCCTCCTCGCTGGAGTCCTACTTCACCGACCCCGAGACCGGCCTGCCCGGCATCACCACCGACGACCAGCTCAAGGACCTCGAGGGTCGTCCGCTCTACTGGACCGACGACTCCTACCGGAAGATGACCACCAAGAAGACCCCGCGCAAGGTCTTCGTCCGGGTCGGTCCCTACAACGTGAACCCCGAGACGGCCATCGACGCGGCCTCGGTGATCTCCCACGAGTACGGCCACTCCCTCGGCCTGCCGGACTACTACTCGCTCGGTGGTCGTGAGACCTACGGCGACTGGAACCTGATGGCCACCGACAAGTCGCAGAACATGGACGGCTACGGCCGCCAGGAGCTCGGCTGGGTCGTGCCCGAGGTGCTGAAGCCGGGCAAGAAGAGGACGGTGAAGAACTGGAAGGACTCCAAGCAGAACACCGGCCGCATCCACTGGCGGACCCCCAGCGGCAAGAAGTACACGCTGAAGAACGGCCGTGACGGCATCGTCCGCAACTCCGAGATGTACGTCGCCAAGCTCCCGGGCCGCACGCTCATCGACGGCGCGGTCTTCGGGTCCGGGGACGGCGCGTCGAAGAAGACCGCCTGGTTCTCGGGGTCGGGCAACGACTTCGGGTGCGCCACCGACGGTGGCGGCCGCAACCTCGACATCTCGCTGCCGGGCGCGAAGAAGCTCCCGGCCGGCACGACGATCTCGGCGTCGTTCAAGTCCTACTGGGACATCGAGTGGGACTACGACTACGGCTTCGTGCTCACCTCCGGTGACGGTCGCACCTTCACCTCGCACGCCTCTGAGAACGGCTACACCACCTCCAACCTGGACCCGCTGGCCGGCAACCCGAACCAGAACGGCTGCCAGGCGGCGTACGACAACGGCCTGACCGGCACCTCCGGCTCCTACGACGCCGGCACCGAGGCGCTCGACCGCAAGACCGGCGACGCGCCGGAGCCGATCTTCCTCGCCGACTCCTTCGACGTCTCCGACCTGGTCGGGGCGGAGTCGCCGATCCTGCGGTTCAGCTACTCCACGGACCCGGGCCTGGCCCGGCCGGGCTGGTTCATCGACGACCTCGAGGTCGTCGCCACGCTGCCGGACGGCAAGACCAGGAAGCTCTTCGCGAGCGACTTCGAGAAGTCCGGGAGCCCGAAGGACCCCCAGGTCTTCAACGGCGGCTGCAAGCCCGACAGCCCGGGTGCCTGCACCCTGGCCTGGCAGTACGTCAAGGCGGGCGCGGAGGCCGACTTCGACCACGCCTACTACCTGGAGATGCGCGACCGCTCCGGCTTCGACCTCGACGGTCAGGGCCAGATCGACCGCGACCCGATCGGGTTCCAGGCCGGGCTCTCGCTGATGTACACCGACGAGGCCCACGGCTACGGCAACGCCGGCACCGACGACCCGCCGGCCCAGACCGTCTTGGACTCCGTCCCGGAGCCGGGCAGCTCCTCGCCGGACCTCGACGACGCGTCGTTCCGGGCCGTGGAGGGCCGCAACACCTTCTCCGACTTCGGCTCCGGCTGGGTCGAGAACTACAGCGACCCGAGCGGGCAGACCAAGAGCGGGGAGGCCACCACGGACTGGCTCTTCGACTACGGCTGCCTGTCCTTCAAGGTGCTGTCGATGAAGGGCGAGACCGACGGGCCCGCGAAGTCCGACGGCGACCTGACCGGCACGGTCTCCTTCAAGCTCGGCAAGGGCTGCGGGAGGTACGACTACGGCTACTGAGCCGTCGGCGTGACACGACCGGCGCGTCCCCTCGCACGAGGGGGCGCGCCGGTCGTCGTCGGTACGGGTGTCGTGGTCCGTGGTCAGAGGTCCCGGCGCGGGCGCCGCGCACCACGACCGCGCGTCCGGCGGGCCTCGTCGTGATGCCGAGCCGGCGTATCAATACGCCGGCTCGATCTCCGCTCAGGCCTCGGCGGCGGCCTTCACGCGCTCGAGGGTCCTGCCCATGCCGGTGGTGAGCTCGTCGGCGAAGGCGTCCATGCCGCCGAGGACGACTTTGGTCAGCCCCTTGGACAGCCCGGAGATGCCGTCGGGCGCCTCGCGACGGTGCGTCACCTTCGTGCGCGCGCCGCCGTCGAGCGGCTCGAGCTGGAAGGACCAGATCGTGCGGTTCTCGGTGACCCGGAAGGCCAGGTCGCTGTGCGGGGTGAAGCGCACGACCTTGGCGTTGGTGGGCCAGCGCTTCCAGCCCTGCTGGTTGAGGTTGATCATCCGGGCGCCCTGCTTGACCTCGCCGCCGACGATCCAGGTGCGCACCACCTGGTCGCTCCACTCACTCATGCGCGGCAGGTCGGCGAGGAGGGCCCAGACCTGAGCGGGGGCGGCGTCGATCTCGATGCTCGCGGTGAGCTCGTCGGAGCTGGTCTGAGGGGTCGTCATGGGACCGGACCGTACCGCCGGTACGTCGCGCGTGGAACCCGTGGTCGCGCAGCGGTCAGCCGCGGGCGGCCCACCAGGCGTGCAGCTCCTCGGTGGCCCGCTCCTCGCCGAGCGGCCCGTGGTCCATCCGCAGCTCGAGCAGGTGCCGGTAGGCCTCGCCCACCTCGCGACCGGGACCGATGCCGAGGATGGTCATGATCTGGTTGCCGTCGAGGTCGGGGCGCAGGGAGTCGAGCTCCTCCTGCTCGGCCAGCCGCTCGATCCGGGCCTCGAGGTCGTCGTAGGTGCGCCGCAGCCGCTCGGCCTTGCGCCGGTTGCGGGTCGTGCAGTCCGCGCGGGTCAGGATGTGCAGCCGCTCGAGCTGGTCCCCGGCGTCGCGGACGTAGCGCCGGACCGCGGAGTCGGTCCACTCGCCCGAGCCGTAGCCGTGGAAGCGCAGGTGCAGCTCCACCAGCTTCGAGACCGCCTCGATCTCGTCGTTGCTGAAGCGCAGCGCCTTCATCCGCTTGCGGGTGATCTTGGCGCCCACCACGTCGTGGTGGTGGAAGGTGACCGTGCCGTCGTCGAGGAAGCGCCGGGTGCGCGGCTTGCCGACGTCGTGCATCAGCGCCGCGAAGCGGCTGACGAAGTCCGGCTCGCCGCCGAGCCGGTGCTCGAGGTCGATGGCCTGCTCGAGCACGGTGAGGGTGTGCTCGTAGACGTCCTTGTGGCGGTGGTGCTCATCGCGCTCCAGCGCCAGGGCCGGCAGCTCGGGCAGCACCCGCTCGGCCAGGCCGGTGCGCACCAGCAGGGTCAGGCCACGCCGCGGCCAGGGCGCGGTGACCAGCTTGACCAGCTCGTCGCGCACGCGCTCGGCGGAGATGATGTCGATCCGCTCGGCCATCGCGGTCATCGCCTCGACGACGGAGTCGTCGACCTCGAAGCCGAGCTGGGCGGCGAAGCGTGCGGCCCGCATCATCCGCAGCGGGTCGTCGGAGAAGGAGTCCTCAGGAGCCCCGGGGGTCCGGATCACGCGGTGGGCGAGGTCGACCACGCCGCCGTACGGGTCCTCGATCTCGCGCCCGGGCAGCCGCACCGCCATCGCGTTGACGGTGAAGTCGCGTCGGCCCAGGTCGCCGGCGAGGTCGTCGCCGTAGGAGACCTCGGGCTTGCGGGAGGTCGGGTCGTAGGACTCCGCCCGGTAGGTGGTGATCTCCACCTGCCACTCGCCTCGGCGGCAGCCGATCGTGCCGAACTCGCGGCCGACGTCCCACAGCGCGTCGGCCCAGCCCTTGAGCAGCCGCTCGGTCTCCTCGGGGCGCGCCGAGGTCGTGAAGTCGAGGTCGGTGTGCCGGCGACCGAGCATCGCGTCGCGCACCGGACCGCCGACCAGCGCGAGCTCGTGGCCGGCCTCGGCGAAGCGCCGCCCGAGCTCGTCGATGACCGGGGCCAGGCGGTCGAGCTCCTCGGCCACCGCGCGCTGCACCTCGACGATGCTCAGGGGGGCCGGCTCTGCGTGGGACACGGGCGAGCAGTCTATAGACAGCCGGCTCCCGCCCCGCCTGACCGGGTGCCGCCCGTCCAGCAACTATCCTCGCCGGGTGGTCCCCCGGTCGCTCTCGCCTGCCCTGCGCGCGGTCGCGACCCTCCTGGCGCTCGTCCTGGCGACGGCCACCGTCCTGCTCCTGCCCGCCGCGCCCACCGCCGTCGCGGCGGTGCCGCCGGAGCCCGTGGAGCCGCTGGAGGTGACCATCGAGAGGCTGACCCCGGGGGAGATCCCCACCTCCGGCACGATCGAGGTCGGCGGCACGGTCACCAACGTCGACGACGAGACCTGGACCACCATCAACCTCTACCCGCTGCTCGGCGGCGAGCCGATGACCACGCCGGCGCAGCTGCGCGAGGCGCGCCGGACCGACCCGCTGACCTACGTGGGGGACCGCGTCACCACGCCGGGCCCGTACGCCGTCATCGACCGCCTCGAGCCGGGCCAGAGTGCGACGTACTCCTTCACCGTGGCCCGCTCCCGCCTCGAGGCGACCGCCCGGGGCGTCTACTGGTTCGGCGTGCACGCCCTGGGCCAGGACACCGCCGGGCGCGACTCGGTCGCCGACGGTCGGGCCCGCACCTTCCTGCCGCTGGTCGAGCAGCCCTCCGAGGACGACGGTGCCGGGGACGACGGTGCCGGGGACGACGGTGCCGGCCAGGACCGACCGCGGCGTCCCGACGGCGCCGACATCACCACCCCGGTGCCGGTCGCGCTCGTGGTGCCGCTGCGTCGGCGCATCCTGCACGAGGCCGACGGCTCGCTCGCCGAGCCCGAGGTGTGGGCCGACGAGCTCGGCAGCAACGGCACGCTCGGGCGCCTGGTGAGCATGGGTGCCCAGGCCGACGGAGCACCCATCACGTGGCTGGTCGACCCGGCCCTCACCGTCGCCGCGGCGCAGCTGGCCGCCGGCAACCCGGCCCGGTCCCTGTCGCCCACCGTCGACCCCGACGCCGAGGACCCCGACCTCGCCGAGAGCGACGCGACGCCCTCGCCCACCGAGGACGGCTCGTCCGAGCCCGGGGACGAGGAGTCGGTGGGGCCCACCGCGTCCCCGTCCCCGTCGGGCTCACTCGCCGTGGACCCGGTGGAGACCGAGGACCTCGACCCGGCCGCGCGCTCGCTCGCCCGCGCCGCGGAGGGCTGGCTGGACTCGCTCACCGAGGCGGTGCGCGGCGGCCACCAGGTGCTCGCCCTCCCCTTCGGCGACCTCGACGTCGCCGGGGCGGCCGAGCAGGAGCCGCGCCTCTACGCCCAGGCCCGCCGGCTCAGCGGCGGCACGCTCCCGCGCGTCGGCGCCGGCACCGACCCCGGCCTCTCCTCTCCGCTGGGCTACATCGACGCGACGGCCATCGGCATCGCCGACCCCGCCGAGACGATCCTCATGACCGACCTCGAGGTCGGGCTCGACGAGGACGGGCGCGCCCCGAGCGTGGTCTCGGTGGACGGCCGCGACGTGGTCGTCAGCTCCTCCGGCGCCGCGCAGGGCGGTCCCGGACCCGGTCGCCGGCTCAGCGCGATCTCGATGCGCCAGCGCATCCTCAGCGAGGCGGCGCTGCGCCTGCTCGACCCCGACCCGCAGCCGCTGGTCGTCGTGCTCCCGCCGGGGTGGTCTCCCGACGACCCCGGTGAGGTCTTCGAGGAGCTCGACACCTCCTGGGTCGACCTCGACACCGTCGCCGACGCCGTGTCCGACGTGGAGGCGACCGAGGTGGCGGCGGGCGACCTGCGCTACCCCGACTCCCAGCAGTCCTCCGAGCTCGACGCCGGCGCCGTGGCCGCGGTGCAGGACCTGGTCGACGCGGGCGAGGTGCTGCAGGACGTGCTGACCCTCAACGACCGGGTCGGCGACGTCGTGGCCGGGGAGGCGTTCGCGGCGGCGGCGTACACCACCCGGCCGGTGCGGCGCCGGGCGCGCAAGAGCCTGACCTCCGGCACCAGGGCCGTGCGCGACCTGCTGACCCGCATCGGGGTCACGACGCCGACCGGAGTGACGCTGTCCAGTGCCAGCGGGCGGCTGCCCGCCACGGTCGTCAACGACCTCGACGAGCCGGTGACGGTGCGCCTCGACGCGCGCTCGGACCTCCCGATGACCCTCGGCGTGCCCGACTCCATCCTGGTCCCCGCGGGCGGCCGGGTCGGGGTGCTGCTCGAGGCCACCACCCAGCGCCAGGGCATCCACAACGTCTCCCTGCTGGTCACGTCGGTGGAGGGCGTGCCGCTCGGCGGCCGCGCCGACCTGCCGATCCGCGCCGCCCAGGTCAGCCGGGTCATCTGGCTGATCATGGGCAGCGGCGCGGTGCTGCTGTTCGGGATGATCGGCCTGCGCCTGGTGCGCCGGGTGCGTGAGGCCCGTCGCGCGGACCGGGCGGGGCAGCCCTCGTGAGCGGTACGCCGACGGGCGAGGCGGCCGAGGAGCGCTCGGTCCTGAGCAGCTCGGCCGTGATGGCGGCCGGCACGACGTTCTCCCGGCTCTCGGGCTTCATCCGCTCGGTGCTGCTGGCCGCGGCGCTGGGCAACCTGGTGCACGCCGACGTGTTCACGATCGCCAACACGATCCCGAACATGCTCTACATCCTGCTGGCCGGCGGTGTCTTCAACGCCGTGCTGGTCCCGCAACTGGTCCGGGCGATGGGCAACGACGCCGACGGCGGCGAGGCCTACACCAACCGGATCGTCACGCTGGCCGCGCTCTTCCTGGCCGCGGTGACGATCGCCCTGGTCCTGGCCGCCCCCTGGGTCGTCGACCTGTACACCTCCGACGACTGGCCGCCGGACGCCATCGACTCCACCGTGGCCTTCGCCCGGCTGTGCCTGCCGCAGGTCTTCTTCTACGGCATGTTCGTGCTGGTCGGGCAGATCCTCAACAGCCGCGGCAGCTTCGGCCCGATGATGTGGGCGCCGATCGCCAACAACGTCATCTCCGTCGCCACCCTGGTCGTCTACCTCGTGGTCTTCGGCGCGGCCGACGGTGCGGAGCGCACTGCGGGCTACACCAGCGGCCAGGAGCTGCTGCTGGGGCTCGGGTCGACGCTGGGCATCGCGGTCCAGCTGCTGGTGCTGCTGCCCTACCTGCGCGCGGCCGGCTTCCGCTACCGCCCGCGCTTCGACTTCCGCGACACCGGCCTCGGCCACACCCTGCGCCTGGGCACCTGGACGGTGCTGTTCGTCATCGTCAACCAGCTGGCCTACACGGTCGTCGTGCGGCTGGCCTCGACCGGCACCGGGACCGGCGACCCCGAGGGCACCGGCTACACCGTCTACTCCTCGGCCTTCCTCATCGTGATGGTGCCGCACTCGATCATCACGGTCTCGCTGGCCACCGCGATCCTCCCGCGCCTCTCCCGCGCCGCGGCCGACGGCGACCTCGCCTCGCTCGGCGCCACCCTGGCCCGCACCATGCGCACCTCGTTCGCGGTGATGGTGCCGTTCGCGGCGCTGTTGCCACTGCTGGCCCCCGAGCTCGCCCGGCTCCTGCTGGGCTACGGCGCCGCGGCCGACACGGTCGACAACTACGTCCCCACCCTGGCGCTCTTCGGCCCCGCGGTGCTCTTCTTCACCGCCCACTACCTGGTGCTGCGCGGCTTCTACGCCCTGGAGCAGACCCGCACGGTGTTCTGGAACCAGTGCGCCGTGGCCGCCACCAACGTCGTGGTCGCGGTCGCCGTGGTCACCGGGACCGACGCCGCGTGGACCTCGCCGGGGCTCGTGGTGGCCTACGGGTCGGCGTACCTCGTCGGTGCCGTGCTGTCCTTCAAGGTCCTCTCCGGACGGGTGGGCGGCCTCCACGGCTCGGAGCTGCTGCGCTTCTGCGTGCGCATCGGCCTGGTCGTCGCGGTCTCCACCGCGCTGGCCTGGGCGGTGCACGCCGGCCTCGGGGCGTGGGCCGGCGACGAGCCCCCGCTGCCGGGTCGGTTGTGGTCGGTGCTCGTGGTCGCCGCGGTCGGCACGGTCGACGTCGTGGTCTTCCTGCTGCTGGCCCGGCTGCTGCGGATCCGCGAGGTCACCGCCGTGCTGGCGCTGGTCACGCGACGCGGCTGAGCGGGCCCTCCCCGCTCCCGGCGCGCCCCGCCCTACGATGACGGGGAGCACCCGGGAGGGTGCCCGCACCAGCCAGCCAGAACCCCACGACCTGCAGCTGTGAGGAGCCGCGTGCCCGCCTCGATCCGGCCCGGAGACGTCCTCGCGGACCGGTACCGCCTGGTCGACCTGCTCAGCGAGAGCGGGAACGGCCGCTTCTGGCGCGCGCACGACCGGGTCCTGGAGCGCCACGTCGCGCTGCACGTGATCGCCGCTGATGACGACCGGGCCGAGGGGCTGCTGGCCGCGGCCCGCCGCTCGGGGCGCACGCCGCCGACGTGCCGCACGGCCGGCTCAACCCCGAGAACGTCCTCATCGACACCTCCGGCGCCGTGCGCGTCATCGGCTGGTGCGTCGACGCCGCGCTGCACGGCCGACCGACCGGTCGCGTCGCCGACGACGTGGCGGACCTGGCGGGCCTGCTGTACGCCGCCCTCACCGGGCGCTGGGCCGGTCCCTCGAGCTCGGCGGTCCCGCCGGCGCCCACCGACCACGGCCGGGTGCTGCGGCCACGCCAGGTCCGGGCCGGCATCCCCCGCGACCTCGACACCCTGTGCGACGAGGTCCTCAACCCCCAGCCGGGCTGCGGCACCATGGCGGCGGACGCGTTCCGAGCCGCGCTGGAGGAGTTCGTCGGCGACCCGACCGGCCTGCAGGAGTCGATGACCTCCCGGCTGGTCAGCGGAGGCCACGAGACGGTCGTCCTGCCCCAGGTCCCCGAGTTCACCGTCCGCGAGGCGGAGGAGCTCACCCGCCCGACCCCGCCGACCCCGCCGGCCGGGTCCCTGGGCCCCGCCGAGCCCGCGGATCGCGAGGACGCCGGAGACGACCCTGAGGCGACCGAGGGGGCCGACGGGTCCGGTGACGCCCCGGGCGAGAGCACCGGTGAGGTCACCCAGGCCGAGATGCCGGGATTCCTGGTTGCCGACGACGCCGCGTCCCCGGCGCCGCCCCCGCCCTTCGAGGAGCCGCCCGCCCGGCCCCTCTTCGCCCCCGACCCTCCCGAGGGCGCCCCGGTGCGTCGCAGCCGGAAGCCCGACCCCGGCAGGGACTCTCAGCAGTTCTGGCCGTGGGACACCGCGGCCGGCCCCCGCACCGGCGGTGCCGGCGGGGGTGCCGGCGGCGGCTGGGTCGACACCGGGTGGCCCACCGGCACCGGCCCGGTCGTGGAGGAGGAGGTCCCCGGCCGCAGCTCGTTCCGGGTGGCCGCGATCCTGCTGGCCGCCCTCGTCGTCCTCGTCGCCGTGACCGTCGCCTTCAACCTCGGACGCGGCCGCACCCCCCTCGGGACCGTCCCGGAGGAGGAGTCACCCTCGGCCACCGCCTCCGCCCCCGCCGAGGTCGGCCCGCTCGACGTCGCGTCGGTGAGCGACCTCGACCCGCAGGGCAGCGACGGCGGGGAGTACCCCGAGCTCACCGGCCTGGTCGTCGACGGCGACCCCGCCACGGCCTGGCGCACCTCGACCTACAAGCAGGACTTCGGCCCCGGCGGGCTCAAGGACGGCGTCGGCCTGGTGCTCGACCTCGGGGAGGCCCGCAGCGTCGCCGAGGTGGCGCTGCGCCTGGTCGGGTCGCCCACGGACCTCGAGCTGTACGTCGTCGACGAGGCGCCCACCGGCGTACCCTCCGAGCAGGGGCTGTCCCCCGCCGCCACCGTCTCCGCCGCAGCGGAGGAGACGGTCGTGCTCGACGAGCCCGCGTCGGGCCGCTACCTCGTCGTGTGGATCACCTCGCTGCCCACGGTCCCCGACGGGTTCCGCAGCGAGGTCGCCGAGGTGGTCCCGCGCGGATGAGCACCTCCACCGGGCCGGAGGCCCCCACGGACTGGTCCGCCCTCGAGGACCGCGCGCTGCTCGCGGCGCACGTCGAGGGACGCGAGGGCGCCTTCGCCGAGCTCTTCCGCCGCCACCGCGACCGGCTGTGGGCCGTCGCGCTGCGCACCACCGGCAACCCCGAGGACGCCGCCGACGGCCTCCAGGACGGCATGATCGCGGCCTACCGCCGCGCCGGCTCCTTCCGCGGCGACGCGGCGGTGACGACCTGGCTGCACCGCGTCGTCGTCAACGCCTGCCTCGACCGCCTCCGCGCCGCCAAGGTCCGACGTGCCCAACCGCTGCCCGAGGACCTCGAGGAGTACGGCGCTCGGCTGGCCGGCCCGAGGGAGGCGGCCGCACCCGAGCAGCCCGACGCGGCCGCCGTCCGGGCCGACGAGCGGCGACTGGTGCTGGGCGCGCTGGCGGCGCTGCCCGCGGACCAGCGTGCGGCGCTGGTGCTGGTCGACATGGAGGGCTACCCGGTCGCCGAGGCCGCCGCGATCCTCGGCTGCGCCGTCGGCACGGTGAAGTCTCGATGCTCGCGCGGGCGGGCACGGCTCGCCACCGTGCTGGCACCCTTGCTGACGGACCTCGAGGCGGGTGACCGGGGACACGCCCGGTCACGGAACCCTGCGGCGGAGCCGGACGTCGGACCCACGGACGCACGCGGGCCGCCCACCCCGCAGACCTGATCCCCACCGACACCTGACGCCAGCACCAGCCCCGAAGACGACCACCAGGAACGAGGAGCCGTCGTGGCCGAGCACCTGAGCCCCGAGCAGGAGGCGCGCCTGCGCCGGCTGCTGGCGCGCTCACGCCACGACGAGCGGGTCCCCGACGACGTGGCCGAGCACCTCGACGGCGTCCTGGCCCGTCTGGAGGCGGGCGATCCCGAGCTGACCGGGCCCCGTGCGCGCAAGGCCGAGGTCTACGCGCTGGCCGCGCTTCTGGGCGCGGTGATGGAGCATTACCAGTCCGGCCAGCCTGTGATCGACGAAGGTCAGCAACAAGCCTCCGGCCACGCCGAACACACTGGTGAAGATGGCGAAATCGTCAATCAGATCAAAGAGCTGCTGGACAGCCGCGTGCGCCCTGCGGTGGCACAAGATGGCGGCGACATCACCTTCCACGGCTTCGACCGCGGCGTTGTTTACCTGCACATGCAGGGCGCCTGCGCGGGCTGCCCGTCCTCGACCCTGACACTGAAGATGGGGATCGAGAACCTGCTGCGCCACTACATCCCCGAAGTGACCGAGGTCCGCCCGGTTGCCGTCTGAGGCAACCCCGGCTGAAACACTCCAAGCGCCCTACTCGGCGCGCTGTTACTGTGGCGGGACGCGGCTCTTGTTTCGTGCCCCGCCAACAACCTCCTCTTACTGCCACTGCATTGATTGCAGACGCTGGACCGGAGCGCCGCTTGCGGCTTTTGCGGCCTTTTGCGACGATGCAATCGCAACGCCCTTGCCCGCCCAAGAGGCCACCTGTGTCAATCCCGGTGTCTGGCGCTGGAACTGCACGGATTGCGGCTCACCACTGGCGGCGCGGTTCGACTACCTGCCCGGCCAGACCTATATTCCCCTCGGTATTCTCGATCAGGCGCAGGCGACAGAATTCGCGCCACGTCTGCACAGCCATGCAGACAGCGCCCTGCCGTGGCTCCATGTGGCGGATGACTTGCCACGGGCCGGCAGCTCTGCCAGAGACCGGTTGAACGCAGCCACAGACGACAGAGATTAATTCGAGATGCCAACCGACGCCC
>LUPK01000017.1 GCA_001627335.1 Nocardioides sp. REDSEA-S33_B3 | reverse complement strand
CGCCAGGAGTCCTCCTCGTCCTCGGGCGGCTCCGGCGACGGCCCCGGCTACGTCACGCCGCTGGTGCGCAAGCTGGCCGGTCAGCACGGGGTGGACCTGTCCACCGTCGAGGGCACCGGTGTCGGTGGCCGCATCCGCAAGCAGGACGTGCTCGCCGCCGCGGAGGCCGCCAAGCAGCCCGCCGCGCCCGCCGCGTCGGCGCCTGCCAGCAGCCCCTCCGCCCCGGCCGCCACCGGCGTGCCGGTGCCGGTGAACCCCTCGCCGCTGCGGGGCACCACCGAGAAGATGTCGCGCCTGCGCAAGATCATCGCGACCCGGATGAACGAGTCGCTGGCGACCTCGGCGCAGCTGACCCAGGTCGTGGAGGTCGACGTCACCAACGTCGCCCGCCTCCGCGACGCCGCCAAGGCGGACTTCCTGGCCCGCGAGGGCGTGAAGCTGTCCTTCCTGCCGTTCTTCGCCAAGGCGGCCGTCGACGCGCTGAAGCAGCACCCCAAGCTCAACGCGACCATCGACGACGAGGCGGGCGAGGTCACCTTCCACGACCACGAGCACGTCGCGTTCGCCGTCGACACCGACAAGGGCCTGCTGACCCCCGTGGTCAAGGACGCCGGCGACCTGTCGATCTCGGGCCTGGCCAAGAAGATCGCCGACGTCGCGGCCCGCACCCGGACCAACAAGATCGGTCCCGACGAGCTGTCCGGCGGCACCTTCACGATCACCAACCTCGGCAGCGTCGGGGCGCTCTTCGACACCCCGATCATCAACCAGCCGCAGGTCGCCATCCTCGGCCCCGGTGCCGTGGTGAAGCGTCCCGTGGTGATCGACGACCCGAACCTCGGCGAGACCATCGCCGTGCGGCACATGGTCTACCTCGCGCTGACCTACGACCACCGCCTGGTCGACGGTGCCGACGCCGGTCGGTTCCTCCAGGAGGTCAAGCAGCGCCTGGAGTCGGGCAGCTTCGAGGTCTGAGCCTGCTCGGAGCTTGCTCCGAGCAACGCGAAGAGGTCGAGCGAGCGCTACGCCTGAGCCTGCGAAGGCGTGACGCGCGGGTCGAGACCCAGTCGCCGACCTCAGCACCAGCGCCACCACGACGGCCCGTCCGGGGAGACCCGGGCGGGCCGTCGTGCGTCCCGGGGTCTCGACCGGCGGGGCCGTGACCGGACCGTAATCAAGGAGCGAAATGTCGGTCCGTCGTCGTAGGTTCGACCCACCGTGACCAGCACCGTCTCGCCGCCCACCCCGCGGCCCACCCAGCCCGTCCTGCCCACCACCGACCACCGCCAGCCGATCGACTGGCGCCGTCTCCGGGGGCCGGTCGCTGCGGCCTGCGTGCTCGGCGCCTTCGTGGCCGCGATCGGCACCAGCCTGGGCACCGTCGTGGCCGGTCGTCTGGCCGACGGGCCCACCACCGGGCTGCTCGGTCTGCTGGCCCTGTGCGTGGTCGGCGGCGCCCTGGTGGACACCGTGGCGCGCACGGTGTGGGCCGGCGTGGTCGACCGGGCCGAGGGCCGGCTGCGCGGCGACCTGCTGGACGCCGCGATGGCGCAGCCGCTCGCCGAGCTCAGCGAGCAGGCGGTCGGCGAGATCCTCGACCGCGTCGACGACGACACCCACGAGGTCGGCAGCCTGCTGCGCCAGAGCGTCTGGATGGCGATGCGCACCCTGCTGGCCTCCGGGCCGCTGTGGCTGGTCGCCGGCCTCACGTGGGCCCCGGCCTTCGTGCTCTTCCCCGTCACCGCCGTCGTCACCTTCTGGTTCGTGAAGTCGCGGCTCCCGGAGATCTCGCGGCGCAAGGTCATCGAGGAGATGGCCTGGACCGACCACGCCGCGGCGATGGAGGAGGGCGTGGCCGCCCGCGACGACCTGCGCACCAGCCTGGGCCAGTCCTACGTCGTACGCCGCTGCACCGAGCTCGCCTCGACGCTGCACCAGCGCTTCGACGAGGTGCTGGCGATGGAGAGCAGCGTCAGCCGCCGCACCGGCACCCTGCTGCACGCCATGCTGGCCGCCATCGGGCTGGCGGGCGTCGCCCTGGTGATCGACGGGCGTCTCTCGACCGGAGCGCTCATCACACTGTTCCTGGTCACCACCCAGTTCGTCGGCCAGGTCGACCAGCTGGCCCGGCACCTCCCTGATCTGCAGGCCGGGTTCGGAGCGGTGCTGCGGCTGCGCACGCTGCTCGGCGCCGTGCCCGAGCCGGCCGGTGGCGTGCCGATGCCCGACCGGGTCCCGGAGGTGCGCTTCCGCGACCTGCACTTCTCCTACGGCACCGGCAGCTTCGCCCTCGAGGGCGTCGAGCTGACCATCGAGCCCGGCACGACCTGCGCCTTCGTGGGCCGCACCGGTTCGGGCAAGTCGACCCTGGCCTCGCTGGTCTCCCGCGCCGTGGAGCCGCAGCGCGGCACCGTGCTCATCGACGGCACCGACGTGCTGGAGCTCGACCTGCAGCAGTTGCGCGCGTCCGTCGGCGTGGTCACCCAGCGCACCGAGATCCTCGCCGGTACCCTCGTGGAGAACATCGCGCTCTTCGGCGACCTCCCCCGGGCTCGCGTCGAGGCCGCGGTCGCCGAGCTGGCGCTCACCGACTGGGTGGCCGGTCTGCCCGACGGCCTCGACACGCTCCTGGGCCCCGGCGGGCTGACCCTGTCGGCCGGTGAGGAGCAGCTGGTCGCGTTCGCACGGCTGCTGGTCCGCGACGTCCACGTGGTCGTGCTCGACGAGGCCACCGCCCGGATGGACCCGGTCACCGAGGCGCGCGTGGTGCGCGCGGCCGACCGGCTGCTGACCGGTCGCACCGGCCTCCTGGTCGCCCACCGGCTCTCCACCACCGAGCGGGCCGACCGCATCGTGGTGATGGACCACGGCCGGGTGGTCCAGCAGGGGCCGCGTGCCGAGCTCGCCGCTCGGCCCGGTCCGTTCCGCAGCCTGCTGGACGCCAGCGACTCGACCGACCGGATGTCGACCCCGCAGCTGCCGGAGCTGCCGGAGTCCTCGCCGCACTCCTCCCTCGACTCCCACGTCACAGGCATCGGCAGCGCGCGCCGGATCGGCACTCCCCCGCCGCCGCCGGCCCTGCGCCCGATCCCGAGCCTGGCGCGCGGCACCTGGAACGCGCTGCGCATCGAGCCCCGCTGGGGCTTCGTCGCCATCTGGCTCTTCCTGCTCTCCGCGCTCACCGGCGCCTTCGGCGCGGTGACCGGGTGGCTGTGGGGCCTGGTCGTCTCCGACCTGCAGCAGGGCCGCTCCCCCTGGCTGCTCACCATCGCCCTGGTCGTCTCGATCCTGGTCAGCCCGCTGCTGCTGGCCTCGGCCATCCGGCGCTACCCGCGGTGGTGGGTCGCGGTGATGATCCGGGTCCGCGCCGCCGTGCTGCAGGGCCAGACCGAGCAACGCCGACTGCACCGCACGCCCCCGGGCGAGGTCGTGGCCCGCGCCATGGACGCCGACCGGTTCGCCCGCTACGCCGACCGCTGGGTCGACTTCGTCAACGGCCTGCTCATCGCCGTGGTCACCGCGCTCATCGCGCGCAGCCTGGTCGCAGGAGGCATCCTGCTGCTGGTCATGGGCATCTCCGCGCTGGCGTCCTCGCTCGGGCGTCGGGTGGCGGGCCGCTCGGCCGCCGCCTCCTCCGCCGCACGGGCCCGCTTCGGCCGCTCGCTGGTCTCCACGCTGGAGTCGGTGCGCACCGTGAAGCTGGCCGCGGCCACCCCGGACGTGCACCGTCACCTGCGCCAGGTCGACGGCGGACGGGTCGACGCGGCCGTGCGCGAGCACCGTGTCCAGGCGCTGCTCGACGGCGTCCCGATCGTGATGGTGCAGGCCGGCGTCGTCGCCGCCTGGGCGATCTTCGTCGGCGGCGGATGGGGCCTGGCCACCGCGCTGCTGGTCGCCAACGCGGTCAGCGGGTTCGACTGGTTCGGCCGCGTCGCGGGCTCGGTGGTCACCGAGGCCCCCGGCACCAAGGCGTGGATGCGTGCGACCAGCGAGCTCGCCGGCGGCGGCGACCTGATGAAGCTGGCCCCCGGGGTCGACCTGGTCCACGGCCACTCCCCCGCGCCGGCGCCGACCGACCGGGAACCGCTGCGCCAGATCAGCCTGCGCGGGTTCACCGCGCTCCACGACGACGGCACGCTGGGCGCCGAGGAGGTCGACCTGACGGTCGAGGGTGGAGAGCTGGTCCTGCTGCTGGGCCAGGTCGGCTCGGGCAAGTCCTCGCTGCTCGCCGCGATGGCCGGGCTGATCGGCAGCACCGGCGAGCTGCGGTGGAACGACCGAGTCGTCACCGACCCCGAGGTCGAGCTGCGCCCGGGTCGGGTCGCCCACGTCGCGCAGGTCCCCCGGGTGCTCTCGGGGACCTTCCGCGGCAACGTCGCCCTCGACCACCCCGACCGTCGGGTCGAGCCCGCGGTCGAGGCCTCCCGTCTCGGTCCCGACGTCGCCGAGGCCGGTGGCATCGACGCGCTCGTCGGTCACCGGGGCGTCCGGCTCTCCGGCGGGCAGGTCCAGCGGCTCGCGCTGGCCCGTGCCCTGGCCTGCGACGCCGAGCTGCTGCTGGCCGACGACGTGTCGTCCGCCCTCGACGCCGCCACCGAGATCGAGCTGTGGGAGACCCTGCGCGAGCGGGGGGCCACCGTCATCGGCGCGACCTCCAAGGGCGCGGCCCTGGCCCGCGCCGACCGGGTCGTGGTGCTCACCGACGGTCGGGTCGCCGACTCCGGCCCCTGGTCGGAGCTGGCCGCCCGCTGGTCGCACCTGGCGGGCTGAGCGACTGCCGTGAAGGACCTGGCCGGGTGAGAGCCACCCTGGCAGGCTGATGGCATGTCACTGCACGTCGTCGTCGCCGGCTCGTCGGGGTTCCTCGGCACCCACCTGACCGCTGCCCTGCAGCGTCAGGGGCACCGGGTCACCTGCCTGGTGCGCCGCCCGGCCGAGCACGAGGGTGAGTCGACGTGGGACCCGTACTCCGACGTCTACGACCGCGAGGTCATCGAGTCCGCCGACGTCGTGGTCAACCTCGCGGGCGCTCCGCTGGTCGGCAACGTGCACTCCAAGCGCTGGGCGCAGGACGTGCTGGAGAGCCGGGTGACGACGACCCGGCTGCTGGCACGGGCGATCGCCGAGAGCGAGCGGCCGGCGGCGTACCTCGCGGGCAACGGGATCGCGATCTACGGCTCGCAGGGCAACACCGTGCTGACCGAGACCTCCCCGAGCACCGGCGACGCGCTGCTCACCACCGTCACCCGCCAGTGGGAGGAGGCGACGACCCCGGCCCGCGAGGCCGGGGCCCGCGTGGTCGTGCTCCGCACCTCGCCCGTGATGGACCGTCGCAGCGCCCCGCTCGGTCCGCTCACGCTGCTGTTCAAGAGCGGCCTGGGCGGCAAGCTGGGCAACGGCGCCCAGCACATGCCGATGATCTCGCTGCGCGACTGGGTCGGGGCCGTCCTGCACCTGACCGTCGACGACGACGCCCACGGCCCGGTCAACCTGTGCTGCGTCGACACCCCGACCAACGCCGAGTTCACCCGCACGCTCGCCTCGGCCGTGCACCGCCCGGCGTTCGCGCGGGTCCCGGCCAAGGTGCTCGAGGTCGCGGCCGGCCCGATGGCCCCCGAGCTGCTCGGGTCGGTCAACGCCCGCCCGCAGGCGCTGCTCGACCAGGGCTTCGTCTTCCGCGACCCCGACGTGCGGGCGGTCGTGCAGGCGGGACTGCAGCGGCTGGACCCGTAGCCGTCGGGCGTAGGCTCGCGCCATGACCGCCTTCGAGATCGTCGGGCTCGGCGAGCAGGCCGTGGACTACCTCGCGGCGTGGGAGCACCAGCGCGAGGTGCACGCCCGCGTGGTCGACGGCGCACCCGACACCGTGCTGCTGCTCGAGCACCCGCCCACCTTCACTGCGGGCAAGCGCACCGATCCTCACGAGCGCCCGGCCGACCCCGGCGGCGCCCCGGTCATCGACGTCGACCGCGGCGGCAAGATCACCTTCCACGGCCCGGGCCAGGTCGTGGCCTACCCGATCGTCCGGCTCCCCCAGCACGTGCTGGTCGTCGACTTCGTGCGACGCATGGAGGAGGCGATGATCGCCACCTGCGCGGCGTACGGCGTCGAGACCGCCCGCGTCCCGGGACGCAGCGGGGTGTGGCTGCGGGCGACGCCCGAGCGGCCCGAGCGCAAGATCGGTGCGATCGGCATCCGCGTCTCGCGCGGGGTGACGATGCACGGCATCGCCTTGAACTGCGACGTCGACATGAGCTGGTACGAACGGTTCGTCCCCTGCGGCATCAGCGACGCCGGCGTCACCTCGCTGTCCGCCGAGCTCGGACGCGACGTGCCGGTCACCGAGGTGCTCCCCGTCCTGCAGCGGGAGCTCGAGCGGATGCTGCGGTGGGAGGACTACACCCCCACCCCCGACTACGAGCCCCGTCCCGAGCCGGGTCGCGCCGCCGCCGGCGGCCCGCGCGTCGAGGTCCTCAGCCGCCCGGGAGCGTGAGATCGTCCCGAGGTGAGCACCACCTCGAGACCGGTCGTCGAGACCAGCGGCCTGCGCAAGGAGTACCCCACCCGTCGCGGCACCCGCGTCGCGGTGGCCGGCCTGGACCTCTCCGTCGAGGCCGGCGGGGTGCACGGCTTCCTGGGTCCCAACGGCTCCGGCAAGACCACCACCATCCGCATGCTGCTCGGGCTGGCGCGGGCGACGTCGGGCACGATGCGGCTCTTCAGCGAGCCCGTGCCGGAGCGGCTGCCGCAAGTCGTCGGGCGCGTGGGGGCGGTCGTCGAGTCGCCGAAGTTCTCGCCCAACATCTCCGGGCGTCGCAACCTGCTGCTGCTGTCCCGCTCGATCGGCGCCCCTGACACCCGGGTGGATGCGGCGATCGAGACGGTCGGGCTCACCGGTCGTGACGGCGACCGCTACAAGACCTACTCCTTGGGCATGAAGCAGCGCCTGGCCATCGCGGCGACGCTGCTCAAGGACCCCGCCCTGCTGATCCTCGACGAGCCGACCAACGGCCTGGACCCCGCCGGCATCCGCGAGGTCCGCGACACGATCCGCGCGCTCGGCGAGGCGGGCACGACCGTGCTGCTGAGCTCGCACATCCTGGCGGAGGTCCAGCAGGTGTGCACCGCGGCCACGATCATCGGGCACGGGAAGGTCCTGGCCTCGGGCCGCGTGGACCAGCTGCTCGGCGCCGCCACGAGCCACCGGCTCCGGTGCACCGACGCCGCCGCGGCCGCCGGAGTGCTGCGCACCGCCGGCCTCACCGTCCACCTCGAGGACGACGCGGACCACGCGCACGGCGCCGTGCTGGCGGTGGAGACCGACGACCCCGCCGCCATCACCCGCCTGCTCGCCGCCCGCGACATCTGGGTCAGCGAGCTGGTCCCCTCGCGCCAGGACCTGGAGTCCTACTTCCTCTCCCTCACCGCCGACGACGAGGAGGCGGGCCGATGAGGGGCCTGCTGGTCGAGCTCACCCGTCTGCGGTGGCGCCGGGCCGTCCTGCTGCTGCTCGTGGCCGTCGTGGTGCTGCCGGCGCTGCTCCTCGCCACCACCGCCTGGAACACCCGCCCGATGAGCGACGCCGAGATCGACTCGCTGCTCTCGGAGCGCTACGCGCAGCGCGAGGTCGCCCTCTGCGAACGACGACCGGAGCAGTACGTCGACTACTCCGGCGAGGCGGTCGAGCCGGAGGGGTGCCGCGAGATGATCGCCGGCTGGTACGGCGGACGGCAGACGCTCCGGCCCGCGCAGGAGCTCGACGGGACCGTCCTGGCCGCCGGCACGCTGGTGCTCGCGCTGGTGCTGCTGCTGGGCACGACCTTCGTGGGACACGACTGGAACACCGGGTCGATGAGCAACCAGCTGCTCTTCGAGCCACGCCGTGGACGCGTGTGGGCGACGAAGGCCGCAGCCGTGACCGTGACCTGCCTGCTGCTGGGGACGGCCGTGCTGTCGGCGTACTGGTGGGGCGTCACGACGCTGGCCTCCGTGCGCGACGTCGCGGTGGCCGAAGGCGTGGTCGGCGACGGCTACGAGCAGGCGCTGCGCACCGGCGTCCTGGCCGGGGCCACGGCGCTGGGCGGCTACGCGCTGACCATGCTGTTCCGCAGCACCGTCGCGACCGTGGGCGTGCTCTTCGGTCTGGCGGTCGCCAGTGGTGCACTGCTGGGCATCGTGGGGCAGACCACCCAGCGCTGGACTCCCCCGCTGAACGTGATGGCGGTGATGCAGGGGCAGGTCACCTACTACGACGAGTCCGCGATCGCCCCGGAGTGCCGGTTCGGCACCGCCGGGCCCGCGGACGACTGCGACCCCGAGCGCACCCTCACCGCCGGTGACGGCGGCCTCTACCTCGGCTCGGCGCTGCTGCTGGTCTGCGGCGCCTCGGTCGTCTCCTTCCGGCGTCGCGACGTCCCCTGACGGGGGGCCCCGCGCAGGCGCCCTCGATTGGGGGGTGACCTGGACCACCGGCGTACAGTCGAGCCCGTGGCACAGGCACCGGCACCCGATGGCAGGAAGCTCCTCCGACTGGAGGTCCGCAACGCGGAGACCCCGATCGAGCGCAAGCCGGAGTGGATCAAGACGCGGGCCACGATGGGCCCGCAGTACAAGGAGCTCCAGAGCCTGGTGAAGGGCGAGGGCCTGCACACCGTGTGCCAGGAGGCCGGCTGCCCCAACATCTTCGAGTGCTGGGAGGACCGCGAGGCCACCTTCCTCATCGGCGGCGAGCAGTGCACGCGGCGCTGCGACTTCTGCCAGATCGACACCGGCAAGCCCGAGCCGCTGGACCGCGACGAGCCGCGCCGCGTGGCCGAGTCCGTGCGGACGATGGGGCTGCGCTACTCCACCATCACCGGCGTCGCCCGCGACGACCTCGAGGACGGCGGCGCCTGGCTGTACGCCGAGACCGTGCGCCAGATCCACCAGCTCAACCCCGAGACCGGCGTCGAGAACCTCATTCCCGACTTCAACGGCAAGCCCGACCTGCTGGCCGAGGTCTTCGAGTCACGCCCCGAGGTGCTGGCGCACAACGTCGAGACCGTGCCGCGCATCTTCAAGCGCATCCGCCCGGCCTTCCGCTACGAGCGCTCCCTGGACGTCATCACCCAGGCGCGCGACTTCGGCCTGGTGACCAAGTCCAACCTGATCCTCGGGATGGGCGAGACCCGCGAGGAGGTCAGCCAGGCGCTGCGCGACCTGCACGAGGCCGGCTGCGAGCTGATCACCATCACCCAATACCTCCGCCCCTCGGTGCGCCACCACCCCGTGGAGCGGTGGGTGAAGCCCGAGGAGTTCGTGGAGCTCAAGGACGAGGCCGACGAGATCGGTTTCTCCGGCGTGATGTCCGGCCCGCTGGTCCGTTCGTCCTACCGCGCCGGTCGGCTGTACCGTCAGGCGATGGACGCGCGCCAGGGTGCGTCCGCCTGACCCGTTCAGGCCCCCACGAACAGACGAGGCTTGCCCCACCGATGGCCAAGAGCGACACCCCCGCCACCCCCGGTGCCATGAACCGCCGCCAGCAGATCGCGGAGACCTACCGGATCACCAAGCGCACCTACCCGCGCATCGGTCTGGTCCTCCTCGGCACCCTCCTGCTCGCCGGTGCCATCGGCTTCACGCTCTTCAAGATCCTGCCCGGCAGCGGCGTCATCGAGTGGATCCTCTCGGTCGTCGGCGGTCTGCTCCTCGGCACGCTCGCGGTCCTCATCGTCTTCAGCCGCAAGGCCCAGACGGCGGCGTACTCCCAGATGGAGGGTCAGCCAGGTGCGGCCGCCGCGGCCCTCAACGTGCTCAAGCGCGGCTGGAAGGTCGACCCCGCCGTCGGCTTCACCAAGCAGCAGGACGTCGTGCACCGCGTCGTCGGTCCTCCCGGCATCGTGCTCGTCGGTGAGGGTCAGCCCAGCCGGGTGCGCACCCTGATGGCCTCCGAGCGCCGCAAGCACGAGCGCGTGGCCTCGGACGTGCCGATCCACGAGGTCGTGTGTGGCCGCGGCGAGGGCGAGGTGCCGCTGCCGAAGCTGATGCGCCACCTGCAGAAGATGAAGCGCCAGCTGCGTCCCGCCGACATGACCGACGTGCTCAACCGCATCAAGGCGCTCGACGCCACCCGCGGAACGCTGCCGCTGCCCAAGGGTCCGATCCCGACCAGCATGAAGGGCATGCGCGGCCAGATGCGCGGGCGCTGACCGGCTTCGTTGGTCGAGCCGACCGCTTCGTTGGTCGAGCCTGTCGAGACCTAGTTGCCCATCATCCCGTCCATGTCGGACATGTCGGACATGTCGGTGACCTGGCTCGCCGGCGGTGCTTCGATGTCGACGTCGGTGCCCCAGTCCTCGAAGCGCATCAGCACCTCGCCGGCGACCGCACCCATGTCGACCTCCATCAGGCGGAACAGCCCTTCGTCGGTGAGCCACAGCTCGTAGGTGATGGTCTCGGGCAGCTGGCCGGCGACGTCGGCGGCGCCCTCCATCTGCTCGAGCATCGCGGTGGAGTCGACGACGGCGGTGTAGTGGTCGAGGGTCTCGCCCTCGACCTCCTCCTGCCCGACGTACGTCGCCGTCTGCAGGCCCTCCTCCATCACCTCGGCCTGCGCGCGCGGGTCGAGCTGGCCGGTGAAGGAGCCGCCGACGGGGTTGTCGGGGTCGTCGAGGTCGAGCTTGAGGAACTTGTCGCTCATCACCGCGAGCTTCATGTACATCGCGTTGTCGACGACGATGATCTCCATGTCGCCGGTGCCGCCCATGCCCGACATCTCCATGCGCATCGAGACCGGGTCGCTGGTGTAGTCGGCCTGGCCGGTGACGTCGATGTCCTGGCCGCCAGCGGTCATGGACATCACCAGGTCGGCGGTGGTGGCCTTCTCGAAGGCGGAGATCATCAGCGCGCTGAGCTCCTCGGCGCTGATCTCCTCGCCCTCGGCGACGTCGGGCAGCTCGCCGTCGGAGTCACCGGCGTCGCCGGAGTCACCGGCGTCGCCGGAGTCGCCGGTCCCGGAGCCGACGCTCGCGTCCGTCGACGCGGAGGTGTCGTCCTCGCAGGCGGTGAGCGCCGCGAGGCCGAGCGGCAGGGTCAGGGCCAGGGCGGCGAGTCGGGTGCGCATGACCCGAGCCTACGACTCACTGCCCCCGGGCGGTCTGCAGTGTCACGCAGACGGTGCCCGAGGCGAGGTCGTGCAGACCGCGCCCGTCGGGCTTGAAGACCAGCGGCGGGATCACCAGCGCCACCAGCACCTGGCGGAGCACGGCGGGCAGCAGGTCGACCGGGCGGGCGTCGCCGGTGACCCGGACGACCCGCAACCGGGTGGCCACCTGGCCGAAGGACCCGCCGATGGTGGCGGTGAGCAGCGCGGACTCCAGGACGAACACACCGAGGACGACGAACCCCGAGGCCGAGCCGGCGTCGGCGCCGTACACCGGGGTGAACAGGCCGACCACCAGCAGGCAGGCGAACCAGTCCACGGCCAGCGCGACCATCCGACGCGGCCAGGACGCCGCCTCTGGCACGACCGGGGACTGCGCCGAGGACGGGCGCGGGGAGCTGCTCACGGCGTACACCCTAGGAGCCGCCTCGAGGGGGCCCCGCTTCCGGACAGGCTGTTACGTCGGCGAAACACTTCCGATACGGTCGAGAAACCTCACCCCTCCTAGGGTGGGGGCGCAAGTCTGAGGCAATGTCGCCGAGGGCTGACCACTCTTCACCGATCGGCCGGCTGCCCCGTGCTGGGACGGCCTCAGGAGGACGAATGTTCCAGAGCTTCGAGGAGCTCCTCAAGTACGTGAAGGACGAGGGTGTCGAGATGATCGACATCCGCTTCTGCGACCTTCCCGGCATCATGCAGCACTTCACGGTCCCGGTGTCCTCGTTCGACGAGTCGGTCGCCACGGACGGTCTGGCCTTCGACGGGTCCTCGATCCGCGGCTTCCAGGCGATCAACGAGTCCGACATGGCTCTGTTCCCGGACCCGACGACGGCCTACATCGACCCGTTCCGTCGTGCGAAGACCCTCGCGCTGAACTTCTTCATCCACGACCCGATCTCGGGCGAGGCCTACTCCCGCGACCCGCGCAACATCGCGCGCAAGGCGCTGGCCTACCTCTCGACCACGGGCATCGCCGACACGGCGTTCTTCGCCCCCGAGGCCGAGTTCTACATCTTCGACTCGGTGCGCTACTCCACCGGCCCCAACGAGGGGTACTTCCACATCGACTCCGAGGAGGGGTGGTGGAACTCCGGCAAGGAGGGCGACAACCGCGGCTACAAGACCCGCTTCAAGGGCGGCTACTTCCCCGTCGCGCCGTACGACCACTACGGCGACCTGCGTGACGACATGGTCAAGAACCTCGAGGACGTCGGCCTGCTCGTCGAGCGCGCCCACCACGAGGTCGGCACCGCCGGCCAGGCGGAGATCAACTACAAGTTCGACACGCTGCTCAAGGCCGCGGACGACGTGATGAAGTTCAAGTACATCATCAAGAACACCGCGTGGGAGGCCGGCAAGTCGGTCACCTTCATGCCGAAGCCGATCTTCGGTGACAACGGCTCGGGCATGCACGTCCACCAGTCCCTGTGGAAGGACGGCGACCCGCTGTTCTACTCCGAGACCGGGTACGGCGGCCTCTCAGACACCGCCCGCTGGTACATCGGCGGCATCCTCAAGCACGCCCCGGCGCTGCTGGCCTTCACCAACCCGACGGTGAACTCCTACCACCGCCTGGTGCCCGGCTACGAGGCGCCGATCTCGCTGGTCTACTCCTCGCGCAACCGCTCGGCCTCGGTCCGCATCCCGATCACCGGGTCGAACCCCAAGGCCAAGCGCGTCGAGACCCGCTTCCCGGACCCGTCGGCGAACCCCTACCTCGCCTTCGCGGCCCTGATGCTCGCCGGTGTCGACGGCATCAAGAACAAGATCGAGCCCGCCGCTCCGATCGACAAGGACATCTACGAGCTCCCGCCGGACGAGATGGCCGAGATCGAGCAGGTGCCGACCAGCCTCGGTGCCGTGCTCGACGCCCTCGAGGCCGACCACGACTTCCTCACCGTGGGGAACGTCTTCACGCCCGACCTGATCGAGACCTGGATCAGCTACAAGCGTGAGCACGAGATCGCCCCCGTGCAGCTGCGCCCGCACCCGCACGAGTTCGAGCTCTACTACGACATCTAACCGGGCCTCCGGCTGCGGTCATTCAGCAACGCCGAACGACCGCAAAGAACAGCCGCTGACCTGCACAAACGCCGCCGAGCGACCTTTTGGTCGTTCGGCGGCGTTTGCTGTTGGTAGCCGCTCTTCTGTTACAAATTCGGTACAAATTTCGGGAGCCCCATCCCCTGCCACACGGTCCGCAGGGACCTTTCCTGTTAGGTCGCAACCCGTGTCGGTTGCCCCACCCACCAGCCTGGCATCGCACAGCTCGGCGACCACCGCGGCGATGCCCGAGTCATCTTGCTGCCACATCATCTCCATCGACGTGATCGCTCCCACGCCGCCGTCGGACATAGGTGCCCGTAGACCAACTGTCCGTCAACGCCGCGAGGAGGGGCTTGATGATGGCAACGAACTCGAACGTGCCGGCTATGGAACCAGGAGTCTTGACTGAGCCCCGCGGGGTGGTGGGCTTTGAGGTGATCCTCGGTGCCTACGCGTCGCTGCTCTCGATGGCGGCGACGGAGTCAGTATCGCTGGTGTCGTAGAGCTTGGCCATGGACCCCTCGGACAGGTAGCGGCGGTCACCGGCGATCCACTCGTCGTGCATGTCGATCAGCACCGCTCCGACGAGCCGGATGACCGCGGCGGCGTTGGGGAAGATGCCCACGACCCGGGAGCGGCGCTTGATCTCCTTGTTGATCCGCTCGAGGGGGTTAGTGGACCAGATCTTGCGCCAGTGCTCGCGCGGAAACGCAGTGAACGCCAGCACCTCGGCCTTCGCATCGTCCATCAGGGGACCGAGCTTGGGGAACCGGGCGGCGAGCTCGTCGCGGGTCTTGTCCCACGCCGCGTGGACGTCCTCGGCGGTGGGCTGGGCGAAGATCATCCGGAACGCGGTGGCCACGAGCTCGGCCTGGACCTTGGGGACGTGCGCGAGGAGGTTACGCGCGAAGTGGACCCGGCACCTCTGGTGCGCGACACCCTGGAACGCCCTATTCAGGGCTGCGACGAGGCCGGAGTGCTGGTCGCTGATGACGAGCTGCACACCGGCCAGGCCGCGTTGCTTGAGGCTGAGCAGGAAGCTGCGCCAGAAGACCTCGTCCTCGCTGTCGCCGACGTCGAGGCCGAGGATCTCCCGCTCCCCGGTGGCGGTGACGCCGGTGGCGACGACGACGGCCATCGACACGACCTGCCCGCCCTTGCCTGGGGCGTTGCGGACGTGGAGGTAGGTCGCATCCAGGTAGATGTAGGGGAACTCGACGTGGTCCAGCGTGCGAGTGCGGAACGCGCCGACGGTCTCGTCCGGGCCCGCGCAGATCCGCGACACCTCCGACTTCGAGACCCCGGTGCCGCCCATCGCTTCGACCAGGTCGTCGACGCTGCGGGTCGAGATGCCGTGGACGTAGGCCTCCATCACCACCGCGTAGAGCGCCTGGTCGATGCGGCGGCGAGGCTGGAGGATGATCGGGAAGAACGACCCCTTGCGCAGCTTGGGGATTCGCAGCTCGACGTCGCCGGCCTTGGTGGTCAGCATCCGGGGCCGGTGGCCGTTGCGCTCGGTGACACGGTCCTCGGTGCGCTCATACGGTGCGGCACCAATGCGTTCGGTGGCCTCGAGCTCGATGAGCTCCTGGGGCTGATCGCTGAAGGCGTGGCCTACATGGAAGCCAACCGCCGGTTGGGGGTGTCGTTCGGTCCTGGGCTGCGGTGGTGGGCGAAGTTCGCTCCCGTGGACTTTCCCAAAGAGCTGTTCAACACCGGTCGCACCGGAGGACTACGCGGGTGCCCAGCGCCGCCGACGCCAGGCACTGCGGGGCCCGGTGGCCGTCGGCCGTTGAGTGAGGCCGATCGCGCGGTGATGGCGGTGTGCCGGGCCAGGGGCATGTCGCTGCGCGAGATCGGTGTCCTGGTCGGTCGCCACCACTCGGTGGTCGGGCGCGAGCTGGCCCGCAACGCCGGCCCGGCCGGGCACTACCACCACAAGGTCGCCCACCGTTCGGCTCACGAACGTCGACGGCGCCCGAAGGCCTTCAAGCTCGCCGGCAACCCGCGGTTGTGCACCGCGATCGAGGGGTGGCTCGGCGGACGGGTGGTCACCGCAGCTGATCGCCACGGTGCTGCGCCACGAGCCCGGGCGACCGAAGATGGAGCGCGTGTGCCACAAGACGATCTACCAGGCGCTCTACGTCCAGGGCCGCGGTGGTCTGCGTCGTGAGCTGGCCAAACAGCTCTCGACCGGCCGCATCCAACGCAAGCCCCGCGGCACCGTCGATGGGCGCGGGAAGCTGTACCGCGAGGCGTTCACGATCGCTGAGCGCCCCGCCATTGTGGAGGACCGTGCGGTCCCGGGTCACTGGGAAGGCGACCTGGTCGTGGGGACCGCCAACGGATCTGCGGTCGGGACCCTGGTCGAGCGCACCACCCGGTTCGTGATGCTGCTGCACATACCCGGTCGCCACGACGCCGACTCCGTGGCCGAGGCGATGATCAAGCAGATGGGAAAGCTGCCCGAACAGCTGCGGCAGTCGCTGACCTGGGACCGCGGAGTCGAGATGGCCCGCTACCGCGACATCACCCTCAAGCTCGACATGCCGATCTACTTCTGCGACCCCCACTCGCCGTGGCAACGCGGATCGAACGAGAACACCAACCGGCTCCTGCGGCACTGGCTGACCAAAGGCACCGACCTGTCCCGGTTCACCGCCAAGGACCTCGACACCATCGCCGCCAAGCTCAACGCCCGACCCCGCCCTACCCTGGACCTGAAGACCCCAGCCCAAGCGCTGGCCGAACAGCTCGCCAACCCGGCAGCAGCATGAGCGTCGCTTAGACCGCTGGACACCGCCCAACCGTCACGTCGCGATTCCCTGCTCCGGCGTGATGGGAAGCCCGAGGCACCTGAGTCCCACCTCCGTGATCTTCCGGGCGGTGTCCGCCCGGGACCTGGTCGGTAGGGCGAGGTGGCTCACGGTGAGCCGCACCAGGGCTTCGGCGGCGTCAGACACCTCATCCGCCCGCAAACCGGCCACGTGAGAGGTGAGCCATCGGGCCAGGGAGCCGGAGGCGAGCTCCAACAGCTGCGCAGACGTGGTGAGGAGGGGGAGGATGCCCGTGGCGGGTGGTGGGGAATCGCGGTTGGAGATCAGGACCGCTCTGAGCAAGGGACTGTTCTCGGCTTCCTCCAGCACGAAGCCCACCGACGCCGCGAGGCCGCTTGAAGCGTCGGAGCCGTGATGCGCGAGCACGTTCTCGATGCCCTCGATGAATCGCGCCGCCTCCCTCAGGACGACGGCTTCTCCCAAACCGGGCTTGTCGCCGAACTCCTTGTACAGCAGTGCGCGCGAGACGCCGACCGCCTCGGCGATCTCGCCCATGCGCACCCGCTCCCAGCCCCGCTCAGCGATCAGGTCATGGGCAGTCTCCAGCACCGCTGCACGAACGTGCTCGCGGTAGCGCTCTCGCATGGAGGGGGACGACACGGTGGACAGAGTATCGACAATGTCCGACTTTGGACACGCGTTAGCTGGGCCGCGTGATGACATTCTCAGCGCGGTGCCTTAGGTTGAACAAAAGTCACTAGTTGTCTCCAGAAGGAAGCCTCATGGTCAACTCGAGCGACACCGAAGTGGTCGAGTACCCGCACCGACGCGGCGGGCACTGCGGCTCCGGAGCCATGCGGGACCTCCTGGAGTGGGCCGGACTCGGTTGGGAGGGCCCCCCTGACGAAGGCCTCGTCTTTGCCTTGAGCGGCGCCTTGGATCTCTCGTACGTCAGGGACGCGGCACTCATGCCGCCGGTGTACCTCGTCGGGCGGGGAGGCGACCTGGAGACGGACCTCCCGATGCGGCTGGGCGCCGAGGTCTCCGTGCATGCGACGGATGACCCACAGGAGGGCTGGGCGTGGGTGCGCGACGCCGTGCGCGAGGGCCGTCCCGCCTTGGTGTGGGCCGACATCGCGGAGCTTCCCTACCTCCGCGTACGCCTGCAGATGAGTCGCCACGACATCGTCGTCATCGGTTATGACGACGAGCAGCAGGTCGCGCACGTCGTCGACAACGACCGGGACGAGGTGCAGCTCGTGCCCTACTCGGCACTGGCCCGAGCCCGCTCCTCCCAGGGGTTCCCGGTCCCGACGCGTCACACCTACTTCGACATCGCCTGGCCCGACCGGCTGCCCGACCTGGCCGAGATCGCGCAGACGGCGTTCGCCCAGGCGGCGGAGGCGATGACCACCTCCACCGGCAGCTCTATCGTCACCGGGAGGGATTCGGCCGTCGGGGCCACCGGGCTGGCCGCCGTCGACCTCTTCGCCGAGGACCTCGCAGGATGGCCGGAGGTCTTCCCCGACGACATCCTGGACCTGGTCCTCCAAGCACTCAGCGCCTTCGTCGAGAAGGCCGGCACCGGCGGCGGGCTGTTTCGCCGACTGCTGTCCAGCGGCGCCGACGACATCGCGCGCCTGACCGGGGACGGGCGGGCGAACGAGGTTGCCGCCGCCGCGCACCTGTGCGCGGAGACATGGTCCCTGGTCGCATCGCTGGCCCGTCAGGACGGCCCAGCACGAGGGCGGGTGGAGCAGGCAGCTCGCGCGGCCGCCGTACTCCCCTCGCTCGAGCGGGACCTCGTCACCGCTCTCGAGATCGCAGGGGCGCGCCAGGACCTCCGGACCGGCGCCTGATGAGGGGCGAGCTCGACCCTCGGGAGGCCCTCGACCCGAGCCGGTTCGTCGACAGCAACCACCCCGAAGTCCGCGACTTCACCGAGTCCGTCGTGCGGGGTGTCCGCGATCCACGAGAGCGCATCGCGCTGCTGTTCGCGGCCGTACGCGACCGACTCCGATACGACCCCTACAGCGTCACCGCCGAGCCCCTGGACTACCACGCCAGCGCGATCCTCGACGGTGGCCCCACGTGGTGCGTGCCCAAGGCGGTGCTGCTCACCGCGAGCCTGCGCGCTGCGGGAATCCCGGCCGTACTCGGGTTCTCCGACGTGCGCAATCACCTCAACAGCGCGGCTCTGCTGGAGCTGATGGGCACCGATCTGTTCGTGTTCCACGGATGGAGCGCGGTGTATGTCGACGGCCAGTGGCGCAAGGGGTCGCCGGCCTTCAACTCCGAGCTGTGCCGTCGCTTTGGCGTACCCCCGTTGGAGTTCGACGGGTCGCGGGATGCGTTGCTCCACGCAGCCGACGGCGCCGGCCGACGTCACATGGAGTACGTCCGCGAACGAGGCATGTTCGCGGACCTGCCGTTCGACGAGCTCATGGCGACGCTGCTGGACACCTACGGTCCCGCCATGGTGCGCGGCTCCGACACCCCGCGCCCCCAGGATCCCCGCTTCCGGGCGTGAACGCCCAACTCACTGCGGCGGCGTGTCGGGTCCGCTCAGCTCGCACACCATCGCAGAGAGGGTGTCCTCGAGCCGCCGACGACCCACCTCGATGGCACGGGCCGACTCCAGGTCCCGCAGGTCGTCCAGCGGGACCGGAGGTCCGACGACTATGACGACACGCCGCCGCCACGCCCAGCGCAACTGCCAACTGTAGGCGGGCAGGATCTCCTGTGCCCCCCACTGGGCCACCGGCACGAGCGGTACCGATGCCTCCAGAGCGATCCGCACCGCCCCCGACTTCATCGTCATCGGCAGACCATCCTTCCGCTTGGTGATGGAACCCTCGGGGTACACCAAGAGGAGCCGCCCGTGGCGCGCCGCGCGGACCGCGTCGTCGTACCCCGCGCGGCCGGCGGCGCGGTCGACCGAGACGTGGCCGGCGGCACGGAACCACCTGCCCACGACCGGCTTGTTGAAGAGGCTGTCCTTGGCCAAGAACCGCGGCACCCGCCCCTCAGCCAGGACCATCTCCGCGACCAGCAACGGGTCGAGGTGCGAGACGTGGTTGGCGGCCAGCACCGCTCCGCCCACCCGGGGGATGCCCGCGACCCCGCGCCAGTCCGGGCGACGCAGCACCACCAGGACTGGCTTGCAGACCGCCACCGCCAGCCACCAAGCGAGGCCACGTCGGTCATTATGGATCGGGCGGCGCTGGAGGGTAGAGGTCGTTCGCATCTCAGCCATTGTAGACATCAATGGCCGTTTCGTCTCTCGCGAGGACAAACATGTAAGGATGTTTCGATGCCACTGTGGTTTTGGATTCCGAGGAGCCCCCGATGAGTGATGCGCTAGTAGGCGGTCACGACACCGAGCCCCCTACCCCGAGCCACGAGATGCGTCTCGACGAGGGCACGGCGTCGACGCTGGATGCATGGATCCGGTCCATGTCGCGGCCCGCACCGACGACGGTGGGCCGCCTGCCCTCCCACTCCCCCACCTGCGCGGGATGCGGCAAGGACAATCCCGCCGGACTCGCCCTAGAGGTCGACGCCACCGAGCACGGCGTGAGCGCGGTGCACCGCTTCGACGATCGCCAGGAGGGAGCACCGGGGATCACTCACGGCGGCCTGGTCGCCGCCGCCTTCGACGACCTGTTCGGATTCCTCCTCTACCGCGTCGGCGAGCTCGCCGTGACGAGGTCGCTGACCGTGGAGTACCTCCGTCCGGTGCTGCTGGGGGTGAGTTACGAGTTCACCGCGCATATCCGGGACCGGGCAGGACGGCGGCTCCACGTGAACGCTGCAGCCGCGGACGAGAGCGGCCGGCAGGTCGCGATAGCGCACGCCACGTTCGTCATCGTTGACGTCGAGCACTTCGAACAGGGCAGTCCCGCGAGGCGCTCCTGACTCACTCGCCGACGAAGGGCTCCAGCTCAACCGCCAGGTCGAGGTGGATGTCGTGGGCGGCTAAGGCGTCCTGCAGCACCAGGGTGACGTGGCGCGAGAGACGCCGCACCATCACGTCCAGGGTCTCGTCGCGCTGGTCGAGCCACCAGATGACCGTGGCGTCGACCATCCCCATCACGCCAACCAGGATGCCCTCAGGGAACGACTCGCCCCCCGATTTGGTGTACCCCCGTGCCGCGACGGCGATCTCGTCCAGCAGACGCGAACGACCCATCCGAGAGCGGTGCATGGTCCGGCTCTGCCCCCGAGCCGCCAGGAAGCGGTAGAGATGGGGGTGGGCGTCCGCCCAAGTCGCGCAGGCGCGCACCAGCCCCTCGACGACCTGTCCGGGCGTGCCCCGCCGAGCCAGGTGCGGGCGGACCCGCTGGATGAGGTCCTGCGCGGCAAGGCGGACCACCTCGTTATCGAGGTCCTCGCGGCTGGCGAAGTAGCGGTAGACATGCGGCCTCGGGATCCCAGCCCGCTCGGCGATCAGTGCCGTGCCCGCGTCCGCGCCCGTCTCGTCGACGACCTGCAGAGCAGCGTTGGCCACGTGACGCCGCCGGCGGTCGCGGACCTCATCATCGCGGGAAGACCGGCGCCGCACCGTCGAATCCACCCATCGCCCTACCTCGACCACAGACCGCAGCCTACGCCCGGGGCGCCGAGGGGCCGGACCTGACCAGGTCGGGCTGCGCTCAATGGGACACCTTGTACCCAGCACCATCGCCATGGTCGAATGGGTACATCCTGTACCCGATTCGCTGGAGGCTCCCCGTGATCACTCGCCGCTCCCCCTGGATGGACGACGACCTCGACGACGTCCGTGACCTTGCACGCACGTTCTGCGAGAAGGAGATCAAGCCACACATCGAGACCTTCATCGCCGACAAGCACGTCGACAGGCAACTGTGGAACAGCGCTGGTGACGTCGGTCTGCTCTGCCTGTCGATCCCCGAGGAGTACGGCGGCGGCGGTGGCACCTTCGCCCACGAGGCCATCTTGATCGAGGAGCAGGCACGGGTCGGCGACAGCTCTTGGGGAGCGTCCCTGCACAACGGGATCGTCGCCCACTACCTGCTCGCATACGGCACCGAGGAGCAGAAGCAGCACTGGCTGCCCAAGATGGCGTCCGGCGAGGTCGTCGGAGCGATCGCGATGACCGAGCCCGGGACCGGCTCGGACCTGCAGAACATCAAGACCAAGGCGGTGCGCGAGGGTGACGACTACCTTGTCAGCGGCTCAAAGACCTTCATCACCAACGGCTCGCAGGCCGACCTGGTGCTCACCGTGGTCAAGACCGATCCCGACGACCGCGCCGCCGGTATCTCGCTGATGCTCGTCCCCACCAGCGCGGAGGGTTTCTCCCGCGGTCGGGTGCTGGACAAGATCGGGATGAAGGGACAGGACACCTCGGAGCTCTTCTTCGACAACGTTCGTGTCCCGGTCACCAACCTGCTTGGCCTCACCGAGGGCCAGGGCTTCCTACAGCTCATGCAGCAGCTCCCCCAGGAGCGGCTGCTCGTAGGGGTCTCGAACGTCGCAGCCATGGAGTTCTGCCTGGCCGAGACGATGACCTACGTGCATGACCGGAGCGCCTTCGGTCGGCCGATCTGGGGGTTCCAGAACACGAAGTTCAAGATGGCGGAAGTTGCCACCGAGGCTCGCGTCGCACGGTCCTTCGTCGACGAGTGCATCCAGCTCCACCTCGCCGGGGGTCTGGACATCCCCACCGCTGCCATGGTGAAACTGTGGTGCTCGGAGCGGGCGCAGCGCGTCGCCGACACCTGCCTCCAGCTGCACGGCGGCTACGGGTACATGAACGAGTACCCGATCGCCCGCATCTGGGCCGACATGCGCGTCTCGCAGATCTACGCCGGCACCTCCGAGATCATGAAGGAGATCATCAGCCGGTCCCTGTGAGGACTGGCCCCGCTCCGGCGGCACCGCCGGAGCGGGAGCCGGCGGGCCGGGTGTTGTGCGCCGAGCCCCGCCGGGGGCCTCAGCGTTGGACGAGAGCACAAGACGCCGACTCCGCCGGCGTGACAGCCTCGACAGTCATCGTCTGAAAGGAGTGACATGAACCAGCGAGTCGACTTCTTCTACCGGGTGTGCCATCCGCGTCGCCGCTCCCCGCGTCGGGGGTGACCCACATGGGTCTTGCAGCCGTCGGCGCTTGCTGCCCGATCCCTTCGGCTTCACTCTGCTCTCGTAGGCGGAAGCCTTACTGCACGCAGATCCGTCAGATCGGCGGACCTTCCGCTCTCGTGCGCCGCTCATGTCGCCCCCTCACGAAAAGGTTCCACATCCCATGACCTCGACCCACTACGACGTGCTGATCATCGGCTCCGGCTTCGGCGGCTCGGTAACCGCCATGCGTTTGGCGGAGAAGGGATACCGCGTCGGGGTGCTCGAAGCGGGCAAGCGCTACGACACCGACGACCTGCCCGCCTCGTCTTGGGACACCCGTCGGTTCATCTGGGCGCCACGGCTCGGCTGCTTCGGCATTCAGCGTATCCACCTGCTGCGCGACGTCGTCATCTTGGCGGGCGCCGGAGTCGGTGGAGGGTCGCTCAACTACGCGAACACCCTTTACCAACCCCCTGCCCCGTTCTTCAACGATCCACAGTGGGCGCATATCACCGACTGGCACGCCGAGCTGGATCCGCACTACCGGACGGCACGGCAGATGCTGGGTGTCACGCAGAACCCCCACGTGACGCCTTCGGACGAGGTGCTACGCGAGGTCGCGCGCGACATGGGTGTGGAGCACACCTTCACGCTCACCCCCGTAGGCGTCTTCTTCGGAGAGCCCGGCAAAGAGGTGCCCGACCCGTTCTTCGGCGGGGCGGGGCCGCGCCGCACCGGCTGCACCCAGTGCGGGTCGTGCATGACCGGGTGCCGGGTCGGGGCGAAGAACACCCTGGACAAGAACTACCTGTACTTCGCGGAGAAGCTCGGGGCTGAACTACATCCCCTGACCACCGTGGTCGACGTGCGCCCGCGCAGGGGAAGCGGGTACGTCGTCGACGCCGTCCGCACCGGCAGGTCCGTGCGCCGGCGCCGCAACCGGCAGTCATTCACGGCCAACCAGGTCGTCTTCGCAGCGGGCACCTACAACACCCAAAAGCTGCTCCACCGACTCAAGGCCACTGGCTCCCTGCCGAACATCTCCGACCGGCTAGGCACGCTGACCCGCACCAACTCCGAATCAATCCTCGGGGCGAAGTCCCGCGATCCATCCAGCGACTTCACGCGTGGCGTGGCCATCACATCCTCGATCCACCCCGATGAGTTCACCCACATCGAGCCGGTTCGCTACGGCAAAGGCAGCAATGCCATGTCCCTGCTTCAGACCGCCCTCACCGATGGGGACGGCCGCGGCCCCCGGTGGTGGCGCTGGCTGCGAACGATCGCCACCCAGCCCTCGCACCTGACCTGGTTCAGTCCACGACGGTGGTCGGAGCGGACGGTGATCCTGCTGGTGATGCAGACGCTGGACAACTCCATCACGGTGCGGTCGAAGAGGAACCTCCTCGGTCGCCACACGATCACCTCGGGACCCGGCCACGGAGCACCCAACCCCACCTGGATCCCCGTGGGCAACGAGGCCACCCGTCGCGTCGCCGAAAAGATCAACGGCGTGGCCGGCGGATCCACGGGGGAGATCGCCAACATCCCGATGACCGCTCACTTCATCGGCGGGTGCGCCATCGGGGACACCCCGGACACGGGGGTCATCGACCCCTACCACCGCCTCTACGGCCACGACGGGATCTTCGTCGTCGACGGCTCCAGCATCTCGGCGAACCTGGGCGTCAACCCCTCGCTGACGATCACCGCGCAGGCTGAGCGGGCCGCCTCCTTGTGGCCCAATAGGGGCCAGCCGGACGAACGTCCCCCGCTGGGCGCCGACTACCAGCAGCTGTCCCCCATCAAGGCCGGGCGGCCGGCCTTCACTCACCCGGCAGCATCCCTCACCGAGGGAGACCAGAACCGGAGTTAGGCCGGGGGCTGGAGACGACCACGAGCGGCGTGGCTCGCGGTCGTCCCGGATGGCTGCGTGACGCGAGATTACGCCGGTGGCATCAGCTGCGACCGATCCGCTCCACGTAGGCCTGACGCGCCGCGGCATCTACGCGGTCGAGGAAGACGGTGTCGGTCCCGAGCATCGCCCCGAGCTGGGTTGCGACCCGGTCGGGAACGAACTTCATCGCCGCCACCATCGTCCCCGCGACACGTGTAACTCGCACGAAAGGTCGCGGGCGTTCGATGAGGTCGGCGGTAGCGCGCGCGATCTCCTGCGGCTCCGCGTTGCGCATGCCCTTCGCCCCGCTCGTCCCCGAGACCAGCTCAGTGTTGGTGAAGGTCGGACGCACCGTGGACAGCGTGATGCCCGACCTGCGGTACTCCTGCCGGGCGGCCTCTGTGAACCCGATGACTGCGAACTTGGTGCCACAGTAGGTCGCGAGCCCCGGGACCGGGAGCTCCCCGGCCAATGAGGCAGTATTGATGATGTGGCCGTGGCGCCGGGGCAGCATCCGCTGCAGGGCGATCTTGGTACCGAAGATGACTCCCAGCACGTTGATCTCCACCTGCCGACGGGTGACCTCGTCGGCCTCCTCGTGCACGTGCCCCGTCGGCATGACGCCCGCGTTGTTGATGAAGACGTCGACGGACCCCAGCGCCTCCTCGGTCACGTCGAGGAACGATTCGATGGACGCCGGGTCGGTCACATCAAGACGCACCGCGACGTCGAGGCCCAGCTCCTCGGCGGCCACCTTGAGCTGGCGCTCGTCGATGTCGCCGATAGCCACCCGGTGTCCGCGCCGGATGAGCTCTTCTGCGGTGTGGTAGCCGATTCCCCGGGCACCCCCGGTGATGGCGACCACTCGTCGCGCGTTCGTTGTCGTCATGGCTGCTGTTCCTTTCAAAGCCCGAGTCGCTGGCGCAGGCCACGGCCGGCGGCCAGGCGCAGCACTCGGGCGGCGATTGCCGTACGCCGTGCGGAGTACGGGTACCAGGTGAGTTCCTTAGTGGTCAGCGGGAACCTCGGCTCGGTGATGGCCTGGACCCGGCAGTACTTGCGCAGACCCTGCGCGCCGCCGAGGCGTGCTCCCAGGCCCGAGGACTTCCAGCCACTGTGGGGTAGCTCCACAGCGAAGAGGTTGCTGAAGACGTCGTTGATGTTGACTGCGCCGACCTCGAGCTGGCCGGCGATACGGCGACCGCGGGCGACGTCACGTGTCCACACGGTCGCCGAGAGCCCGTACTCGGAATCGTTGGCCAGGGCCACGGCCTCGGCCTCGTCGGAGACTCGCATGACAGGCAGCGTCGGCCCGAAGGTCTCCTCGGTCATGCACGTCATGTTGTGATCGACGTCGACGAGGAGCGTGGGAGCGAAGAAGTTCCCCTCCTTGCCCCTCGCCCCGCCCACGAGCACGCGTGCGCCGGACTGCTCGGCCTCCCGTACGTGCCGCTCGACCGTGTCGACCTGCCCGAGGGTCACCATGGCACCGACGTCGTCGCGGGCCCGAGACCCCTGCTTCAACGATTCGAGCGCCGCGGACACCTTCTCGACGAACCGGTCGTAGACCTCGTCCACTACGTAGACCCGCTCGACCGAGATGCAGACCTGACCGGAGTTGAAGATCCCGCCCCAGACGATCCCGTGTGCGGCCCGATCCAGGTCGGCGTCCTCGAGCACGATGGCTGCGTCCTTGCCTCCCAGCTCCAGGCTGACCGGCTTGAGCAGCTCGGCGCAACGCGTGGCCACCCGGCGGCCGGTCGACGTCGAGCCGGTGAACTGGACGAAGTCGACGGCCTCTACGACGGCTTCACCGGTCTCCCCTGCCCCGGCGACGTGTCGCAGGACCGGCGGGGCCCCGATCTCCTGCCACCCCTCGATGACGCGCGCGCAGGTCAGCGGGGTCATCTCCGAGGACTTGGTGAGCACCGCACACCCTGCTGCGAGCGCGGGCGCTGCGTCCATCAGGAACAGAGTGATCGGGAAGTTCCACGGGATGATCAGTCCGACCAACGGGTAGGGTCGATAACTGCGGGTCAATCGCTTCGGGAGGCTGAGCAACCCACCTGCCCCGACTCGTTCAGGGGCGAGGAACTCCTTGGCATGATCGGCGTAGAAGGAGATGAATTCGCACGAGCCGGTCGTCTCCACCAGGGCATCCGGGCGGACCTTGCCGGTCTCTGCGACGAGCAGGTCGGTGAGCTCGTCGGTGTGGTCGAGGATCCATCCGCGCCACTTGCGAAGCCACGAGGCGCGCGCCGCGGGACCGATGTCGTGCCACGCGACTTGTGCCTCACGCAGTTCCAGGGCCGCGGAGCGCACGCGGTCGCCGTCGACGATCGGAATCGATCGGAGTGCACGGCCGTCGGCGGGGCGGCGGATCTCCAGGGTGGAGACCGAAGGGGGGTTCATGAGCATTCCTCTAGGTCGGTGACGGTGTCTGGAAAGGCCTGGTTCGCTGTGCTGTCACACGACGGCGGGCGTAGGCCGACCGCCGGTGCGTCGAGTGGCCTCCGCTGGAGTGCGAGGGTCTGAGGCCGTCGCCACCTCGCTGCCGAAGGAGCCCGGCGGCGGGGTCACGCCGTGCTCGCGGCACCAGGCGCCCGGCTCGCGCTGGGAGCGCCGGGGGATGCCGTTGGAGGGCTCGAGTTGCATCGGGATCGGCGGCAACGGCGGCAGCTCCTGGCCGACCTCGGCCGCCAACTCGTCGGCGTCCTTCTCCTCCGACATGCCGATCGGGCCGACGCGCTGGGCGTTGAGGAACTGACGCACCACCGGCTCCTCCGAGGCCAGCAGCATCTCGCGCGGGCCGAACATCGCCAGGTGCTTGTGGTAGAGCAGGCCGATGTTGTCGGGCACCGTGCGCGCGGTGTTGATGTCGTGGGTGACGATGAGGAACGTGGCGTCGATCTGGGCGTTGAGGTCGATGATCAGCTGGTTCAGGAACGCTGTGCGGACCGGGTCGAGGCCGGAGTCGGGCTCGTCGAAGAGCACGATCTCGGGGTCCAGCACCAGCGCTCGGGCCAGGCCGGCACGCTTGCGCATGCCGCCGGAGATCTCGCCGGGCAGCTTGTCCTCGGTCCCCAGCAGACCGGTCAGGTCCAGCTTCTCCATCACGATGGCGCGGATCTCCGACTCCGACTTCTTGGTGTGCTCACGCAGCGGGAAGGCGATGTTGTCGTAGAGGTTCATCGAGCCGAACATCGCACCGTCCTGGAACAGCACCCCGAACAGCTTGCGGATCTCGTAGAGCTCCTTCTCCGAGCACGTGGCCAGGTCGGTGCCCTCGATGATGATCGAGCCCTGGTCGGGCTTCAGCAGCCCGATGATGGTCTTGAGCAGCACCGACTTGCCGGTGCCGGAGGGACCCAGCATCACGCTGATCTCCCCAGCCGGGATCGTCAGCGAGACATCCCCCCAGATCAGCTGCTTGCCGAAAGACTTGCTCAGGTGCTCGACCTTGATCTCCACGCCCATGTCAGCGTTCTCCCATCGTTTCGGTGGTGGTGACGACCACCGGAGTGGCCACCGTCATCGGGTGTCGAGTCCTGCGACCAACCAGGCGGAGCCCACCCGACGCATGGTGACTTCGACCCTGCTTCCGCTGACGACTGGATCGGGCGAGCTTCGGCTCGTGGTGGACTGGGTCAGGAAGACGAGCACCACGACCTCCTCGTCGCTGTCGACCGAGACGACCCCAGCAGCGTTGACGTTCGCCTCGGTGATGATCCGACGCTGCGTCGCCGCGGTGCGCACGACCTCGTCGATGAGGTCGCCGTACTCGTCGGTGAAGGCACCGGTCGTCTGGTCCAACGCCGTGTCAAGGTCCTCCTCGAGCGTGGCGTAGCGATAGCTCAGCAGCAGCGGCACGCGCTCGCGGACGGCGGCCACAGCGTCACGGGCGGCGGAGTCGCGGTCCTCAAGCTGGTCGACGCGCCAGGCGGCCGCGCCCGCTGCGGTCGCGACCACCACAGCCAGCACCACGAGAAGCAGCTCCACTCGACGACGCGGCGGGCGGCCGGCACCCGGGGCGAGGGACAGTGAGGGGGCATCCCTCGTATGTGCGCGCGAGGTCATGCGACGAACCTCAATGCCGAGACCAACCACGAGTCCTCGACGCGCTGCAGCTCCACCTCGAGGCGGTAACTCCGCGGCTCGGGTTGCCGAGCACTGCGGTTGTCAACCGTGCCACGCGCCGCCACGATCACCGTGGCCTCCTCGTCCTCCAGACTCACCACGCCGGCCGAGACGACCTCGCCGGTCGCCTCCACCTCGTTCTCCACGACCTCCTGACGCAGGCGGTCGGCCTGCTCACGCAGGTCGTCCTGGAAAGTCGCTGTGGCCCCCTCGATCAGCTCCTCGAGATCCTCGTCCGTCGTACGAGCACTGATGGTGATCAGACCCACCACCTCGTCCCCGGCTGCCTCCACCACATCGGCGCGCGCCTGCTCGCGCCGCTCAGCGTCACGCCAGGCGAGGCCCCGCTCGACCGCGAGTGCGAGCGCGGCGACCAGGACTGCGCTCAGTAAGGTCCTCACGACGGCGGTGCGCCGCCCGCGAGGCCTGGAGTCCGCTGAGGGCGTGAGCTCCGAACCGTCCCGCTCTTCAGTCATCGCACGCTCACCGGGCCGAGGACGAGCGCCTGCCATCCCTGCTCGGCCGGCAGCTCCATGGAGGCGTCGCCACCGACGGTCACGCCGCGGCTCAGGTCACGTCGGCCCGAAGGGCCGGCGCCCTCCGGCCAGACCCCCTTCCCGAAGTCCAAGCCGCACGAGGAGGGCAGGGGTCCGCGCCCGCCTCCCTGGGGGCAGGGCAGCAACCGGGCCCCGCGCACGGACTTGGGGTCCGCCTCGGGCACCGTGCAGTGGGCCAGGAGGTCGACGTCACGGAACTGCGCGACCGAGGGATCGCGACGTTCCGACGCCGCCAGGTAGCCCTGTGAGCAGGCCGGCGGGTTGTTCACGTTGGCGCGCAGGTCGAGGTTGACGTCACCGAACTCTGCGCGCGGGTTGATGGCGGACTGCAGCCGCGCGACGGTCACCGGGTAGTACACCAGACCCTCCTGGATCTGCGGCAGGTAGGTGTTGAGCACCTCAGCGTTGGTCGTGAGGTTGGTGACCAGCAGAGGGAGCGTCGGCTGGAGGTCGTTCACCAACTCGGTGGCGGCTCGCAGCCCGGCCGGCCCCTGCGACAGCAGGGCGCGGAGGTCACGATCCCGCCCAGCGAGCTCGCTGGTGAAGGCCGCGAGGGACTGGGCATAGCTGAGGGTGGTCCCCCGCAGGGCTTGCTGGGTACCCAGGACCGGCTGGGCAGTCCTGATCAGGGACGTCGTGACAGCCAGTCGATCCTGCGCGGTGCGGAGGAGGCTGTCGGCGTTCTCGATCGTGCCGGCCAGGTCGGGACCGCTCCCGGCCAGACCCTGGTCGACCTGGTCGAGCACGCGACGGGTCCGCGCGCGGGGCACGGACGCGAGGAGGTCGTTGACGGACTCCAGCACCGGAGTGATCTGGGGCATCTCGACGGTCCGCTCCACCGGGATCACATCTCCCTCCCCCAACGAGGCGGAGTCCTCCCCGGCGTCCTCCCCGGGCGCGGGCACCAGGTCGACGTACTGCTCCCCGATGGCGGAGGTGCTGTGGAGCTCCGCGACCACGGTGGCCGGGATGTCATGCTCGTCGTCGATGCGCAGGTCAGCCACCGCGCCGCCGTCCCCCACCTCGAGGTCAGCCACTTCGCCGACCTGGACGCCTCGATAGGTGACGATGGCCTTCGGGTAGAGCCCGCTGGCGTCAGCGTATTCGGCGCGCACCTCGTACACGCCGACACCTAGCAGGGCCGGCACGCGGGCGTAGACCACCACGGCGAAGAACAGCGCCACGAGCGTGAGGACCGCGAAGATGCGGAGCTGTCGCTTGATCAGGGTCGTCAGGATCATCAGCAGTCACCCAGGAGTCCGAGCAGGCAGGCCCCGTCGCCCTCGCCGCGGCCATCGTCCGGTTCAACGGGGGGCTTCCCGTCGGCGCCCGACCCGCTGCCCCCCTCGGCGTCCTCGGCGCGCGGGCCTCCCTGACCACTGTTGCCGTTGCCTCCAGACTGCTGCAGGGGGTCAGTCAACGGATCCCCTGACTGGAGGGACGGGAGCTGACCAGTGCCGAGCAGCAGGTCGGCGAGGCTCTGGGCGCTGACGTCGATCGTGGCGAAGAGATTGGAGTAGTCGCCTCGAAGCGTCTTCTCCGTGGTCATGGCCGGGAAGGGGACCGTGATCGCGATCTTGAGCGCCTCGGGGAGTCGGGTCGCCGTCTTGCCGAGCTGACTGAGGATGGGCCCCAGGGAGTCGAGGTTGGCCAGGATCGCCTCCTGGCTGGCCTGGATCACACCGACAGCTCTCGTGCTGGCTCGCCCCGAGGTGGTGACGGCGTCCACCAGACGCGCCCGCTCCTGCTCCAACGCCTCCAGACCCGGACCCACCTCGTCGATGGCCCGCGCGATGACCTCGCGGTCGTCGGCAAGGCCCCGACTCAGGCTCTCGAGCGACTCCAGCGTGTTGATGATCTCTCCCTTGGTGTCATCGAGCACTGTCAACAGCTCGTTGGACCGCGTGACGAGGTCGCGGGCGTCCAGCTGCCGCTCGTCCAGCGCCGTGGTCAGCTCGCTGGTGATGGTGCTGATCTGCGAGAGGCCGCCGTTGTTGAGCAGCAGGGCTACGCCGGCGAGGACCTGCTCGGTGCCCGGAGCCTGGCCCGTGCGAGACAAGGGCACCTCGTCCCCGTCACCGAGCAGTCCCACGGGCGAGGCGGCGGCATCGACGGGCGGGGAGTCGATGTCGACGTACTGCGCGCCCAACAGCGTCTTCTGTCCGATGGTGAACCTGGCCCGGTCGCTGATCGGGACCGAGTCCAAGAGCCGGAGGTCGGCCACGGCGTGCCAGTCATCCACCCTGATGGCCGTCACCGTTCCCACGACGACGTCGTCCAGGAGCACCTGGGAGTTCGGGACGAGATTCTCCACGGCCTCGAAGCGCACGGTGACCCCGTAGCCGTCGGACCCGGTGGCCACCTGGCCGGGCAAGGTGTTCTCGTTCGGCTGGAGCGAGCATCCCGTGGCCAGGCAGGCGAGCAGCGTACCGGCGGCGGTCAGCCGCATGTGTGCGCCTCGTCGCCTGAGCATGGAGCGGGTCGTCATGGCGTGCCTCCGTTGGTGCCGGTGAGCAGACTTCCGAGGGTCTGCAAGAGGTCGATCTCGACGCCCGCCAGCCCGGGGATCGGGACGTCGTCACCGTCACCAGGCTCGCCCACGTTGATGCCCGGGACCAGGCCCTGGTCCAAGCTCTCCAGACCCAGAGCCTCGAGAATCGGACTGAGCACCTTGTCACACTGAGCTGCGGTGCCCCCCGCACCCAGGATCGCCCCGCACAGCAGCTGCGGAAGGCTGTCCAGCGCGCTGAGGGTGGCGCGCCCCTTCAGCGCGGATCCTTCGACGATGTTCGCCAGGTTGATGAGCGCGTTGGTGCCGAGGTGGAGGGACCCCGCCAGCGCGTCCGAGCGGTCGGCCAGGGCTGCCGAGAGCAGGTTCACCCGGCGGACCGCGGTCGAGATGCCCGCTCGGTTGGTGTCGAGGAAGTCGCGCGTGGTCCGCAGCGTCGCCGAAAGATCGCGTAGCACCGCGGTCAGCGTCAACCGGTTGCGCTCGAGGACCTCACCTACGGCGTCGATCTCTTCGGCGAACCCACGCACGGCCTGGTCGTTCACTGCCAGGGCACGTGTGAAAGTGTCGAGGTTAGCCACGGTGGTGAAGAGGTCGGAGCTGGGGTCAGACAGGGCCGCGGTAGCGTTTCGCAGCCCCGCGATGGCTCGTCGCAGCTCCAGGGCGTTGCCATTCGCCAGGCTCCCGTCCAGCGCGACGACAGCACGCCCCAGGGCGCCGCGATCGGCACCTTCCTGGGGTCCGAGTGCGCCGGTCAGGTCGGTCAGCTGCTGCTTGACGTCGTCGAAGGTGACGGGGACCGCGGTGCGTTCAACGCTGATCTCAGCACCGTCCGACAGCTGCGGGCCCCCGACGTAGGCGGGTTCCAGCTGGACGAACCGCCCACTGACCAGACTGGGCGAGACAATGGCCGCCCGTGCGTCGGCCGGGATCGGCTGGTCATCCTCGATGATGAGCTCCACCTCGACACCCGTCTCCGACGGGGTGATCTGGCTGACGGTGCCCACTGGGACGCCCAGCACTCGTACGTCGTCTCCGACGTAGAGCCCCTCGGCACTGGTGAAGGTCGCGTTGATCGTCGTGTCACCGCCACGGATGAGCGTCGCGGTCGATACCACGAGCAGGCCCAGGACGAGGAGGACGGCGAGGCGGCGCACGAGGCCGCGTTTGGAGATGTCGGTCACGGCAGGATTCCAGACAGGATGGGCGCCAAGGTGGCAGGGTCGGTGAGGTTCTGGATGTAGGCGTCGAACCACGGACCGGTCGACGCGGCGTCGCCGAACGCAGTGGCGTAGCCCCGCAGACCGACCAGGGTGTCCTGGATCGCCTTGCGGTTGCGGTTCAGGACCTCGACGATGCTGTTGAGCTGCCTCAGCGCGGGACCGATGACCTGGGTGTTCTCCTCCAGGACGCCCTGCAGCTGATCCGCGAGCATCTGGGCACTCTCCAGCAGCGCTTCGATGACACGCTGACGCGCGTCCAGCTCGGCGAAGAGCGATTCACCCGCGGTCAGCAGTGACGCGATCTCCTGGTCGCGATCGGCCAGGACGTCGGTGACCCGAGTGGCACGATCCAACAAGGTGGCCAGCTGCTCGTCGTTGGCAGCGATCGCACGGGAGATGTCGGTGATGCCGCGTAGGGCGGGGCCGACGGAGTCCCGCGAACCCTCGAGGACGCCCGAGGCCTGGTCGATGGCGCGCTGGAGGGCGGCCTTGTCGATCTCCCCGCTCTCGGTGGTGAGCCGATTGAGAGCGCTGGTGATGCTGTAGGGCGCATCGGTGCGCTCGACGGGGATCGTGTCCCCCGCCTCGAGTGCCCCGTCTCCGGCGGGCACGAGCTCGACCGCCGCACGCCCCAGGAGCGTGGTGGTGACGATGCGGGCCTCGGTCAGGTCGCCGAGCTCGACATCGGCGTCGGTGAGGACCAGGTCAGCCTCGACGACGCCGCCCTCGAGCACGACGTCGCGCACCTTGCCGACCTCGGCTCCGGAGACCATCACCGAGTCCCCCCCGCGCAGACCGCCCGCCTCAGCGAACCGGGCATGGATGACGTCGCTGTTGCCCACCAGGGGCAACCGGTTCAAGTTGAGGCTGGCCAGGACCACCAGCACGATCACCACCGTGCCCACAAGTCCGCGGCGAGCACGACCACGAAGCAAGCCATTCATGCCTGGCACCTCTCAGCATCGGAGTTGATCCAGGGCGTCAGGACCGGGGCACCGGCCACGACGTCGGTCTGGACCCGGACACCGCACAGGAAGAAGTTGAAGAAGTTGCCGTAGGAACCGGCGTTCTGCAGCTTGCGATAGTGACGGGGAAGCTGTTGCAGCACGGCGACCAGCTCCTCCTTCTCCAGGTTCAGACCGCGGGCCGCCACCGTCAGCGCACGCAGGTCGGGAGTGAGGTCGCCGCGGGCTCGGGCGAGCAGTCCCGATGCCTCACGGGCGAATCGATCGATCTTGTCGGCCGCGATCAGGATCTCGGTGTCCTGCTCGTCGAAGCGGGTCAGCACGATGTCGAGCGCGTCGATCACCTGCCCGAGCTCGTCGCGACGCCCATCCACGGTCTCCAGGACTTCGTTCAGGTTGCCGATCACCTGGGTGATCAGCTGCTCGCGCTGGGCGATCGCGGAGGTGAACGAGCCGACGCGGGTCGTCAACGTCTCGACGGCCGATTCCTGACCCTGCAGCACCTGCACCAGCTGCTGCGACAAATCGTTGACCTGGGCGGGGTTGAGGCCGGCGAACAGCGGCTTGAATCCGTTGAGCAGGGTGTCGAGGTCGAGCGCTGAGGCGGTGTTGGAGATCGAGATCATTCCTCCCGGTGACAGCTCGGCCGCACTGGCTCCGCCGGTCGTGGCCAGCTGAACGATCCGGTCGCCGATGAGGTTGCGGTACTCGATCGTGGCCGTGGTCGATTCGTCGAGGACGAGGGCGTCATCGACCTCGAAGGAGACGACGACCGTGCTGTCCGGCCGGACGTCGATGTCCGTCACCTCGCCAACCCTGACGCCCGCGGCCCGGACCTGGTCTCCCTGACGAAGACCCGACACGTCGGCGAAGGCGGCTCGGTAAGGCGCCGCTCCCCCGGAGCGGTACTCGCTGGTCACGGCACCCACCCAGAACGTCACGAGCGCGGCGACCACCAGGAAGGAGACGAGCCTGAGCAGATCGGCCCGCTCCCTGGCTCGCACTGGACTCGTCGCCACGTCAGCGACCCCCTATTCCCAAGATATCGAGCACGTCGGCGGAGCCAGGGGCTCCCTCGGATGACTGTGTGAACGGATTCACCCCGGTCGCGAAGGTCGGCTCATAGGTGAGCGACGCCTCCTCCGGCGTCACGTACGGCAGGCCGAAGCAGTTGGGACCCCGGTTCTCGCCCAGCAGCTTGAGGTCGGACGAGTACTGGTAGGGCTCCCGACCGCGGACCACGTGGGTGAAGGTGGTGATGCCCGGATTGATGCCTCCCACCGCGATCTCCGCGAGCTCGTTGCCCTGGGCCAGGCCCTCGATGAGACACGGCAGCTCCGGGGAGTACCGGGCCAGTGACCGGGTCACGGGATCGAGCAACCGCAAGGAGGTGCTGAGTCCCTGACCGCTGTCCCTCAACAGGGCATCGCCCTCGCTGCTGAAGGAGGTGAGGCTCAGCTCCAGGGCGCGCAGCGACGCCTGCTGCTCGACCACCGTCTCCAACGTCGTGGCCGCACCATCGAAGGTGGTGATGAGATCGTCCCGGGCCAGGTCGTACACCGCGGCCACGTCGTCGAGGCGCCGCAGGTCCTCGCTGAGGGCCGGGAGCGAGGGATTGAAGGACGTCAAGTAGTTATCGGTCAGGGTGATGAGCTCTCCCAGCATCTCACCACGCTGGTCCACAGTCCCCGCCACAGCGCTCAAGGCTTCGCTGACCTGGGCTGGGCGTGCAGCCTCGAGGACGGCGCTGAGATTGGTGAATGCCTCGTCCACTTCCACCGTGGTGGCGCTCGCCGGGATGACGTCGCCGGCTTCGATCGACTCCGAGCTCGCTCCCTCCGGGACAGTCAGCTGGACGTACTTGGCACCGAATGCGGTCGGCGGCACGAGTTGCGCGGTGACGTCGCGTGGCACGGAGTCGGCCTGGTCCGGCTCCAGCTCGAGGGTGATCTCGGCACGGTCGCCGTCGATATCGACGTCGCTCACGGCGCCGACCTCGACGCCGTACAGCTTCACCGGCGCCCCCGGCGCCATGGTGATCCCAGCGCGGTCCGCCTCGACCACGACGTCGACGCTGGGCCGGAAGACCCCGTTGTACTGCATGAGCGTTCCCACGACGACCGCCGCCAGCAGGACGATGATGGTCAGGCCGGACAGGAACTGCCGGTCGATCCCTCGAGCTTGCACCATGGTCTTCACCCCGCGATGTGGACCGACGGCCCGCCCCAGACGGCGAGCGCGAAGATCAGGTCGACGAACATGGTGGCGATCAGCGCAGAGCGGACCGCCCGCCCCACCGCCTGACCCACTCCAGCCGGCCCTCCACTGGCACGGAACCCGTGGAAGCAGCACACGGACACGATGACCAGCGCCATGATCAGGACCTTGATGCCGGCCAGGAAGAGGTCCGTGGGCACGAGGAAGGTGTCGAAGTAGTGCTCGTAGGTGCCGGACGCCTGGCCGTAACCGACCGTCACCACGAGCTCGGTGGCCAGCCAGCAGGACATCAGGGCGATCGTGAACAACGGCACGACGGCGATCAAGCCGGCGATGATGCGGGTGGTGACGAGGTACGGGATGGGAGGCACAGCCATGACCTCGATCGCGTCGATCTCCTCGCTGACCCGCATCGCTCCGATCTGGGCGGTGAAACCGGCGCCGACCGTGGCGGTGAGCGCGATGCCGGAGATGATGGGGGCGACCTCACGGGTGTTGAAGTACGCCGAGAAGAAGCCCGACAGCGCGGAGACCCCGATGTTGTCGAAAGAGGTGTAGGCCTGCAGCCCCACCTCGATTCCGGATGCGGCCGTCAGGAAGCCGATGACCAGCACGGTGCCGCCGATCAGGGCCAGGGCACCCGAGCCGAGGGACACCTCGGCGAGCAGCCGGATGATCTCCTTGGGGTAGCTTCGGATCGCGCGCGGCATCGCACGATAGGCCGAGGTGTGGAAGCCGAGCTGGTCGCCAAGATTTCGAAGCCCCTGGGCCGGTCGACTCGCCACGTGGCCCAGGCGCAGCGCTCGCTGCCTCGGACGCGGCGTGGTGGCGTGGACCGCCATGTCAGGCTCCCAACTTGATCTGGAGGAAGATGGCGCTGATCACGCTGTTGGCGGCGAACAGCAGCATGAAGGCGAAGACGACGGTCTGGTTGACGGCGTCTCCAACGCCCTTGGGGCCGCCCTTGGCATTCAGCCCGAGGTAGCACGCGGTCAGACCGGCCAACATGCCGAAGACAGCGGCCTTGATCTCGGAGGTGATGAAGTCCGCGAGACCGACGAGCAGGGTCAGGTCGGAGACGTACAGACCGGGCGTGGCTCCCTGGAGGACAACCGAGAAGATGTAGCCCCCCACGATGCCGACGACGGTCACCACTCCGTTCAGCGCGACGCCGACCAGCATGGAGGCAAGGACGCGCGGAACGACGAGTCGCTGGATGGGATCGATGCCGAGGGTCACCATGGCATCGATCTCGTCCCGGATCTTGCGCGAGCCGAGGTCGGCGCAGATCGCGGTGGCACCGGCGCCGGCCACCACCAGAACACTCACGATGGGTCCGATCTCACGGACCACCGCCACGGCCGCGCCCGCTCCAGCCAGGTCGACGGCGCCGATCTGGATCAGCAACTGGTTGACCTGGAAGATGATCACGACGCAGAAGGGGATGGCGACCAGGATGGCCGGCGCGAAGGAGACGGTCGTGAGGAACCATGCCTGGGAGACGAACTCGCGGAACTGGAAGCGACGGGTGAACATCTGCTTGAAGACATTGCCGGTGAACGAATAGAAGTCGCCGAACGTGCTCAGCGCCTGGACGAACACGCTCGAACTCATGGCCTCGTTGGCCATCTTTCGCGAGCTCGGCGTCAAGCCGGACGGTCCGGGCCGCTGGACCGCGTCCCGGGGGGTAGTCGCCGTCACCATCGTGCGACGCGGCCCGGGATGCTCTCAGCCCACGAAGGGTCGTCGAGACCGTGGGGCGACTGATGTAAGCCCACCGAACAACACCCCCGCTGAACTGGTAACACTCGAACAGCCCTCGGCGACGCTTCTGTCGCGGCAGGTCCACCCCGCATCCCCATGCGCTCACCCTTCCGATTCACGATGTGACCGCGATTACACAGAGAGGGCGGGGCGTATGTCTCGTCAATGATGCCCAACGCGTAACTAGTTCTTGTATCTTTGCACAATCATGGCGGTTCTTAAGCCGTCGACTCGACCACAGGAGCCAGATGCCGACACGTCCACTGCCGTGGGTCGAGGAATGGGTGACACTCTTTGTCCTCGAAGAGTCGAGCGCCAGCCAGGTTGAGGCTTGGGTGGAGCGCACCGCCTACACGATCCTGGAGGAGGTCCCGGAACTGGCTTCCCGACCCGGCCTGCCCGAGGGGATCGAAGCAGCGATCCGCGAACACTGGACCGGCTTCCTCGACCAACTGACGCAGCCGCAAACGGCCTTCGTCCTGGTTCCTACCGCCGTACACATCGCGCGCGAATCGGCACAGACGTCGCTCCCGCTCGAGACCCTCAATCGCGTATACCGCATCGCACAGCAGAGCACGTGGGGCTATGTCACAGATCTGATCGCCGAGATCGACGATGCCCGATCCGAGCGGACAGAACTGCTGATTTTCCTGTGGGAGCGAGCGTCCGACTGGATCGATCGCTCCATCAACGAGACCAGTCGGATCTACCACGAGGCGCGCCGTCGCATTGAGATCGGGCAGAACGCGCGCTGGATGGAAACGGTGTCACGGGTGCTGGACGGAGAGGCGCTGGACATCCGGCGACTCTCTGCCGAGCTGGGGGGATATCCCATGACGGGGTACCACACTGCCTTCATCCTGGCAGCCGGCGAGGAGCAGGATGCTGTCGAGTCGCTCGAGGAATCGTGCCGACATCTGGCGGCGGAGGCGGGGCTGCGGCCGCCGCTGGTAGTGCGTCCGGGCGGCCGTCAGGCCTGGATGTGGACTTCGACCAGTCGACAGCTGACCCCCGACGCGGAGCTGACGCTGTCCAACAGCCCTGTTGGCGATCTGCGTGTCCTTGTAGGGCCGAGTAGACCTGGGCTGGCTGGTTTCGCGTCCTCTCATCAACTGGCTCGGAGGACACTGGACATCGTGCATCCCGACAAGCGGGGCGTCTTCCTCCACGCTCATCACGAAGCCCTCGTGCTCCTCGGATGCAACGAGGAGGTGGACGACTTCATGCGGCGCACACTAGGCAACTTGGCCGGCCATGCGGTCCATGAGGTCAGCCTCCGGAAGACCGTCGCGAGGTATCTGGCTCTGGGCGGCAGCATCGATCGGACGGCAGCTGAACTCTCAGTGCACCGCAACACCATTCGCTACCGGCTCCAGAAGGCGACCACCCTCCTCGGCCGCGATCTGGGGCCGACGAGCAGCGAGGTGGCCCTCGCCTTGCGCCACTTGGAACTGAGCCACAATGGGCAGTTGGCGCCGTGACCGGGATTATCGTCACGGCCAACCGAGTCATGGCCCTCCGGGGTGCCTGCGCTCATGGGCTTCACTCACGCGGCCTCCAGGACAGCAGCGATGAGTAGACCCGGGGCAGACCGTGGTCGTGGCTGCTTGGTGTTGACGGCAGTGCTAGCGCCCTGATCTGTCGCCGAGACCCTTGCTGCGTGAGTGGGGACGGCCGCCCGCGCATTCACGTTCGCGTAGATCTCGCCGCCAAGGGGGTGCAGTTCAGATATCCACGACCGTGAGGGCGCCGGCTGCGTGCTGGGCACGGAGCACCTTCTTGTCGAACTTACCAACCGAGGTCTTGGGGACCTCGGGCACGAAGCACCACCGCTCGGGCAGCCACCACTTGGCCACCTTGCCGTCCAGGAAGTCCCTCAGCTGCGAGGGGGTCACGTCGGCGCCCTCCCGCGTCACGATCACCGCGAGAGGGCGCTCCTGCCACTTCTCGTCCGGCACACCGATGACTGTTGCCTCCAGCACGGCGGGGTGACCGGCGAGCAGCAGCTCGAGCTCCACCGACGAGATCCACTCCCCGCCTGACTTGATGACGTCCTTGGTGCGGTCGGTCAGGGTGATGAAGCTGCGATCGTCCATGCGACCGACGTCCCCGGTCCGCAGCCACCCGTTGTCGAACTTGTCCGTCTCCTCACCGCCGACGTACGCCCCGGTGATCCACGGACCGCGCACCTGGATCTCCCCGACCGACTCACCGTCGTGCGGTACCTCGTTGCCCTCGTCGTCCACCAGCCGCAGCTCGACGCCCGCGACGGGCCTGCCCTGGGAGGCGCGCAGCGTCCAGTGCTCCTCTTCGCTCACCGACGCCGGAGGCCGGGCGATGGCAGCCAGCGGCGAGGTCTCGGTCATCCCCCATGCCTGCACGATCTGCACGCCGTACTTCTCCTGGAAGATCTGCATCAGGTGCAGCGGCACAGCCGACCCCCCGCACGCCACCAGCCCCAGCGAGGAGATGTCAGACCCGGGGTTGGCCTCGAGGTAGTGGAGCACGTCGTTCCAGATCGTCGGCACCGCGCCGGCGATCGTGGGGCGCTCGCTGGCGATGAGGCGGACCAACGGCTCCGCCTGGAGGAACCTGTCAGGCATGACCAGATCCGCTCCAGCGATCAGCGCTGCGTAGACCAGACCCCAGGCGTTGGCGTGGAACATCGGGACGATTGCCAGGATCGCGTCGTCACCGGTAACACTCAGCCCGTCGGCGGCACATGCCGCCATCGAGTGCAGGTACGTCGAGCGGTGGCTGTAGGCAACGCCCTTGGGGTTGCCCGTCGTGCCAGAGGTGTAGCACATGGCCGCGGCCGAGAACTCGTCGAGCTCCGGCCAGTCGAACGTCTCCGGCCGGCCGGCGATGAACTCCTCGTAGGCCACCACGTTGAGGCCCTCACGCTGCAGTGGCGCCAGGTCGACGGCGCCCGTCACCACGACCGTGCGCACTCCGGCGAGGTGCGGCAGGACCGCCCCCAGAAGGGGAGCCAGCGTGCCGTCGACGATGACCACCCGGTCGTCGGCATGGTTGGCGATGTAGATCAGCTGCTCAGGGGTCAAGCGGGGATTGAGAGTGTGCAGGACCGCGCCCATCGAGGGCACTGCACAGTACGCCTCGACGTGCTCCTGGTTGTTCCACATCAGGGTCGCCACCCGCTCGTCGCCCGTGACGCCGCAGTCGCGCAGGGCTTGAGCCAGCTGCGCCGAGCGGCGAGCGACGTCCGCGAAGGTGCCGACCTTGACCGAGCCGTCCGGCTGCATCGTCCGGACACGGGCCGTGGGGTGCACGCGCGAACCGTGCCGCAGGATAGCGGCGGTGGTGAGGGGGACGTTCATCATGGTGCTCTGCATGGGGGTTCCTTGGGTATCGAAGCTGTTCGGGGGCAGGGACGCGGCCGGTCGGCCAGCGCGTCGGGTGGACCCGGAAGACGGGGGACAGGGGTCGTCAGGATGCGGCCGCGGCAGATTCGAGCTGGGCTCGGTCGACCCCGAGGCCCTGGCTGATCAGCTGCTTGGCCTTCAGGAAGTCCCGCGGTCGGTTCACGCAGTCCGCGGCCAGTAGCCGTCCCTGCTGGAGGTAGTAGCAGGTGAAGTCGCGATCTCGAGAGGGGTCGCCGCTCAGCACAAGCTCGTCGTAGCCGAGATTCAACCCCGCGATCTGCAGCTTGAGGTCGTACTGGTCGGACCAGAACCAAGGCAGCGCTGCGATCGGCCTCTCCTTGCCGCACAGTGTCGCGGCGGCCGTCTTCGCCTGCTCCCCGGCGCTGGGCACGGACTCCAACCTCACGAGGCGGTCGTAGCGAGCCATCCGGTGACTGGCACAGTCGCCGGCGGCGACAATGCGGGGGTCGCTGGTGCGAGCCAGGTCGTCGATCACGATCCCGTTCTCGACGTACAGGCCAGCCTCGGCTGCCAGCTCGGTGTTGGGAACCAAGCCCACCCCGACGACGACGAGATCGGCCGGGATCCGCTCACCACCCCGCAGGACCACCTCACGCACGCGTTGGTCGCCGGCCATGGCGCTGACCTGGGCGCCCGTCCGGATCACGACGCCGGCGTCGCGGTGGACCCGCTCGTAGAACGCCGAGACCTCGGGTGCTGTGACCCGCTCGAGCACGCGCTCGGCGGCCTCCAGGACTGTCACGTCCAGGCCGAGAGCGCGCAGGGACGCGGCTGTCTCCAAGCCGACGTACCCGCCGCCCACGATGACGGCGTGGCTGCCGGAAGCCGCCAAGGCCCGGATCGACTCGACGTCTGCGAAGGTCCGAAGGTAGAACACCCCGGGCAGGTCGATACCGGACACGTCCAGGGTGCGCACCCGGCCACCCGTGCACAGGGCGAGATGGGTGTAGCCCATCGTGGTGCCGTCGTTCAGCCCCACCTGCTGCGCGGCACGATCGACCTGCGTGACCGTCGACTGCACCAGGCGGATGTCGTGCTTGGCGTAGAACTCCGCCTTGCGCAGAGCGAGGTCTTGCAGGCTGCTCGTGCCGGCGAGGTAGGCCTTGGAGAGGGGAGGACGGTGGTAGGGCAGCGCTGGCTCGTCGCCGACCACGACGACCTCTCCTGACCAGCCCTGCTGCCGCAGGCCGGCGGCCACCTGGACACCGGCGTGGCTGGCGCCAACGACCAGCGCCCTCCCCTCGGTCACGCCTGGGTCTTCGGCGTCAGGGTGACCATCAGCCTGCTGATGCCGCGCACGAAGTTGGACTGGACGTACTCAGGCTCTTCGACGACCTCGATCTTCTCGAAGCGCGGCAGCAGCTCCTCCCAGAGGATCTTGAGCTGCATCTCCGCCAGCCGGTTGCCCATGCAGCGGTGGACTCCGAAGCCGAAGGAGATGTGGTTGCGTGCGTTGCTGCGGTCGATGATCAGGTCGTCGGGCCGGTCGAAGACTCGCTCGTCACGGTTGCCCGAGGCGTACCACATGACGACCTTGTCGCCCTTGCGGATGAACTGTCCGTTGAGCACCGTGTCCTTCTTGGCGACCCGCCGCATGTAGGCCAGAGGTGTCTGCCACCGGATGATCTCCGAGACCGCATTGGGGATGAGGTCCGGGTTGGCCTTGAGCTTCTCGAACTGGTCCGGGAACCGGTTCATGGCGAGGATCCCACCGCTCATGGAGTTCCGCGTCGTGTCGTTGCCACCCACGATGAGCAGGACGAGGTTGCCCAGGAACTCCATGGGACGATCGATGAGGTCCTTGGTGTCCTCGTTGCGCTGCAGCATCGTGATCAGGTCGAAGCCAGGCTCTTCTCCCCCCGCCAGCCGCGCCTCCTTGTCGCGCCACAGAGCACTCAGCCCCTGCGCTGCGTCGACGAATCCGCGGAACACCTCGTCGTTGTCCGAGGGGCCGCCGTTGGCCTGCTCCATGGAGCTGGCCAGGTCCGACCACTCGACGAGCTTGCGGCGCTGCTCGTAGGGGAAGTCCAGCAGTGTCGCCAACATCCGCGCAGTCAGCTCGATGGAGACGCGGTCGACCCAGTTGAAGGGCTCACCGATCGGGAGGTCGTCCAGCACCTCTTGGACCCGCGAGCGGATCAGGCTCTCCATCTCGCGCAGGTTCTTCGGAGCCACGACGCCCTGGACGGCGGCGCGCTGCCGGTCGTGCTTGGGCGGGTCCATGGCGATGAACATGGCGACATCCATGAACCGCGGCGGCTCGCCGATGATGATGAACGGCTCAGCCGAGAACGTCTCATGGTCCTTGTCGACCGCGATGATGTCAGCGTGGCGGGTGACCGACCAGAAGGGACCGAACGGGCTGTTGGCCTGGAAGTGGACGGGAGCCTCGTTGCGCACCCGCTCGAAGTACGACTGCCACTTGCCCTGCCGATAGAGGAACGGGTTGCTCAGGTCGATGTCGACCAGGGCAACCTCCTCCACGGGGGGGATCGGCTTCTCGACGAAGATCTTCTGCCCGTTGGTACGGGTCACGAAGCGACGCGCCCGGTCGTACAGGTGCGCCCCGCGGATCTGCATGCTCATGGGGACGATGGACTGAGCTCGCTCGGTCATGGCGTCGGTCACGGTGGTCAGGGTCGTCATGGTGCGATGTTCCTCTCGACAGTCACAGCTGGAACTCGGGGAGCCGGACGACGAGGCCGTCCAGGCTGTCGCTCAACCGCATCTGGCACGACAACCGGGAATTCGGCTCGCGCTCGGGGTTCATGGCGAGCATCTCTTCCTCCACGGGACCCGAACGGCCGACCTGGTCGATCCATCCGTCCTCGACGACCACGTGGCACGTACCGCAGGCGGCTTCGCCGCCGCAGTCCCCGTCGATTCCAGGAACCATGTTGTCGACGGCGACCTGCATCAGCGAGACACCCTCTTCCAGCGGTGTCTCGTGCTTCTCCCCGTCGTGGGAGATGAAGGTGACAACGGACATGAAGAAACTCCTTGGTAGACCGGCCCTCAATCCTGTGTCTCCCCGTCAGGCTGTGGCTATGGTCACCTACGTCAATATATTGTGATTTCGGCTCAGGAGGTGCAGTGAGAGTTCCCGAACCCGGCGTGCCTCCGCTGGCGTTCGTCCAGCTCCTCAACAGCGACGCGCTTGAGCCCAGCGCCGTCGCGCACTTCCGTCGGATCATCGAACTCCAGGGCACTTCGGAGGTCGAACTGGTACAGCGCGACCGGCAAGTGCCCATCCGATGGTTCCGCGAGGTCTACCCGGACCTCGACCCCGACGGTGCTACCTACCTCGGGCTCGCTTTCGCCGAGAAGGCCCAGCTGACCTCGTTCGGCCCGCTGAGCCTGCCCTTGGTCAGCGCTGGCTCGGTGGACGAGATCTTCCAGTTGCTGGGGTATCTGCCCGTGATCTCCGGCGCTCTTCGCCCTCACTTCCACCCGGGCGAGCACGGCTTGACAGTGGGGCTGAGCGGTCAGACCGGCGATCCCGATCTCGACTGCCTGGTCATCACCTACGGTGGTGCGGCGCTGCTTCGACTACTCGACCTGCTGGCCGGCCCGCTACCAGGGGTGACGTTGCAGCTGGCATGGCCTGCCCCCGGAGTTGTGGAGACTCGCACCGACCTGATGAGCGAACGGTTGGACTTCGACGCGCACACGTCCTTCATCGACGTGCCGGCCGAGGCCCTTCGTGTCCGCTGCCGGTTCCCGGACCCGGTCGCCTACGGCTTGGCCATCGCCGAGCTGCGCCGCATGCTCGACCGCAGTACCAGTGCCACCAGCGTGACGGAGCGGGTGCGACGACTGCTCGAGCAGGACCCAGGACGGTCGAGCAGCCGGGACATCGCCGCACTCCTCGACGTCTCCACCAGCACCATGAAGAGACGGCTCGAGGACGAGGGCACGACATTCCGTCAGGTCCGACAGTCCCTGCTGCGCGAGAGAGCCATCGTGCTGCTTCTCGACCACTCCCTGACGATCAGTCAGATCGCGGTCGATCTCGGCTATGGCGATCCTGGGAACTTCTCCCACGCCTTCAAGCGCTGGACCGGGCAGTCGCCGAGCGAGTTCCGCAACGTGGGGCGCCTCGGACCAGGGGGGTCGGCCGTCCTGAGCGGGAGCGGCCGCCCTTAGCTCGGCGCACTCGGCGCCACGTCTACGACCGGAGCGGGCTATCCGCGAAGCGGCGACAGGCGAGGCGCATCACGTGGTGACCAGTCGAACGGGGAGTCTGGTGGGCCCGCGCAACGAGCTGTTGGTCGACCATGTCGGGTCACCGGACAGCTCGATCCTCGAGACGCGACCGAGGAGCTCGGTGAGCACGACATGGGCCTCCATCCGAGCGAGCGGTGCTCCGACGCACAGGTGTGCGCCGTGCCCGAACCCGACGTGCATCCTGGGGTTGCGGTCAGCCCGATAGGTGTCGGGCTCCTCGAACGCCTCGGGGTCCCGATTCGCAGCACCGAAGGACAGCAACACCCTGGACCCTCGCGGGATGGTGACACCGGCGATGTCGTAGTCAGCGCGCGTGTAGCGGTACAGATTCTGGATGGGGCTGGAGAACCGCAGGTGTTCCTCGATCGCCATCGGGACCAGACCAGGATCCTGTCGAACGCGGTCGTACTCCTCCGGATTGCGAGCAAACGTCTCGAACATCCCGCCCAGCAGGTTCGTCGTGGTCTCGTTACCAGCCACGAGGAGCAGCATCGCGATCATGAACAGGTCGTTGCCGGTGAGAGCACCGTTCTCACTGTGGTTCATGAGTCGACCGAGAGCCGAGTCAGACTCCCGAATCCTCCCAGCGTCGAACTGCTCGGTGAAGTACCGCCGCAGGGACGCCAGGCCTGTCGCGGCATCTCGTGCGTGCCGGATGCCCAGCGGCGTCGCATTCGCGTCCATGATGCGCACCGTCGTCTCCGACCATCGGCGGAAGTCGTCGAAGTCGCCATCGGAGACACCCATGATGTGAGCGATCAGGCTCATCGGTAGCGGAGTGGCCAGTGTCGTCATCACGTCCGAGCCGGGAGCACGCACGAGTTCGTCGACCATCTCGGAGGCCAGCTTCTCCGCCATCGCGCGCCAGGAGGCCATCGCACCTGTGGTGAACATGGGCTGTATCTGCTTGCGTAGCCGGGCGTGCTCCTCGCCGTCAGTGAGGACGACGAGCGGCGCCTGGATCCGTAACCGGGTGACCCCCTGACTGCTGGTCACCTTGTCGGTGGCTCTCAGTGTGGCGCGGACGTCGTCGAGGCGCGAGAGGACCCACATGGCCCGACGCGGGTTGTAGTGCACCCGCCCCGTCTCATGAAGGCGTCGATACGCCGCATGCGGCTGGGCCGCCGTCCGTGGATCCAAGGGATCGTAGTCGGTATTGACCGCCCCCACCCAGCCGCGACGGCCGCGGATCACGGTGCGCGCGGCACCCTCGAAGTTCAGCCATGCTGCAGTGCCGACCACCTTGAACAGGTCAGGGGCACCGTCTGTGCGTGTGCGGGTTGTCATCACGATCCTCCGTCTCAGGAGCAATCCTCAACCGCGGAGACGTGCACCCACAAGGCCTCTTGAATGACTGAGACGCCTGGCGGGGACGAGTCATCGGGAGGCCGTCTCAGACCAAGCGCGCCGCCTCTTGGAGGCCACCAGGCCGCCCGGGACCGGGGTCTTCGCTAGCCTTACAATCGTCTCACCGTGAGACTAAATCGCTCAGTAACGTCAGGGTACAAAATGCCAGATTCCGACGCATGGCTCATTCCTGGCAGTCGAAGGGAAGCCGCCCTGGAACGCATCTACGCAGCCGGCAGCGACGTCCTGCGCGAGCGCGGTCCCAAGACGTTCAGCTTGGAAGAGGTCGCCCGCAGAGCAGGGTGCTCACGCGCGACCGTCTACCGGTTCGTGGGCAACAAGCGCAGCCTTGTGGACACACTGGTAGGCCTAGCCGCGACTACCGTGGTCGAACAGGTGCGAACGCAGACTCGCGGGATGCAGGGCAAACAACTGGTCATCGAGTCGATCCTTGCCGGAGTCCAAGCGATTCGCAGCGACCGCACCCTGGCTGAGTTCGTCAAGTCACCCCCGGCTTTCGACGACACCTACTTCACCCACTCCGAAATGCTGAACCGTCTCGCTGCGTCTCTGATGGACCTCGGCGAAGAACACGATCTCGGCGCCGAATGGCTCATTCGAGTCGTACTCAGCATGATCACTTGGCCCGTGGACGACCCCACCACCGAGCGAGAACTGATCGAACGCTACGTAGGTGCCGCCTTCTGATGGCGGACACCCTGTTCGAACTAGATTCGCGCCTCGGGGTGCAACCATCGATGACGACGCCAACCCGGCGCCGCCCGAGAAGGAACCGCCCTCCGTTACAAGCGTGGTACAAGTAACCAAGATCTCCTAGAGTCTGCGCAGGTCAGCATGGGTCAGTCAGTCACTACTACGACATTTAGTCACGTGTGCACGTAGGGCTCGACCTCAACAGGTTCGAGTACGAGGGCTCCGGCGTCGCCGGAGCCCTCGTCGCATCCCGGGCACGGCGAGAGGTACAGGCGCCGGCACTCCCCCGCGGCCGCTTCCCTTGTGCACGCCCATGTCTCCCCTCTGTGTCAAGACACGGCTGGCAGGGGCGTTCTAGGCTGGGGCGTGACGGGCCCCGGAGTGGCCGATCCGAAGAGCCGGTGTTGAGGTTGGGA
>LUPK01000016.1 GCA_001627335.1 Nocardioides sp. REDSEA-S33_B3 | reverse complement strand
ATGGCCCAAGTGGCCATCAACCAAGAAACCAACCGCGACCGACTCCACGCAGGTTGACAGGTTCCGTCCGACGGCAAGGTTCATCGGCCGGCCGATGAACCTTACGACGACCTACCCCAGGACCCGCGCCGCGATCCAGGCGATCGCCTCCGCGGTCTCGGCAGGGTCGCCGGAGGGCTGCATGACGTGGGAGAGCACGACGCGGACGACCATGTCGATGGCCGCGTCGAGGTGCGGGCCGTCCAGGACGACGTCGTACGGCGTGATCCGCTCGGCGATCACGGCCTTGGCCGCGACCAGCAGCGACTCGGCGTGGGTGGTGAGCAGCGGGAGGAGCTCGGTGTCGGCGCCGTGGGTGGCGGAGACGACCGCGTGCAGGAGGTCGTTGCCCGTGGCGTGCTCGAGGACGTGCTGCGCCGACGCACGGATCGCGCCCACCAGGTCGTCGGGGTGGGCGTCGAAGGCATCGTTGACGACCCCGAGGAAGCGGTCGAGCTCGCGCAGGATCATCGCCTCGGCGAGCCCCGGCTTGGTGCCGACCTCGTTGTAGACGGTCTGGCGGGAGACCCCGACCTCCTGGGCCAGTCGCGCCATCGTGACCTGCGACCATCCGATCTGCGCGGTGAGGCGGACGGCGGCGTCCACGACCCGCTCGCGGGTGGTGGGGACGGCGCTGCTCACGGACCGGAGTCTAGTGAGCGGTCCCTCGGGAGCGGGCCTGGGTCGCCGGACCGGGCCTCCGGGGGGTCGGCCCGGTCCGGCGGTCTCAGGGGTGCTCGTCACGGCAGGTGGTGGCTCGGGCGAGCCCTCAGCCCTGCAGGGAGAGCGCCAGCACGGGGCACGCCTGGGTCGCGGCGTGCACGTGCGCGCGGTCGGACTCGGGCGGGGTCTCGTCGAGCACGTGCACCGACTCCTCCCCGTCCGCGTCCTCACGGACCTCGAAGTAGTCCGAGGCCATCGCCTCGCACATGCCCAGGCCCTCGCACCTGTCGCGGTCGACGACGATCTGCAGTCCCATGTCCCTCGCCTCCTTCACGCGGCCTCGGACGGGGCGAGCGGGACGAAGTCCACCTTCTCGCGCACGCCGCAGTCGGGGCAGCACCAGTCGTCGGGGATGTCGGCCCAGGCCGTGCCGGCGGCGAAGCCCTCGAGCTCGTTGCCCGCGGACACCTCGTAGGTGTAGCCGCAGCCCGGGCAGCGAGCGGCGAGCACCTCCTCGGCGAAGGTGTGCGCCGAGTCGTCGACGGCGACGGTCTCCTCGTGCACGGGCACGGGGTGCTTGGCCAGGATCCTGTCGCGCTTGCGGGGGTGCAGGTTGGCGCGGCTGAGGTCGCCGTCGAAGTGGGCGATGACCCGCTTGTCCATGACCCGGCGCCAGAGCGGCGGGAAGAGCGCGAGCACGATCATGCCGGCGTACCCGGTCGGGAGCACCGGGCTCTCCTCGAAGTCGCGCAGCGTCTGGTAGCGGCGGGTGGGGTTGGCGTGGTGGTCGCTGTGGCGCTGCAGGTGGTAGAGCAGCACGTTGGTCGCGATGTTGTTGGAGTTCCACGAGTGCGAGGGGTCCACGCGCTCGTAGCGCTGGCGCTCACCGGTGCCGACCTTCTGGCGCAGCATGCCGTAGTGCTCCATGTAGTTGACGACCTCGAGCAGCGAGAAGCCGACGATGGCCTGGACCACGAGGAAGGGCAGCACGCCGGGGCCCTGCCAGGCGACCAGGCCGCCCCACAGCACGATCGACATCAGCCAGGCGTTGAGCACGTCGTTGCCGAGGTGGAAGGGGTGGGTCTTCTTGCGGGCGTAGCGCTTCTTCTCCAGGTGCCAGGCGCTCTTCAGCGAGCCGACGACGGTGCGCGGCCAGAACTCGTAGAAGTTCTCGCCGAACCGGCTGGAGGCCGGGTCCTCGGGCGTGGCGACCCGGACGTGGTGGCCCCGGTTGTGCTCGATGTAGAAGTGGCCGTAGAAGACCTGCGCGAGCGCGATCTTGGCCAGCCAGCGCTCGTTGGCCTCGCGCTTGTGGCCCAGCTCGTGGGCGGTGTTGATGCCGATCCCGCCGATGGCACCGATCGAGATCGCCAGGCCGATCTTGTCGATCACGCCGAGCGGCTCGATGTCGAACGGGGTGCCTCCGCCGATGAGGTAGAAGGCGCCGACGAAGCCGGCGTACTGGATCGGGAGGAAGAGGTAGGTGATCCAGCGGTAGTACTTGTCGTTCTCCAGCGCCTCGATCGCGTCGTCGGGCGGGTTGGAGCGGTCCAGGCCGGCGATCAGATCGATCGCGGGGACGATGCCGAGGATGACGACCGGACCGAGCCAGAGCCAGGCGCCCCAGCCGGTGAGGGCGTAGCCGCCGAAGGCGATGAACGCCAGTGAGGGCACCACCAGGCCGATCAGCCACAGGTAGCGCTTCTTGTCCTTCCAGGCCTCGGTCGACCCGGCGGGGACCGTGCTGTTGGGGATGGTGCTGCTCATGGGGAACCTCCTGCGGTGACGGGCGTCACCTCATCTACTTGACAGGAGGATACGGAATGTCAAGCAGATTGACAAGAGGGTTGTTTCTGTAAACCTCAGTTCGGGCTGGACGGGGATGACGGCTCGCTACGACCAGGAGGGCGCGACGGGACGTGCCTGGCTGCCTCGGCGAGGGAAGCGACCTGCTCGGCCAGGGCGGGGGCCCCGAGGCAGCGCAGCCGGCCGACGTGGCCCGGCGTGCGCAGTCCGACGGTGCGCTGCACGACGCCCGCACCGAGCTCGACCCCGGTGAGGTCGCGCAGGTCGATCTTCAGCATCGCCGAGCCGCGACCGACCCGGTTGGGCATGAAGGTCAGGTGCAGCGCGGTCAGGGTCAGACGCCCGGCGACCCAGGTGGCCCCCCAGACGTCCTGGAAGCGGTCGAAGGCCGCATCGCTCGGTGTCCCGCCGGCCCCGGTGAGGGTCTCGACGAGGAGGTGGCCGGACTTCGACCCCACGACTCCGTAGGACATGGATCCACCATGCGCCGCGGAGGAAGGGCCATCCAGGGACCTTGGTCCCGGGCGCCCGAGGGGGTCCAGACAACTCCCCGACCGCCCGCCTTCCCCCGATCGAGTCTTGCCAGCGTCGGTGCGAGCCGCTGGGATGGGGCCCGATGAGTCTCCCCTTCGGCATCGACTTCGGCGGCACCGGCATCAAGGGCGCCCCCGTGGACCTCGCGAGCGGCGACTTCGCCGCCGAGCGCGTGCGCATCCGCACTCCCCAGCCCTCGACCCCCGACGCGGTGGCGGAGGTGTTCGTCGAGCTCCTCGGGCACTTCCCGGAGGCGACCGGCCCGGTCGGCGTCACCGTCCCCGGTATCGTGCGCCACGGCGTCGTCCACTCGGCCGCCAACATCGACGACTCCTGGCTCGGCACCGACGCCGACCGGGTCTTCAGCGAGGCCACCGGTCGCGAGGTCCACGTGGTCAACGACGCCGACGCCGCCGGCCTCGCCGAGGTGCAGTACGGCGCTGCCGCCGGCCGTCGCGGGCTGGTGCTCCTGACCACCCTCGGCACCGGGATCGGCTCGGCGATGGTCCACGACGGCGTGCTGGTCCCGAACTCCGAGCTCGGGCACGTCGAGATCGACGGCGCCGTGGCCGAGCACCGCGCCTCCAACCGGGCCCGGGAGGCCGAGGACCTGTCGATGGAGGCCTGGGCCGCCCGCCTGCAGGCCTACTACCGCCACCTCGAGCGGCTCTTCTCCCCCGACCTGTTCGTGGTGGGCGGCGGCATCAGCAAGCGCTCGGAGGAGTTCCTGCCCCTGCTGGACCTCGACACCGAGATCGTGCCCGCCCTGCTGCGCAACAAGGCGGGCGTCGTCGGCGCCGCGCTGCACGCGAACGGATGAGCCGATGAGCACCCCGGCCGACGAGACTGACGACGTCATGGACGCCTCCCCCCACCAGACCCAGCCCGAGACCCAGCCCGAGCCCCAGTCCGAGCCGCTGCTGCCCGACGCCGCCCCGGCAGCACGGTCGCGCCCGGACGCTCGGCGTACCGCGCTCGTGGTGGTCCCCCTGTTCGCGGGGCTCGTGGCCGCCGGGGCCGTGGGGGGACAGATGCTGTGGGCCGAGATCGAGGGCTCCGAGGCTGCCGCCCCCCGGTTCTTCTGCTGGAACGCCGAGGAGGCTGCCGACCCCTCGGACTGCCCCAAGCCCCGCGGCGCCGATGGCCTCGCCTGGGTGCTGCCCTCCTTCCGTCCCGACCGCCTCGACTGCGTCGACGAGCTCGAGCTGAACCCGGACTACAACCGCCCGGTGATGTGGACCTGCGACCAGGTCGTGGGCGGCCAGCCGGTCTCGGTGACCTACAGCCAGGTCACCGGTCAGCGCGCCGCGCTGCGCTACTTCGACAAGATGCACGGCGACAGCCGCGTCGTCACCCGCTCCGCCGACGGCCGCTCGGAGGTCTTCCGGTGGGCACCCTCGCAGACCCCGGCGGGCGACTGGCAGGTCAGCCTGCTGCTGCGCGACGCGCCGTACGCCGTCACGGTGGTCGCCCCCACGGCGAAGGACGCCGAGCGCACGCTCGAGCACCGGGTGCGGATCCGTCCGCCCGGCGCGCGGCGCGCGGTCGAGCTCACCTGACCGCCCGCCCAGGCAGGCCCAGGCGGGCACGGGCAGGCACAGGGGCGCGCTCAGCCCTCCCGGATCGCCGTGGCCACGGCGGTGGGCACGTCGGGGTGGAACACGCTGGGGATGATGAAGCTGGGGTTGAGCTGGTCGTCGGTGACGACGCCCGCGATCGCCTCGGCCGCGGCCAGCATCATCTCGACGGTCACGTCGGTGGCGCGGGCGTCGAGCAGGCCCCGGAAGACCCCGGGGAAGGCCAGCACGTTGTTGATCTGGTTGGGGTAGTCCGAGCGGCCCGAGGCCACGACGGCGGCGTGCTTGGCGGCCTCGGCGGGGTCGACCTCGGGGTCGGGGTTGGCCAGCGCGAAGACGACCGGATCCTCGGCCATGTCGGGGATCCACTCGGCCTCCAGGACCCCGGGGGCCGACACCCCGATGAACACGTCGGCGCCGTCCAGCGCGGCACGCAGGTCGCCGCGGACGTCACGCGGGTTGGTGACCTCGGCGAGCCGGCGCTGCGCGGGCGGCAGGGTCTCGTCGTGGCGGGAGAGGCAGCCCAACCGGTCGTAGACCACGACGTCCTCGACGCCGGCGGCGAGCATGAGCGTGACGATCGCACTGCCGGCGGCGCCGGCACCCGAGACGACGGCGCGGATCGAGGAGAGGTCCTTGCCGACCACGCGCAGGGCGTTGGTGAGCGCGGCGAGCACGACGATCGCGGTGCCGTGCTGGTCGTCGTGGAAGACCGGGATGTCGAGGGTCTCGCGCAGCCGTCGCTCGATCTCGAAGCATCGCGGCGCCGCGATGTCCTCGAGGTTGATGCCCCCGAAGCCGGGTGCGATCAGCTGGACGGCGCGGACGATCTCGTCGGTGTCCTGGGAGTCCAGGCAGATCGGCCAGGCGTCGATGTCGGCGAACCGCTTGAACAGCGCCGCCTTGCCCTCCATCACCGGCAGCGCCGCGCCAGGGCCGATGTTGCCCAGGCCGAGCACCGCCGACCCGTCGGTGACCACCGCGACGGAGTTGCCCTTGACCGTCAGCCGGCGCACGTCCTCGGGGTGCTCGGCCAGCGCGAGGCTGACCCGGCCGACGCCGGGGGTGTAAGCCATCGAGAGGTCGTCGCGGTTGCGCAGCGGCACCTTGGAGGACACCTCGATCTTGCCGCCGATGTGCAGAAGGAAGACCCGGTCGCTGGTCTTGTGGACCGTCACGCCCGGCACCGCACCGGCCGCCTCCTGGAGACGCTCGGCGTGCTCGGCGTCGGCCGCGGAGCAGGTGACGTCGACGACCAGGCGCTCGTGGGAGGACTCGGCCACGTCGATGCCGGTGACGATGCCGCCGACCTCGGAGATCGCGGTCGCCACGGCACCGACGACGCCGTGGTCGGGCGCGGTGTGCAGGCGCATGGTGATCGAGTACGACGAGGTGGTGGCGGCTCGGCCGGCGGTACGGGTCACCTCGCCACTCTCCGCCCCTGGCTCGGCTACCGGCAAGTCACCCTCGCGGCGGCCCGGTGCGTGTCGCCCACGGGGCGGCCACGGGCCTCGTCCGGCTCACCCCCGATGTCGTGACCACCATCACATTTTTGCACCCTTGAACGCATAGTGCAGAATGCACTCCATGGGCTTGAGTGCACTCCGCGCCGGTGGGCGCGCTGAGAAGCAGGCGTTGACGCGCGTGCGGATCGTGCGCTGCGCCCAGCGCCTGTGCCTCGACGCCGGGTTCGACGGGTTCACGATGGACGAGCTGGCCGAGGCCGCCGAGGTCTCGCGCCGCACCCTGTTCAACTACTTCCCGAGCAAGGTCGATGCCGTGCTCGGTGGCGCGGAGGCACCCGACCTCGCCTCGGCGGCGCTGCAGGAGGTCGCCGACCGGTTCCGCGCGGGCGGCCCGCACGGTCGCCTCGGGGACGACCTGGCCGAGCTGGCACGTCACCTGCTCGCGACCCAGGTGATCGACCGCGAGTCGGCCCGGCTCCGGCGTACCGTCCTCACCTCCTCACCGCGCCTGCTCGGCGTCATCCACGAGCGCTTCGAGACCCTCGCCGAGCAGATCGTCGGGCTGGTCCTCGAGCGCGAGGGACCCGACTTCGGGCCGGTCCGCGCCCGCCTCGCCGTCGGCGTCCTCGTGGCCGTCTTCGACTCCGCCATGGAGTCCTTCGCCCAGGGCGAGCCCGACGACCCCGAGCTCGCCGACCTCGTCACCGACCACCTCGGCCTGGTGGCCGAGCTGTTCGGCGCTCACCCCGCCTGATCCGACCCAGCCACCCTGCCCGTCCCGCCTGCACACCCACGCACCGACCCAGGAGACCCCGATGGCCACCCTGCTGCACCGACTCGGCACCACGGCGTTCCGCCACTGGCCGCGCTTCCTCGCCGGCTGGCTGGTGGTGCTGCTCGCCCTCGGCGCGTTCTCGGCCGCCTTCGCCAAGCCGCTGAGCGAGAACTTCACGATCCCCGGCATCCCGTCGGAGGAGGCGGCGGACCTGCAGGCCGAGCTCTTCCCCGGCTCGGAGAGCGCCTTCGACGCGGCCAACGTCAACGTGGTCGTCCAGGCGCCCGAGGGCGAGGAGCTCACCGACTACCGCCAGGACATCGCCGAGCTCACCGAGGCGCTGGCCGGTCTCCCGCAGATGCCCGAGGACCCGCAGGTCGTGGGTCCGGTCGAGCAGGCGCAGATGATCGAGGAGCAGCTCGTCGGTGCGGCCCAGGCCGCCGGCGGCGATCGCGCCGCGGTGCGGGAGGCCCGGGCGAACGCCGACGCGATCTCCCCCCTCAGCGACGACGGCCGCACCGGCATCATCACCTTCGAGTGGGACGTCGACTCCCCGACCGACATCGAGGAGACCAGCCTCGACGCGCTCGAGGACGTCATGTCCGACGCCCGCGAGTCCGGTCTCGAGGTCGAGGCCAACGGTCCCGGTGCCACGCTCTTCTCCGAGATCGGCCTCACCTCGGAGGCGATCGGCCTCGGCGTCGCCCTGATCGTGCTGGTGCTGACCTTCGGCTCCCTGGTCGCGGCCGGCATGCCGATCTTCAACGCCGTCATCGGCGTCATGATCGGTCTCACCGGCGTCACCGCGATGACCGCCTTCATCGACGTCGACTCCTCGGCCACGATCCTCGCGTCGATGATCGGCATCGCGGTCGGCATCGACTACACGCTGTTCATCCTGGCCCGCTACCGCACCGAGCTGCACCACACCGACGACCGTGAGGCCGCGGTCGGCGTCGCGGTCGGTACGGCGGGCTCGGCCGTGGTCTTCGCCGGCCTGACGGTCCTCATCGCGCTGTCGGCCCTCGCCGTCGTACGCATCCCGTTCCTCACCACCATGGGTCTGGCCGCCGCCGCGACCGTCTTCGTGGCAGTGCTGGTCGCCCTGACCCTGCTGCCGGCGATCCTCGGGCTGTTCAAGTCCAAGACCTTCGCCGGCCGCGTCCGCAAGTACCGCCCCCAGCACGACGAGGACGGCAAGGTCCTCAACAACGGCGTGCGCTGGGCCCGGTTCGTGGGCCGCCGACCGGCTGCCTTCGTCGCGGTCGTGGTCCTGGGGCTCGGCGCTCTGGCCCTGCCGCTCGGCGGCCTGCAGCTGGCGTTCCCGACCGACTCCACCGCGCCCAGCGACAGCACCCAGCGCCAGGCCTCCGATCTGGTGGCCGAGGGCTTCGGCCCGGGCCGCGAGGCCCCGCTGCTGGTGGTCGTCGACGCCCGCGACGTCGAGGAGGAGCAGCGCCAGGCCGCCTTCGGCGAGGTCACCGCGTGGGCCGGCGGCCTCGACGGCGTGGTCAACGCGCAGATCGTGGCGACCAACGCCGAGCGTGCCGAGGACGGCACCGTCACCACGCCGGCCACCGGTGCGCTGATCCAGGTCCTCCCGGAGTTCGGGCCGGCCGACGCCGGCGCCACCGACCTGCTGGAGACCATGCGTGACGGCGAGTCCGACATCGAGGACGCCACCGGCACCGACACCGGCGTGACCGGTCTGACCGCGATCACCACCGACGTCTCCGACCGGCTCGCCGACGCGCTCCCGGTCTACCTCGCGATCGTGATCGGCCTGGCGTTCATCCTGCTGATGATCGTCTTCCGCTCGATCCTCGTGCCGCTCACCGCGACCCTGGGCTTCCTGCTGTCGGTGCTGGCCACCCTGGGCGCGACCGTGGCGGTCTTCCAGGAGGGCGCCTTCGGCATCTTCGAGGGCCAGCCGATCGTCAGCTTCATGCCGATCTTCCTCATCGGCCTGGTCTTCGGCCTGGCCATGGACTACCAGGTCTTCCTGGTGACCCGGATGCGCGAGGCGCACGTCCACGGCATGAGTACCTCCGAGGCCGTGGTCGACGGCTTCCGCAACTCCGCCCGGGTCGTCACCGCCGCGGCCACGATCATGATCGCGGTCTTCGCCGCCTTCATGCTCCAGGAGGACGCGGTCGTGAAGTCGATGGGCTTCGCCCTGGCGGCGGCCATCGTCTTCGACGCCTTCATCGTGCGGATGGTGCTGATCCCGGCGCTGCTGTTCCTGCTCGGTGAGAAGGCCTGGTGGATGCCGGGTTGGCTGGACCGGGTCCTCCCGCACGTCGACGTCGAGGGCGAGAAGCTCGACCGGCCGCACCTGACGGCCGGCCGGCACGCGCTGTCGGAGACCGACCTGGACGAGGAGTCGGACGAGAGCGACATGCTCGTCTGAGTCGCCGCGCACGCTCGACCGCCCGGGGGCGGTGGGTCGTCAACCACCTGCGGACCGCGGGGGGTCGGGGACCCACCGCCCCCGCGGCGTACGGGACGTGGAAGGTCTGACTGGTGTCAGTCAGACCTTCCGACGCGTCCTCCTCAGACCTCCTCGGCCCCCAGCCGCTCGAGCAGGTTCGCGGAGAACCGGTCGCCCATCTTGGCGACGACGCCCTTCATCGTGGCGGTGACGGCCTTGGAGGACAGCTTGGGCAGCGGCAGGTCGAGCGTGATCTCGAGGCTGGTGCGCAGCTCGCACCCCTGCTCGTGCTGCGACAGGTCGTACCACCCCTCCACCCCCGAGCGCTCCGTCTCACCGTCCGGCGGGTCGTGGCGGAACTCGATGCGGCTGGGCTCATCGAAGGTCATCCTCTCGGTGAAGGTCGGCGCGACCTTCACCCCGAGCACCTCCAGACCGCTCAGGTCCCACGTCCAGTGGTCGCCCTCGGCGGTGATCCGACGCACGAACGGCGTCATGTCGGCGATCGCGTCGGGGTCCTCCAGCAGCGCCCACACGTCCTCGCGCGAGGCCGTGATCACCGCCTGCGCCTCGGTGCCTGCGGTGAACCGGGTCATGCCGCGAGCGCCTTCTCGATGTCGGCGGCGATCTTCTCCGGCTTGGTCGTCGGGGAGTAGCGGTCGATGACACGCCCGTCCTTGCCGACGAGGAACTTGGTGAAGTTCCACTTGATCCGGCTGCCCATCAGGCCGCCCTTCTCCGAGCGCAGCCACTGGTAGAGCGGGTGCGCGCCCTCGCCGTTGACCTCGATCTTGGAGAACAGCGGGAACGTCACACCGAAGTTGCGCTCGCAGAAGCTGTTGATCTCCGCGTCGTCACCCGGCTCCTGCCCACCGAACTGGTCGCACGGGAAGCCGAGCACCGTGAAGCCCCGTGCGGCGTAGGTGTCGTGCAGCTGCTGGAGGCCCTGGTACTGCGGGGTGAAGCCGCACTGGGAGGCGGTGTTGACCACGAGCACCACCTGACCGGCGTACGCCGACAGGTCGGTCTCGCTGCCGTCGATGGCGCGGGCGTTGAAGTCCTGGAGGGAGGTCATGGCCTCCAGCATGTCAGGGCTGCCGAAGCGGGACCCTCACCCGATCATCGTGCCGCGCACCTCGACGCTCTGCTGGTACGACGCCGGGTTGGCGTGCCCGTCGAGCAGGACCCGCACCCGGCGGTCGGCCACCTGCAGCACCAGCTCGTCGTCGGCGAGCTCCTCGATGTCGCCCCGGACGACGTAGTCGTTGCCGTTCACCCGCTCCAGCAGCGCGCCCGGCGGCACCCGGCGGACGTCGGCGGTGGCGACCATCCGCAGTTCGGGGCGGGTGCGTCCGCGCACCAGCAGGAACAGGCCCACCACGAGCAGCAGCGCGGCGTTGGCGAGGAGCACCGTGGCCAGCGCGAGCCCGCCGCTGGCACCCTCGACGCGGTAGGTGCCGGGGTCGTCGGGCAGGTAGGTGACCTCGACCTGCCCGGTGGCGGCCGCGTCGGCGTACGCGTCGGGCTCCAGCGCCGTCGGCTGCGTGAGCAGGCCCTGCGCGCCGCCGAGCTCCTCGGCGACCGCGGTCGGCAGCGACACCTCGACGACGGTGGCGTCGCCGTCGCCGCCGTCGGTGACGGCCGGGACGGTCTCGGTGACGCCGTCGCCGTCGAGACGGTGGTCGGTCCAGGCCGCGTGGACGGGCGGGATGTTCACGACCACCAGGAGCAGCAGGACCAGCAGCAGTCGGGAGCGTCGCACCGGTTCAGTATCCCGGGGCGGCCGGCCTCCCCGGCCGCGGGTCGGCGACAGCCGTCACGACAGCGCCGCGCCTCCGGTCTGCTCGGCGACGTAGGTGAGCAGCCGGGCTCGCAGGTCGGGGTCCTGCTCGCGCTGCCACCCGATCGTGGTCGGTCGCTGGCGGCGGTCGTGCCAGAAGTGGTGCGGTCCGGACTCCGGTCGGGTGGCCACCAGCCACACCGCGGTGTCGGCGCCGTCGGCCGGGGTGCGCTGGACCCGTCGGGTCAGCCTGTCGAAGCGCGGCAGGCTCGAGGTCACGCCGGGGGTGGTCGCCCAGCCCGGGTGCATCGACTCGACCAGGGCGCCCGTGCCGCGCAGGGTCTCGGCCCACGCATCGGCGAGCACCACCTGCATCCGCTTGGTGCGGGCGTAGGCCTGGACCCCGTCGTACTCACCGCGCCGGAACTCCAGGTCGTCGGCGTCGCGGGCGTGCAGCGACGCGCCGTACATCCCGCCCGAGCTCATCCACACCACGCTTGCCGGGCCGGCGACCAGCAGGTCGCGCAGCAGCGAGGTGATCAGGTGCGGGCCGAGCACGTGGCAGGCCAGCGTCATCTCGTGGCCCTGCGGGCTCTCGGTGCGCTCGGGCGGCATCACGCCGGCGTTGTGCACGAGTCCGTGGATCGCGGGGACCCGGTCGGACAGGTCGGCGCACCAGGCGCGCACGGCGTCGAGGTCGGCGATGTCGCAGACCTCCTCGACCACGTCGGCGTTCGGCACCTCGGTGCGCAGCTGGCGTGCGTAGTCGGCCACCTTGTCGGGGTTGCGGCCCAGCAGGTGCACGGTGGCGCCGAGGTCCAGGAAGGAGCGCGCCATCGCCTCGCCGATGCCGGAGGTCGCGCCGGTGACCACCACGCGCCGACCCGCCATCGACCCCGGGGCCGGGTCGTCGGGCCAGTGCGGCAGGAGCCGTCGTACGCCGGAGCCGATGGAGGTGTAGCCGAGCACCACCGAGCGGTCCAGTGCGGAGTCGAGCAGGCGGGAGAGCGGGGTCAGCACGTCCTCGACTCTAGGCAGGCCGGCGACCACCCGTCCGGGCTGCGTCACGCGGGTCCAGCGGGCCTTCCGGGAATAAACCCGATGAGTTGAAGGGCTGTCTCAGGTCAGACTGTGCGTGGCCCTCACCGGCCCGCGCCCCTCCGGTGCTGTCCCCGGCGCACGCGCCGGCACCCCACCGCGCCGCAGCACCTGCTCGTCCCTCTCGTCTGGAGCCCCATGACCTCGCCCGCCTCCCCGCAGGCCGCCCCCGCCCGCGACGACGTCGCGCCGGCACCCGACTACGGCGTGCTGCGCTGGCTCGTGCTGGCGACGTTCATCGTGATCCTCAACGAGACGATCATGGTCAACGCGATCCCGCGGCTGATGGTGGAGTTCGACGTGACCGCGCGATCGGCGCAGTGGCTCTCGACGGCCTTCATGCTCACGATGGCCACGGTCATCCCGATCACCGGCTGGTTCCTGATGCGGGTGACGACGCGCCAGGCGTTCACGCTGGCGATGATCACCTTCAGCGTCGGCACGCTGATCGCGGGCGTGGCGCCGTTCTTCTGGATGCTGGTGGCCGGTCGGGTCGTGCAGGCCGCGGGCACCGCGGTGATGATGCCGCTGCTGATGACGACGATCATGAAGGTCGTCCCCGACCACGACCGTGGTCGCGTGATGGGCAACGTGACGCTGGCGATCTCCGTCGCCCCGGCGATGGGCCCGGCCGTCTCCGGCGGCATCCTGGCCGTCACGACCTGGCGCGGGCTCTTCTTCGTGGTGCTGCCCATCGCGCTGGCGATCACCGTGATCTCGCTGCGCCGGCTGCCCGACGTGGGCGAGCCGAGCGCCGGACGCGTCGACATCGCCTCCGTGGTGCTGGCCGGCCTGGGCTTCGGCAGCCTCGTCTACGGCCTCAGCGGCCTGGGCGAGGGCTCCGGCGGCTCGGTGCCCGCCGAGGTCCCCGCCCTGCTCGGCCTGGTGGTCGTCGGCCTGTTCGTGTGGCGCCAGCTGCGCCTGCAGCGCACCTCGGAGCCGCTGCTGGACCTGCGGGTCCTGCAGGTCCGCACCTACACCGTCTCCATCGCGCTGATGGCGGTCGCGTTCATGTCGATGTTGGCCGCGATGATCCTGCTGCCGCTCTACCTGCAGGAGGTGCGCGGTCTCTCGCCGCTGACCACCGGCCTGGTCGTGGCCCCCGGCGGCATCATGATGGGCCTGCTCGGTCCGCAGGTCGGCAGGACCTTCGACCGCGTGGGCAGCCGGCCGCTGGTCGTGCCCGGTGCCGTCGGCATGGTCGTGGCGCTCGGTGCCCTGGCGCTGATCGGGGAGACCACCCCGGTCGCCGCCGTCGTCGGCATCCACGTGCTGCTGATGATCTCGCTGGCCGGCATCTTCACCCCGGTCTTCACCCTCGGCCTCGGGGCGCTCCCGATGCACCTGTACTCCCACGGCTCCTCCCTGCTCGGCACCACCCAGCAGGTCGCCGGCGCCATCGGCACCGCCGTCTCGATCACGATCCTCTCCAGCCGCTCCGCGTCGCTGGCCGAGGGCGGCTCGAGCGAGGCGGCCGCGATGGTCGGCGGCCTGCAGTGGGCCTTCGGGCTCGGGGCGGTCATCTCGCTCGCCGTCCTCGTGCTCGCGCTGATGCTGCCCCGCCGAACTCCCGACACCCCCGCCACCCCCGCCACCCCCGATAGTCACGACACCGAGGGCCCGGCCGTCCCCGCCCACTGACCGCCGAGAGGTCGCTCGCGCACGGCCGAGAGGTCGCTCGCGCACGGCCGAGAGGTCGCTCGCGCACGGCCGAGAGGTC